>CAYSJM010000193.1:0-2518 GCA_964431385.1 uncultured Ignavibacteriaceae bacterium | reverse complement strand
TCAATGAATATGATCTGGTTCTTTGCCAAACGCGGCCCAAATTGGTATTATGTTGAGGCCTATGTACCGCTGGATACTGAGAAATAAG
Organism: uncultured Ignavibacteriaceae bacterium; assembly: GCA_964431385.1. GTDB lineage: Bacteria > Bacteroidota > Ignavibacteria > Ignavibacteriales > Ignavibacteriaceae > UTCHB3. The sequence continues at coordinate 2,430 of CAYSJM010000193.1, read as the reverse complement.
CCGGTGTGGGCTGCCCCGTTTTTGCCTTGCCCGGCCTTTTGTTACCGACTACAATCCAAAACATCAGCTCTTTTGATCACCTACAGTTCCCATTCATAAGGAGATGTGCATGTCCGACTATTTATTCCGCGGTTCCCTGGCCGACCTCGACCCGGATGTTTACAAGCTGACCCAGCTCGAAGCCGAGCGCCAGGCGCGTAAGATCATCTTAATTGCCTCCGAGAGCCAGGCGCCGCTGGCCGTGCGCGAGGCCATGGGCAGCGCCTTCCAGAACATTTATGCCGAGGGCTACCCTGAAGATGAATGGCGCAAGATGTCTGAAGCCGATTTGTTCGATTACGAAATGCGCCTGGCCGAATATCGCCGCAACGGCGATCCGCGCTACTACAAGGGCGTCGAATATGCCGATGTGGTCGAAAGCCTGGCCATCACCCGCGCCCGCGAACTGTTTGCCGCCAACGGCGTCAAGCCCGAACAAATCTTCGTCAACGTCCAGGCGCTTTCGGGCGGACCGGCCAACAACGCCGTTTACCAGGCGCTGGTCAACCTGGGCGACACCATCCTGGGGATGAACCTGCTGCACGGCGGACATCTCTCGCACGGCTCCTCGGTCAATCGCAGCGGCAAATGGTTCAAAGCCGTCCATTACGCGGTCGACCCCGAAACCCAGCAAATCAACTATGACAACGTCCGCGCCCTGGCGCTCGAACACAAGCCCAAGCTGCTGATTGCGGGCGCGTCCTCCTACTCCTGGGTGCCCGACTGGAAAAAATTCCGTGAAATCGCCGATGAAGTCGGGGCGACCTTCCTGGCCGATATTTCGCACCTGGGCGGCCTGGTCGCGGCGGGAGTCGTCCCCTCGCCGATTGGCTACGCTCACGTGGTCATGTCCACCACCCACAAGAGCCTCGACGGCCCACGCGGGGCAGTCCTGCTGACCACCGACGCGGCCATCGCCAAGAAAATCGACCGGGCGGTCTTCCCCGGCGAACAGGGCGGGCCGCATGTGCACATCTTCGCCGCCCTGGCGCTGACCTTCAAACTGGCCAAAAGCGAGGCCTTCAAGCAGCTCCAGCTCCAGACGCTCAAAAACGCGGCGGCGATGGCCGACCAGTTCATCCAGCGCGGGCTGCGCGTGCCGTTCGGCGGAACGGACACGCACCTGGTCAACGTCGATGTGACCAGCGTCAAGAACGCGGACGGGGTGGCCCTGTCCGGCGATATGGCGGCGCGCATCCTCGACATCGTCGGGATCGTGGTCAACCGCAACACCATCCCCGGCGACAAGAACTCGCTCGACCCGAGCGGCATCCGCCTGGGCACGCCCTGGATCAGCCAGCGCGGCTTCGACGAGGCCAAAACCCGTCAGTTGACCGACATCATGGCCGATGTGCTGCTGGCCTGCGCCCCGCACACCGTCGATACGGTGCGCAAGGGCAAGGTGCGCCGCGCCAAACTCGATTTCAACGCGCTTAACGAAGCTCGCCTGAAAATTCGCAAGCTGGCCGAAGAAGCCGGGGTCGATTTTGAGTACGAAAAGAGCGCTTATCCCCACTTTTTCTATGTGGATGATGTCTCCGCCAGCGGCGTTTTCGACCTTCGGGGTCGCCGCGTGCGCCAGTTTTTGGACTACGCTACGGGTGCGGACCTTTCCGCGCTCAAGCCCGGACAGTCCGTTTCGACGAGCGTTGCCACCCCCAAGGCGACCGTGGCGGTCAGCCTGGCCTGCCTCGATAACGGTTCCTACCAGTTGAGCGCGCCCGCCGCCGAGGCGGGATTGGTCGCCACCTGGCTGCGCGACCTGTCGGATGCCTACATCTCGCTGCGCCTGGACGGCCAGCCGGATTACGATCCGGCGCGGCTGCCGGGGCCGGTGGTGGTAGCGGACTCGACAACGGACTCTGTAACGGACTCACGGACGGGAACGGACTCGAAAACGGACGTTCGGAAACCCTGGTTTATCGGTATCCAGGCGGCGGGTGGCGGCGAAGCGAAGCCTGAGTTCTCGTGGGTTGAACCCGCCGATCCCGCGCTGAAACGCACCAGCCTGTACGATGTCCACAAATCCCTGGGCGGACGCATGGTGCCGTTTGCGGGTTGGGAAATGCCGGTGCAGTACAGCGGCGTGAAGGAAGAACACCTGGCCACGCGCCAGGCGGCGGGGCTGTTCGATGTCTCGCACATGGGCGTGTACGAGGTGCTTGGGCGCGACGCGGCCTCGTTCCTGGATGCGGTCTGCGGCAACGACTGCGGCGGATTGCAGCCCGGCGAAAGCCTGTACACCCACTTCCTGACCCCGGATGCGGATGTGATCGACGATACGCTCGTCTACCGGCGCGGCGCGGAGAAGTTCCTGGTGGTGGTCAACGCTTCGAACGATGACAAGGATCGCACCTGGCTCGAAAGCGTGCGCGACGGCAAGGTCAAGAT
>CAYSJM010000192.1:0-2544 GCA_964431385.1 uncultured Ignavibacteriaceae bacterium | reverse complement strand
GGTTACGATGTGACCGCACCAATTCGCAACAACTCCGCAGGGCAATTGGTGGGCGCACTTTTGATGTGGTGATAGATAATGTGATGTATAAAGAACCCGAAGCAGAATCTATCGTCGAGATTTTGTCGGGCAAAGTAGGTCATTACATTTTTATCAGCACAGGGCAAGTTTATTTGGTGCGGGCAAATTTGACACGCCCATTCAAAGAGAGTGATTATGAGGGTGAACTCATTCCGCCTCCCACCGAAAACACCTATGATTATGAAGAATGGTTATATGGCATCGATAAACGCAAAGCCGAAGCTGTATTTGCCCGTGCTTATGCCGAAAAACAATTCCCATATACTGCTTTGCGTTTGCCAATGGTCAATAGTGAACGCGATAATTTTAATCGCCTGTATAATTACATGATTCGCATCCGCGATGGTGGACCCATCCTTGTCCCAGAACAGCCTAATTATCCGTTGCGTCATGTGTATACTGCCGATGTGGTGAATGTGATTATGCACCTCATCAATACAGGCATGGGCAAGGGCAAAGCCTATAATATTTCTCAAGATGAGACCGTTTCTATTGGTGAATTTTTGACTATTTTAGGCGAATTGGTGGGTTTAGAACCACAAATCCGCATGGTAGACCGTTCTTTATTGGTGGCGAATGGCTTTTTGCCAGATTGCTCGCCATTCAGTGAATTGTGGATGTCTGAACTCGATAACACCCTTAGCAAAACAGAACTTGGTGCGACATACACGCCACTGCGTGAATATATGGCGCGAATTGTCACTTACTATACCGAAAACCCACCCAAATTACCGACAGGCTACAAACGCAGAAAATCTGAAAAAAGATTGTTTAGTGACCCCGAATAAGCGGGGCTAAAGGATAGACGATGAACCTCAATGATTTTTTGGCGCAACTCCCCGATGGTCTGTATGAATTGGGCGCTCGTGTGGCATTAGTCCTTGTCGCCTTTTTGCTCATCATCATTTTGCGTCGTATTTTGACATGGCTCATTTTGCGCCCGTTGCGCCGTTTGGTCAAAAAAGGTGGCTATGATGATGATAAAAGTGCGGTGGATGTGCTGGTGTCGCCTATGCGCTTTTTTATCATTGCGCTTGCATTGCTGATGAGTATCCAACTGATTCCCACCACACAAGGCATCAATAATCTCGTGTTTGGGATTTCGCGCTCGTTGATTATCATCGCATTGTTGCTATTCATCTATAACTTGGTAGATTTGCTTGCGCCGTCTAGTTTGCGAATTGCTAACCTAACCGGATTTGCCATTGAGGATCGCATCCTTCCTTTTGTGCGAGTCGCCATTAAACTGCTCATTTTAGCGGTGGGGATGGTCATTTTGTTGCAAGAATGGGGGTATGATGTTAGTGGTTTGCTGGCAGGAATTGGTATCGGTGGTTTGGCTGTATCGCTCGCCGCCCAAGATACGATTGCCAATTTATTTGGGTTTGTGGCGATTGTGAGCGATAGACCCTTTGATGTTGGCGAGGTCATCCGTACCGGTGATGTCGAAGGCACAGTAGAGCATGTCGGGTTGCGCTCGACACGGATTCGCCAACCGAATCAGGCGGTGGTGTATTTGCCGAATAATGTGGTCGCCAATAGTCCTGTGTTAAATTGGTCACGCCTCAAAAAACGACAAATGGAATTACGGCTAAAAGTGACTTTTTCTACCACACATGACCAATTGCGGAGTATTATGCAACAAACTCGCATTATGTTGAGCAAACAAAATAGTGTCGAGACGAATTCGATTGTGGTCAATATTTTGGATTTGAGCAATGAATCCACCGAGATTTTAGTCCGTTGTTATATCCTTATCGCTGACTGGAAATTATTCACCGCCGAAAAAGAACGACTAGCCCTCGAAATTTTAGACATCCTCAAATCATTGAGTGTGGAAATGGCGGGTTCTGTGACCGATGTCCGCGTTAACACCTCACAAGGAGCATAATATGGCAGATGCCACCCCACCCGCCTCGCTCGCTCAGGTATTATATTTCTCTGATGCCGATTTATCTGCAAATCGTGAAGGGCATTTGAGCGAGTCACAAATTCAAACATTACAGCGACGAAAAACCCGTCTCATGATGATTGGTGCGATGATATTCATTGGATTAGCATTTGTCGCAACACTATTCATCTTTTTGGGGACAAAGCCCGAAAATTCATCTATTTTGACCATCATCGGCATTGGACTCACCATTTGTAATGCCCTGATGGTGGGTATTATTTTTCGGCAATGGCTCAAGGTCAATTCAGATGTGGCTGGAAAACGGGTAGATATTATCACAGGGAAATTGGAGCGCGTCCTAAAGCCCATCAATCGGCGTGTGATTAATTATATGATACGGATTCAGCAGACCGAGACTTATGTCCCCAAAGATGTTTTTATCGCTTTTACACACGGCGACTCGTATACCCTTTATCGCACACCCTATACTGGCATTTTATTATCGGCAGAAAGAAGCAACTCATGATTCCGCTTAAAGTGATGACCTTTAATTTACGTGGCAGTTATTTTGA
>CAYSJM010000191.1:0-2544 GCA_964431385.1 uncultured Ignavibacteriaceae bacterium | reverse complement strand
ATAATGTTCATACCGGCTTCTTCACAATCTCAAAACAGGAAAAGGGTAAATACTCTGCTGAACCTTTACGGACAGACTGCATATTCATATTTCCTCAGCGCAAACCGTCCCGGATTTGGTGTGGATGCATATACACTTGAAAAAGGAAAAGGGAGCATATCAGCCGGTATTTCATACGGGGATGAAGTGATCGATATCCCTGTAAGCTTCAGCTACGGGATCACAGATAATCTCGAGATCTCAGGTGGACTTTCACCATTCACCGAATCTTATAATTTCGCAGGCAGTAAAATATCCGGCTTGGGTGACTCTTATACATCATTAAAATATTCATTTCTTGAATCAGATCACTTTATACATGCGTTCCAGTTCCTCGTTAAGCTGCCAACTGCAAGCAGTTCTAAAGAGCTTGGTACAGGAAAAACAGATCTCTGTTTCGGTCTGGCGCAGGCATATGCTTACAGGAACTTCGGATACGACCTCAGTATTGAACTGAATCTGCTTAACAGGAGGGACTTTCCATCTTCTAAAAAATACCCTCCAATAATTCAAAACAAACTGGATAGTGTTAAGAGCCAGTATAATTATACTTTTGAACCTGAATTGGTAATATCCGGCGGACCTTCTTTTGAATTTTCAAACTACATTTCAGGATATGCAGGCTATTCATTCCAGCGGAATACACGCCTCAACTATAATTCATCTTCAATCTACGGCGGGTTTGGGTTTGTTGCCGGCAAGAGGCTTGGTATATCTATAGGCGGCTCTTACGGACTTGAAGAGGCAGGCACCTGGGGAGTTTCGGGAGGATTGAACTATTCTCTTTTCTAAAACTTTATAGCCCTTTCCGGCATTTAATAAAGTAAGTTAACAGATACAATGACACCATATATAACTATTGGTATGCTTGTGCTATCCAATGTTTTCATGAACTTTGCATGGTACGGACATTTAAAAAACAGGAATTCTCCTCTCCTGTACGCCATTTTAATAAGCTGGGGGATAGCATTGTTTGAATACATGCTGACAGTGCCTGCCAACAGGCTCGGCTACGGAGTTTTCTCGCTGTTTCAGCTCAAGATAATGCAGGAAATTATTACTATCGTTGTATTCATTTCAATTGCAGTCCTGTATTTCGGCGAGAAGCTGAAATGGAACTATGCCGTGGGCTTTGTTTGTATATTACTTGCGGCTTTTTTCGTTTTTTACAAATGGGATTAAGTGTATTTTCTGTTTAAGGTATTTATCTTTATACGGAAAACATACTTTATGATTGCTATATTGCCGTTTAAATTGATGTTAAAATTATGTCCATCCTCGCCGGCGAGAAGTTCTTTCTGAAGCTCCTTCCAGCGGATATTATTGCACTCCATGAGGAGTGTGAAGATGACCGCTACGGCGGGCTTTTGGAAAGATTCAGAAAAGAAAAAGTGCTTTATAACCCGCTCATTGTCGCAGATCTTGGCGGTGAATATATGCTTGTTGACGGCGCGAACCGTTTTGAAGCATTGAAGCAAATGGAATGCCGCTCAATTTTAGCGCAGGTTGTTGAGTACTCCAGTCCCGAAGTTACCCTGAGATCATGGTACCACTTCGTGAATGAGATGCCCATAGCTGAACTGGAAGAATATCTGGACGCTCAGAAGATTCAATTCACAAGCTGTGATGCTGCACGCAGGCCGGAGTCAAAAAATTCGCTTGTTGTAACTTCCACAGATGGACGGACTTTGTATATTACGCTTTCTGAAAAGCTTGAGACGATGCTTGGAGAGCTTTCAAGGCTCAATAAATTTTATGGCGAGAGATACAGCTACGCGCGAATAGATAGCGATACCGATCTGACGGATATAAGTTCACTTTCATCTGATAGCGGGCTGCTTGTTATTTTTCCGGATTTTTCAAAAAGCGATATTGCAGCCATTTCAAAGCTTAAACAGAAGCTGCCGGCTGGAATATCAAGGCACCTAATACCAAACAGGGTTTTGCATATTAAGATCCTCATTGATGCACTCAAAAGCAGCGAGCATCTTGAAAAAAGGAATGAAGAACTGCAAAAGTATATTCAGTATAAAATAGATACAAAAAGGGTCAGGCTGTACAGGGAACCCATATTGGTGTTTGATGAATAATATTATTTCTATAGTAATTAATGTTTGAAAGATTTATTGCGCGCAGGTACCTGCTTTCTAAAAAGAAGGTTCAGTTCATTACAATTATCACGCTTATTTCGATTGTTGGAGTAACCGTTGGTGTTGCTGCGCTTATTGCGGTGCTCTCTGTGTTCAACGGATTCAATAAATACCAGATGGATATCCTTACCGGATTCGATCCGCATATCAGGATAGAATCAGATTCCGGCGGAGTAATAGCTGATCACACACGGCTGATGGAAAAGATCAGCAGCGAAAACAAAGTGAAAGCTATCGCCCCGTTCACAATGAATAAAGGCGTTATATCATCACCCAAAAACAATATTGTAGCGTTTGTAAAGGGTGTTGATGACAAAAAGATCGATGGATTAAGTGATGTTAAGGAAAAAACCAC
>CAYSJM010000190.1:0-2560 GCA_964431385.1 uncultured Ignavibacteriaceae bacterium | reverse complement strand
CAGTTCCCGAGTAGCCGTTACCGCAGCCTTTGTTGTTATTTTCGGCGGAATATTCTGACCGCACAACACCGGATGAGTTTGTTAAAATGTAACCGAAGGTATTATCGACAGCATTGCTGGTATTGGTTGAAGTAACGCTGCCCATGTATTGACAGTAAGTATTATCACAGATATCATATAGCGATGCGTTAATCGGATTGTAAACATAGTACATTCCATAAGTGCGGACGGCAACGGCACATGCCTGCAGCGAGTTCATTCCGCCGGTGATATTGCCCCAGCATGCATAAATTTCTGCCGGGAGCACATACTTGCAATAAGTTTGAAGTGAGTAAACCTGTGCAGATGTGCAGCTTGTGCCCGTGCAGTTCTTGCCAACGCGTATATTGAGCGGCAGAACAAATCCGGTAACAGCCATATCAGTAAACATGACCGGGGAAACGCAATCAGTGCATTCTTCTGAAACGGGAATGTATTTTGAATAGGTATTTTCAGCTTTCAGCCTAACCGTGAAGATGAAATCAGTATTTGTTGTCAGCTCAAAATTATCATATTGTTTGGCGGCGAACGGAGCTTTTTCGAATGTAATATTAGTGAATGTCCGGCTATCACAATCCGCAGGCAATGTAAACTCAAAATACCCCGAAGCATCAGTTTGCGTAAACGTAATTGAGCCGCCATTAGTTACTTTCACATTTGCCAGCGGTTCGCCGGTTCGGTCATCAACGGCGTATCCAAGGATCAGTGCGGCATCGTTTCGCAGCAGTGATTTGATCCTGGCCGGATTAAGTTTAGCATTTGAGCTCAATGGATCAAGAAATATATCATAGCTGATGTTGTCATCGTTGCCGATTGTAAAATATGTCTGCGAGCCGGCATAGCCAGTATGGAATGTACTTATGAAGTAAGTTCCGGGGGCAAGCTCGGAGTAAAATATATTGGAAGTTGATTTATTAAGCTTAACGGAAGCAGCAGCAGGAGAATTGATGCTGGAAAGCAATAGATTTTCCGGAGAAAGCGCATAGCCTGTTTCACTGGAAAAGAATTTAAGTTCAATTTTGCCGGCAAATGATCCGGATTGTATTAAAAGGGTTAACAGGATAATTGAAGCAAATCGTAATGATATTTTCATTTAACCTTTAATTAATTGAATAAAAATACTCAATACTCAAAGAAAATGAAATAGTAATTGATGTAAATAAATGTATCCAGAATTTTGTCATGCTGAACTCGTTTCAGCATCTGCTCTGGTTACAGAAAAACAAAGTATCAACTTACTTCACCAACACCATGCGCTTAGTTTCTACATAATCCGAGGTGATCAGCGAATAGAAATAGACCCCTGAAGCAAATCCTGTGCCATCCCATTCAACTTCGTAGGTGCCGGGTTTGAGTTGTTCGCTCACAAGTGTTGTGACTTCACGACCGAGGAGATCGTAGATTAAAATTTTTGTAAACACACCCCGTCCTTCGGACACCCCTCTCAAGAGGGGAATTTGAAATTGTATTTTGGTTACCGGGTTGAAGGGGTTTGGATAGTTTTGGTGGAGAGAGAAGGATTGGGGGATTTGAGATGAAATTGTACTAATATACAATGCTGTTCCACCATTTGTAGTTTTAAATATTCTGCCAAATTCTCCTACTACATAACCAATACTATCACCAGGAAACGATATCTCGCGATATGATTCATAAGGTATTTGAATAAGTGACCAATTTGTTCCTCCATTATTCGTATTATACAATCCCCATCTGCCACAGGTGAAAACTTTGTTACTATTTATTATTTGAAGTGATCCCAAATTGGCATAAGAACCTGACAGATTAAGATTAACAGCATTCCAAGTACTTCCTCCATTTGTAGTTTTAGATATGAAGTTGCAGCCACCTACTGAATAACCGGTAACCTCATTTAAAAAAGATATTCTTAAGTATTCACAGCCAGAAAGTGTATTTACCCTGGACCAATTTTGACCTCCATTTACAGTTTGCCATATTACTCTATTATTAAATACATTTGGATATTGATGACCACCAACAACATACCCTGTTTGACTGTTCTTAAAAAAGACCCCATAATATTGTATAGTTCCTGTACTTGGAAATTCTGCACGTAGTGTATCCCAAGACATGCCTCCATTCGACGTCCTTAATACATTAGTAAAGTTAGCAACATACCCTGTGTTTAAATTAATAAAATAAATATCTTCAGGATATGTGTAGTAAGGTATTGAAATCATACTCCAGTTTAAGCCACCATTTGTACTTTTAAATATTACATCTTGCCCATTAGAATTATAACAAAGTAAATAACCAATGTTTGGACTTACAAAAATTATCTTACCAATCGGTTTAGTTGTAGATAGATTTATCGAAATCCAGTTCACCCCACCATTAAGTGTTTTATATACTTTTCCGCTGTCAGTTCCAATATACCCAGTATCTATACTGTTAAAAAACACTGTATATATTGTCCGATTTGTAGGTGATGAAAGTTGAAACCATCCGCTTTGCGAAAATACATTACTCGTTGAAAGAATTAACAGAAAGGAAAATACGT
>CAYSJM010000189.1:0-2574 GCA_964431385.1 uncultured Ignavibacteriaceae bacterium | reverse complement strand
TTATCATTGTCTCAGGGTTGAATGGGTTTGGGTAGTTGTTTAGAAGGTTGTACTCGTAAACAACACTGTTCGCGGTTTCAGGTTTAGACTTTCCAAGGCCGGGATTCACCGGTGTGTTCCTGACGGTTAATAATACTTAATTGAGTTTATTTGCTTTAAGATTTTGGATAAACATATTGAACGAATCTTGTAACCCTTCGACATTATTCTTCATTAGTTCATACTCAAGTCTGAACGAATAACCATGATAGACAATGTGTCTGAACTTTCGCAACTTCTTGAAGACTAAAGCTTCCTGTCCGCCGGATAATAGCGGTGATCTCATTAAGAACTGTTTGGATCGAATCTAATTCTATCCGGATCGGTTCCAGTTGCTCTTCACTGAACATTTATCAGCCTGCCGGTTTTTCGGACGTAGTCAGAAAATCTGTCGTCACTGTATAATTTAACAAGGTCAACCTTCACATCGAGCTCTTCTTCCAACCGAACGGCGAGGTCAAGGAAATCACCCTTTGTTTGATTTTCGATCGCTATGTCGAGATCTTCAGCGTCAGCGAAGTTCTTGGCGGCACTTCCGAAAAGGATCAATTCTTTCACTCCGAATTCACGGCAGACAGAGATTGCCTTGTCAAGAGATTGTTGTGTAATCATTTCCAAATGCGATTTATTGAGTGCGTCAAGATAATAAAATATTCTGAATTAGTCTGAGGTATGATTTTTCAGTGAAAGAGAAATAACTCTACTGATCGCGGAGATCACGCTGCGTAGCTTCCGAAATTGCCTGAAGAATGTCAAGTGAGGGATTTAACCGGGGGCTATTTCAAATATTGAATTTTCGCATTTTTGTTTTGATGTTTACCCCCTTTCTCATGATCAAGTGAAAGTATATATATCCCTGTTGATGCAGTTATATCCTTAAAATTGATTATTTCTGTGTGATCTCCTTTCTCCTTACAAAGTGTTTTGTTAAATATCTCCTGTCCAAGCATATCGTGAATTTTTAACTGAATAACACCGGAGTCAGGCATAATGAATCGTACAGTAACCGGTCCATTGGTGGGATTTGGTGAAACAGTCAAGCCAAGACCGGTAATTTCTTGATTTTCTTCCGTTTCATTTTTTACTGAGACTGGTGTTTTGCTCCCTTTATAAATATATATATTCCCCGCAGGTACTGCGTATGAATGCATGGAAGTCCCGTTTTCTCCCACACATATATCATCAATCCCATCTCCATTCACATCTCCTACCCTACCGCCAAAATTTAAGCTGTAAAATGTGCTTGAAGTGCTGTAATATTTTGCAACGAGTCCCGATACATTTGCTCCACCAAGAAATATAGCCTGTTCATCATAGGGGACATGTTTAATCAAATCATTGTAACCATCACCATTTACATCTCCGGGTGAAAAACCTGCTGCATATTGGATACCCGCTCTAAGAACAACATCAGGAGTGATGTCCGGTGGGCGAGGTGTTCCGTATGATATGGCGGTTGGATTTGAACCTGTAATTGTTAACACACCAATTTCATCTTTGCCGTCTTTGTTCATATCATTAGTAATAAACATTAAACGCGTACTTCGGATTGTGTCATCACTGAATTGGTAATAATTGCTAAAATCAAGAGAATCATTACCATAATAAAACCGGCGTCTATCCTTTAATCCCAATTCCGTGTAAACCCCGTGTTGGTAAAAGGTCATGTCATCTTTCCCGTCTCCGTCTATATCTCCAAAGTACTTTTCGGCATTAGCAATGGTATAAAGAGTATCAGGAAAATCAGTTATTATTTTGTATTCCATTGGAGATAGATTATCGTTCGTCTTAAATACAAAAATTCCGGCGTAGGGACCTTTGCGTGTAACAAATAACGACATGGATGTAATAATCAACTCCTCATATCCGTCTCCATCAAAATCCACGGGCCAATTCCTTGCTTGGAAAATGGCATTTTTTTCAACTGTATCAGGAAATGCGTATGAGTAATCAACAATCGTATCAAGTTGTGGTCCACCAAAATACACATTATACACAATGGGATACAATGGACTCAGTCGTTGAGTTATTATATCCCGGTATCCATCCCGGTTTATATCGCATGCAGTTATAGATCTGGGAGTAAAAAATGGAATAGTAAATGCAGGTATTGTGTCAATGGGGTTCCCGCCATAAAAAAAGCGAGCTTTTCCGTATGGACCCTTTATTGAATCCATCGCACAGACAAGAAAATCATCAAAACCATCATCGTTTTGATCTCCCATATATATAACCGATTCCTCCCAATAGTAACCGTAGGTCTTAAATATCAATGTGTCAAAGTATTGTGCCTCCACAGCAGAACTCAGCAATAAAACTAAACAGGGCAGTATTGTCAACGGTCTTGTGTATTTACTCATAATATTTTCCAAAAAGATTAAGTATCTAAATAACGATTCAAAGGCATCTTAATTGCTTAAAATGTCACAGTGCATTAGAATTGTTTTTGTAAGGTTTCCCGGAGAAGAACCGCCATGGTGGCTCTCTACAGGGTGAGGAAGGTACGATACGATAGACTATTTGCTCTTGAAGAGC
>CAYSJM010000188.1:0-2689 GCA_964431385.1 uncultured Ignavibacteriaceae bacterium | reverse complement strand
AAAAGCGGTAAGTGATTTCAGGATGCTGCTTGTTATGCTGAAGGATGGGTAGCGGATTAAGCGTAACCGCCTTCATAAATGTAAAAGCTCAGTTTAAAGATTGTCCTTTCAGCTTTTCAAGAAGCCAGTTCTTATTTCGGAAAAATCTTTCAGAGTTAATTTCATTTACAAGCAGCTCTGCCTCCACATTTACTCCTTTTTTTGAAGGCTTTTTGGTCTTTAGCTTCAGCAGAGCCAGGTAATATTTGGCAAACAGCATAAAATCATTCCGTCCGTTGAAATCTTTTTCATCAAAGGAGTAAAGGAATTTTACAGATGTTTCTGCAAGCCCCAATGCTTCGTTAATGTACCCGGTATCAAAAAAGATCTTTAATTTCAGATTCCTTATAAGCTGTTTGTAATAAGGTATTTCTACGTTTATAACAGCAAGATACTTTAGCGCGGCATCAAAATTCTTTTTCCTGTAGTTAAGCTCAGCGGTAAGATAGTTTTTTGCAAACGCCTGCAATTCGGGCGCTACATACGTTATCTGTTCAGCAATAAAACTTTCAGTCCATTTATATTCTTCCAGGTCAAGAGCATTCATCCCCATACTCATGAACAGGTTCAAATGGAAAAAATGCTTGGCGTGTATCAAACCGCTTGCCAGGTAGTTTTTATCGTTCTCAAACTTTTCAAGGTGATATCTTTCATTACCTTTTGCAATCTCTTCAAGGCAGAAATTACCAAGGCAAACATAGATGTTATTCCTGTCTATTATATCAAGCTTGCTTTCCAGTCTCCTTAGCTGGTCTTTCAATATGAAGAAATACTTCTCTTCCTTTTCTGAAAGCATTCTTATCAAACTATAATAAATAACTATTCTCGGGATCTTTTCATAATCATCCGGATTATTCTCAATGTGTTTCATAACTTCGCGGAACATAGGCATCTTAAACTGAAATTTCACCAGGTTGCCTAAGTTGATCATCAAAATGAATTGCTGAAGCGCCCTTAAGATGTAAAACCTGTTAAAATCATTGTAGGTATCCTGTATCTCGCTGCTGTTCATGTTTTGCTTTCTGCCGTTAAAGTAAGAAAGATAGTCTGTAGTGCGGAACCTGTCATAAAAGAAGTCACTGTTCTGTTCTCTTCCTTCAAGCAGCTTATAACAAAATTTAAGCTGCTTCATGAATTCCTTTTCAAGCTTCCTGTTGAAAAGCTCTATCAAAAGATCATGTTCCTTCCCGAAGGAATTTTGTTTAGCCCTGCACTGTATTAAGTATCCTTCTGCAAGCGCCTTCAGATCACTGAACAGGTTTCTCATTGTATTATCGTTGTATGCTCTGCTTCCGTAGAGTTTCGTAAACAATACCCGCCTATCCAGTTTTGAACTTTGCAGGTTGGGGTAAACGTCAATTATACAATATGTCAGCCGGACAAGCTTTTCTGTTGGGTAATTTCTGCCGGAAGTAAAGAAAGGAGAACTTACATAAAGTCCGAATTCCTTTATTTCTTTCTTCGAAAAAGTACTGATGAGAGCAAACAGTTTAGTTCCGACCATAATTTCCCTTAATAATTGCTTTACAAATAATTAAAAATTTACCTGAAATAAGCATTTTCAAGTTCCCGTAATGAAAAAGACCTATACAAATATAAATATATTTCTTTGCTATGCCTATGATTATTATCTAATTTGAACTTAGCGCATAAAAAAATTTTCCTATCCCTCAATATCTCCTTTTTGGTTAATAATAAAATGCGCTGTAAATAACTAATGAAGTTGTTGAGGGTCATAGCAGGAGTATAAAAATGAGAGCATTCATATTATGGAAAACTTTTGCAATATTTTTTTTCGGTATTCTGTTGATCTCATCATTAGCTGGATGCACAGGCTGTGGCGATGATGATCCGGTAAATCCTATAGGCCCTGGAACGGGCAGCGGAGCATTGAACGTGACATACTGGGCCGAAACGACTGATGGCGGTTTAAACTGGGACCCGCTTGATTCAAACTATAATTCAGATATAGAATATACGTATGCCGGCGCCCAGATATCATCAGTTCCCGGTTCATTCCTAATGTGCGGGAAAGATACTTCGGATAAGCCGGCAATCTGGAAATCAACCAATTACGGCGAGTCATGGCAATTGGTCTATCAAGCTTCAGGCAGCGGTTCATTTACCAAGATGAATTTGAATACATTGAATCAATCCATTTTGGCTATAATGAGCAACGGCAATGTTGTGAGAAGTGCTGATAATGGAGTAACCTGGAACGGCGTAAACTTCCCAAATGTAGTTACTGCCATGGATTACAACCCAACATCGGGAAGATGGGTAGTAGTCGGGTATTTCGGGCTTGCTATGTACAGTGATGACGGCGGCGCTTCATGGAT
This sequence comes from uncultured Ignavibacteriaceae bacterium, assembly GCA_964431385.1. GTDB lineage: Bacteria > Bacteroidota > Ignavibacteria > Ignavibacteriales > Ignavibacteriaceae > UTCHB3. The sequence continues at coordinate 311 of CAYSJM010000188.1, read as the reverse complement.
TCAGGGCTCGGGTATATCGTCTATTGGCTTTGATGATGTTTGTTGTGTAGAAAACTCGTTGAATATTGTTGCAATTTCAGAAACATCAATATACAGAAGTTCGGATGGCGGCATAAGTTATGTGTTGATCGATAATACATTCAATTCAAACCTGGTTTCAATTTCCGCTGATGGAAAAGGGATAATTCTGAATAACAATAATAACCCGCCTTATTACACTACAACAAATGCGGGGCTTAACTGGATCGCCGGACCTGTTTCACCATCAGCTACAGCATATAATGATGTTCTGATGTTTGACAGTACACTTA
>CAYSJM010000187.1:0-2699 GCA_964431385.1 uncultured Ignavibacteriaceae bacterium | reverse complement strand
GATGCATTTTTAACAAGATAAGTTGCTGTATCACCACTTATCGAATAAAAATCACCTGTCAGAGTCAAACCTGTAAGACGAAGAGTCTGATCACCCGTATTCGAAATGGTCAGGGTGAATGATGAATCTTTATCGGTTTTTATAACACCATAGTTAAAGGTTTTTGTGCTCAGGTTAATCGTTGGATTTGAGAGAGTTACACCGATAATCAGTTCGAAATTTTTTGCAGTGGCTTCACCTGCGTTCGAATAAGTGTAAGTCCCCGTCCGTAGATTTGTTAATTCATTATTCGCCATATCTTTTAATGTGATAGCATAGTTTGAAGGCACATCAGAAAATGACGAAGCACTCAAAGTTATGTTTCCCACCACATCAGAATTGACAGTAAAACTCCATGTTGAAGTGGTGGCTGAAAGATCGGTATATAGCTTAAAGTCTCTCTCATATTTTGGCCCGAGGGCAGAGCCCCAATCGTTATGAGGGAAATAGACTTCAATAAAATGGCTCGGTGCCGAAGGTGGTTTAGGTAAATCGATGCCGGGGTCGTAACCGTTTAAAGTGTTAAGAAACATTCCTGCCATCGCTGTAGTATCCGAAACAGTCCCGTTCATTGCTTTAAGCTTTAGCGACCAGCCAAAGTTGTTGATATTGGCAGTTGCGTTTGGAGCAATTTTATCAAGGAAATTGACATTCAGAAATTTATTATTGAATGTAATGTTCCCCTGTGTCTGCGTGTTGGTGAAAAGTCCTTCAGGAAGACCGCCTGAAATCCAGGCTGTGCCACCTGTCCAATCCTCTTCAACATAAGCAACTATGCTTATCTGGTTCGGGTTGCCGATTCCTGATCTTGCTATACTTATTTCCCAGAAGTTAGCGGCACCATTCTTCCAGTTTTTCGTTCCGAATCCAAAATCACCCCATCCACCACCGTTATATTTTCTTTTAAATTCTTCGTTGTTACCCGTTTTAAACGCATAATGATAATTTGCGGTGAACGGGAGAGTTGGATTCCAAAGCCAGGCGTCACCACCGGTGCTTCCCGTTCCCTGTGTCGGATTTAACTGTGGATCACTATCGATGTAGATGTGTATTGCTCGTTGGTTATCAGTTAACGATCCATTTGGTGTGGAACCTGAGAATGCTATGTAAATTGAATCTTTATCCCAGGTTACGAAGGATGAAATCTCTGCTCGTGTAGTGTTGAATTTTTCGTAGGTGGTATTAAAATTATTGTTACCATCAATCTGTTCTGTTCGGTAGGTCGTGTATGTCGATTGTGCCAGTCCTGCAGTGACAAGTATAACAAACAAGGCTAACCCGTAAAATTTTTTCATGGGGACCTCAATAAATATGTGAAACAATTCGTAATCATTCGCAGAATGTTGCAAAAGATTGAGATTATAAGTTACAAAAAGAAAAGGGATGTTAAAACGAAAATTAACATCCCTTTTGCAAATTATTTCCTGTTATTGTGCTTTATCAATATCAAAAACTCTGAAAGCACAGAATTTTAGATACGATGTTTCAGGCATCGATGGAATAACAGGGTGATCTTTTGACGCACCATTATAGTGAATCATCTGGAGCTGCTTTTCTTCTTTGTAAGCGGCTTCACGGATAATATCAAGAAGTTCATCCTTCGTAATGTGGAATGAGCAGGATGAGGTGATGAGATATCCACCGTTATTTATCAATCGGAGTGCACTTCTGTTCAGCTTCTGATAGCCCTGTTTTGCCGGAATGATATTCTTTTTCTGTTTAGCGAATGCCGGGGGATCCACGATTACCATATCATATTTTCTTCCCTCGTCAGCACAGTTTTTCAAATATTCAAATACTTCGGCTACTACAAAATTTGCTTCAGATTGAAAACGGTTATAGTTAAAGTTAATCTCTGCATGCCCAATTTCAGCAGGTGAAGAATCAACAAAGTCTATAGATCTTGCTCCATTATAAGCACAGTGTAAACCAAAACCACCCGAATTACAAAATGCATCGAGCACATCAAGCCCCTCTGCAAGTTCACCGGTGAAGGTTCTGTTATCACACTGGTCAAAATAAAAGCCGGTCTTTTGACCTTCCTGGAAATTGACCACATATTTTACTTTTCCATCATCAATATGCTGGATATCGTCCGTTCCCAATAAAATTTCATCGGTAAACTCCAATCCTTCCAACTGACGGAAATATGGGGAATTGCGGGTAAAAACATTCTCTGCCCCAAGATTTCTCGAAAGCACATCCACAATAAGATCGAGATTTCTCTCCATTCCTACCGTGTTTACTTGCAATACATAAGTATCGTTGTACTTGTCGATTATCAGCCCGGGGAGGAAGTCACTCTCGCTGAAAACCATTCTGTAAGACCGTCTTTCAGGGTAAACTTTTTCCCTTAGACCCAATGCGGAGAATATCCTCTCTACAAACATTGTCCTCAGATCGGGAATCGGTTTTCTGTCGAGTAACCTTATCGCAAAAAGAGAATGTTTGTTGTAAAAACCAGTGCCAAGGTACTGTCCTGCAGAGTAATAGACATCTACTAAAGCACCGTTTTCCGGATTTCCCTCGACATCCTGGATCTCATTGCTGAAAACCCACTGATGTCCCGTTTTAAGCCGCCGCTCTTCGATTCTTCTTAATCTTACTTTCGTCATTTTATATTCCTGATCCGATTACTTGTTGATAACGAATTTTTTGGT
>CAYSJM010000186.1:0-2712 GCA_964431385.1 uncultured Ignavibacteriaceae bacterium | reverse complement strand
GACGATTGTCGCTCCTCTTCTGATTTATAAAATTTCTACCAGTCAACTAAACACCCCTTTGCGATCTTTGCGATCATTGCGGTTTTATATTTATTCTCCTTTGCGATCTTTGCGATCTTTGCGGTTTAATAATTTCTCTTCTTTGCTCCCTTTGCGGTTTCATAATTCACCCTTTGCGGTTTAAACTTAGTCTTTGGAACTCAATCTAATCACATCTTGTTACTATTTTATAATTAATCTTGACTTTTTTGTACAGATTCGATAAGTTTATATATCGGATTTATTTTTTTTTGAAACAAGGACCTTTAATGAGCAATACCGAGCTAAATGAGATAGAGCAATTAGCGAATCAGGAATACAAATATGGATTTGTAACTGATGTCGATGCCGACACATTTCCTCCGGGATTAGACGAGAATGTTATTCGTGCACTTTCCGCAAAAAAGGAAGAACCTGAGTGGATGCTCGAATGGAGATTAAAATCATACAGACACTGGTTAAAACTTGAAGAACCAAAATGGCCCAATGTGGAGTATCCACCCGTTGATTTTCAGGAGATCAGTTACTATTCAGCTCCCAAGCAGAAGAAAAAACTGAACAGTCTTGACGAAGTGGATCCTGAAATTCTAAGTGCATTTGCAAAATTGGGGATTCCCCTCGAAGAACAAAAAGTGCTCGCAAATGTTGCTGTGGATGCGGTATTCGACTCCGTTTCGGTTGCAACCACCTACAAAGCAAAATTAAACGAACTCGGCATTATTTTCTGCTCAATGTCAGAAGCAATCAGAGAGCATGGCGACCTTGTAAAAAAATATCTCGGTTCAGTAGTTCCTGCTGCCGACAATTATTACTCCGCTCTTAACTCCGCAGTTTTCAGCGATGGATCCTTTGTTTATATTCCAAAAGGGGTCAGATGCCCAATGGAACTTTCCACATATTTCCGAATAAATGCAGCCAACACAGGACAGTTTGAAAGAACCCTGATAGTAGCTGATGAATATTCTTATGTAAGCTACCTCGAAGGCTGTACAGCACCAATGAGAGATGAAAACCAGCTTCACGCCGCAGTGGTTGAATTGGTGGCGATGGATAATGCTCAGATAAAATATTCAACCATTCAGAACTGGTACGCCGGTGACAAAAACGGTAAAGGTGGAATTTACAACTTTGTAACCAAAAGAGGTCTCTGCAAAGGTGTAAACTCAAAAATCTCCTGGACTCAGGTGGAAACAGGCTCGGCAATCACCTGGAAATATCCAAGCTGTATCCTCTCGGGCGACAATTCAGTTGGTGAGTTCTACTCCGTGGCTGTTACCAATAATATGCAACAGGCCGATACAGGTACAAAAATGATACACATCGGCAAAAACACAAAAAGCAACATCGTAAGCAAAGGTATCTCCGCCGGGTTCAGCAACAATTCCTACAGAGGACTCGTAAGAATTGGCAAAAAAGCCCATGGTGCCCGTAACTTCTCACAGTGCGACTCCCTCCTGATAGGCGACAAATGCGGTGCCCACACTTTCCCGTATCTTGAAGTGACCACCCCCACAGCAACCGTTGAACACGAAGCCACCACATCAAAAATAGGGGCGGACCAGATATTTTACCTCAACCAAAGAGGTCTCTCCACTGAAGACGCAGTCAGCATGATCGTAAACGGCTACTGTAAAGAAGTCTTTAAAGAACTCCCCATGGAATTTGCCGTCGAAGCAACCAAACTTTTAAGCATCAGCCTCGAAGGCAGTGTCGGTTAATAAAAATTAAGAAAGACGAAAATGATAGAAATTAAAAATTTAAGAGCAGCCATCGATGGCAAAGAAATATTAAAAGGAATAAACCTCACAGTAAAACCGGGTGAAGTCCATGCAATAATGGGACCAAACGGCTCCGGAAAAAGCACACTCGCACAAGTACTCGCAGGCAGGGAAGAATACGAAGTACTCGAAGGCTCCGTAACCTTTAACGGGAAAGACCTCCTCGATTTATCCCCCGAAGACAGAGCAAGAGAAGGCGTCTTCCTCGCATTTCAGTACCCCATAGAAATCCCCGGAGTATCAAACACAAACCTCCTCAAAAACGCAGTCAACGAAATCAAAAAATACAGAGGCGAAGACCCGCTCGACGCAATGGACTTCCTCAAAATGATGAAAACCAAGATGAAACTCGTTGAAATGCCGCAAGACCTCCTCAGCCGTTCCGTAAACGAAGGATTCTCCGGCGGAGAAAAGAAAAGAAACGAAGTCTTCCAAATGGCAGTACTCGACCCCAAACTCGCAATCCTCGATGAAACAGACTCAGGACTCGACATCGACGCCCTCAGAATCGTTGCAAGCGGAGTAAACTCACTCCGCCGTCCCGACAACTCATTCATCGTAGTAACCCACTACCAAAGACTGCTCGACTACATCGTACCCGACTTCGTACATGTCCTCTACAAAGGCAGAATCATAAAATCAGGCGACAAATCCCTCGCACTCTTCCTCGAAGAAAAAGGGTACGACTGGGTAAAAGACCATGTAGAAGAATTCGTGGCAGGAACAATATGACCACCGACATCAAAAAATGGTACACCGATAACTTTAAAAAATTCGAACAAAGCCTCAACGGAGAAGCGAACCTCCCCATTCACCGCACCCGAATCTCCGCCATCGAAGAATTCAACAAAGCCAAATTCCCAACCCTCAAAGACGAAGAATGGAAATACACCAA
>CAYSJM010000185.1:0-2715 GCA_964431385.1 uncultured Ignavibacteriaceae bacterium | reverse complement strand
GCAGAAATAACCACGATAAATGTGAAAGCATTATTTACACTGTCAATGTAATTTGTTTCGTTAAACATTTATAACTATCCTTGCAAAAAACTGTAGTCAGAAAATAAAAGAATTAGTGATACTGCGAGGAAGAAGATTGAGGTATAAACAAACACAGTAAAAAGTCTGTTCTCAACTTCAAGATGCATAAATACTTTCATCACTAAAAATGATTTAACAGCAGCAACTGATAGAGCTGTAATTATCGTAAGGTTTCCAAAATTGATACCTGCCACCGCTACAGTCAAACCGGTTAACACTAAAAGTGCAAACCAGATGATTATATAATGCCCGTAACCGTGTGCGTGATCTTTATGTTCGTGTGAATTATGTTCGCTCATTTAAGACCTCACGATATAAGATAAAATAATGGGAAAAGGAAAATCCAGATCACATCCACCAAATGCCAGTAGAGACCGGCTGATTCAAGGCGAACAAATTGGCTCTGATTTATTTTGTCTTTCCAGGTCCACCATGTCATTATTCCAATCAGCACCATACCGATAATAACATGCAAGCCATGAAGCCCGGTCATTACATAGTACAAACCGAAGAAAAGTATCTCGCCGCTCTCTTTTTCAAGAAGTTTTTCACTTCCGGGGTAGATCCCGTGAGATATTTTAGCAGACCACTCAAAATATTTGTTAACAAGAAATCCCGCAGCCATGGCAAGCGTCATCAATTGAAAGAAGAGAGAAAGATATTTCTGACCTCTGGAAATTGCAACTATAGCCAGTACAATTGTTAGACTGCTTGTCAGCAGAATTATCGTATTTAGAGCACCAAATAAAGTATTTAGCTCCCTTGCAGCGATGTGAAACTGTTCTGAATGCGTAAATTTATAGACCGCATAAACCAGGAACATACCGCCGAAAAGTAACAGTTCTGTGAACAGAAAAAGCCACATTCCAAGGCGTGAGCCCTCATCATCGCGGTGCATGTGCTCTACTGTTCCTTGTGCTGAAGTTGTATTGCTCAAGCTTTTTCCTCCTTTAATTCAGGTTCAGAATTCTCGTTTCTCTTATATTCGTATGGTCCTCCGTGAACTTCCGGAGCCTTCTCAAAATTGAACAGATATGGAGGTGTAGGCGATTCCCACTCAAGGGTTTCACCGCCCCAAACATTAGCCTCAGTAACTTTTTTACCTTTTTTGATGGCATTAAAGAGGTTTATAAACATAATTAACAAACCGGTGATCAAAATCCATGATCCTACGGTTGAAAGTTGATGATAAATCTGAAATTCGGGCAAATAATCGTAATATCTTCTTGGCATTCCGAGCCATCCCATAACAAACATCGGGAAATAGAGAAGGTTAAAGCCAACGAAGAGTACCCAGAATCCGGCCTTTGCCACAACTTTGTTATACATTCTACCGAACATTTTTGGCCACCAGTAGTGCATAGCTGCAAATATTCCAAATCCCGTACCACCAAACATTACATAATGGAAGTGAGCCACAATGAATGAAGTGTCATGAATATGAAGATTTACAGAAAGTGCACCTTGTATAAGACCTGTGAAACCACCGATCGAAAAGAGGAAGATAAATGCAAGAGCGAACAACAATGGTGGCTCGGTCTTGATTGATCCTTTGTAAAGAGTGGAAACCCAGTTAAAAACCTTAATTGCCGATGGAATCGAAACAAGGAAGGTTAGCACTGAGAATGCTACCATTGCAACTCCACTCATCCCCGATGTGAACATGTGGTGTGCCCATACAAGTGAGCCTAAAAATGCAATCGCAATACTCGAAAAAGCAATAAACTTATATCCAAAAATGGTCCTCTGTGAAAATACAGGGATGATCTCTGAAATTACACCCATCGCAGGAAGTATCATAATATATACAGCGGGGTGTGAGTATATCCAAAATAAATGTTGATACAAAACAGGATCGCCACCGAGTGCAGGATCAAAAATTCCAACTCCAAGAGTTCTCTCAAAAATCACTAAAAGGAGTGTAATTCCCACAATCGGAGTTGCAAGAACCTGTATCCAGGCAGTGGAATAGAGCGACCAGACAAAAAGTGGCATTCTGAAAAATGTCATTCCTTTTGCTCTTAGCCTGTGGGTGGTAACCACAAAGTTTATACCGGTAAGAATTGAAGAAAATCCGAGAACGAATGCTGCAAGAAGTGCAGGTATAACATTCGTTGATGTTCTTACAGAGTAAGGAATATAAAATGTCCAGCCTGTATCGGGGGCTCCACCTGGAAGGAAAACTGATAAAATAGCAAGCAGTCCACCAATAAGGAACAGCCACCACGACATCAAATTCAGCCTTGGGAACGCCACATCCGCCGCACCAAGCATTATCGGCAGGAAGAAGTTACCAAACACGGCGGGTAAACCCGGGATAATGAACAAGAAGATCATTATTATGCCGTGAAGGGTAAAAAATGAGTTATAGGTCTGGGGATCCATGATGGTTCGCCCGGGAGCAATCAATTCCAGCCTCATCAAAAAGCCGAAAGTGACACCTACTGCGAAAAAGGTCATCATCGAAACGAGATATAATATCCCGATCCTCTTATGATCCACAGAGAGTATCCAACCCAATAAACCGGAATGCTTACCCTTATAATCGAGATAACTTACATTCACATCGTTTGTTGTTGAAGACATATTATGCACCTTCTTTAATATCTTTTGTTTTTGATTTCCTTACTAAAA
>CAYSJM010000184.1:0-2727 GCA_964431385.1 uncultured Ignavibacteriaceae bacterium | reverse complement strand
AACAGACCTGGTAATAAACGATAAACAATACGCCATGAATATGTTTGACCTGTTTAATAATTATTGGGAACGTTCAGCTACAGTAAAAGAATACCAGTCTCTAAATAATGAAATCATAAAACCTGAAAAACGGACCAAACTATGAAAAGCATTTTAGTACTGTTTTTATTAATTATATCAGCCACGAACACTTTTTCACAATGGTTCATGCAGCCTTCTCATACATCAATGTCAATAACCAATCTCCACTTCGTAAATGAATCTACGGGATTTATGGTTTCGCCCAATTCTATCACTGGTAACTATATCGTGTTCAAAACTACTAACAGTGGATTTTCTTGGGATTCAACGATACTATTACAAAATGAGATTGTGAACCAGCTTTATTTTGTTGACGAAATGACCGGCTGGATGATTGGATACAATAATGCAGTTTTCCCCGGCTTTGGATTAGCATGGAAAACAACAAATTGCGGGGAATCATGGCAGTCACAATCTATAGGCGATTCATTAAAGCTTGAAGACATTTGTTTTACTTCCCAACAGATCGGGTTCATTACGGCAAACAGGAATGCTTCGCAAGTCGCCATTTCCATGCCGGAGGTACTAAAGACAACTGATGGCGGTTCAAGCTGGTTTGAAACGGCAACAGGTTTTAATGATACATCAGTTATTTATGGAATGAGCTTTATAAATGATCTTACAGGTTGGGTGGCATTTTCAACAGGAACCCCAGGGAGGGCCTATATTGCAAAAACAACTGACGGAGGTGCGAGTTGGGTGTTCAGTAATCAATTTAATCTGATCAGCCCATCAACCAGGGTCAGAATGTTAAAGCTATTTGATGCTTCCAATGGTTATGCTGTGGGAGATAAACAAGCAGAGCATAATGGGGATACTCCTTTGATAAGAGTGTATACTACTTCCAATGGCGGAACAAACTGGATATTATCCAATGTACAGCAGGTTGAGCCATTTATTCATCATCCGAGATCAATGTATTTTAAAAGCATGGATACCGGCTGGATAGTTGGTTCGCGGGGAAGCATAATAAAGACAACTAACAGGGGGACGAACTGGACTTTCCAGCAAAGCGGGCTTGACTGGAGTATCTCTCGATCCTTAAGGGACGTACAGTTTGTTTCCAATTCAGGCTGGATAGCAGGTGATTCAGGTAAGATATTTAAGACCACAAATGGGGGATCAGGAAATCTTTTCTCCTTAACCGGAAAAGTCAGGTATGCTGATAACTTGCAGCCGGTTAGATCAGGCTATGTCAAGGCGATCAAACACTCATCAGGTATTGGAAATATTGAAGTTCTGGATTCTGCTGCGATCAGACCAGATGGCAGCTATATAGTCATCGTACCTCAGGATACAATAGATCTGATGGCGTTTGATGATGATGAGATCGATATCCCTACATTTGTACCTACTTATTATCCTTCAACAATTGAATGGCAAAGTGCAGGCAGAATTTTCCCTTCTACCAATGTAACAGGATTGGATATCGGGGTATTCAGGATAACCAGTGACGACCCGCCATTTCGAAACATTAGCGGAGGAGTTTACCTGAATACTGACCTCCAGGGACTATCCGGTATTAAAGATGCAGTTATCTATATGAAAAGCGGAGGGCTTTTCAGGGGCTATTCAATCTCTGCAGCAAACGGTATGTATATTGCAGATTCAATACCTGCCGGAACATACCAGGTAATCTGCAACAGGCTTGGCTACCAAACCAGGATAAGAAACGAAGTATTGAGGAATAATGATCTTAATGACATCAATTTCATTTTTGGAAACAGTATTGTTGGATTTTCCGGGGAGGACGAAATTCCGCTTGAGTTCTCGCTTTCGGCAAATTATCCTAATCCGTTTAATCCGGTTACAAAGTTTAGATTCGGGTTACCTGAAAACTCAAATGTTAAAATAGCAGTGTTCGATATACTTGGCAAACAAATCAGTATTTTGGTGAACGGTGAATTTGAAGCCGGATTTTACAATATCGCATGGGATGGTTCCTCCCATCCCAGCGGCGTATATTTTTACAGGCTCGAAGCAGGGGATTTTACTGAAACCAAAAAAATGATCCTTCTTAAGTAAGGGAACTGTTTCAGAAACATTTGGTTTCATTTTATATAAAATATAAGTTATATTTGTAACACATAGATTTTTCGGGGTGCTTCCAATGGAGGCTGAGACTATACCCTTCACTTTTGAAGACTCGTTCTTCACTAGTGAGTACCTGATCCGGGTAATGCCGGCGTAGGAAAAACAGAATAAGACCGTTTATCCTGTATCTCATTTCCTTCGGCGGAATAGAGGTATAACGATAAACGGTTTTTTTGTTTCAGAAAAGTAAAAATAATTAATACAATAAATAATGATCCGGTTTAATGCGGATCTAAGCGGAGTTAAAATGAATAACGGCAAAAACGGGTCCAATGGCAGTTCAAATGGGAACGGAATTAAAACGAACGGCTCAAACGGTACCAAACATGAGGCGGAAATGTCTTCACAGGACTACAAATTACCTAACAGCAAAAGAATATATGTAAACGGAAAGATGTTTGAGGATATCAGAGTTCCTTTCCGCCAAATTTCAACAGCGCCAACCAGGCTGCACGACGGCTCGCTGGAAGATAACGGTACTATTAATGTATATGATACCAGCGGCGAGTGGGGAAATGATGATTCTAAAACCGATGCAACCAAAGGGCTCCC
>CAYSJM010000183.1:0-2756 GCA_964431385.1 uncultured Ignavibacteriaceae bacterium | reverse complement strand
CCGAAACATGTTTATTTCTGCTTGGTGATGGTGCTAAATCGTTTAGGGGAAATGTTATGAAGATGTATGGGAAGGTGTGATTGATTTCGGAGTGCGGACTTTCTTGATTTCGGATTGCGGATTCTCTTGATTTCGGATTGCGGAGTGTAGATTTCGGATTCACATTGTTTCTGATTCTAGGAAAATTGTTAAACATAACTCTATGATAAAAAAAGACTGTACATTTTGTAATTTTGCACATAAAAACAGAGTGATTTATCAAGATCAATTTTGCATAGTTTTTGTCAGTACAAATCCAATAAATAGTTACCATGCAATTATAGCACCGGTAGAGCATTTTGAAAAATTTACTGAAATACCTGATGATATTTTAACTCATTTAATTAAAATTACCCAAAAAATATCAAGAGCTGTGGTTCTTGCATGTAACCCTGATGCAGTAACCCATATTACTGATGATGATTTAAAGGGTGAGGGATATAATCTAGTAAGTCATTTTAAAATCCATGTAATACCAAGATTTAAGGATGATAGGGATTTAATAAATTTTGGCAAGTTAAGAAAAATAGAAAGTGAAGAAAACTTATCCATTTATGCGAGTACTATTCGAGAGAATTTGTGAATATGTTTGATTATTCTTTTGCCGCAGTCAATAAAAAAATCTCTCCTCACATGAAACAAGTAAGTCCGTTGGATAAAAATTTCAGTTTTGAACATTTTAATGCTTTTATAAATCCGCAACCGACAATCCGAAGTCCGAAATCATAACATTCCGCAATCGTAATTCCGAAATTCTCAATCATAACAATCCACAATCAACAATCCGCAACCCGAAATCTACTAGTATTTATATTCAATCTTCAGCACTTTAAGCTTCTTATCTGCCGTTGCCAAAAACAAATACTTTCCTTCAATCACAGCTATTCGATTAATAACCTTATCATTCTTGTAATTGCCGGCGAAATAATACGCGCTGCCTTCTTTGTTGAAGAATCCTTCTATCGACTTATCATCAGCTACCCAGATATAAAAATTTGATGCAACTACCTGCTTTGAGTTCTTTCTCGCGAACAGATTAGTGGTATATTCCGGAAATGGCAGCTTGGAAATATTCAGCACCTGCACACCTGTTGAGCCCTGCGGCAGATATGCAATATTCCCATCCACAAATGGCTCGTAGAACTTGACCCCGTTGGTATATGTACCTACTATCGGCAGCTTGCTGATATCCGTTGCGTCAATTATTGATAAATGCGCGTTCAGTCCGGTCACATATGCTTTCTTATCCTTAATAAAAAGCCCGTTTGATTCGAATGGCAGCATCTGTGTGTTCTTGTAAACAGGGAAGTCGGGAATATTCACATCATAAACCTGGAGCCCTGCCGATTGATTAATAACAAACATATAGCCATTATCAATTACAAGCTTTGTAAGCTCTCCGTTTGTGATGATATTATTTTTGAGCGCGGGCGGATCCTTGGTGAAATCATAATAATTTATTCCGCTTGCCGCGCCGATAGTATATGCAAACCTGCCTGAAAAAGACATGCTGTAGGTTCCGGCAAGATTGCTGTAAGATATGCCGGTTTTGTTAAATGGCTCTGTTGTGTTGAATCCGTACAGGTCATTTTTCGTAAGCACATATGCGATGCCATCGTTTATTATGATGTCCCTTGGTTCGTAAGCTAGATTGTGTTCTTTGATTAGAGTGAGGTAAACCTGGTTGGAAAAGCAGGATGTTACAAATAACAGCAGTAAGAAGGATATCTTTAACATTTTTTTAGAATTAAGGTTAATGTAAAATGTTAATTTTTATATATATTTAAAACACAGAAAACCCTGCTTAATGTAAATGTTTGTAAATTAGGAAGCCGCACTGATTTTTAAGCCTGCAATAAAAAAACCCCGCCGAAGCGGGGTTAAAAGTTATGGATACCTGTATTATTATTCTAAAACAGATTTAATTCTCCTGATCGCTTCGTTGATATTTTCAACGGAGTTTGCATACGAGAACCTGATGTAGCCCTCGCCGTATGAGCCGAACGATGTACCTGAGAGGCATGCAACGCCTGCTTCATAAAGCAGCTTATCAGCAAGCTCTTTTGATTTATAGCCTGTACCGGTAATGCTTGGGAATGCATAGAATGCGCCGTCAGGCATGCTGCAGTTGAATCCTTTAATAGAATTCAATCCTTCAACTATGATCTTCCTTCTCCTGTCAAATTCCTCAACTATCCTGTCAACTGCATCCTGCGGACCTGTGAGGGCCTCAATACAGCCCTTTTGAACGAATGCATTATTGCATGAATTGCTGTTCACCATAAGCTTGGTTATGACAGGGGCAAGCTCTGTGTTCATAATGCCGTATCCTGCGCGCCAGCCTGTCATAGCGTAGGTTTTGGAAAATCCGTCGAGAATGATAGTTCTGTCTTTATAACCCGGGATCTTAGTTATGGAATAAGACTCTGCTCCATCGTAGCATATTCTCGAATAGATCTCGTCTGAAAGTACCATACAATCCCTGTTCTTTAATATCTCTGCAATTGCTTCGATATCTTTTTTGGGGATTGTTTTGCCTGTTGGATTGCCCGGTGTATTAATTATCACAAGCCTGGTCCTGTCGGTAACGTTCTTCTCGAATTCCTTCAGGTCAATATTGAAGTTATTTTCCTGAGTTAAAGGAATTGGTACAGCTTTCGCGCCGGTGAAATTGATCATCGATTCATAAATAGGGAAGCCCGGGTTTGGATACATCG
>CAYSJM010000182.1:0-2760 GCA_964431385.1 uncultured Ignavibacteriaceae bacterium | reverse complement strand
CCGTGGGTCCGTTCAGGAACTGGGTGCCGCCTATCATCAGGTTCGCGCGCAGGGGCCCCAGCGTTATGCGATCGAGGGACCGGGCAGCCTGTCGATGACTGGTCTGGGTGTTCGCAACGGACAGGTTGAGGTCACGCCTTTGGGCCGCGACGGTGTGTTTGATGCGACCGGCTATGATTTTGCGGTGATCATGGTGTTCAACGGCGATGTTCCGGATGCGCCCGGCGATTGCAGCGATACGAGCTATCGGATCGACATGTCATCGTCGCGTGAGGCTGCAGCTCCCGCTCAGTCGCGCGTCGATGCCCAGCATTTCCGCACACCGGGCGGGCACTAGTTGCGTCGATCGGGCCGATGAGGATCACGCGCGATCTGGCCAGTAGAAAGGGTGATCCGAACGAGGCCGCTGTCAGTCGGGTGAAGCCATGAAGGACCGCGTCAGTCTGACCCTGGAGGCTGGCATCGCAGACGTCCGCCTCAACCGCGTCGACAAAATGAACGCGCTCGATCCGGCGATGATCGAGGCCATAGCCGGCGTGATTGATCAGCTGGCCGGAACGCCCGGCCTTCGGGCCGTCGTGATGTCAGGCGAGGGGCGGGCCTTCTGTGCGGGGCTGGACATGATGTCAATGGCCGGACTGGCCGGGACCGACTTCGACATCATGGCGCGCACCCATGGCCCGGCCAATGTGTTTCAGCAGATTTGCTGGGGGTGGCGGAGCCTGCCGGTTCCGGTGATTGCGGCGGTGCACGGGGTGGCCTTCGGCGGCGGGCTGCAGCTGATGTCGGGGGCCGATGTCTGCGTCGCGCGGCCTGATACGCGGCTGTCGGTCATGGAGATGAAGTGGGGCATCGTGCCGGATATGGCGGGCTTCGCCCTGTGGCCCGGCCGGGTGCGCGACGATGTGCTGCGCGAGCTGGTCTATACGGCGCGCGAGTTCTCTGTCGACGATGCGGTCGGCTACGGCTTCGTCACCCGCACGGCGGAAGATCCCCTGGCCGAAGCCCTGGCCCTGGCGCGCGAAATCGCGACCAGGAATCCCGAGGCGATCCGGGCGGCCAAGCGGCTGGCCAACCTGTCGGTCGGCGGAAATGTCGAGGCGGTGCTGCTGGCCGAGAGCCGGGAGCAGGGCGCGTTGATCGGCACGGCCAACCAGATGGAGGCGGTCGCCGCCGGGATGCAGAAGCGGCCGGCGCAGTTCGAGGACTGAGGGCCTCAGTCGCCGGCGTCCGAGGATGGCCCGAGCGGCAGGACGAACCGCTCGCCTTGGGCGTTGACCCGGAACCAGCGGCCCTGTTCGCGCAGGGCGCCTTCGAGGACCGGCGCACCGGTCAGGGCGTCGCGGTGCGGATAGACCTGAACGGCGATGACGCGCCCGTCATAGAGCGGCGTCACGTGGTCCATCGCCGTGTGGCCGACCAGGATGCGGCTGACCCCGTAGAAGGTCAGCGACCGGTCGACCTCGGCGCGCGGCATATAGGGTCGGTCGGGCTCAGCAGCCTGGGGAAAATAGCCCCGGAACCAGAGCGGGCCGAAGGTCCCGGCGATGAGAAAGGTGTCCGCATCCAGTTCGGTGCGCCGGGCGACCGGGGTGTCCAGGCTTCGCCGGACGCCGGCGTTCAGGTCGCGGATCGACAGGCCGCGATCCACCACCTGGGGCGAGATGCCGCCGTGCAACAGCAACAGGTCGCCCAGCTTGAGGACCGCCGGCCGCGAGCGCAGCCAGTCGCCCAGCAGGGTCTCGGCGGTGAACAGGTCGGGATAGGTCTCAACGCCCAGAATGCGCGCCACCTCCGGGTAGCGCGGGTGCAGGTAGCGCAGGTCGTTGCGCAGCACGATGTTCTCGTGATTGCCCAGCAGGACGTGTAGCGCGCCGCCCGCCGCGCGCGCCTCGCCCTCCAGCTTGTAGAGCAGCCACAGGATTTCCAGCTGATAGGCACCGCGATCAAAGATGTCGCCCGTCACCACCATCTGGCCGTCGCCGAAGGCCCAGTTCAGGTTCGCGTCGATCACCCCCTGACGGCGCAGGAACTCCACGACGATGTCGTATTCGCCGTGGGTGTCGGCCAGCACCAGCAGGCGCGTCGCTGGATCGAGCGGCAGCTCATCGGCGGCCGGCGCCTGGACCCGGGCGCGTAGGGGAACCTCAAAGGCGGGGACGTCGCCGACGGGCCGCACGGTGATGCGACCGGTGCGGGAAACGGGGTGCTCGAGCGGGCTGAAATCCTCGGACACGCTCAAGGCCCGCCAGCCCCGGGCGGGGCCCGGCAACAGATAGGGACCATCCCCGGCAGCGGTGGCCGGGGCGGGGTGCTCCGGTTCCTGCGCGGCGGCGGCGAAGGCGGCGCCGACGACCGCAATGGCCACCAGCAGCGGTCGGATCACTCCCACTCAATCGTCCCCGGCGGCTTGGACGTGACGTCATAGACCACGCGGTTCACGCCGCGGACCTCATTGATGATGCGGGTGGCGGTGCGGCCGAGCATTTCCCAGGGGAACTGGTAGAAGTCCGCCGTCATGCCGTCAGTCGAGGTGACGGCGCGCAGGGCCAGGACCTTTTCGTAGGTGCGCGCGTCGCCCATGACGCCGACGGTCTTGACCGGCAGCAGCACGGCGAAGGCCTGCCAGATGTCGTCATAGAGGCCGGCCTTGCGGATCTCGTCCAGATAGATGGCGTCGGCGTCCTGGAGGGTGGCGACGGCGTCGGGCGTGATCTCGCCAGGAATGCGGATGGCCAGGCCCGGCCCGGGGAACGGATG
>CAYSJM010000181.1:0-2762 GCA_964431385.1 uncultured Ignavibacteriaceae bacterium | reverse complement strand
AACGGCGACGGACTTCTTGATCTGGCAGTCGGAAATCAGGGCAACACTTCCGATCCATACAAGCCAATTTTCTACTACATCAACCAGGGAACAGGCTTCACAACATCACCGACCTACACTTCGAATGACGGAATGATAACCAATTCTGTTGCGTTCACTGATCTCGACAAAAGCGACCTGACAAGGGCGCAGGAGTCTTTCACCATCTCCGAAACGGGGAAAGGGGCTGTTCATCTCTCAAAAACTCCCGTGGTACAGGTTCTCTCGGTTAAAGTGAACGGTGTGGAAATATTTAATTACTGCTACGACCCCGTTGGTGCATTTGTCTCCATCGGTGGCACCCTTCCGCAGGGTGGCAGCATTTCCGTTGATTATACCCATGTGAAAAAGGGGGATTTGGGTGCCGCAAAGTGGGTGAATTTTGCGTCATCTGTTTACCTCAACTACCTCGGAGGAATGTCGGGAACTCCTGCATGGACAGTCGGAAACACTATTTCGCAAAAAGGTTGCGGCTGGGGAGATTTTGATCTCGACGGATACGCTGATTTTGTTATCGGGGGCAACACAAATCAAAATGTAATGTACAAAAACAACTCAGGAACCCTTGGTTCCTCTCCCGTTTGGACATCGCAGACAAGTCCCACTCCCGGGACACAGGAACTGATAGTAAATGATGTGAATAATGACGGATATCCCGATGTTTCAACCGTAAGTTTCTCACCTCCGAGGGTTGAAATTTACCTGAACGACAATGGTACTCTTCCTGTAACCCCTTCATGGACATACATCGGTGCGTCTTCCCTCAACTCAATAGCCTATGGTGATGTGAACGGTGACGGCATGCTCGATCTGGCGGTTGGCACTGCTCGCACTCCGATTGTTGTATTCCTCAATCAGTTGAACCCCGTTCCTGTCGAACTGACATCTTTCTCCGCCTCTCAAATAAATGAGAGTGTCTCTCTGACTTGGTCAACAGCATCCGAGACCAACAACAAGGAATTCAGAATAGAAAGAAAGGCCGCCTCGGACGATTCATGGTCTGAAATCGGGACCGTTGCAGGTTCAGGAACTACAACTCAACAAAGGGAGTATTCATTCACCGACATCTCCGCAAAAAACCTCTCTGGAAAGGTTTCTTACAGACTGAATCAAACCGACTTCGATGGAACTCACCACTATTCCAAATCCGTTGAAGTGGAACTCACCAACATTACTTCATTTGTATTGCTTGGCAATTTCCCAAATCCTTTTAATCCATCAACCATAATTCGATTTTCCCTCTCCGAAACAGCATTTGTTACACTGAATGTATGGTCTGTATCGGGAGAAATCGTAAAATCCCTTAAAGCAGGATTGACACAAAAAGGAATGCACGATATCAGTCTGGACATGTCACTATTCCCGTCGGGAGTTTACTTTTATACGGTCGAAGCCACAGGGCTGGATGGCAGCATCAAAAGACTAACCGGGAAGTTTGTTTTGGGGAAATGATGTGGGGTTTAAAGGATTCATCATGACCCAACCACCGGTAAAGTGAAAGAAAAACAGCTACCTTCACCCGGGTTACTCTCAACTGAGATTTCTCCCCCTTGAGCAATTACAAAATCTTTTGCAATCACGAGACCAAGTCCCCACCCGCTCTTGTCTTTTGAGTCGAGACGAACAAATCTCTTGAACAACTTTTCTTGATCCGCTTGTGATATACCAGGACCGGAATCTTTCACGGAGAATTCCACAAAACCATCGCACCTCCTGACTGATAATACAACTGCCCCACCTTTTGGCGAGTACCTGATCGCATTATTAAGCAGATTTACAAAGACAAAGACTGATTTTTCATTATCTCCTGAAACATTTGGTAAATTATCATCTATCTGCGTGACTATCTCAATCTCCTTTTCTGAAATGGACATCATTAAGGCGACCACACTCATTTCAAGTATATTCGCAGGTTCTATCACACCAATGTTTAGTCTGATATTTCCTGTTTCTATTTGTGAAAAATCAAGAAGTTCCTTTATCACTCTCGATAACCTGTTGCTCTGATTTCTTAATGAAACTATTAATTCCTTCTGCTCGGCATTAAGTTTTCCCGTTCTTTCATCATTAAGCATTTTCAGACATAGATTTATCGAAGAAAGTGGCGTTTTTAGCTCGTGTGATACGGTCGCCAAAAGGTTGGTTTTTGCAGCATCTCTTTCCTGAAATTGGGTTACATCCTTCAACATCACCATGGTTCCGATAAAAATTTCTTTCTTTAGAAATGCTGAATAAGTAAGTATTTCATCTGTTTCAATCTTGAAAAAATACTCATCTTTCCCCATCACGATTCGTAGAGAATTTAGCTCAACCTCCACATCTTTTTTAGAATTTGAAATTGTTCTGAGAATCTGGGTTAACAAATCACTATTGGATGCAATATCATCTATGTTCCGATTAATAACTACATCTCGTTTGAGACCGGTAAGTTCAAGAAATTTTTTGTTAATAAGAGCGAGATTTCGGTTCTCATCGATTAGAAAAACGGCATCATCCATCGATTCAACGAGTGATTCCATCCTCTTTTTCTCGAATATTATCTCATCATAATGCTGAGCTTCATAAGATTCAAGTTTTTCAGCCATGTTATTGAAGGCTGAGGTTAATACCCCGATTTCATCCTTGGTCACATTTTCCAATCTTTGATGGTACTTCCCTTCAATAATGAGCTGCATTTTTTGTGTGAGCACTTTAAATGGTTTTATTATCTGCTTTGGGAAATA
>CAYSJM010000180.1:0-2765 GCA_964431385.1 uncultured Ignavibacteriaceae bacterium | reverse complement strand
AATCCTCAAGCAGAAATGAACACCTCCTCGTCCGATGACGCAATTTTCTTAACCCACAGGACATTCGTTTTTTCAGTCATCGGATGAGTTATCAGCGGATTTCGTGGTAGTATTGGCTTTGCAGAGGTTAAAATTACAAAAAAGACAAAAGATCACGTGCGACTCCGCTGGAGTCGTAATATTTTTTTTGTTCAATTCTACAAACATGTGACTCCTACGGAGTCAAAAGCCTCAAACAAAACACAACTCATTACTGAACCTTCGTTACCTTTATATTCACAAGTCTTACATAACGTGTAACGCTCTGCGGAGCAGATACGATCAGGTTCGCTCCAAATCCTGAGTAATATGGCTGAGTTGATACATTCCATGTGAAGCTCATTGCGGAATCAACCGGCGCGTAAATGTTATAATCTACAGGCGAAGGTGTTCCCGTACCGTTGGTGGAATCCTTATAGCTGCCGCGGCATCCAAGCGCGGAATCAACATTGGACTGAAGGCGGTATTCAACCTTTACCTGTGTTGCGGTTATAGTCTGCGCGAAGCTTTGGCTTACGGTAACTACACCTGATCCCCCCGCCTCCTTTGAGGCAGAAAGTGTATCCCATGAAAAAAGTGTGTTCGATGGCGGATCAGTTGGCATAGTGGTGGTATCATCACTGCAGGAAGCCAGCATTGAAACAATTACAACAAGTAAAAATATCTGCAGGTATCTCATATATATAGTTTAATTTATAAAGTGAATTAAGCAATTTAACAAAATAGTTTAACACATAATCTCACCTTTTCCGGTATCCTGTTGTAACCTGCTCAAACATATATTTACTAATACCGCCTGCATTGAAATTATGAAATTATTGGTATATATTATTAGTATATACTAATCAATTTGGCTAAACATGAAAAATCTCTCTCTAAAACTAAAAGAAGAAATTTACAGGGATACTGAAAAAGTAGTGAAGAGGCTTAAGATACCGCGGAATTCTTATATCAACAAAGCGGTGGATTTTTACAACAAGGTTAACACCAAAAACATGCTCAGGAAAAAGATGTTCGAGGAATCTCTTCTCGTAAGCGCCGATTCGATGGAAGTTCTGAAAGAGTTTGAAAAGATATCATAACTGTCACAGGAATGAAAACGCCGCTCAAGAGATTTGATGTATGGATTGCTGACCTGAATCCCCCAAACGGAACAGAGCCCGGCAAAATTCGCCCGGTCGTTATAGTGCAAACCGATCTATTGAATAATTTTCATCCCTCAACATTGGTTTGCCCGTTGACAACTAATGTTATCCCTGGCGCTGAGATTCTTCGCGTCAATCTCGCAAAGAACGAGGGCGGCCTGAAAAAAAGATCAGCTGTGCTTGTTGACCAGGTGAGAGCAATTGATAATAAAAGACTCTTAAAAAAATCAGGCTCACTTTCAAAAGCAAGTAAGCTTAAGCTTATGAACAATTTAAAAACCATTTTAGACCTGGATTAAGATATTGAAGATCTTCCTCACACATGGCTACTATCTGAACTCTGATCCCAATGAACTCCGGATCATGAAGCCCTATGTGCCGCTGGGAATTCTATACATATCCGCTTATCTTAAACAAAACGGATTTGATGTGACGGTGTTTGATTCCACATTCCAATCATTTGAAGAGCAGAAGGCCGCATTGCTGGAATCAAAGCCGCAGGTTATCGCCATCTACTGCAATCTGATGACAAAGCTTAATGTTCTGCCGCTGATAAAATTCATAAGGCAATGTGATGAGTTAAGGGAAAGTAAAATAGTTTTAGGCGGACCCGAGCCGCCGTTCCATGCTGCGGAATTCCTCAACTACGGCGCGGATATGATTGTTGAAGGCGAAGGTGAAGAAACAATGCTTGAGCTTTGCCGCGAGCTTTCTAAAAATGAACCGCAGCTTGCAGGTGTGAACGGAATTATATTCAAATCCGGAAGCGAAGTTATCAAAACTTCCCAGCGTGAAAAGATAAAAGATGTTAACACTCTTCCTTATCCCGATAGAGCCGCAGTTGATCTCTCGCTATATCTGAATGCATGGAAAAAAGCGCACGGCTATTCATCGGTATCGGTTAGTACAATGCGCGGCTGTCCCTACACATGTAAATGGTGCTCGCACGGTGTGTACGGAGTAAGCTACCGCCGGCGCTCACCCGAAAAAACCGCCGATGAGATTCAGCATATAATAAACAGCTATGCACCGGATATGCTCTGGTTCGTTGATGATGTATTCACCGTTTCCCATAAATGGCTTAGCCGTCTTGCGGAAGTTTTTAAGGAGCGGGGTATTAAGATCAAATTCGAGTGCATCTCGCGCAGTGACAGGCTTAGCGAAGATGTTATTAAAACCCTCAAAGAGCTTGGATGCTTCAGGCTGTGGATAGGGGCGGAATCAGGCTCGCAGCATGTGCTGGATCTGATGGATAGGCGCGTTGATGCCGCCGATACGCGCGAGAAAATAAAGCTCACCCGCAAATACGGCATTGAAGCAGGCACGTTTATTATGCTTGGCTATCCCGGTGAGCGGAAAAGCGATATTGTTCAGACGGCGCAGCATTTGATCGATTCTGACCCGGATATATTCCTTACAACCGTTGCATATCCCATAAAGGGAACGCCGTTTTATACAGAGGTGGAGTCAAAGCTTGTAACAGAGCTGCCGTGGGATAAACGCACTGACCGCGATCTTGATTTCCAGGGCCGCTTCTCGAAAAAATTCTACAAACACGCAAACCGCTACCTTGTGAATGAA
>CAYSJM010000179.1:0-2834 GCA_964431385.1 uncultured Ignavibacteriaceae bacterium | reverse complement strand
CTCGCACACGAAATGGGGCACAATATGCATTCGTGGTTTACGGGGCAGACCCAGCCACCTGTATATGCTGACTATTCGATCTTTCTGGCTGAAGTGGCGAGCACTTTTAACGAATCGCTCTTGCTCGAACACCTCATTAAAATAAGTGAGAGTAAAGCTGAAAAATTGTCGTTGATGGAGAAGTTCCTTAACAGTGTCACTGCCACTTTCTACCGTCAGACGATGTTTGCCGAGTTTGAGAAGATTGTCTATTCAAAAGTTGAAAACGGCGAAGCCCTTACGGCAACAGAACTTAAGGAACTTTACAAATCGCTTTACGCAAAATATTGGGGTGATGCGATGGAAGTGGATGAGGAAGAGGAATATACCTGGGCGAGAATTCCGCACTTCTACTACAATTTTTATGTATATCAGTATGCTACCGGAATGGCGGCTTCAGAGGCTCTTGTGAGCGGGGTGAAAAAAGAGGGGCAGCCTGCAGTTGACCGTTATTTGAACTTCCTGAAAGCCGGAAAATCTGATTATTCTATCGAGATACTTAAAGGTGCAGGGGTGGATATGGAAAAACCGGATGCGGTAACTTCAATAATCACAAAGATGAGTGATATCATCGATGAGATGGAGAAGTTGATCTGATTATTTAAAGTTGATGTGTAACTTTCCGGGTGGTGTTCTTTGTGCCTGTGAGTTGTCACCACTCGGAGAGAAAAGTGACTGATTTCTCATCGATGCCTGAGTAGTTGAAGCTTTTTCAGTGGGGGTATAAGAAATTGTGCCCGTACTTACTCCGCGGAAACTTGCCTGTTGATTGTTCACAACCTCGAAGACATTTCTTTTTGGGATGGTCTGTTGAACAATGTTCATGTTAACACGGCTCTGGGCTCTTGAGCGACGAGCTTCGTCGTTCCTTCTAACTGCCGGAGGTGGTGCCTTTAGTCGTTCAACATTCTCAACGACAGGCGGTTCTTCCTTTGGTTTTGGAGCTTCTTTTTCTTTAGAGGGGATTCGAGCTTTTTTGACTTGCGGCTGATTTGGATTTTTTTGCATCGCAAGCTGGGCAGCATAGAGTTCCGGACCCGTTTTAGGGGGTTTTTTACCCGTGATAAGTGCCTTTAATTTGGCAAAACCGAAAGATAACAGTATAAATACGGTTATCACTATCGTGAAAATTATCACAACTTGTTTTACTAAAGGAATTATGCCGGTATCCATCTGTACGCTGTAACGCTTTCTACATTCTACAAATTCAACAAATTTAATCGGGAAAGTTCACCGGAAATCCGAGATGAAAAATATTATTTCTATTTATCGAGGGGATATTCGGTGTATCTGAAAATCAGGATATCAAAAAATAAATTCAAAGTTGAACATAAATGTAATAAAAAAATCATTTTCTAACGCAGACCTTTCATAATGTAATTAAAAATATCGGTCGAAATTGAGTTAAGTTACTGTAAAGTTTGCATTTTTCTTAAAATGGTTATAAATTGGAGGTTCGATTTGAAAAATTTTATATCCGGAGAACTAAGATAATGACCAAAGCCGATTTGGTAGATATTGTTGCTGAAGGTACAGGGCTCACGAAGCTGGAGACCGAAGCTGTTGTAGAAGGTTTTTTTAAAAGTGTAATTGAAGCTTTAAGTGCCGGCAAAGGAATAGAAATCAGAGGATTTGGTACCTTTAAAGTGAAGAAAAAAGCTGCGAGATACGCCAGAAATCCTAAAAATGGTGACAAGGTTTTTGTCCCGGAGCATTTTATCCCTGTATTTAAATTCTCGAAAGATTTTAAAAACCAGGTAGATGATGGATTAAAAAAGATCGGTAATTGAATAACAAAAAAGACAGTAAATGGCAGATAAAAAAGATCAAATAGTATGTCCTGTATGCGGAACTTCCAATTCCAATACTGCTACCTATTGTAGCGATTGTGGTGCTTTACTCAATCCGGAAAAAAAGAAGTTATCCAAACTCGATAAAGCAAACAACCCCGGAAGAGGCAAATCCCAGAGAAAAGGTGGACCCTCGGAGCAGAAAATAGCAGGCATCAGCCTGGGAATACTGCTTGTTGCAGGTTTGTTTATACTTATCGGTGCAGGTGTATTTGAATCACCAAAAGCTGTTGATCCTCACGCAGGGCATAACCACGCTCCGGGTGAGGGACATGACCAGGCGGCTAATCCGATTGGTGGTGGACAGCAACTTACACCTCAGATATTGGAGATGGAAAAGCTGCTCGCCGCAAATCCTGAAGATTATAAAGTGATGCTCGATCTCGCACATTCCTATTTTGATGTTGGATCGTTCGAGAAAGCGGTACCACTTTACAAAAAATATCTTGAAAAAAATCCATCGATTCCCGATGTGATAGTTGATCTTGGTGTGTGTTACTTCAATATGAAGGATTTAAAACTCGCAGAGGAGAACTTTCAGAAAGCTTTGAGCATCGACCCCAAGCATCAGATAGCTCACCTCAATATGGGAGTTGTGAACCTGACCGCGGACAAAAAAGAAGAAGCCACAAAATGGCTGAACAAAACTATAGAACTTGACCCTAATTCAAATCCTGCCAAGCAGGCTAAAAGTATTCTTGAAAAAAACAAATAAACTAATCTAACGGAGATTTAGATGCCCTGTGGAAAAAAACGCAAAAGACATAAAATGTCCACGCACAAGCGCAAAAAAAGATTGAGAAAAAACAGACATAAAAAAAGAGTAAGATAGTCCTCTTTTCAATCTTGTTATAAGAAGCCACCTTAGCTCAGCTGGTAGAGCAATTCATTCGTAATGAATAGGTCGCCGGTTCGATTCCGGCAGGTGGCTCCGTGTATTTTAAA
>CAYSJM010000178.1:0-2851 GCA_964431385.1 uncultured Ignavibacteriaceae bacterium | reverse complement strand
CAACCGAGGCAACACCCCCGTAGAACTCTCCGCGTTCACGGCATTTCAATTTGGCAACAAGGTGATGCTTAACTGGATCACCGAAACGGAGACCAACAACATGGGCTTCGAGATTGAAAGACGCTACAGACACGGCGACTGGAAAACCATTGCATTCTCAAAAGGTTCGGGGACATCAACGAAGCGGATATATTACGGTTACGACGATTATGAGGCAAAAGCTCCTGCTATACTTTACTACCGCCTGAAACAGATCGATTACGACGGCAGATTCTCTTACTCCGATGAAATCGAGGTGATCCTCGGGGAAGTGCCTGAGATTTACTCGATAAACCAAAATTACCCAAATCCTTTTAACCCAAGTACAAAGGTTTCATTTTCACTCCCTGAAGAAAACGAGGTAGTTATCCGGGTTTTCAACACAATGGGTGAATTGGTGAAGGAGTTTAACCGGGGTATCCTCCCGCACGGGTGGTTCGATCAGGATATCAAGATGGTGGATTCACCATCGGGGGTATATTTCTGTCAGGTTTTCTGCACGAATACGGTTTCGGGCAGGACAAAATCGCTTGCGACGAAGATGGTTTTGATGAAATAAAGGAATAATTCACGACCGAGTTCACAGAGCACACAGAGATTATTTTAAGACGCTGATTCACGCAGATTTTAAGGAAAAACGCTGAATGAGTTTTTGATTCCTCCTCAGTGGGCTCTGTGTGCTCGGTGGTTTTTTCGACGCTTTGAAACAGGATAACGGAGTAAAAATGAAAAGATCAATATTATTCGTTACAATGATGGTATCCCTGCTTTTTGGGCAGTGGGAGAAAAAAAGTTTCACTCCATTTGAAGGGAGAATTCTTGGATTTTATATGAGTGATTCTTTGAATATTACTGCCGTTTTTGATGGAGACACATGTTCAGTTATTAAAAGCGGAGACGGCGGGAGGAGTTGGAGTGTTTCTCATAAGATACCTCTTAAATTTTTGTTGAAGGTTGAAATGCTCGACGAGTACAATATTTATCTAACAGCATCCAACGGCTCAATATTTATGAAAACAACTGATGGCGGTGCAAATTGGAGTACAGTCCCAATTCCTGCACGATATACTGCCGTGGGAAAATTCCAATTCTTCGACGCGATGACCGGATATGCTTCTGTTACTTATACCACAATTGGCGAGTATAAGCATATGATTAAGACATCCGACGGTGGTGCAACATGGGGGATACTCGATTCTTCAATTAATTCCATTTATGAATTCAAATTTAAAACGCCTCAGACCGGTTGGATTATCGGTACCTCGCTGTATAAAACAACCGACGCCTGTATCTCATTTACTACTATAAACACTCCTGCATCATTAGAGATAAAAAAGACAATAGATGTGACCGGTGACAGTACCATCGTAATTGGTGGAGGAAAATTTGAACAACCATCACCAATAACCTTTTATTATATCCCCAGGTTAGCTGTTTCAACTAATGGCGGAGCTTCCTGGAATGTTCGTGAATTCTATTACAACCGCGGGTATCTGGATGATTTGCGGTTCCTTAATGAGACTACTGCTGTGTCAACTTTGGATCAAGGCAAAGGAATAGTTTATACCACTGACAAAGGAGTATCCTGGACTATGGGGAGTGGTATCGAGAGATTTTTCAAATATAACGATATCAATTATTTAGATGGCAAAGTTTATTTGTCCGGTAATGGTGCGACTTTTCTTGCTTCGGGTAACGATCTCACCCAAAAATGGGATGTCAGATTGGAACAACTTGGACGAAGAACAAGATGTGTTGCCTCAACAAAGGCAGGAACGATCATGGTGGGCACCTACACGAGCGATACGGATTATAATGTGGTCTTTGTTTCATCGGATAAAGGGAAAACATGGAATTCAAGACAGTTTCCCGAATATCCCCCTGTTAGTATAGAAATAGTTTCTGATTCAATCGTTTATATCTCCAATTTAAGTGTAATATATAAAACAGATATCACTTGTAAGACCTTGGATTCAATAGCCAGTTATACGAGTGTGATATCGGATTTCAAAGTGGCTCCCGATGGTACATTTTTTATTTGTTCACGAACAAATATTCTCTCAAGCAGTGATCTCGGGACAACCTGGAACATAAAACTAACCGATCCGAATTCCGAATTTTGGAAAATTCAATTATTCGAAAATGGAACAGGATATGCCAGAAACAAAAGTCTTTATAAAACGACTGATAATGGTAATTCATGGAGTAAAATTGGGTTTATTCAATTTAATGTTAATAATTTTGATTTTTACGACGGAGCAAACGGTTTCGTGATCGGAGACAACAAAAAGGTTTACAGGACAACCGATGGAGGCATATATTTTGGTGAAGTTTCAATCCCCGGGATGGAAAACCCGAGTTACATTGTGTGTAATGACTCACTTAACTTTTTTCTGAGTGCCTCCAAACTCTATTCCACTTATGATGGGGGTGCGTTATGGAAAGTAAATGAGTTTGCAGCAACCTCAAGCATAGGGCGAATGAGGCATATCCGGATGTATGATCATTTCGAAGGAGTGGCAATTGGGGAATATAATGGGTTGTGGATAACCACCAATCGCGGCAACACACCCGTTGAATTGTCGGGATTTTCAGCAGTTTCGCTTGGAAACAAAGTCGCGCTACAATGGACCACCGAAACGGAAACGAACAACATGGGCTTCGAGATTGAAAGAAGCTACAAACACAGTGACTGGAAAACCATTGCATTCTCGAAAGGTTCGGGAACATCAACGAAGCGGATATATTACGGTTATGACGATTATGAGGCAAAAGCACCTGCTATACTCTACTACCGCTTGAAACAGATCGA
>CAYSJM010000177.1:0-2884 GCA_964431385.1 uncultured Ignavibacteriaceae bacterium | reverse complement strand
GCAATCTTGCCGGTATCTTCTATCTTAACGCCTTTTATCATATTCATATTCTTAAGCGCTATTGGTAATGATAAAAATACAAGCAGCGACCATACTGAAAGCACGTTAAATACAACAAGCAGAATAACTGTAATATATGCTCCAACTATCAGGAAAACATATTCGCCTTTTGCAAATTTTTCACCAAACACTGTTGCGAGTGTTTTGATGTTAGCCTTGCGGTCATTGATAATATCGCGCAGGTTATTTGCCTGGAGGATGCCTGTAACAAGCAAGCCAAGGGGAATTGAAATGAGCGCTGCTGAAAGCGAGAAGACGCCGGTCAAAGCGTAAAGTGTGCCGGTAACAATTGCCGGACCGTAAAGCAGGAAAATAAATATATCGCCCAATGCAATATACTTATAGCCAATTGGCCTGCCGGTGTAAAAGAATCCGCCGACTATACCAACTATGCCAAGCCATAATATCATCATGCCGCGGTCTAAAATTATCGGTAAGCCGAAAAGTACTGCCAAACCGAAAAGTATCATTCCGAAGCGGAACATTTCTTTTGAGCTTAATAAACCTTCGGGCAGAACCCTCGAGCCGCCTAATGTATCCTTAGCATCAACGCCGTGTTTGTAATCATCAACATCGCTGATAACATTTGAGCCTGCATGGAGGAACAGGAGCGATATCGCTATGAATGGCATCAGCCACCATGATATCTCGTTGCCGTAAAGCAATGCGAGCATTGCGCCAAGCAGGCAGGGTATCAGTGAAGCCGGAAATGAAAATGCCCTTACTGCCTGAAAATATATTGCTCCCTTTGATGGTGCGGATGGATTTTTTGAAGCATTTTGAGCCTCACTCATACTATATTATAATCCCTTTCTATTATATGATAATTTTGAAACGAAATATCAGCAAAAATAATGATATTTTATGTAAAGGAAAATTCATTTTATCTTTAGGTGATAAAAGAAAATAGCTTGGAGTTAGAACTCCAAGCTATGTTAATTAACCCAATTCTTCTTAGCAATTTAAACGGTACTCTTGCTTAGATTGTAAATTGGTGTTTTTGTGGTGGTTTCCATTACTAGTCCAATTGCATGAAGACAATCGTTCTTGTTCCAGTATCCTTCGCCAGAATTTGCAATCTTTTTATTGTTTCCTGATTCTAGATACCATCTCCAGAAACCATTTACATCCGTATAGATATAAAAGGCCATCTCTCTATTTCCTCCTTTCTATATGTATATATTTATTATTCTCGATTTTTCCGAGTTAGGATAAATATACAATAGAATGTGGACATGTAATAGGACATAATTCAGGACTTGTTTAGAGACAAAAAAAGGTATAATTTTGTCCAATGCCAATAAAGAATAATATATTTATATGATAAACAGCAAATTACAAGACTATCTAAATGGCAGTTACCCTCATATCGATTTCCCAGAAACGATAAATTACAGCAAAAGGACTGCCATAAACTTGGGACAATGCGAAACTGCGATAAAGGTTATGGCTAAACTTCCTATTCAACCT
Source organism: uncultured Ignavibacteriaceae bacterium (assembly GCA_964431385.1). Classification (GTDB taxonomy): domain Bacteria; phylum Bacteroidota; class Ignavibacteria; order Ignavibacteriales; family Ignavibacteriaceae; genus UTCHB3. The sequence goes on along the minus strand of CAYSJM010000177.1, from coordinate 1,354 downwards.
CAATATAGAGATAAGTTATTAAGAATCAGTTTGATAAAGGGTGCTCAAGCCACAACTGCAATAGAAGGCAACACACTATCTGAAGACGAGATTAAGGAAATTATTGAAGGAAAATCTTTACCAGCCAGCAAAGAATATCAAGAAATTGAAGTAAAAAATGTTTTAGAAGCCTACAATGGCTATTTGCATGAAGTATTAGTTTCAAAAACTTGGCATTTGATAACACCTCAACTCTTAAGAGACTTTCATTCCAAAATAGGTAAAAATCTTGGTGAACACTTTGAAGCCCTACCAGGTCAATTCAGGAAAAACAATGTTTTTATTTCCACATATCGTCCCCCCGATTATAATTATGTTGAAGATTTAATGGAAGAGTATTGTGAATGGTTGAAACGAGTTTTTCACTATGATAAACAAAAACAAACATTTTATGAGTTTACGATTGAAGCAATTGTTTCGCACATATACCTCGCATTAATTCATCCATTTGGTGATGGAAACGGCAGAACTGCGCGCTTATTGGAATTTTATATTTTGCTTAGGGGCGGAGTACCCGTTATTGCAACATATGTTCTTTCAAATTTTTATAACGAAACGCGTCCCGAATACTATCGACATCTATCTAATGTATCTAAAACAAGGGATATGTCTGGATTTATAGATTACGCCGTGCAGGGCTTTTCGGATGGACTACATAAGATCTTAGATATTTACATCAACAATCTTTTGGAGATAACTTGGCATAAACACATTTACGATAAGTTCAGCGAAATTCAATTTCGTAAAGGGACTTTTAAAAGAAAAAGAGGCTTAATATTAAATATGCCCACAGATAGGGAATATTCAATAGACGAGATTGTTGAGTCAAACACAAAAATAACTAAAATGTATGCAGGCAAGAACAGAAAAACAATAGCTCGGGATTTAAAAGAGTTGCAAGCTTTGGGGTTGCTTGTGAAAGAAAGATCAAAATATAAAGCAAACATTGATGTTATAAACAATTTAGTATTCCCCTCAAAGTCCACCAAATAATTGAAGTTCTTATTACAAACTTTTGGCAAAACGGAATTGTTAGATGCTTTATTCTTCATATTGCGCATACTTTGAGTTTTGGCTTTGTGAGTGATGTGATATGGAGCTAGAAACTATTTAAACATCATTAAACTTGTTGAGATATAAGATTGTACAAGTGATTCAATATTCAATATACCCCATTGTGTTCTTTGAACTCATCGAGTTCCACAATCCTGCCTAATACTTCCAAGAAAAAATTCAGGGCGACAAGCTGGTCAATGCTTCGCCCTTTTCTCATCTGTGCGTTCTAAGAACTGGCGCACTATCGGATCAGAGGTTA
>CAYSJM010000176.1:0-2898 GCA_964431385.1 uncultured Ignavibacteriaceae bacterium | reverse complement strand
TTAACCAAAAGCTGAAGGGCAAGCTTACCCGTGAGGCTATGACTGTTGATGATGTCAAGCAAATCGCAGCTCACGGATTTATGAATATCGAAAGCCATACGGTGCATCATGTCATCACACCCAACTGCACAAGCGAAGAATTAAGGCGTGAGCTGGGTGAATCAAAACGCAGGCTGGAAAGCTGGACGGGACGGGAAGTAAAGATATTCAGCTATCCAAACGGCGACTATACCGAAGGCGAAAAGGTGTATTTAGCCGAAGCCGGATATACGGCGGCGGTTATTCAAAAAGATGAGCTTATAACAGGCAGCACTGATATTTACCAGGTGCCCAGATTCAGCATCGGCGAGGGATATTTCGCCGAAGAGCTGTGCCATATGTTTGGTGTGTGGCAGTCAGTAATGAAAAAACTTAAAGGAAAATAGAACCGGCACAATAAGCTGTAAAAATTAATTCCACAAAATGAAAATACTTGTTACGGGCGGAGCGGGATTCATAGGTTCACATGTTGTAGATGTGCTGATGGAACAGGGCCATGAGGTTGTGATCTATGACCTGGAAGCACCCATATACGGCCAGAAGTGCGAAAATATCATTGCCGATGTTAACGATACAGCGAAGCTTGAGGCTGCGACTAAAGGAATTGATGCCATTTACCACATGGCTGCGCAGGCGAATGTGAATATTTTTTTCAATGAGCCGGTTGTATCGAATTATAATACATCGAACTCCACAATAAATGTGCTTGAGGCTGCGCGGAAAAATAGTGTAGGGCGCGTTCTGCTTTCATCAACAGAGTGGATATACGGCAGCGTTGAGGGCGATGAAAGCACACAGATAACCGAAGAAACTATCTACGCGCAAAATCCGGACCACCTTTACACATCATCAAAAATAGCCGCCGAGATGTTCTGCAGGAATTACAAAACACTATACGGCGTGAATTTCACCATCATGCGCTATGGTATTCCTTTTGGCGAGCGCGCAAGAGCGGCAACAGTTACGCCAATATTTATAGATAAAATTCTGAATGGGGGTGAGATAACCATTCACGGCAACGGCAGTCAAACCCGCCAGTTCATATATGTACGCGATCTGGCCGAAGGCAATGTATGCTGCCTGAAGCCCGAAGGCGAGAATGAGATATTTAATATCAACGGCAGGGAAGTTATCCGCGTGATAGATATTGTTACCACATTGGAAGAAATTCTCGGCAAAAAGGCGAATGTGAAGTTTATAGAAGACAGGATGGGCAACTATAAGGGCAGATTTATCTCGAGCGAAAAAGCCGAAAGGCTGCTTGGATGGAAACCGAAGCTTAAGTACAGGGAAGCGATGGAAAAATACGTTAAATCAATTATTGGATAATGATAAATAATAGTGGCACAGACATTCCTGTCTGTGCTTAATTGAATGCTTTAACAAGTTCAATGATACACAGGCAAGTCACGAAAGTGCTCTTTTGAATGCCTGTGCCACTACAGTACATAAAATGAAAGACAAAGTTTTGGTTATCGGGGGAGCGGGATATCTTGGTTCAGTGTTGACCGGACGGCTGCTTGATGAAGGTTATCATGTCAAGATACTTGATAGCTTCATTTACGGCAGGCGTTCTGTTGAGAAATATCAGAATGATGACAGGGTTGAAATTGTTGAAGGCGATATCCGTAATATTGAAACTGTGCATCTTGCGATACGTGATTCTTCAAGCGTTGTGCTGCTGGCGGCTGTAGTCGGAGATCCGGCAAGTAAGGCGCGTCCCGAGCAAACGGTTGAGACAAATTTTCTAGCGGCGCAGGTTGTGGCTTCATCAGCAAAGCTTGCGGGGGTTAGCAGGTTCCTGTATGCCTCAACATGCAGCGTTTACGGCGTGGGCAGCGAAATTCTTGACGAGGAAGCGCCGCTGAATCCGGTGAGCCTGTATGCCAAAACAAAAATATCCAGCGAAGAAAGCATTATGGGCATTGCTGACGGCAATTTTAAGCCGGTCATTATGCGTATGTCAACACTTTACGGCTGGTCGCCCAGGATGAGGTTTGATCTTGTGGTGAATACTATGACCATGACGGCCTTAACCGAGGGGCGGATAAACGTATTTGGCGGCAACCAGTGGCGGCCGCTGCTTTCATTAACTGATGCAGCCGAAGCGTATTTGAAAGTACTGCAGTCTCCCGTTAAAAGAGAGTGCATCTATAACGTAGGCTCGGAAGAACAGAATTTTATAATTGCAGATGTTGCCGCACAGGTTGCCCAAGGCATAAAAAATGCGTGCGGAAAAGATATTCCCGTTAATATCGAAGGCGAGAGTGTTGATGCGAGGGATTACCGGGTATCGTTCAAAAAGATTCAGACGGATCTTGGCTTTAAGGTGAAGGAAACTATCGCCGATGCGGCGGCTGAGATTTGGCACAAGCTTGAATCGAAAGAGATCAAAGACCCCAAGCAGAAGGTTTATTATAATCATTATTTTGATCCAAGCGAAGAGTTGATAGGATGAAGAATCAATTATCAATTATCAATTAACAATTAACAATTGACAATGAACAGTGAGCAGTTAACAATGTGCAATGAGCAATTGACAGTTAATAATTAGCTAACTTGATTTGGTTTTTAGCTCCGTAGGAGCGACATGTTGCAAATATTAAAATCCTCATTTGTGTTTGACGCGGGATTATGATTGTGACCCTCACCCCCGACCCCCTCTCCCGGAGGGAGAGGGGAGAGTAGTTGAAAGTTTCCAGCTCCGTAGGAGCGTTATGTTTGTAGAAATTTTGCACGCTTCATTTCAAAGCTCCGTAGGAGCGACATGTTGGAGCTTAAGATTCCTGACATGCTAGGGCAGACCTTCGGCTTTTCAAGGGGAATAAATAATAGTAGCACAGACATTTCTGTCTGTGA
>CAYSJM010000175.1:0-2904 GCA_964431385.1 uncultured Ignavibacteriaceae bacterium | reverse complement strand
GTGACTTTTGGCTTTATTTTATTACTCTATCTGCTTAATTTTATTTATGTTTGCAGGATATATTCTAAACCGGTTGTTTTTGTGCTGCATCCTGATTGGGTTGCTGCCTCACATTTATTCATCCGTTCGCCAAACTCCGGTACACTCCATACCAAATGTTACATTTTCCTCATTTCCATCGAGGCTGCAATTCTATCCCAGGGATTTATCAGACTCAGCCGAAGTGAAGTTCGCAGGGAGCATGAACACCACCGGGTATGACTCATTGATCATACGGGTTTTCAGGAATAATGTAATATGGAAAAATTTATCCGTTAAGCTGGACTATTCCGCAGGGACTGCAGTATTTGATCTTTCTCCTAAAATACATGCGGAGCTGTCTGAATTCAAATTTGTGCTTTTTGCAAAAAATAATACAACTCTTGATTCTGTTGCTTCAAGAGATAGTATTATCTGCGGCGATGTTTATCTCATAAACGGGCAGTCTAACTCGCATCCGATCAATCCTTCCGCCAATTATAGAAATGAATTCTGCAGAAGCTTTGGAAAGAATACTGATATTAACATCTACAATCCGGCAGACACATTATGGGGACTCGCACGGGGGGAAGACGCTGTGAACTTCCATACGGGTGTGTGGGGAATTAAGCTGCAGCAATATATTGTAGATACTTATGGAATTCCGGTTTGTATTCTTAATGGCGGCTCCGGCGGCTCAAGAATAGAGCATAACCTGAGAAATAATTCTAACCATGAGGACCTGACTACGACATACGGGAGATTGCTGTACAGGGTTAGAAAAGCAAGACTTCAGAACAGCATAAAAGCAATGATGTGGTACCAGGGAGAATCAAACACCGATTCTTCATACTACAATTACATAAACTACTTTTCTCAGCTTAGAAATGCATGGTTAGAGAATTTTCCCGGTTTGAACAGGATATATGTGTTCCAGATCCGAATGGGCTGTGTGCAGACTTTGAGAATTTACCAGACTCAGTTAAGAGAGAATTTAAGAAAGCTGAAAGATCACTTTCCTGAAGTAGAACTGATGTCTTCTGTAGGGGTACAAGGGCATGACGGATGCCATTATAACTTTAACGGATACAATGAAACTGCATTGAATATTTTCAGGCTAATCAGCAGAGATTTTTACCACGGCACCGATACAAACGATATTGAGCCGCCAAATATCAAATCTGCGGCATTCATTACACCGGAACGTAACCGGCTTAGACTCATCTTCGACGGCAACTGCACTTTGGTTTGGCCTGCAGACACCCTCGGCCGCAGCCTGTATTCATATTTTTATTTCGATACTGTTACATATGGCGTTGTTTCTTCTCATTCGATAAGCGGTGATACTTTAATTCTCAATCTTGCAGGTACTGTGAATGCCGGTAATATTTCATATCTTCCCAATATATACTACAACGGAACCTCAACAGTTTACCAAGGGCCTTGGCTTAGAAATTCAAAAAGGGTAGGTGCGCTTTCTTTCTACAGATTCCCCATTTCAGCATTTGTAGGCGTTGAGCCAGAAACACATATTCCTTCAGATTTATATTTATCCCAGAATTATCCTAATCCGTTCAATCCGGAAACAGAAATCTCTTTTGGTCTACCCGAAAAAAATGTAGTTGAAATAAATATCTACGATATCAATGGCAAGATGGTTAGCCGGCTTGTTAAGGATTTTTTTGACCCCGGAAACTATAAGGTCAAATGGAATGCCTCGGGATATTCAAGCGGTGTATATTTCTGTTCATTATCCTTTTCAGGCAGGCTGATAGTTAAAAAACTAGTATTGGCTAAATGATTCACAGATTTCCTCTAACAAAAAATCTGTTGCAAAATACTGTTTTTAGAAATCTAATTTCCAGTATTTACAATACTTAAGAACTTTTTCTATACGTTTTCGTCAAGATTGGAACTAGTTGTAATATACCTCAGGTTATACTTATCAAATTCGAAATCCCGGCGCCGGAATCGAATAAAAATAATAAATCTAAGGAGGATATAATCTGTGAGATTAATCAAAATGCTGTCATTATTTATTTTTTTATTCGTTGTAAGTTTTGCGGTAAACGGCTGCAGTGATGATAACACAACAACCCCTACTGCAACACAAAAAGCAAACTTGATGGTTGTTCATGCATCCCCGAATGCTCCTCAAGTTGATATATATGTTGATGGTACTAAAGTAAGAGATACCCTCAGTTTCCCGATTAATACATCATATTTGCAGCTAAATAGCGGCTCGAGAAACATAAAGGTAAATGTTGCCGGTACTAATACAACGGTAATAGGTCCTGTAGATTTGAGCTTTGATGCCAATACTAATACTTCAATTTTTGCAATTGATAGCGTAAGTAAAATTACACCTTTAGTTGTAAAAGATAATCTCACGGCACCGGCATCCGGCAAAGCTCACATCAGGTTTATTCATCTTTCACCCAATGCACCGGGAGTAGATGTATCTGTAGCTGGCCAGCCTCAAGGAACAGGTTTGTTTGTTAACCGGACATTTAACAAAACCATTACTGATCCGGAAAGTGCTTTCACTCCTGTTGATGCAGGTACTTACAATCTCGAAGTAAGGCTTGCTAACACTCTGACCGTAGTATTGCCTTTGAATGGAGTTACACTGGAAGCAGGGAAGATATATACTGTTTTTGCAAGGGGATTTGTTGGTGGAAGCGGTATTCAGCAGTTAAACGCTCAGATAATAGTTAACAACTAGATTCTCTCTTAATCGGTTTATCAAACATCAAGCCCGAAGCAGTATTACTGATTCGGGCTTGTTTTATTTTGAATAGAAAAAGAATCGAAGTTTATATCAATTAATATCTCATCTGGCATTTCATCAAGATGAAATTAATTTAGATATAAAAATTAAACCCT
>CAYSJM010000174.1:0-2926 GCA_964431385.1 uncultured Ignavibacteriaceae bacterium | reverse complement strand
TCTGGCGACAATTCCGCTGCAATCGGCGGCAGCAGCAACGTGGCTTCTGGCAACGTGTCCGCTGCAATCGGCGGCAGCAGCAACGAGGCGTCCGGCAACAATTCCGCCGCGATTGGCGGCAGCAGCAACGAGGCGTCCGGCAACGCTTCTGCCGCGATCGGCGGAAACAACAACATCGTCACGCACGACAACGCGGTGATTGCTGGCGGCGAAGATCTGGCAAGCGTCGCGGACAACACGCTGCACTGCAATCGGCTGGCTATCCTGAACATCCCCACCAGCGCGGCGGGCCTGGCATCCGGCATGATCTGGTCAGACGGCGGCACGCTGAAAATCGTACCGTAAGGGAGTTTTGCATGTCTACATCTATCCAGCTACCACAGGAAACGACCATCATCACGCAGCCGCAGGTTACGGCGTCTGTGACCGAAATCACCGTGCAGCGCATGGTCTACACCGGCAACCAGTCGAGCATCATCATCGTGACCGACGAGCTTGGCACGCTCACCGTACCGCTGACTGAGCAGCAGTATGACGGCATCAGCGCGACGCTGCAAGCCATCCTCGTCGCGCACCTGCTGGCGATCTCCGTACCGTGATCATTCAGCCCCCCATCGTGTGGCGGCCCGCGCGCACCTTCGGCATCCCCCGTGGGACGCCGGGCCGTCACGCGCATACCATCCAAGCCATCGTGCTCCATTGCGTTTCGCGACCGATGGAGCATTCCAGCGCGGACACTGGGCGCGTGTACCGGGACAGCCGCGCGCGGGCTGAACACGCATCGCTGCACTACGTCATCAACGAGCGCGGCGCGATCCAGCAAAACGTGGCCGATGCCAATATCGCCTGGTCGATGCTGCGCTACGACAGCAACTTCCCCGCGCCTTACCCGATGGATATTTCCTGGACTGTGGCGGACGCCAACCCCGGCATCACGCCCGACTATTACGTGATATCCATCGGCATCGAGCAACCCAGCGACGCGCGGCCGCAGGGCTGCACGGGCTGCGAGGAACTGGCCGAGGGAGCGGCGCGGGCGGCGCTTGTCCATCTGCTGGCCTGGCTGTGCCAACAGCACAGCATACCCGTGGACGCCGAACACATCGTCCTGCATCGCGACATCGACGCCAGCGCAGCGCACGAATGCGGCGAGTGTGTCCACCTGCTGGACATCATCAGCGAGACAGCCGCTTACTGCCAGCCGTGCGAAACGCCGTGGAGCAACACCGCGCCACCCGGCGAGATCGTCCGGCTTCTGGGCCTGTCTGACCCGGTGTGCGGCAACCGTTGCATCGTTCATGAGGATGCCGTGGAACTGCTGCGGCGACTACTACCCCTCCACCCACAAGGCGGTCTGCATTGGACAGACGATGGTTTAGCGTTGGACTCCTGATCCTGCTGTTGGCGGCCTGTGCTCCACCACCCGCGCCAACGCAGCCAACCCCGGAACCAGCACCGGAACAGGCGGGCTATACTGAGCTCAGTATGGCCTGTCCTGTGCTGGACGGTTCCCCAGGCTGGGAGCCTGGCCCGTACCCAGACCACGGTTTCCCGCGCCTGAAAACGTCCAACGGGAACTATGCCACGTCGGACGCTAACTATACGCTACTCAGCAACCTGGCGCTGTTCGACCTGGTTGAAATGGTATCGAGCCGCCCGTTCTGGTTCGATAACGCGTGCACGGCCGTGGACAGCTTCGGCATCCTCAACACCATCAACCCGGACGCCAAGCTCTTTGGCGTGTGGCACGCCTACGGCTTCACCAATCCCCTGGCATTTTCGACCACGTGTCACCCGACTGTGCGCCAGATGTTCACCGCGTACGACACCGCAGACGGCGGAGCCGGTGCGTGGTACATGGAGGATGCGGGCGGCGGCCTGATCCTGTGGCCCCCACCGCTGGACAATCAGACCGTGCTCAACTGGTCAACCGCGCAGCCCGACGCCGACGCCAGCAACAATCTGGCGCGCTGGTGGGCCGACTATGTGAGCGGCCCCAACTTCGCAGGCAAGGGCTGGGACGGCGTGATCCTGGAGGCCGCGTCCGTACCGCACAGCTATTTCGGCTACTATTGGGACGCCGACGAAAACGGCTTGACAGACTTTCACGAGGCGGGAAAGGGCCGCGCTTTTGCCAGCGCGCAGCAATACGCCGGGTGGAACACCGCCTTTGCACGCATCGCAACGAATGACCCCGGCCTGGTCGTAATGACTGATGGCGGCTGGGAGCCAAACCCGACTGGGTTTGACGATCCCGCTGCGATGCTGGCGGGCGTCAACATCGCGCAGGACTTCGCCTTCCCCACGCTCCCCACCTATCTGAACACCTGTGCTAACCCCAACAGCACATGCCCCACCGCACCACCCGGCGCGGCATGGTGGGCGTTCCACATGCGCCAATACGTCGCCTGGATGGACAACGCCGCCACAGCCGCCGACGAACCCGGCGCGTCGTTCGTCCTGGCGATGGACTACTACGACAACATCGCCAACCGGACATACTCAGGAGCCACGCGCTGGGGCGATTACATCGGATCGTTTCGCCAGTATCAGCGGTTCGTCGTTGGCAGCGCGCTGCTGGATAATGGCTACGTACAGCCCCACGCGGGCCAGTATCCCGACTGGTGCGACGAGTGCGGCGTCATCGGCCACACGACAAGCCAAACGCTGGCGGCAAAGGGCTGGCTTGGCTGTCCGCTGGACGAAGCACGCAACCCGGATGGCGACAGCCTGCGCGATGTGATCGGCGCAGGCTGGGCCGACCTGGGAACCGAAACGTGGACGCGGGAATTCGACAACGGCCTGGTCGTTGTCAACCCCACAACGTCTACGCGTTCGGTGTCAGTCGGCACTGGTTGGCGGCGTATCCTTGGCATGTACGACACGGGCCACAACAGCGGCGCGGTGGTGTCAAGCGGCACGGTGT
>CAYSJM010000173.1:0-2926 GCA_964431385.1 uncultured Ignavibacteriaceae bacterium | reverse complement strand
AGGATCAGCGCGGGGAGCGTAGGCGGTGCATTCAGCGCTGGGAGCAGCGCGCGCAGGTGCTGGCCGGGACAGTCGGTGTTGTTGCCGGGTACGCTGCCATGACCAACGACCGGCAGCGTCCAGCCCCTCCACCGCTCAACCACAGCCATCACCCGTCGCAGCGCGTTTCGCTCCTCGGCGGTCGGTAGGTCACGGTCGAACTGGCCGGCCACGCAGACGGCCAGGCCGTGCGTGTTGCCAACGGTGTGCGCGTGGTAGCTGCGCGTCCTGGGATCGTTGAGCAGGCTGACCACGGCCCGCGATCCGTAGTGCCGGATGCCGATGTGGTAGCCGATGCCGGGCCAGCCGTTGCCCGTCACGTGATACTGCGCCACAGCCTGCCAGGTCACGGAATTACTGGCCTCGGTGTGGTGGAGCACTACCCGGTCGATGCCGCTCAGCGGGCGGGTGTCGTAGCGCAGCGTGGCGTGACGCGGTAGCAAGCCGGACAAATCCTCGAACTGCTCGCCGAACTCGGTAGCCAGCAGACTACTGAGCGACGCGCCGGAATACGGCCCGCCGCTGGCCGCGATGTGCTGATTGATCATGGCGTTTAGCTCTCCGTCTACCTCGAAATCCTCCCAGCCCATCGGCCCGGCTGTGAATACGGTTGCGGCCAGGACGCTGGGATCGTTGGCAAGCTCGGCGTCGAATGCTGCCAGTTGCTCCACGTAGTGGGCGCGGTCGCGGCAGAACGTCCGCCAGCCGCGCTTGGGACGACCAACAACGCCGCCATCCACGCCGCATTCGGTGATCAGCAACGGGGGAAGGACAATGCCGGCCTCGGCCGCGTAGCGTTCGTTCATCCGGTAGCGAAACGCGTGCCACTCGTTTATCCCCGCTTCGGGGTGGGGGTAGTCGAGCACCCAATAGCAATGCTGAGACCAGTAGTCGCAGGACACCAGCCCGCGGGCGATTGCCTGGAACCGGTCCCGGCGTTCGGCCTCGTTGCCGCCGGGGTTGCCTTCGCTCAGATTGCCGCCCACGATGCGCAGGCCCGCGCCGTGCATCAGTTCCGCCAGGCGGATCGTGAACGCGCTCAACTGGTGGCAAAACGCCAGATCGGCCACGGGCTGCGGCTCGTTGGGTGCCTCCCACGCGAACACCCACGGACAGCGGGCGTAGGACGGCTGGCAGAACCGGAACCATTCATCAGCACCCGCAGCGCCGCGCGCTACCAGCGCGTTGCTGTCGTTGTCTGGCATGTACACGCGCCCAACGACGCGCAGCCCAGGCCAGCGGTTTTCCGCGGGCGGGTCAATGATCTTGATCCACGCCGCGGCCGTGGGCAGGTTGACATGCGCTTGCAGGTGCAGCGCGAGTTTGCTTGTCATTGTTCCGCCGCCAGTTCCAGGACGCGGGCCGCGCGTGCCACGATCTGCTCCGGCGTCCAAGAGCTTACCATCATCACCTCGCATAGCCTCAACAGCCTGTCCAGGTTCTGCGCAGGTTGCTCCGGCGTCACCGGCTCGCCGTCAGCAATCTGAAACGTGAGGAACAGCGGGCCTTCGTGGTTGGTGCCGCCCAGCATCCCCAGCCCGCTGATACCGTCGCTCGGCAGGGACGGCGACAACACCCAAACGGTGTGCGGCCCGCCCTCGGCCAGGTCTCGGATGTAGGAACCGGGGCCCAGGCCAAAGCCGGTGTAGCCGCTTGGCTCGGTGTTTTGCCACACCGCGCGATCCCTCCACAGCGTTTTTAGGCCCGCGTTGCGCAGGTCGGGCAGGGTGTTGTCGGGCCAGTTGTTCGCCACGGGCTGCGTGGCGTGTGGCGCGCCGCTGGCGTCCAGCACTCGCGCCTTGAGCGTGGCCGGGCCTTCGGTCACGTCCACGCGGGCCAGCCGGAACTTGGCTCCGGCTCCGGCATCCAGGAATTGCACATTGCCAAATCGGCTGCGCAGCCAGTCCCAGTCACGGCGCGCGCCGTCCTTGTCGAAAACATCAGGAAGCATAATCACCTCAGTAGCATATTGTGGTACACCAATCCATCGACATGCAAAACGGGATCAGCGGGCACCACGGCGGATGTTGCGGCGGGGCCAACGTAGGGGCTGGCGTCCAGGTCGGCCGGGGTGTCCGGCTAGGAATGGGCGTCCAGGTCGGGGCTGGCGTCCGGGTTGGGGTAGCAGTCGAGACAGGCCACACGGTCGGCGGTATCGGTATCGCGGTGCTCGTTGGGGTGCGGGTCGCGGTGGCTGTCGTTGTCCGGGTCGCGGTCGGCGTGGGCGTTGGCGTCCAGGTTGCGGTAGGCGTGGGGGTGTGGGTGGCTGTGGGCGTGGCTGTCGCCGTCCCGGTTGGCGTGTGTGTTGGCGTGGGGGTTGGCGTGTGTGTTGGAGCACCCGGCGTCGGGGGCGTCGCTGTTGCGGTCGGGGGCTGCGGCGTCCAGGTGGGCGTGTGCGTCCGGGTAGCGGTGGGCGTCCAGGTCGCGGTCGGCGTCCGGGTAGGCGTGGGCGTCTGGGTGATCGTCGGGGTTGGCGTTTGGGTCGGCGTCTGGGTGGCGGTCGGTGTAGGAGTTGGCGTGCTGGCGTCCATGCGCACCAGGACAATCGCGTCCATCGGTTGCAGCAACACCGTGCCGCTTGACACCACCGCGCCGCTGTTGTGGCCGGTGTCGTACATGCCCAGGATACGCCGCCACCCCGCGCCGACCGCTACCGAGAGCGTAGACGTTGTTGGGTTGACAACGACCAGGCCGTTATCGAATTCCCGCGTCCACGTCTCGTTTCCCAGGTCGGCCCAGCCCGCGCCGATCACGTCGCGCATGCTGTCGCCGTCCGGGTTGCGTGCTTCGTCCAGCGGACAGCCCAGCCAGCCCTTAGCCGCCAGCGTTTGACTTGTCGTGTGGCCGATGACGCCGCACTCGTCGCACCAGTCGGGATACTGGCCCG
>CAYSJM010000172.1:0-2935 GCA_964431385.1 uncultured Ignavibacteriaceae bacterium | reverse complement strand
CGTTGGTAAATTTTGTAAGACCTTCAGCAGATCCTCTTTTTTATTCGATTGCCAACACTTTCGGCATTAAATCGATGGGTGTGGTTTTGTCGGGTATGGGGTGCGACGGATCAGCAGGTGCAGCGAAAATAAAATCAGTCGGCGGACAGGTATTTGTGCAGGACCCTGCCGAGGCAGTCGTGCCATCGATGCCACAGGCAACTCTGGACCTGGAGGCAGGCATAAGGAGTTATAAAGCAGGCGAAATAAACGATCAGATTAGAAACAGGTTACGGCAAATCAGTTCGATCGCATATACTTGAGAGCTTTAAACAGGCTGTCAAATTTATGAATTTCACCGAACCTGATTTCACTCACACCTACTTCAGATGCAACAATTATAACATCTGCCAGGTTATGAAAGATGCCGTGACCGGCAATTCCGGCTCTTGAGTCAAGAAGTTTCGAGAGTTTGTTTGCATCCGGTATCTCACCAAAATTTGTATCCAGTATATAGTTGCCGTTATCGGTTATATAGGGGTCGCCGGAAGCGTCAAGTCTTAATTGTGAGACAGCATTCAGGGTTTTAAGGTATTCAGCCTCGACCGCTGCTGCCATAGGGAAAACCTCGAGCGGAACAGCCCATCTTTCTCCGATTTTATCTGAGAGTTTCGATTCGTCCACGATAATTACCCGAAGTCCGGAGTTCTGAGCAACAATCTTTTCCCTGATAAGTGCACCGCCTCCCCCTTTTATCATGTCGAACGAGCTGTCAACTTCGTCAGCACCGTCAATATAAACATCAAGGGTGGTAACCCGTGAGAAAGTAATCAGCGGGATTCCATGTTCAGTTGCGATTTTTTCGGTGGCACTTGAGGTGGCGATGCCCTCAATATTCTTTAGTGTACCGTTTTTTAGGTTGTTTGCCAGGCCCTCAAGCGCGAATTTTACAGTGGAGCCTGTACCCAAACCAACCTTGTAGCCGCTTTTCACATATTTCAGTGAAGCAAGGGCTGCCAGTTCTTTGAGAGTATCAGTTTTGGTCATAGTAACCGGTTACTTAAATTTTCAACAATGATTTCTAAAAATACGGAATTACCCGTTTACATATTTAAATTCTGTGAGTAAAAATGCAAAAAATTCTTAACTTTTCTACACTTCTTCTTATCGCTTTGTTCCTGTCGGGATCAAAGATAACTGACACACCGAAACCATGGGTTTTTAACCCCGTTCTGCCACCGGAGATTACCGTTTTTGGTGAAAGAGTTCCCCTTGAAGACCCGGAGGTGAGGGAGAGAGTTGAGAATGAAATCATTCTTATGAGCAGACAGGAGCACCTGATGCTTCGCTATTTCAAGAGATCGGGGAAGTGGTTCAAAAAATTTGATGAAATCCTCACCCGCGAGGGTGTCCCCACAGATTTCAAATATCTTGCAGTTGTCGAAAGCGGACTTGACAACCTTGTATCATCAGCAAAAGCTGCGGGATTCTGGCAGTTTCTCGATGAGACGGGTCGTCAGTTTGGCTTGAAAATAAATCAGGAGATCGACGAGAGATATGACCCCGAAAAATCTGCAATGGCAGCGGTAAGGTACCTTAAAATGGCAAAGGGTAAATTTGGCACCTGGGCAGCGGCTGCCGGTTCGTATAACTGTGGAATGGGTGGCATGGAGACGAGGATGGCTGCTCAAAAAACGAGGGGATATTACGATCTGCTTCTTCCCGAAGAGACCATGAAATATGTCCCCAGAATCGCCGCCATGAAGTTAATCTTTGAAGACCCCGCAAAGTATGGTTACCTCCTGAATGAAAATGATTATTGGAAACCAAATACATCCAGAGATGTTGAAGTAACAGAAACAATTCAAGATCTTGCATCATGGGCTGTGAAAAACGGAACCACTTATAAAACCGTCAGATACTTAAATCCCTGGGTGCGTGGAACCAGACTCACTGCCGGAAAAGGTTCACCATTGATTCTAAAATTGCCCTGACACACAAAAAATTGATTTAATCTAACAGTGGCTATTTACTTATCCGAAGTTAAATAGCCACTTTTTTTAATCTTGATCAAATATACCATCTACAAATGCGAGCAACTCCTTCTTTGTGAAAGGTTTTGCAAAATAATGCGAGAAGCCAAAATTGTGAAAAATATCCTCCTGTCCTGACATTGCATAAGCCGTAATTGCTACTTTTGGAATCCCGGAATATTTTGGAATTTCATTAATTTTCTTCAAAAAGTCGATCCCTGAAAGCCCTTTGCCAAGGTTTATATCCAATAAAAACGCATCATAACTTTTATTATCAAGTTGAGCTAATGCTTTTTCAGCCGTCGTGAAGGTTTCTACTTCATATTTTGACGAAAGCACCTTGGTGGTAAACCAGATTGATGCATCATCATCTTCAATAAATAATAGTCTTCTCTTTGTGTGATGATGTAGTATTGATTTTTCAACTTCTTCCACATCCTCGTGGATAATTATGGTTGAAAACTGGCTCTCTATTTCACATCCCGGTAGAGTAATGGTAAACACCGTTCCTTTACCAACTTCACTTGTTACTTCGATAGTACCGCCCAACAAATCAATATATTTTTTTACGATTGAAAGCCCCAAACCAGTCCCCTCATAGAGGCGTCCGTATCCTTCACTCACTTGTCTAAACTCCTCAAAAATCAGCTCGATCGTGTCGGAAGGAATTCCAATTCCTGTGTCAGATACTTTGATATATACTTTTTTCCCACCATCGGTTTCGAGAGACCCTGATTCAATTTTTACTTCACCCGATTGTGTGAATTTTATCGCATTATTCACCAGATTGTTCACAATACTGCCTAACAGCCTTCTATCTGCTATAACACCGACAGACGGGTTGGTATTTACAATATTAAACTGAAGTCCTTTCCCTTCGGCAAATGCCCGGAATGATTCAAAATCTTCCTTTACCACTTTTG
>CAYSJM010000171.1:0-2952 GCA_964431385.1 uncultured Ignavibacteriaceae bacterium | reverse complement strand
GGGATTGGGATAATTCTGTTCCAGCGAATATTTTGATGGTATTTCATTTCCTGTTGCGCTGATACCGGTTTCATTCTGCACCGTTATGTAACATGTTCTGATGAGAGTATCATTGCCGAAAGTATTGGCTGCAGCCAGAGTTACCTGGTACGTTCCGGGAGAGTTGTATGTAATGTTTACCGGGTTCTGCTGCGTTGAAACCGGCGTATTGGAACCCGGAAATTGCCACGACCATGAAGCGGGACTGTATGATGACTGGTCGAAGAATGAAATCGGCTCGCCCATAGATATCAGTGTTTTACTTGCCCTGAAATCAGCCACAGGCTTAATATTTATGGCAGGCTTGTATGCTTTAATTTCTGTGCCGGAACCCACGGCTATAAAAATCCCGTCTTTAGAAAGCGATGGCCCGCTGTAATAGTTATACGGCGTAACCAGTGACCATTTAACCGTTTGCAAATTTGGCGAGAAGGCAACATATCTTCCGTTTGATGTCTCCCCTGTTGCTATATATACGGTTGAATCTGCACCCGCTGCAAAGTAAACCATCGGTGTGCGTGTTTGCGCGGAATCAAGCACATTGCCGTTTGCGGGATCCAGTCTGTAAACATTGCTGTTACCCTGCTGTGATGGATCGTTGATATTTGAGGCATAAAGAGAGCCATCTTTGCCAACGCCCTTTACAACATATCCCGGTGTATGTACCCACTGCTGTACAAATGCGCTGCCGTTATCCCTGAAAGCATAGAGCGAGCCGCCATCTCGGCAGATGTAGATTGTTCCATCCGGACCGATGCACAGATCGTTTTCCTGGTCGCCATCTCCTGGCAGATCGGCTGATGTATATTTTGTAGCGCCGGTGTTGAGATCGATCGCTATAAGTTTTTTCGGTGTGACAACAGAGCCCGTCCAATGGTAATATGTATTGCCGTAAATGCAGAATCCGCCGTCGGGTCCCACGGGAATGGTGTAGTTATTCGTCCACCTTGGTACGCCGTTATTTTTATTTATCCTTCTGCCTTTATCAATCGGGTCGCCATCGCATGCAAAGAGCAATCCCGTATTGCCCGGGAACATATCTGAAGCGATAGACCATTTAACCGAGCCATCCGAAACATTCAGCGCGTAGAGTATGCCTGTATTATAGTCATGCGCATATACCGCGTCTTCTGTGAATCCAACAGCATACATCCGCGAAGAAGCATTTATCATTTTTTCCCATATCAATGCGCCTGTATTGATATTTCTAAGCTCAACTTTGCCTGTATATGGTGAAAGTATAATTCTGGATGTAACAAATTTATCATTATAAGTGTAAACTGAATTCCCCCACGCAGTTGTGTTTGTACTGTTCACAGTCCAGTACGCTGAAGCAACACTTCCGGGTCCGGTGATTTCGGAAATTCCGTTTCGCTGCAGGTTGCCGCCTGTAGTGATCCAGTTCTGGGAATAAGAAGATGTAAACAGCAGCAGGAGTATTGTTGAAGTTTGTATTAGTTTTTTCATGTCAGTGTGCCATTTAAGCTGAATCTGATATTCAATAATATGCATGTTTTTAGAATAATACTATTTAGAATTTTGTAGCTGACCCGCTGTTCAGGTAGATCGACTAATAATTTTCTAAAAATTTATTCTATGACGTGCGTCATTGTTTTCTGGGGGGAGCGTACTATATTTGTAATAATCAAATCTATTCGCAAATGGGTTTCCTTAACACTTTTACAGCTTTTTGCAGAAAAATGAAGTCCCTTTCATTAATAATATGCTATGCACATCAAATAATTTTCCTGTACTAAATCGTTGTATTTACGATTTACTTTGGGCATACGAATAAAAATGCAAAAAAAACACCAAATATTAAAAAGTTGGCTCAAATTCGCAGTATTATTATATGCAATAATTTGTATTTTTAGTTGTAATGATAACATTTCAATTACTAGCCCCGAAGAGCCTACCGGTATTCCCGATAGCTCATTTTTCGAATGGGATTATAAAGAAATAAATGGATACATACTATATGATATTGCAGTGTATGATACCAATAAAATCTACTTACTGACACCAAAAGGATTAATTTATTACGATGGGAATACCTTTACCCCTTTTTCGGTCATTGATACTGTTTTTTGGGCTTCTTCATTTTATGTAGTTGACCCTAATAATATTTATGTGGGTGGAGATGACCAGAGTATCCAAACCCGCAATTCAAAGTTAAGAAAATGGGACGGGAATAATTTTAGCGATATATCATTACCGCAAGATTCATCGATGGGAATTGATGATATCTTTGCGAAAAGTTTAAATGATATATGGCTTGCCACAGGTTATGGTAAAAAAGTTTATCACTACGATGGCATAAGCATTGCAACATATAATTTACAAAGCAGAACGACTCTTCCTAAAATACTACTCGATTCAAATAACGATCTCTATTTGTTTGGTGCTGAACCTACGGGATCAAATACAGGGATATATTTTGTATATAAATTTATAGGCGATAACTGGACAGTGTATTCCAGTGAATCATATAATAGCGAAACCGGAGCAGGGGATTTTGCGACAGTCCTCGGCAATAATATCGTGAGAACAAGTAATGACTACCTGGTTAAATTCAATTTTGTAAATGCTGCCTGGGAAAGATTAGATACAACAAATCTTCCATCAGTTAGAATTACAGCAGGAGGAAATTCAATTCACAATATAATGTGTTATGCATACAATCCGGTAAACTATAATCATGAAGTCTATTTGTTCACCGGTGAAAAATGGTATAAACAGGGCAATTATACCGGTTATGGAAGCTCCTTATACAGAATTAAAAATAAGTATAATAATTTCTATTCATTTTATGATGATCCATTTTCACATTTGGTTATTGCCAGATATAAATGAAAAGTTTCCCCCCGTTGTAGGTGTTATCACCAACAACAGCATTCTTTACTCCATAAAAAA
>CAYSJM010000170.1:0-3016 GCA_964431385.1 uncultured Ignavibacteriaceae bacterium | reverse complement strand
GTACTGCTGAAAGCGTGCTTCACCAGGCCGGACTTGACGCAGACACAATGTATGAGGAAGTGAAAAAGTATGTAACACTAAGAACTAATGATAAAATATTCGTTAATTGATTTTCAATTGAAAATAATACCATCAATATTTGTATTGAATTGACTAGAATTATCATTTCTAAAATTCCACTTAATTTTTGGTGTATTTTTAACATTTTGATTTACTTTAACTAAAGATATGTTTATATGATTGCAATTTGATATTCGTTCGAGTAAATTTGCATTCACTTAATTGCTCAATCACCAATTCAAAAAATATGCCTACATCATATGTTGAAAATATTCCGACAATTGTCAAAATAATACAGTCGATTTCTCCGAAACGAATTTTAGATTTAGGAATTGGGAATGGTAAGTATGCTTTTTTAGCTAAAGAGTATTTAGAAAATGTTATTATTGACGGAGTTGAAGCATGGCAGCCATATATCAGAGAAACACAAAAATCTATTTATAATACAATTATTAACAAGGATATTTCATCAATTGATTTTGGTGTACATGCAGATTATGACCTTTATCTAATGATAGATGTCATTGAACATTTTGATAAAGAGGTCGGCTATAAGATTCTAAGATCAGTTAAGAAACCGTTTCTGATATCTACACCTTTAGAGGATTATAGAGCAGAGTATGAAAATCCTTACGAAAACCATAAATCACATTGGGTTTTCTCTGATTTTGCTGAGTTTAACGCGGTAAATTATTCGAATTATCTTTCTACCATAGCTTTGCTGAACCCTCCGAAATCATTTTTCAGTACAGGTAGTTTTTCTAAAGAATCAGATATGGAATTGAGAATTGTAAAACTACAAACCGATTTGAATGAAATACATATGAGCAAATTGTGGAAAATAAGAAGTCTTTTCAGGAAATTGATCCCCAGTCGGAAGTAGCTCAGGCATTGTAATTTGGTTAAGATTTGAAAAATTGATGTGAAGAATCTTGTTATTTTAATAATACCATTTTTTTGCTGAATATAACTCTCACCGCTGTCATTCGGCAAAAATATACTCCGCTTGCGAATTCTGCTGCATTCCATTTGATGCTGTAAGTACCCGCATTCATCGGGCCGCTCACCAATTCCGACACTTCAATTCCCGCTGAATTATGAATAGTGATTGTTATCCCGCTGCGTTCCGGAATGCTGAAGCGGATCTCAGTTTCAGGGTTAAAAGGATTGGGATAGTTTTGCATTAACTCATAACCTTCGGGTATGTTACCGCTTTCATTGTTAATTCCCAATACAGCAACACATAAGCCATGAGTACCGAGAGTGTTTCTTAACGGACTGTTAAGCATCGCGGTCTGCATCCTTACTGCCTGGTCATATGTAAACATATATTTTGCCGGATCGGCGGAGTAATCCATGTAGTTCATATACATTTCACCGTTGGGTGAATTTGATGGCGAGCTGCATGAACCGGGATTCAGCGGGTAAACAGGGAATCCGGTGTTTGATGTAAACGCCGGGGGAGTATCAGCGCAGTAATCAGTTAAACAGTTGCCGTCTGCCCAGATATGCCTTAAGCCAAAGTAATGACCTGCTTCGTGGGTGATGGTTCTTCCTCTCACATTTGGCGAAGCATAAATACCGCCGGGAAAAATGAACGCTGAACCAACTGCGGATGAGTAGCTCCATATACCATCTGTTGAATCGGTGCCTTCGCCATTGCCTGCAATACCGGGCAGTGTGCTGAGCGGCGGAAGAGTTGAAAATCCGGTAAACGGCACAGCTGCGTTTTTATCGCTGAGCCAGATATTCAGATATTTCTTCGCATTCCATATTGATTGCGGTTTTATAGTACCGTCAAAATATGTCCTTAATGCAGCGGGAGTTGTGAATATATTCGGATTTGACCATCCGCGTGTATTCAGATTAATTCTTTCAATGCCCGGTTCAGATAAAGTATTTCCGTTTGTATCCTTTTCCGCCAGGCAGAATTTTATGTTGATGTTCGCTATCTTCACGCGGCCCAGGCTATCTTTGCTTTCCGGCGGCAGGTTCTGGTTCAGGGCCCACTGGGTGAATGCGTTGGCAGGGTATGTTTGGTAATTGAATCCGGTGCCGGCAAAATCCTGGTTTAAAACGGTAATCTGTGAAATGATCTGTTCGCGTTGTATGTTTGGGAAGGATCCAATATTCTGCCCGCTGTGAATCACATGAAATATTACCGGTATAGTATATTCAACAAACCGGCTGCTGCCGGTTCGAGTCTGCTGTGCACGGAACTCATTTATCATTTGAGAGAATATGATTTCCCATTGATTACCGGGGATCGGAGTGCCGCAGCTTTCTCCTGTGATCTGTGAATTTGTTGCGGTGCCGGATAGAATTAAGAGCAGCACCAGAATGTATTTTGTCATAAACTTAAACTGTAATTAATACGATACAAGTATAGTCATAATTGATTTTATATTTTAGTTACAATTTAAGATAAGGGAGATAAGAGAGAAAAGAATTCTGCCTGTTTGCTTACAGAAGGTACAGCGCAGAAGTGAAAACTATGATTATGAATTGAGCAGCTCCGCTCTCTTGACTGCAGGTGCAGTTCAGAGGGGAGAAATGTTAAACCTGAATCATAGGCTTTAGCCGAAATTTCTCATTTTTAAGGAGCGTGGAAAAATGGAATTGCGGCTAAAGCCGGGATAGCCCGCAACTGAATCCACGACCTGAAGGTCGTGGCTATTCAAGATTTTAAGGAGCACTTCTCAAGATTCCTGCCTTCGCAGGAATGACAAAGCACTATTGCGGGAGGGGAACTTGTTGAACGCAGTGAAATCCCGCACAGCGGGAAACCACCGCGCCAGGAAAATAAAAAAGGAGAATCTATCGGATCCTCCTTTAATCTGGTGCGGGAGGGGGGACTTGTTGAACGCAGTGAAATCCCGCACAGCGGGAAACCCCTGGCCAGGAAAATAAAAAGGAGGATCTATCGGATCCTCCTTTAATCTGGTGCGGGAGGGGG
>CAYSJM010000169.1:0-3034 GCA_964431385.1 uncultured Ignavibacteriaceae bacterium | reverse complement strand
TAAAAATTTTGTTATTTAGAGGTTCCATTAATATATTTTTTAAAGGAGTTATATAAAATGGCGGTCATAAGACCATTCAGAGCATTGAGACCTGAAAAAGCAGTTGCTGAACAGGTTGCAAGCGTCCCTTACGATGTAGTAAGCACAGATGAAGCAAGAAACCTGGCAGAAGGAAATCCGCTTAGTTTTTTGAGAATTACACGGTCGGAACTTGAATTCCCGAATTCACAGGATCCGTATGCAACAGAGATTTATGCAAAAGCAAAAGAAAATCTTGCAAGCATTACTGCCTCTGCCCCGTTGATTGAGGAAAAAGACGCCTCGTTTTATCTTTACAGATTAACTATGGACGGCAGAAGCCAGACCGGCATCGCAGCCACTTTTTCTGTTGATGATTATGATAACGACATCATCTTGAAACACGAAAAAACCCGCAAGGTTAAAGAAGACGACAGAACAAACCATATTATTACAACCGGTGCACAAACCGGAGTGGTTTTCCTTACTTATAAAGGCGTGCAGAGTGTAAATGCCCTCGTTGCTGAAATTCTTAAATCGACAGAACCTCTCTACGATTTTACCGCCCCCGATGGAATCCGTCATGAAGTGTGGCAGATACCCATTGAGAACAACGGACTCATCGTGGAAGAGATCAGAAAAATTAAAAATCTCTATATCGCTGACGGGCATCACAGAGCAGCTTCCGCTTCAAGAGCAAGAGGAGTGGCTAAAGAGAATAATCCCGCACACAGAGGTTCCGAAGACTACAATTTCTTCATTGCAGTTCTTTTCCCCGCGAGCGAATTGAAAATTCTCCCTTACAATCGTGTGGTCGTTGATCTGAATGGCAACTCAAGTTCTGATTTTTTTACTAAAATTCAACAGAATTTTGAAGTGGTGGAACACGCATCCCCTTCACCAGATAAAAAAGGTGAATTCAGCATGTATCTGGATGGAAAATGGTACGGACTTAAACTCACCGAAGACCACTATGAAAATGGTCTGCTTAAAGGGGCTAATTCCGTGGGAGATACACTCGATGTGAGTATCTTGCAAAATTACCTCCTTGAACCTGTTCTCGGAGTTGATGACCCAAGAACAAGCAAAAGAATCGACTTTATCGGCGGCATCCGCGGTACCGCAGAACTGGAAAAATTAGTGGACTCGGGTAAATTTGGCGTGGCATTCTCACTCTTCCCTGTTACCGTGGAAGACCTCATGAAGATCTCCGATGCAGGTGAAGTGATGCCCCCTAAATCAACCTGGTTCGAACCAAAATTGAGAGACGGACTTCTTACCCACCTCATCGAAGTGGAATAAGAACCGGATTAAAAAACAACAAAGGAATACGGAGATGGAAAAAAGAATATATAACTTCAGTGCCGGGCCGGCAATTCTGCCCGAAGCAGTGATTAAAAAAGCACAGGAAGACCTCTTTATGCTTCCCGGTGTGGGAATGTCAATTCTTGAGATAAGCCACAGATCAAAAACTTTTGAGGCTATTCTTGCTTCTGCTAAAGATGGTTTGAGAAAACTTCTCGATATCCCTGAAAATTACGACATACTCTTCCTTCAGGGTGGTGCAAGTTTACAGTTTTCGATGGTACCAATGAACTTGATGCCACCTGCAAACAAAGCTGATTACATTGTAACGGGCGTTTGGGCTAAAAAAGCCGTAAAAGAAGCTAAAAGAGTCGGCACGGTTAATATTTCATACACCGCTGAAGCTTCAAACTTTAACCATGTTCCCAAACAGTCAGATATTACTCTCGATCCTGATGCCGCTTTCGTCCACTACACTTCAAACAATACCATTTATGGAACTCAGTTCGATTATATCCCGGAAGTGGGAGCCGTGCCTCTCGTTTGCGATATGTCGTCTGATATCCTCTATAAAAAAATTGATGTGAGTAAATTTGCACTGATCTATGCAGGAGCACAGAAAAATATCGGACCTTCAGGCGTTACCCTGGTTATCATCAGAAAAGACCTGCTTGAAAGATCATCTGATAGCTTGCCAACAATGCTGAATTATAAAACACATACAGAAAACGATTCGATGTTTAACACTCCAAACACCTTTGGAATTTATATCATCGATCTCGTCGCAAAATATCTGCTTGAAAACGGCGGACTTGATGCAATGTATGCCACTAATCAGAAAAAAGCCGCACTTCTGTATGATTGCTTCGATAACAGCAACGGTTTTTATAAAGCCCATGCTCTCCCCGGAAGCAGATCGTTAATGAATGTTACTTTTAATCTGCCAACACCCGAACTCGAAAAACAGCTTATCGCTGAGGCTACAGCAGCCGGTTTCGACGGTCTTAAAGGTCACCGTTCTGTTGGCGGACTTCGTGCATCAATCTACAACGCTTTCCCGCTGAAAGGTGTTGATGCTCTTGTTGACTTTTTGAACGATTACAAAAAGAAAAACGCTTAATTAACCGTTTTAACAAATTTATCGAACGGAATGTGAGAAACTTTATCTTTCTCCATTCCGTTTGTTTATAAAAAAAGGATGTGTCGGGATGAAAAAATTTCAACTCATTATACTCCTCTTCGCCTCTGTTATCCTCGTTTCAGGATGTAAAAGTGAAGAAAGAGTCTTCGAAATCGTAAAAACGGAAGTGTATCCGATGCTCATCGACAGCACCTCACAACAGTGGGAGATAAACATTCCGATTATAGTTAAAGGTCACACAGAAAATCCTGACGGTGAACAATTTAAAAGGGAAGTTTTATTCTCTGTCGATTTAATTGCTCCGGATGGAAAAAAATTGGACACCTTTGAAGAACTCGATTTTGGAACAGTGGAGGAAAGCAAACCCGATACCAAAATGGATGTGCAGTTTTATGTGCAACCCGCCGATTCGGGTGAATATACCGCTAAAATCAGAATAACCGACAGATTTACTAAAAAAACAATAACCAAAGATCAAAAATTTAAAGTTAAATAAAGAAATATGACATCTCAAGAGATCAGACAGCAGTTTTTAGACTTTTTCGCTTCAAAACAACACAGAATCGTTTC
>CAYSJM010000168.1:0-3036 GCA_964431385.1 uncultured Ignavibacteriaceae bacterium | reverse complement strand
TGAAGTGTTTTGAATATACCGAAGATGATATCAGTAATGAAAGAATGAATGAGAACTTTGCCATGATGATGCGCTTTAATATCGACAGGGCAAGGGCATATTACGAGCTTTCAACGCATGGATTCCCCTACTTAACCAATGACGGCTCACGAACAACTGTAGTGCTGATGTATAAGATATATTCAAGCATTCTGTCTGAAATTGAAGCTTATGGATACGATATTTATTCCGGCCGCAGGTACGTTAGCACTGCTGAAAAGCTGAAGCTGACTGCCGGTTACCTGCTGAACCGCAGCGAACGCAAGCGCTTCTCGCGGCTGCCTGACTCAAAGCACCATGAACGGCTCCGCTCGCTATACCCGAATATGAATTTTGATATGTAACGCGTCAGCGGCAATGACCCGCTGATTTCTCCCTCTTACTTATTTAAGCAGCCGGGCACAATTTCCATTTCCTTTTTATGTCCAAAATAATTTCAGTTATCGGTTCAGGTTTAGGCGGTCTCTCTGCAGCAATACGGCTAGCGGTTTCAGGCTTTGACGTAACCGTTTACGAAAAAAATCCCTCTGCCGGCGGCAAAGCGCGTTCTATTTCGCATGGCGGATTCCGTTTTGATACCGGTCCCTCACTGCTGACCATGCCATTTGTAATTGAAGAATTGTTTCGCTTTGCAGGAGAAGACCCGGCTGAATACCTTACGATCAGGAAGCTGGAAAATCTCTGCAGGTATTTTTATCCCGATGGCACTATACTAAATGCATGGCCTGATACTGCAAGATTTGCCGCAGAAGTTGAATCCAAAACCACGGATAGCAAAGAAAGCCTGCAAAGGTACCTGGAATACTGCAAAACCATTTATGACCTTACTGCCGATATTTTCCTCTTCGGCGATCTGTACTCAGCCTCGACATATACAAACTCCAAAGCTCTCAAAACCCTGTTCAAGCTGCCTAAGATCGATTCAATGCGCACTATGAACGAAGCCAACCGCTCGTTTTTTAAAGATGAGCGCATGATCCAGCTTTTTAACAGGTACGCAACATATAATGGCAGCGATCCGTATCAATGTCCCGCAACGCTGAATATTATATCACATGTTGAATACAGCATCGGCGGATATTATCTGGAAGGCGGAATGTTCAGTCTGACAAAAGCCATATTTGTGCTTGCGGAAAAAAAGGGAGTTAAGTTCAGATTCAATACACCGGTAACTTCAATAGTTACTGAAGGGACGGAAGTTACGGGAATCCAAACGGCTGAGGGTTTTGTAAAGAGCGATATTGTTATCTCGAACGCAGATGTTTACTCAACCTACGGCAAATTGCTTGGTGATACCAAAACCCGCGCTGCAAAAAAGTACAGCAAGCTTGAGCCGTCATCATCTGCGCTGGTTTTTTATATGGGCGTTGAAATTGATTCCAAAAATCTTGAAGCGCACAATATCCTGTTTTCGGAGGATTACAAAAAAGAGTTTGATGAGTTGTTCACCAAAAAGACACTTCCTTCTGATCCGACAATCTACATATACATTTCATCTAAGTTTTCGCCGGGGGATGCACCTGAAGGAATGGAAAACTGGTTCGTAATGATAAACGCGCCCAACTCAGCCGCCAAAGCCGCATCCGGGGAATCAATATCAATTGCCCGGCAGAGAATACTCGCTAAAATTAAAGCGCTCACAGGCTATGATATAGAGGGAAAGATAAGGTATGAATCTGTTATGACGCCGGGTGATATTGAGGAGCAGACGGGAAGCTGGAAGGGAAGCATTTACGGCATATCATCAAACAACCGTAAGGCTGCATTTTTAAGGCAGCCGAATAAGTCGCGGCATTACCGCGGACTGTATTTCGCGGGCGGCTCGGCACATCCCGGCGGCGGCATACCGCTTGTAATACTTTCCGGCAAGCTTGCGGCAGAGCTGGTATTGAAACAAAAATAAGAGGCAGGTTTCCACCAGGTAAATGTATCAGCAGAGTTTCTGCGGAATATGGGAAGATAGCAAAGGCGGGTGATGAACCCGCCTTTGTTGTTTAGTGTTGAAGTGAAGTTACTTGATCAGAACCATTTTTTTGGATTCGGTAAAACTACCACTTCTTAATCTGTAAAAATATGAGCCGCTTGGCAGCTGACTTGCGTTAAAATCAACCGAATAGGAACCAG
Source organism: uncultured Ignavibacteriaceae bacterium (assembly GCA_964431385.1). Lineage (GTDB taxonomy): Bacteria > Bacteroidota > Ignavibacteria > Ignavibacteriales > Ignavibacteriaceae > UTCHB3. The sequence continues at coordinate 873 of CAYSJM010000168.1, read as the reverse complement.
GTATAAGTTCTTTGTTAACCAAGACTGCGATTTGTCTGCCAAGGAAATCATAAACGCAAAGGCTTGTAACAGATTTTGTCAAAACATCAAAACTTATTGAAGTAACCGGGTTAAATGGGTTTGGATAATTCTGCTCAAGGCAATAAGTCAATGGAATATCATGGTAGGTGGGGGTTATTGGCACAATTCCACCTGTTGTTGTTTTAAGAATCTTGCTATTTGCATTTCCAGATTCACCAACAATCCAGCCAACATGAGGAGAAACAAAGTACATACTATTAAGATGAATATTTCCCGCATTGCTTTGCTGCAGCTCCCAGTTCAGCCCTGCATTTGTAGTTCGCATGATCTTACCGGGCAAACCTGCTGCCCATCCTGTCTTAGGATTGACAAAAAAAATGCTTTCCACACCCTGGCTTTGAGGGTCAGTGTAGTTTGTCACCCAGTTAATGCCGCCGTTAGAAGTAAAAATGATTTTACTTTCGCCGGAGTTATCAAATCCACCCGCCCAGCCGGAATCAGGTGATGGAAAACATATATCATAAAGTCTTGTAGCAACCCCTGTATTGAACTGTATCCAATTGATGCCGCAATTTGTCGTCTTATAGATATTTCCATTTGCACCACCGACCCAGCCAGTATCATGATTAGTAAACTTAGCCGAGAAAATTGCAATACTTCCCGCCCCTATGCTTGTTGTTATCCAGTTCACTCCTCCATTGGTAGTTCGTCTGCAAAGCTGAGTATTCGCAAAAGTGAATCCTGTATTGTCATCTACAAAAATGATTCTATGCTGTGTAGGCCCGGAATTTTGAAGTATCCAGCTTTGCCCAGCATTTGTAGTTTTAAGAATATAAAGACCGGCAGCAATCC
>CAYSJM010000167.1:0-3051 GCA_964431385.1 uncultured Ignavibacteriaceae bacterium | reverse complement strand
AGGCTTGGGAAGAAAATGATGTAGGTGAGCATATCGCGCAGACTCACATCGGGCAATTTGCCTGTTTGCCTATCACGCAATACATGAATCAGACGAAATGCCACATACGAAAAACCAAGCCAATTCAAGTCGGTGAGCGGATTCGCTAATGTTGCATCTCTGCCTGTTTGTTCACGCAACCAACCACTGAATGCCAAAGCCAATCTATCGGTTTTTAGGATGATGAACACCCCAATGATGACCAGAATCATCAGGCTCAATAGCACCTTTTGGCGCGGTTGATTAATTTGTATCCCACCCACCAGTATGATGAGCAAAGCAAGGGGAAATAATGCCAAAAATACATCTAATGGGGCAGGTGGACGTGATGCAGTGAGCAATTGCCATTCGCTGGGCAAAAAGCGGGTCATTGCCAAACCCGTGATGAGCAACATGAGGACGGCAATTGTGAATAGGTCACGCCATTGAATGGTGATACGCAGTTGGTTATCTTGGCGTGGGAGGGTGGCTATCCACACAAATACCGTCACAAAAATCGTGACGGTGGGTAAAATAAAATCCATATTGCGAATGAGTAACGGCGGTTGCAACGCATATACCGCCAAAATACTGGCAATAAATAATGTCCATTTGCGCCACGATTTGGGTAAAATCAGGCTATAAATAAATCCGCCTGCTGTAAAAATAGCTATCAGAGTTAGATTAAATGTCACGAGCTAAAATCCTTGATAAATCCATATTGGGGAACTATCACTGGTGATAATCAGCACCAAAATCATGATGATGCACAAAGCAAGTGCGAATACATTTTCTCTAGTCAGTAATTTCATCTGCTAAAAGCACCTCTCTACGGATGACATCTAATGCTTGTAATACTAACAAATGATGTAGGCTTAATCCATAGAAGGATTCATTGCCTGTTAAATTCATGCCATCTCCTGTGCTGGTCAGGTGCAATAAATCTTCGCCTACGCCGTTACGCGGTAAATCGGTGAGCGCCGCCCATAAATTGAGCAGTGGCACATCATATTCATCTGCCAATTGTGCAGTGATGAGGTTAAACCGCAATAATTGGGCATGATTCGGGTTCAAATCGGGGTCACTGCCAAAGGTCAATAACAACGGAATCACCCCATGTTCGAGTGATTGTTCAATTAGTAGGCGCATTTGTGTTTCATATTCTGCCCGATTTAATACTTTCACATCATTCGCACCAAACATCACCACCGCCACCGATGGCTTACTAATGCGATACTCGCATAATAGCGGGGTTTCATCGGATTCGCAAAAATCGGGGTCAGACCAAATCGGCTCAAATAACGAAAACATATTCATGCCCACTTTTGCCGATTGCGGTTGAATCCCAAATGAATCATAAAAATAATCTACCGTATCCCCCAAAAAATCATACACGCCTAAATCATAATTACCTTTGCTAATTGGCGTGAGGTAAATCGCTTGGGCGCTATTAGAATCACCGACTTTTGATATAACATTGGGACGATTGCCCAACGATTGCCCCAATGCAAATACATCGTGCATGGCATCGCTTATAGTAGGTAAAATGGGAATTTCGTGCAGTTGTGTGGTTAATTCACCCGTCACCCGTGATAAATCGGCATGATAACTCTCAATAATCGGGATTTCGCTCAATTTGATAGTGCTATCATCCACAAAATACCCTGCCAATGCCCACCCTTCTAAGGAGTCATCCAAGCGGATATACCACCAAGTGCCGATGTCTGTTCGCCCAAGTAAAGTAACTTGTGTCCCCGCGTTGAGCGTATCGAGTTGGGCATAAGTACGCCCTGCCCCTACATAAATGGCGGTGGTGCGCTCTACGGTGAGTATATGCTCTGGGGTGGTTTGGTTGTATAGGGGTGTATGATATTGCGCCCCCACATCCCCGCCCATAAGAAACATCAACATCACCAAAATTATCCATTTCGCATCAAATCTCATTGAAACTGCCCTTATCGTCTCATCAAACAGGCGCTATGATATATCGGATGACCCAATTCATGAAAGGATTGTTTACAAATGGACTTGATGCTGGTTCGCAAGGCACATATCACCCTCATGAGCAATACCCTCAAAACACTGAATAACCTCCTCACTGAGGTTTCTCAACACGATGCTACCACCTACCGCGATAGTGGTGATGGTTGGACTGTATTAGAGGTGTTATGTCACCTGCGTGATTATGATGTGATTTTTCATGAACGTGCCATGCGTATTTTGAACGAAGATAACCCCACATTTATCCCACGCGACCATGAAGCACTCGTCATCGAAAATGCCTATAACAGCCAAAATCTACAAGCCGTCTTAGCCGATTTGAACACTAGTCGTGCTAAGTTTATCGCATTTTTTGAATCACTCACCCCAGAACAATGGGAACGGGCGGGTATTCATCCTGAATATGGCGAATTCCCGATGACCCGTTCTGCTATGCAAGTCGGCACACATGACGCGAATCATATTGAACAAATTACCCGTATTCTGAAAGAAAAAAGATAACATGACCAATTTTTCTGGCAAAACAGCCATCATCACAGGGGCAGGCACAGGCATTGGGCGGGCGATTACGCTCGCCCTTGTCGCAGGTGGTTGCGCCGTGGGCTTAAACGATATTAACCCAGACCGTATTCACGCGCTCGGTGAAGAAATTGAATCGCTTGGTGGGCAGGTAATGGCGATGCAAGGCGATGTCTGCAATCGGTTTCAGGCATCAGCATTGATAGAAACCACCCGCGAAAAATTTGGGCGGGTACATTATCTGATTAATGCGGCAGGTGTGTATAAATCAGGCGCGGTGAATGGTGTAGATGAGTGGGATTGGCGCAGACAATTAGATGTGAACCTGACAGGCGCATTTTTTTGTAGCCAATTGATGGGGCGTGTCATGGCGGATGAAGGCGGGGGTGTGATTTTGAATTTTGCCCATAGCGCCAAAACATTCGACACAGGCATTGGTTATATCGCCAGCAAAGGCGGACTCATTGCCATGACCAAGCAACTCGCCCGCGAATTTGCACCTAAAAATATTCG
>CAYSJM010000166.1:0-3051 GCA_964431385.1 uncultured Ignavibacteriaceae bacterium | reverse complement strand
ATTACCGGGAATTTCAAAAGGGGTAATGAGAAACCCATTCGAAAAGGCTGATCATGGCTCAGCATCTTTCCCCATTGTTGGTGTTCTCACCAATAACATATTGTTCCCATTTGTTATTTCATGGCAACAAACGAACTCATTCGTTAATTTTGAATATCGGTATCAAATATAAATAATAGATTAATCAAATGAGCAGAATTGCGGTTTTAATTTTTCTACTGCTGATCTATGTAAGTAAGCCTTACTCACATGAAGAGCCTGCGAAAACCCTGAAGGAAAAAGCTGAAAAAGAGAGGGCTAGAACTGAGATGTTGAATAAGAAGGTCGCCTCTTACACCGTATGGAAATATAAAATAACAGGTAACAGTCCCGATGTTGATTCAAAAGAGAAGTATTATACTGCATTTTTTGATCCCAGCGGAAATATTTCGGAAATGATAGAATACGGCAGTTCAGGAGAAGTAAAAGGGAAAACAGTCTTCGGATATGATGATCAGAATAACATGATAACTGATACTGATTACGGTCCGGATGGTATGGTAAATGATAAGATAATATACCAATATGACGGATGGGGCAGGGTTACTGAACAGATAAATTATACAGGCGGCGGAGCTGTTGATTCCAAATTTACATATACCATTGATAGCGCCGCAAAAAGGCTTATATTCTGCAAATATAAACCGCTTGATAGCGTTGAATACCGGATTGTTTACACCTATGAAAGTGATGTTGACCGGGGCAACAATATTCTCGCCGAAAAACTGGATCCTTCCGGCAGACTTGTGCTGAGAATTGAAAATGAATTCAACTCACAGAACCTCAGAACAAAAAAGAAGATCTATGATGAAAACAGCTTGCTTTCATATTACTTTGAATACGCCTATGAAAACGGCAATGAGAATTTTTCATCAATAAAGAAGATGTCTCCGCAAGATGCACTTTTGACTGTTACAGAGTACGGCATGAACGAAACCCGCCTGATCAGCACTGCTAAAACTGCGGATAACAATGGGAATATTCTTTCGTACTTTAGTTATGAATATACTTTTAATAAATGATACCGCTGATCTGGATCTTTAACTTCTGAAGCAATCTAGCATTTTCGACCCGGGGCAAAATTAAACAGGCATCCGGAATTTCTTCCAAATGCCTGTTTGGTTTAAAGCTGCTGAAAAATTATTTGTACTTCCGGCAGATTACTTCTTTGAAAACTCGCCGTCTGCTTTTATTCTTACTTCATCGCTTATTGCAAATTCCGGAAATTTGGGGCCAATGCCAAAATCAGATCTCTTCAGCGAACCTGTTATCTGTATTCCCGCAACCTCTGCATTGTTAGCCATTGGATTCTGGATGGTTCCCCTGTGTATCATATCAACTGTTATCTCTTTTGTTACGCCATGCATCGTTAGATCACCTTTGAGCTTGTAGCTGTTTTCCCCTGATCTTTCGATGGACGTGCTTTTAAATGTCATGGTTGGATAAGTTGCCGCGTCAAAAAAATCGGCAGTCCTCAGGTGATTATCCCTTGCTTCAATTCCTGTGTTTATCGAATTGATATCTGCAGTAAGCTCAACCACAGCGTCGCTGAAATCTGCCTGGGAAGATGTGATGCTGACATCAAACTTAGTGAAGTAGCCGGTAATATCGGTTATCGAAAGGTGGGTCACAGTGAATCCAACTTTTGAGTGGTTTGGATCCTGCTTCCATACGGTCTGCGAAAAGATGTTAATTGTTGTAAATAAAGCAATTAAAGCCAAAAAAAGTGTGATTTTTTTCATGTCTGCCAAATAAAATTAGAATTGAGGTTAGTTCTTATGTGTTGCAACACATATCATCACTAAAAGTTCCCGCCCTTCTAAAAAAAAAGATCAGGGCCAATGCTCTGATCTTTTTTGCTAACTTGCTGTTTCCAATGCAGCAGCTATTTTCCCAGCCGGCAGATGAATCCCCAGCCGCAATTGAACTTGGTAGCTTGGTATAACGTAACGAAAATATGCAAAATAGGAGTACAGAAACTTTATACATTCAAATTGTTTTATATTTTTTCTGACAATAGAAAAGTATGTTGCAAATACATTTATATAACATTAAGTTATCAATCAATGAATATTGCTCTGATTGGATAACTGACTAAGAATAGCTGTACTTCAACTACAAATCAGCAAATAATGTGATAATCCTAATCTAATGAAGTGACTGAAGCGTGTTAAACAATGAAAATAAAGAAATTCCTATTAATTTAGAGGAATATTTTAAGCTTCAATGGTCTGAAGCTTCATCTGCATATAGAGCAATTCATGATATTGTAATTAAGCTAATAAGTATCATTCTACCGTTGTCAATTGCTTTGAGTGGTTTTGGTATAACCGCTAAATCGTGGCTGTTGCTTATACTTAGTGCGCTAATTTGTTTTATTCTTCTAATTCTTATATTTTCTACTTATTCCAGGTTAAAGGTTATATGGGGTGCATTATTATCATATGAGGAATCTATGAATTGTATAGGATCTTTGCCGGGATTATATACAACATATGCAAAAGTACATCTAAAAGAAGGTTTTGTAAGCGATGCAAAACTTGCATTTAAGGAAGGAGATCGGGAAAAACAAATAACCTCATTTAAAGATTTGCAGATTGGTTATATTGGCACACCAGCAGCTATAATAACGATTGGCTTATTGTTGTTAATAATATCTAATCTTATATTGGTCTTTGTATTTATTTAGATTTAATGTCTTGAAACATTCGCTATTGTATTTGAACTGGTTTAACGAGGCTTTAGATAGCAAATCGAAAACTTGGGTAATTGAAATACATCCATAATTACAAGAATCTTGAAAACTATTAGAAGGAGGAATCCATCCTTACGTTTGACTTCAAAATAGTTCCCGGATATAGTTCACATGCTGTGCCCAGTTTCGGTATCAGATGTACGAATTGGAAATATTGAGTCTGATAGCTAGTCAATTTCCCAGCCGGCAGATGAATCCCCAACCGCCGCCGGCAATTTCACTTACTGCCAGGATAAGTTCATTTTCGCCTTTCTTTA
>CAYSJM010000165.1:0-3089 GCA_964431385.1 uncultured Ignavibacteriaceae bacterium | reverse complement strand
CGTTTGCACCCAGTTATAACGGTGTACCGGTCGAGGACCCTGTTTACAGGATGGCTGTATCAGGGGATGTATTTTATTTCTCGGCTTATTCAAACTACGACGGATACCGCGGAAATTACAGAATTTTTAAGGTGATCCGTCAAAATCTATCCAATGCGGAACTAATACAAAGTGGAACTGAAGTGAACTCGCTTGAAGTAAATGCTGCTGGTGACCTGCTTATAGGTACTGTAACAAATGGAGTGGAAATCTACCGAAACAATACACCCACATTCGTTATTCCAAATGGGCCCTATTCCAATCTGAATTTTAATGTATCTGTTGCCCAGAACAAAGATTTGTGGGCTGTATCCGGTTCACTTGGAGATTGGGCAAACAGGTCCGGAATCTATAGATATGACGGGACCAGCTGGTTTAACTATACATATTCCGATTACCCTGTAATGGGTAACGGCTGCTGCGGCTGGGTGTATATCTATCCGGATCTTGGTGGTAATATCTGGGTTGCAGGATTTGGAACGGGTTTGCTGAAGATAAACGGAAACAATGTCGAAAAATATAATGATGCTAATTCCATACTTCGTCCATTTGAATCTCCCGGTTTTGTTCTGGTGAATGGAATTGATGAGGATAACTCGGGGAATCTATGGGTCTTAAATAACAGAGTACAGAACAATTTTGTGAATTTCACTCAAGGAGTTGGTTATCCTTCACCGGTTGGAGAGCCATTCGGTTTGCATGGTACATTCTTAACCATAGACAACTTCAACACAAAATGGGTAACGCTCCATCCAACCGAAGGCTCTCTAAGAGGGGTGATTTACTTCAATGAGAATACCTCTCCAACAGGCGGATTGATACCTTTTTCGCTTCTGGGAACTGATGTTACCCAGGTAAACGGAGTGATTGTAGATAAGAATGGTGAAGTGTGGATCGCAACAAACAATGGTGTGATAATAATAGCGAATCCGGAACAGGTGATAAATAATCCTGGCTCAATTCCAACAACTTACAAAATGCGTATTATTGAGAACGGCATCAGCACACCGCTCACGGAAAACATACTTTCAATTGAAGTAGACGCACTAAACAATAAATGGTTAGGCACCATTTCAAATGGCGTAATCTATGTTTCTCCGGATGGCTCTACTCTTTTGAACAGGTTTACAACAGCGAATGCACCTCTTCTGGATAACAAGATCACATCTATTAAATCTGATAAAAATTCAGGCATAGTTTATTTGGGTTCAGACCGCGGGATCGTATCCTACAGAACGATTGCGGTTAATCCACTGACCGAATGCGATAAGATAACCGTAGGGCCAAATCCTTTTGTAATACCTTCGGGTACTTTGCTAAGAATTGACGGATTGGTTGAAGAGTCAACCGTCAAAATACTCTCTATCAGCGGCACTTTGGTAAATGAATTTGAAACGCAGGGAGGAAGAATAGCAAATTGGGATGGCAGGGATTTAAACGGCAACTACGTTGCTTCTGGAATATATGTAATCGCCGGCTTTAACAAAGACGGCAGCAAAGTATGCACAGGCAAAATTGCCATAGTGAGAAAATGACCTTTGCGGCAGGATTATACCGGGATCAGAGAAGGCTTTTCTGGTTTTTGATTTTTACATTTTATACTGTTGTAACATTTGTTTTTTATCACTCAAGCCTTGATAACTTCTACGTTCTTGATGATTTTGTAAGGCTTAAGGTTGTAATAGAGGGTAACCTGCATGAAAATTTCCATTTCATCCCGGTTCCCCTTTTTCTTTACAGAGTGATTTACCTTTTGTTCGGAGCGTCCCCGGTTCCATTGAGAGTCTTTCACTTGCTGCTGAATGCATTAATGTGCGTTACAGTGTTCAGATTTTCCCTGCTTCTGTTAAACATATTTTCCAATACCCTTTCGAAGAACCGGGCAATATACATTTCGCTTGCCGCTTCGCTTTTGTTTTGTCTGCATTATATTCATGTTGAAACAATAGTGTATTATTCTGAGCTGCATGAACTGCTGTACAGTGTTTTCTATTTGAACGGTATAATTTTTTATTTCAAATTTAAACAGGAGAACTCCTCAAAGTACTATTACCTTATTCTTGTTTTTTACATGTTTTGCATTCTCTCAAAGGAAACGGCAGTTACCATGACTGCTTTTATCGCGGTTTCAGAGCTCCTGTTTTTCAGAACAGGTTTTTGGCAGGTAGTTAAGAGGTACTACCCGCTGGCAGTGATCACAGCAGCATTTGCTGCCTTCCGTTATTTCTTTTTCCCAAGCATGGATGTTCTGAACCATCCTGACTCATTTCTAGCCATTATATCAGAAACATTTAAAAATCTTATTTTCTCATTTACGGGATTCTTCTACTCAATGGATTTTGTGTTTTTAAAGGATATTTACCGTGAACACAACACAAATATTTTGAGCACTCTATCCGGTATCGCAGAACTCTATCCAATGGCATTGTACATGATTTTATCTGCGGCACTGTTTTATGTGCTTATTTTTCTTCGTGCCGAAAAACTTAAAAAAATACTTGCCTCATTTGTCCTGTTAACTGTTCTTTCTTATGCCTGGCTTGCCGGATATGAACGATACCTCTATCTTCCTTCGGCCGGATTGTGTTTATTAGTTGTTTACTATCTCTCTGCTATCAAGGCGCTAAATGCATTTCATAAAATACCGCTGTTTGTTATTTTTGCATCAATGCTGCTCTATAATATAGTGAACCTTGAAAAAAAGGAATCAAACTGGATCGAAGCCGCGGCTATATCACAAAGAACAGTGAGCAGAATTGTAGAGTTGACAAGCTCATTACCGGTGGGTTCAAAAGTGTTCTTCAAGAATCTTCCGGATCAGTATAGAGGTGCATGGGTTTTAAGGTATGGAGTACAGGAAATACCATTCCTGTTTTTAAACAGGGATGATGTGAGGTTCTATTATTACTACCAGAAACCAGATATTCAGCTAAGCGGTTCTAATGAATATGAATATGATTACAATACCGACAAATTATATGAAATTTAGTCTTTTATGCTTGTAATTCCGGTAATAGATATAAGGAACGGGCGCTCTGTAAGAATGGTGG
>CAYSJM010000164.1:0-3111 GCA_964431385.1 uncultured Ignavibacteriaceae bacterium | reverse complement strand
TCAAAATTCCCGGTATTTGTCGAGAAATAGATGCCAAACGAAGAGGCATCTTTATAAAAATTGATAAAGCTGTTTATTTGATATGTAATTCCGAGTTTTTCTCTAATGTTCTGGTAAAGTCTGCTGCTGGTCCCTTCCCCAAGAATGAGGGAAAGAATATTGAGCGGCAACCTCTGTCCACTGTTGTAACCGACACTTCTGGCACCCAAAATCGAGTAAACCTGTTCGGTTTCTCTAAACATTGTGTGCTCAACTCCGGGGTGATTACCTGAGTAGTCCCTTTTGATCTCCGCTCGAAATGCCGATTTGTTAAGATGCTTCTGAGCAAGCTTAACAAGTTGTTCGTGTGTTATATTTCCTGAAGCAGATATCAATAGATTGCCGGGTGTGTAATGATGTACATGGTGATCAGTCACCATTTCACGGCTAAACGACGAAATTGTCTGCTCAGAACCCAAAATTGAGTATCCGAGAGGCAAATCGGGGAAAATTAATTCTTCAAATTTATCGAAGATTAATTCATCCGGATTGTCGTTCAGGTCGTTTAATTCATCAAGAATTACGCCTATTTCGTTCTTTATATCCTTTTCACGCATTAAAGGGAATTGCACCATATCAGCAATTACATCAAATGTTTTGCCGAGATTTGAAGCCATACCTCTTGCGTAATAGCAAGTATGCTCTTTGGCAGTAAATGCGTTGATGTAACCACCAAGAGATTCAATATCATCCGATATTTTCTTGGCGTTCCGACGCTTTGTGCCTTTAAAAAGCATGTGTTCGAGAAAATGCGAGACACCACTCGTTTCGAGGGTTTCGTCGCAAGAACCCGTATTGTACCAAAAGCCCAGCGAAAATGACTGAACGAAAGGTACATGCTCGGAGACAACTATTGTGCCACCGGGGAGAGTTGTTTCGTTAATGTTATCCAAACTTGTCCGTGTAAGTACGATAAATCAAACTTTAAATATAGATATATTAAAGACTTTACGCAAACTTAGCGTAGAAATCAGCTATCTTTTTATACGATCTTCTTAATATATCATCCTCGGGTAAAAACACTACTCTGAAGTGTCTTGTTCCCGGAACCTGACCAAATCCACTTCCATGGACGACAACAACTCCGGTCTCTTTAATTAGTCCTGTTACGAATTCAAAATCTGTTTTGTCAGTCTGAATCTTCGGGAACGCGTAAAATGCCCCTTCAGGCTTCACACAACTGATTCCTTCGATCTGATTCAACATTTCAAAAGTGATATCGCGTCTGGTTTGAAGTTTTTTCATGGCTTCAACAAGATGAGTCTGATCACCTTCGAGAGCGATTTTTATACCGTATTGTTCCGGGTGATTTGCAGAGAGTCTCGATCTCAATATTCTGTTGATTGCTCCGAGGTAATCTTTCAATTTAGCTTCATTTCCGCTAACAATTCCCCATCCAATTCTGAAACCGGGAACCATATAATTTTTAGAAAGCCCGCCGAATGTAATCATCGGCACTTCCGAATTTAATGATGCTATCGAGATGTGCTGCTTACCGTCAAAAAGGAGTTTATCGTAGATTTCATCGGCGAATATCACCAGATTGTTCTCTTCAGCAATTTTTATGATCTCTTCAAGTATCTCTTTTTTATAGAGGGAACCCGTGGGATTGTTTGGATTTATAAGCACAATCGCTTTTGTTTTGCTGTTAATTTTTTTCTTGATATCATCAATATCAGGCTGCCAACCGTTCTCTTCATCGAGATAATATGGATTTTCATAAGCAGAGAGTTTTGCTGAAATGGCGGTGTATAGAGGGTATCCCGGAGTTGGGGTAAGCACATTCTCTCCGTCATTTACAAGAGCAGTAAGACAGATATCTATTGCTTCACTCGCACCATGAGTAACAAAGACATCGCGGATGTTTTTAATCCCTTTCCTTGTTCCTTCATCAGTAATTGCCTGAACAGCGTCTTTGATCCCGGAAGAAGGAGCATATCCATTTTTATTCATTAACATCGCTCTGTATGAAGCCTCAATCAGGTGACGGGGTGGTTCAAAATCATATATATTGGGGTCACCAATATTCAAATAAAGCATCTCTTTTCCGGTTTTTGCCACTTCGTCTGCCACAAGAAGAATATCTCTAATTGCATAAGTTATATTGTCGGTTCGCACTGCGGGTTTTATTGCATCTGATATCATTTTACTGTTCCTGATTTCAAAAAATTGTATCTTCAAACTTACGGAAATTTTGTGAGAGAACGCACTTCTGACACAGAAGACATAGTTTTATGAACAGGTTGTTTTTAATAAAAATATTTTACGGTTTTAAGACCGCTTTTATTGAATTCATGCTTAAATTGGAGTGTTAATTTTTAAGGAATCAGGATAAAATGAGAAAACTTGCAACCATTCAGATTATTTCAGATGTGCAGCCGATTGAAGGAGCTGACAGAATCGCCCTCGCATCGGTTCTTGGCTGGAAAGTTGTCATTAAAAAAGGAGAATTTAACCCGGGCGACTCAGCCGTTTATTGCGAAGTCGATTCCTTCCTCCCGGTGAAGCCTGAATTCGAGTTCCTTCGCAAGTCATCTTATAAAAAGATGTCAGATGGTACCGAAGGATTCAGACTGAAAACCATAAAATTGCGCGGTGTAATCAGTCAGGGATTGCTCCTGCCTGTGTCATCCCTCCCCGGTTATCCTGAAGTGCCGCAACCCGGAACTGATGTTACTGATATTCTCGGCATTGTGAAATATGAACCTCCAATTCCTGCTCAGCTTGCAGGTGAAGTGAAGGGACCTTTCCCCGGATTCATCAGCAAGACAGATGAAGAGCGAATCCAGAATCTTATCGATTCACTCCCAAACTATAAAGATTCCCTATTTTATGTCACCGAAAAAGTTGACGGTACTTCAATTACGATATATCTGAAAGATGGACAGTTTGGCATCTGCTCCAGAAACCTCGAACTGGTTGAAAATCCTGAAAATACCTATTGGCGAATTGTAAGGGAACTTGATATCGAGAACAAACTCAGGAAATTGGGCAGAAATATTGCCCTCCAGGGGGAATTGATCGGGGAAGGGATACAAAAAAACATCTATAAACTTCATGGTCAAACCATCA
>CAYSJM010000163.1:0-3116 GCA_964431385.1 uncultured Ignavibacteriaceae bacterium | reverse complement strand
TCTTTGAAAACTACCGGCCTATAGTGAGGATGAATGCCTTTTTTCATTTTACTCGCGCTTTTAGTTAACGAATTTTACTAAACAGATATGCAATATAAGTAATTTTTCTTTTGTGATAAAATACTTTCTCAACTATCATCTTCCGATTTTTTCTTTAGATCAACACTAAAGGATGGAACTTTATAGTCAGACGGGAGATAGTTTGCAGGAATTGTCGTCATATTGCCATCTCGAGCAGCTCGATAGTGAGGAGACATTATTTCAACTCCCGATTCATTAAAACTGTCCTGGATATTCTGGTGCAAATTTGAATAAGCTGTTGCTTGTGCATTTGCTTCACGAGTAAAAACATTTAGCTCGTAACTTACATAAAAATCGTCAAGACTGGTTTGAAGTACAAAAGGTTTGGGTTCCTCCAGAATCGAATCGGTTCTTTTGGCAGCTTCAAGGAGTATTTCATGAACTTTCCTCCAGGGGACATCGTACCCTATTGTAACTGTTGTTTTCATGATTAATCCACTGTTCCGTGCCTCACTCGAATAATTAACTGTGTTGGAATTCATAATAGTTGAGTTTGGAATTGTGATAATCTCATTATGCCTTGTTTTTACACGAGTTACCAAAAGTGTTTTCTCAACGATATCACCCACCATCTCTCCAATTTTAACACTATCACCGGGTTGAAATGCCCGCATATAAGTGAGAACTGTTCCGGCAATTATGTTCGATAATGAACCTGCTGATGATAGAGTGAACATAAAACCGAGAAATACGGATACTCCCTGAAAAACAGGTGAATCTGACCCGGGCAGGTATGGGAAAATGACGATTATTCCAAAAGCGACAACCAGGATTCTGACTATATTGTAGGTCGGCTGAGCCCAGTCGGCGTAAAAGCCCGGAATCTTGAGATTGTCAGACTCAATTTCACTCGTAAGATATTTTATCCCCTTTAATATGTATCTGAAGACGACAGTGATCACCAAAATAGTAAACAAATTTGGAAGGAAATCGACCATCGAAAAGAGAATCTTTTTTAGTGGATTGAGAATAAATCCCAACAGATCGGTTGCAAGGTGTTCTGTCCATGGGAAAATGTAAAAAACAAGGGGTAAAGCGAGATAAACAATTAAAAGAATTAAGAAAAGTCTGACAATATTTGCCGCAAAAAAGAATATTTCGAGTTGTTTGTTTGATGAAACCAATTCGTAATCTTTAAAGCTGAATCCGCTAAACCATTTTTGTCTTCTTTGGAGTATTTTTAATCTAAAGTAGCGGTAACCTTTGTTCATGAATTTTACAATCAGGAACAAAGCTATTAAAATCAGGATGGCAAGTAGAGATTTTATAGCCAGATTTTTAATGCTTGTTGACTCTCGATAGTTTGAAATTGATACGAGAATTTGATTGCGGTATTTTTTTGCCAATTCCAGTTTTGTTGTTCCCATCCAGAGGGCATCAACATCTGTGACGGTTAATATAATTACCTCACCGTAAACCAGTTCAACCTGTGTTTCGGTTGGATTTATCTTCAGTGAATCGGGACTGAAGAAATAATCTCCGGCTAATTTGTCAATTTTTTCTGAATTCAACTTCGCCCTCGTTTCTGCAGAAAAAGACCCAATCTTTACATATACAACATATATCGTATCACCAAAAGGGGCAACAGGGTAACCCTTCGAAATCGATTTTAATGAGTCAATTCGTCTGAGTAGAATTTCTTTTTTCTTTGCTTCAGTCTCCTTTATCACCCTTAATTCCTCCAATAACTCGGCTTTTTTTAGGTTATCGGTGGTCTTTAGTGATAAAAGTTCAGCTTCTACTTTGCTTTTGTAGAGCGAATCAGCTATCCGGACTGAATCCAATTTTTGCAGTAATTCAGTTCCGGCACCGGTATTTGTTGTATCAATCTGAACAGAGAGAGCGAAACTTTTGGATGAAATCACCAAAAGTGAGAGAATCATGACTGAAAATAGAAACTTTAATTTGTGAAATCTGAAGCTCAAATAAACTCCTTCTCAAAACTTTTCATTATTGGACTTCTTTTTAAAAAATTATGCCGCTGCCGCTGCGTGTCTTTCGTTTAGCCTGATAATAAGGTACCAGCCAAAGACTAAAAGGATGGGAAATTCATCTTTTTGAATGAATACAGGCTCCACCTTTACTTCAGCATACGAACTAAACCACCCCTTCATCTCAAATTCCAAAACGACGGCACCTGAATCGTTTTTAAAGAAAAACCGTCTGTTGAAAAATGTTGTGTGCAGAGTGAATTTTTTCTCTCCAACCAAAATATCACTTGGTTTCAGAAACCTTTCTTTTAGAAAAACAGCGAGTAATGTGCCCGTATTTTTCTCTTTCAATTCCATTCTGCTTTTAAACATGCTCGGAGAAAGAGCTTCAAGTTCATGACCAAAAAGTTTTATATCTGCAGAAGTGTTGAAATATTTTGGGAATCCCAACTCCCCCACCTGCTCATTATCGCTAAAAAGCTTATACTTTCTCGAAAAAAATCCCTCTTTTGTCCAGCGGATTTTTTTACCACGGAATTTTTCTGTCAGTGTCATTTTGGTGTCAATTAATTGGAAAATCTATATTGGTAAAGATAGTTAATTTAAGACAGAAAACATGGAAATGAGGAGAAATGTGGAGGGAGCGGTAAAAAAATCCTCCCCTCTCCTTTTAGGAGAGGGGCAGGGGGTGAGGTCCTATTTCATCAATAACATCTTCTTAACCGAGACAAAATCACCGGCTACAAGTTTATAAATGTAGAAACCTGAAGCGAGATCAGCACTTCCAAATTTCACATCGTAATATCTTCCTGCCTCTGCGATTCCGTCAAAAAGAGTTGCAACCTCGGCACCGAGTGAATTGTAAACTTTCAGAGTTGCTTTGGTATCTTCCTTCAATGCGAATCTGATGGAAGTTTCCGGATTAAAAGGATTAGGATAATTCTGTTCCAGAACAAAACCATTTGGTATATTATCAAATAGCACCTCAACAACAGGACTGTATTCGAACTGCCCGTCGTTGTCGATTTGTTTTAATCTGTAGGAAATTTTTCCCGTTCCCGAAGGTTTATCCTTAAAGCTGTAGAACTTCGGTGAATTCGACAT
>CAYSJM010000162.1:0-3167 GCA_964431385.1 uncultured Ignavibacteriaceae bacterium | reverse complement strand
ATTATGAGGGTAAGTTCAGGAATATTTTCAGCTGGACGGATCTGGGCAAGAGATTTAATTAAATAGGTCAAAGGTAGCTTTCCTTTATTACCTCTATTAACATTTTCTTTTCGGTTTTGCTTCTTAGCCACTGGATCATAAACAGGTCTGCTATAACCCTGTGTTCAAAGGTATCCTTATTAAGCTCTGAAAGGGCTTTCTGAAGCATAGCAAACTCCTCAAGAAGTTCATTATTTTCCTTTACCCTGAATGAGGTCCTCAGGAAATCTAATATTGTCTTTTCGAATTTATACACTTTATTTTTTCTGCTTAAATAGCGGTATGTGGATCGCATCTGGTATTCAAGCAGGTCATTAAGGCCAAGCTCGAAATGAACAAGCAAGCTGAGTATCTTGGTATTAAAGTATATCTGGATTGTTGTGACTTGTATTGAATTGAAGAACCGTGAGATGAATTCAGCGGATCTTTCATACTCTCCCGTTACAAAAAATAACCTGGCAAGGTCGTAGAATAGATATAAAATTGTTCCTGAGATCCTTTTTGTAAAGTGGCTGTATTTATTAATTTCTTTGATAACATTACCTGCAATATCAAGACCCTTTTCAAACTGCCCTGTTTCAATGTACCATCCAATTTCCATGTGATATGAGGGCAATATTATGCGGGAGAGGTCATCATTTGTTTTGATCCTAATGTTCCTGAGTTTATTCAGATATTCAGGTATCAGCTCGTGTTTTTGCAGCAGCCTGCATATATGAATGAAATTATAGTAAGCAATTGAAAAGTAAGCAGGAGATTCCTCTCCCATATGCCGGTGTGATTCAACCAGTTTAATTTGTTTATTGCGGAATTTGAAACTTTCCTTCAAGTTGCCTTTTTCAAGGTAGTATACAGCAAGGTCCTGGAATAATGTAAACTTAGCCTGAAAAGACAAAGCCAACTCTTCGTTCTTATAGAAGCTGTTATCTATTATTTCCTTGTACTCTTTTGCTTCACTTTTACTTCGGGCAAGACCTTTATGAATATACAATGCCGAGATCTCGCTGTGCATATTGTCATATTTGTTTTTATTGAGAATGACCGAGGCGGCATGTTCTATCTTATTATTAATTGTTTCCAGCTTTTTCATAAGTTCCTTCGGATAAAAAAGAACAGCGATCCTGTTCCGGTATTGCTTCAGGATATCAAGCTGCATTTCATGCTTTTCATACTTTTCAGCCAGCTTCAGAGCTTTTTTCAGCAGCTTAATGCTTTCATTTGCAAGGCCTTTACCCATTAGAATTTGGGAGTGTGAAAGAAGCTCCTGGATACGGAGATCAATGAAGTTCCCTTTGTGGAAATCTGAAAGTGAACACAGGATCTTATTGTATAGGTAATTTTTGTTATAAGAAAGATTCCGGATGAATTTTTCTTCTGCATACTCTCTTCTTAACTTCTCTTCGTCATAATTTTGAAGTTTTCCCACAGCTTCGAACAATCTCAAGTACTCTGCTTTTGAGCCGTTCCTGGATGAGTTTACCGTGAAGAAGCGCTTTTCAGATTTTGTGAGCGAATGGATCAATTTATGTAAGTTATCAGAAGTTATCATCAGTTATCATAAGAACCAAATTATCTTTTTTCAAAAATAGCTTAATGTGGGAACAATATCAACAAATAATAGGCAAAAATCACAAAATTCTCTAATTAGAATCCAAAATATGAGTAAAACTGTATTTGTAAGAACTATTAATTGAGGATAAATTTAAGAGTCAAAATAATCAATTAATAATTTCGTAGAAATGTTCAAAAAAACTTTAGTTTTACTTCTTCTCCTGAATTCTATTTTGTATTCCCAATATGGATGGATGATTAGGGGTACCGGAGTAGATCCTACGGCAATGATAAAGGGAATTTCATTTGCAGATGGAAATAACGGAATGCTTGTCACAAGCAACTTTTCAGGGTATAAAGTTTACCGTACATCTGATGGAGGTGCCAGCTGGGGCGGGCAAACTATTCCAACATCAAACGGCATGTGGGCAGTTAAATATTTCAATCCATTAACAGCAATTGTTTGCGGCGCCTCGGGCAGTATGTACAGAACAGTAAATGGGGGTTTGAACTGGACACAGATCAATGTAGGCGGTTCATATTTTTTAACTGCTTTTAGTTTTACTGATCTTAACACAGGTTGGGTTAGCGGCGGGCCGCTTAAGATTATGAAAACCACAAATAATGGAGTTAACTGGGTAAGCCAATCGGAATTTACAACATATACATACAGTTCAATTCACATGGCTAATGCGAACACCGGATTTGCCGCTGATTATTTCCAAAGGCTCGTTAAAACAACAAACGGCGGCTCAAACTGGATTGATGTACCCGGACCAGCTGGGTTTTACGAGATATGGGGTACATTCATGACAGATGCCAATACAGTTTATTGCTGCGGAGAATCTGGCAAGGTGATAAAATCAACTGACCAGGGATTGAACTGGACTGTGTACAATACTTTTCTGCAGAGAAACCTATATGCAATTCACTTCATCAATTCAAACACGGGTTATTGCGTTGGTGATAGTTCGCTCATAATCCGTACATCCAATGCAGGCCTGAACTGGACGGTTTTATCTTCACCACCGAGTGATCAAAGTTCAAGCTCAGCGCTTACATGCATATCTTTCATAAATGATAATACCGGATATGCAGCCGGTAATGACGGCACAGTGTTGTATACAACAACAGGCGGTTTGACGCCTGTTGAAATCATTAATACTGAAATCCCATGTAACTTTGATCTTATTCAGAATTATCCAAATCCTTTTAATCCGGAAACTAATATTGAGTTTACTATTGCAGCTACCAATTATGTAAAGCTGACAATTTTTGATGCAGCAGGAAAGGAAATTGAGAATCCCTTAAATCAACAGTTAAAGCCAGGTACATACAACATATTGTGGCATGCTTCTGCCTACCCAAGCGGGGTATATTTTTACAGTCTTGTTACAAATGTATCGTCGCAAACCAGAAAAATGATCCTTATCAAATAAATTGTTTTCAAGAATAACTCAAAAAGCAGCCATGGCTGCCTTTTGGGTTTTAAACGTAAGATAAAAAACGGTCTTATAAAGTTTCCCTGTTCACTTTCTCAATTGAAAAAGCGGGAATGCACACGGAAATATATTCTA
>CAYSJM010000161.1:0-3268 GCA_964431385.1 uncultured Ignavibacteriaceae bacterium | reverse complement strand
AAGCGGATCTGAACAATATCCTTGCTTACATTCCAAATCTTCCTCATTCATCAGTACCTGTTGGAAAATCGGCTGCCGATAATGTTGAAGTGAGAAGATGGCTCCCCGATGGATATAATATTGATGATCCAACCGTGGTTCCTGACCATCTTCAGATTGGCAAAAACCTTAAAATCCTCGATTTTGAGCGCGGAACAAAAATTTCGGGTTCCGGTTTCCCTCTGTATTTGGGAGATGGTGCCACACTTGAGAGAGCACTTTTTAACTTTTTCCTCGATTTCCATTTGGAACATCACGGATATCAGGAGGTGATGACACCGTTTATCGTAAATCGTGATTCAATGAAAGGAACGGGACAAATCCCCAAGATGGAGGAGGACATGTACACCTGTGAAAAAGACGGGATGTATCTTATTCCTACTGCAGAAGTGCCAATCACAAATATCTATCGCGGTGATGTTCTTGATGAATCTTCACTTCCTGTAAAATATTGCGGGTATTCCCCCTGTTTCAGAAGAGAAGCCGGTTCTTACGGTAAAGATACCAAAGGATTTTTAAGAGTTCACCAGTTCAATAAAGTTGAAATGGTGAAATTTGCCAAACCCGAGGGTTCTTACGATGAGCTCGAAAAACTGGTAAATGACGCCGAGGATATTCTTAAAGCTTTGAACATCCCTTACAGAGTTTTGATGCTTTGTACCGGTGATTTAAGCTTTTCAGCAGCGAAGTGTTACGATATTGAAGTCTGGTCACCTGCTGAAAAGAAATGGCTTGAAGCTTCTTCATGCAGTAATTTTGAAGATTTTCAGGCTCGCAGAGCAAACATTAAATACCGCAAACAAGAAGATAAAAAACTTGAGTTTATCCATACACTTAATGGCTCGGGGCTTGCAACCAGCCGGCTTATGGTTTCACTTCTTGAAAATAATCTGAGACCCGACGGGAAACTTAATGTTCCTGAAGCACTCAGACCTTATCTCCGCAAGGATGTAATAGGATAATCTTCTTAAGTATCGCATTTTTAGGGGTTGCTGTTTCCATCTCAGAAAACTGATGTGGAAGAGCAACCCCGATTAAGAAAAATAAATCCTTGATAAATAATTACCCCATCCTATTGTAATTGTCGATAATTATTTGGAAATTCCATTGTGGATTTCAGATATTAGCGAATCTCCACATCAATTAATTTTCTCTTCTATTTATAAATCAGGACTGTATCATGCAGAATGATTTTCTACTTAACAGTATGATGTCAAAACTTGCATCTGATTCAAAATTCGTAGGAATTTTCATGATGATCATCGGGGTTTTGATATGTCTTACTATTGTCGGGTTACCCCTTGGTCTTCCCTATGTCTTTGCCGGAATCCGGGCAAAAGACGGTGGAGCACAAATAGAGCAGTATCTAATGACAAATGACAACATCTTGAAAGTTAATGCTTACGAAAACTATCAGAAGCATTTTTTCATATTGAAGGTGTTGTTCATCGTCGGTTTGGTTGTTGCAGTGCTTGCAATCGCCATTATGGGAGTTGCACTTATTGCATTTTTTAAAGCTCTATCAGGAGGGATGCACTAAGATGGAAAATAATTTTTACGAAAAAAACATCATAACAAAACTTGGCGGTGATGCCAAATTTGTCGGTATTCTTAATATCATTATTGGTGTTGTGAATTGTCTGACATTATACGGAATAATCACCGGTGTGATAAGCATCGTAACGGGTATGAAGGCAAAAGATGCCGGTAACCACTTCCAAAATTTTGCCACCTACGGAGATGAACAGGAAGAATATCGTGCCTTGGAAAGTCTGGGTGACTATTTTAAGTGGATGAAGATTACCATAATAGTCGGTTTGGTGGTTATGGTACTTGGTTTTATCGTTTCTCTCTCGTTGGGAGGCATGAAGAATTATTCAGGTCGTTATTCAAGCATGTAAAAAAAAGAGGCTGAAAACTGTATGGGATTCAGCCTCTTTAACATTTCTCACATCACTACGGAGCCAACAAAAAAATATTGATACTCCGGCACATTAACTCAGTATAACCACTCATTCATCAGATAACCATCTTCTCATAACTGCCGGAGCATCGGGAGAGATTTTTTAATCAACACTACAAGTATAACTGCTTGTGTAACATTTGTGCCACTAAAAAGAGTTCCACAACCGGAAAAAATATCGACAAGAACTAAACATCCCTTGATTATCTCAGAAAAGATTCTTAAATTTAAGTAATGAAAGAAACTTTAGAATTTCCCATAAATGTAGTTGCAAAACTGACAGGACTTTCCTCACACCTCATCCGTGCGTGGGAAAAAAGATATGCTGCTATTTCTCCCTCTCGTACCGGAACCAACAGACGAGTCTATACCGAAGAAGCCGTTGAAAAGTTAAAACTGTTAAAACTTTTAACCTCAAAAGGATATTCCATCGGAAATGTAGCTTCGCTCGGAATTTCTCGCTTGAAAGATATGTTGGGGCAGCCGGAACTTCACCATTTGTTGCCTGGTGTTGAACCAAAAAATGAAGGTGATATTATCTCCCGTTGTCTCAAGGCGATTGAAGAATATGACTCGCAGAAACTCGAGACAGAGTTAATAAAGTCGTCACTTCAATTCACTACGCTTGAAATGTTTGACAAAGTGATAACCCCCCTGATGCATAAAACAGGCGACTTGTGGCGGGTGGGGAAACTGAGACCTGCACATGAACACCTCGCTCTTGAAACAATCAAGCGATTTTTGCGGGGAACCTCGGCAGGCTTTTCTATTCATTCTGCTGCTCCTTCAATGGTGGTCTGTTCCCCTGTAAATCAATTGCACGATCTCGGCGCATACATGACAACATTTGCGGCATCATCTGAGGGGTGGAAAACTGTATTCCTTGGCTCAAATCTGCCGGCAGAAGACATAGCTGCGGCAGCACTTCGGGTAAATGCAAAGGCTTTAGCCTTGAGCATAGTCTATCCCGATGACGACCCTTATCTTTCATCCGACATTCAAAAACTCGGTATTCTTCTCCCCAAAAGCATTAAAATAATTTTTGGCGGACAATCTGTATATGGCTACAAAAAGGAAATCGACAGTATTGGGGGAATTATAGCAGGAAACATGTCTGCCCTAAGAAATGTAATGCATGCAATCAGGAAAAAATAAAGTTCACCAAAAATTTATTGGCACGCAGGTCAGCCAAAAAGTTTGATGCCTCTTCACTGCCTTTTTTTTTATCAATCCCAGAATTAAACCTTTTTCACCTTTGCTACTATT
>CAYSJM010000160.1:0-3322 GCA_964431385.1 uncultured Ignavibacteriaceae bacterium | reverse complement strand
CTTCGGAAATTATTTTCTGAATAGCCTCCTGTGTATCTGTTTCATAACTTCTCAAACCGCCAAACACAGCCAGCCTTGCGCTGGGAAAATCATTGCTGATCTTTGCAAATGCTTCAAGAAGGTATTTTTGCCCTTTCCTGAAGGAAAGCGTTGCAACATTTCCAATTATGAAATCAGACTCACCAAAGCCAAGCAGTTTCCTGTATTCACCATTCTTTTCGGGATGAGGCTTGTAAATGTTCTCATCGATCGAATTATATATTACTATATACTTATCTTCTCTTATTCTGTCCTGTTTCAAAGAGCTTTCCAGAACGCTTTTGGATACGCAAACTATCTTATCAGTTACATGGGAAAGCATCCTGTTAACAAAGAAGCTCCACTTGCTAAGCCAAAAAAACAGGTTATGAAGTGTTACATATACTTTTTTAGGCCTGAACCAAAACAGGCACATTGAGAGAAGTACCGCTATCCTTGTAACAAATGCCGCGTAAAAATCATGTGAGTGAACTACATCAAATTTATTACGCGATATATAGCGGGCAAGTTTGAATGTTTTTGCAATAATAACAAAGTAATCTTTGAATTTCAGGCTATGATTTTTTAACCCCAGCACATATACCTCAGAGGGTATTTTCCTGAAATCTTCCATCAGGAAGTTTTCTCCCGGGTCAACCATAGTGCAAACATATAAGTCAAAATTGCCGGTTTTGGAAAGCCCTTTGTAAATGCTGCTTATAAGCTTTTCCATCCCGCCCTCACGCATCACGGTCAATACATTCAATACTTTGATCTTATCTTTGAGCATCAGCAGCAGTTGACTTTTTATTTCCAGCAATAACTTCCAATGCTCTTTCTGCAACTGTTGATGCTTTGATCAATTTCATGCAGTCCAATGTTCTGCAATTCAAGCCGGCCAGCAGTTTACAGTTCTGCATGTCAGCAGGCGCAGAGCAGAAAAGGGTTTCATACACATATTTGTGTTTGGCACCCCGCGGGGCTGAGAACAGTGGATTTGTTGGACCAAACAAACTTAATGTTGGGGTTCCAACTGCTTCAGCCAAATACAGCGGACCAGAATCTGCACCAATAAACAGATCTGCCCTTCTTATCAGCTCTGCGCTTTCACTCATTGATAGTGACCCGGTAACATCATATACTTTAACATCAACGTTTTTTGAAATGAAATCGGCGTTAGGTGAATCTTCTCTGCCTCCAATTATGAAAATTTTATAATTTGTGCCAAGATATTTTATCAACTCGACATAATTTGATACTTCCCATTTCTTTGCTTCCCAGCCTGCCGTTGTATGGAGTATTATTAACCGGTCATTTCCGTTGATGTTCTGTTCTGCTAACAGTTTTTCAATACTCTTGCAGGCCTCATTTTCAATATGGAAAGTCGGGACTTTAAACACATTGATTTGCTTAGGCAGCATACTTGAGAACGCAGGATTATCCAGTACCAAACTCAGATGTTTATCAATCAAATGGCCATTTTGGACTGCAGGAGTTTCGAAATTATAAAAAAAACCAAAACCCTGGAAATTGTGACCTGCCTTATATTTAACACCTGCGTAAAACAGAGCAAAAGCTGTCCAGAATAACCCTGTAATATCAAATGCCAGATCATATCTTTCTTTTTTCAATTCCCGGAAAAAATTCAGCTTTGCAGAAATCGATGGGTTAATATCTTCATCATACTTCCTCGTCCTTATATCATTGAATACGGTTACCTTAGAGAAATACGGATATCCTGCCATCATATGTTTTGCACGGGACTTTATCCAAATATGAAGCTCCGCCTCAGGATATATAGCCCTCACCAAACTGAATAAGGTTGAGCCAAAAAGGATATCTCCGTTAAAATTCAAAGAGACAAAGAGAATTTTATTTACTTCTCTTGGCAGCCTATTCCTTCTAAATAAAAAGAGCACACGGCCGAACAAATTTATCAAGGTCACAGCAAACTTCTTTATAACCGGATTAGTCTGCGGAACTTTGTTTATGCTTTTTTCTTCAAGTTTTTTTTTAAGATCAAAGCCGGGCATTCGCAGTTCCTTTGAATAGTTCGGCATAGTCTGAAAATACAAACCTCGAGTTAAGTACAGTCTTTTTGCTGCTGAAATTCAGCTTGATCAAATCCCAATAGAGCAAAAACCTCTTTTTTGAAACAGCCGTTGATACAAAATTTGTTATCGTAAAATAGCAGAATCTGAATATTATAGAATCCATTGTCAGAATCTTCCGTAAAATTCCTGTGAACAGACTGAACTGCTTTGCGGAGAAGATGATCCTGCTCCTGTACTCGTGGTATAGAATAAAAATCACCCCCAGTTTAGAGGTAGATGAATGATGATTGTGAATTACTTTACACTCCGGAAGAATGTATGAGCTCCAACCTTCTTTTTTCATTCTATACAAAAGCTCGACTTCTTCCTCATAGAGGAAAAAAGCTTCATCAAATCCGCCAATTTTATCATAAACTTCCCTTTTAAGCATCAAGCAGGAACCGATTATCCAATCAACTTTAAATGGCTTTCCCTCTGAGATCTTAGAATTCCAGAATTTTCCGAACCTGTTTCTCATTATTGGAGCTTTTGTGTATAACCCAAATTCCTGGGCAAACCGGGAATATAGTCCCGGGAAAAATGAATAATAACATTCCGTTCCATTTCCGGGTTTTTCCTGAACCGGACCAGCAGCTCCTGCATCAGTATTCATCTTCAGAAAACTCATGAGCTTTTCCGGTGTTGAGTCAATAAATAAGATATCAGGATTTACAAAGAACAAAAAGCGGCCCTTCGCAATTTTGAGTGCATCATTATTCGCGGCACCGAAGCCGCCGTTAGATTCACGCAAGATCAGTTTAACTTCCGGATATACTGAACTTAAGCCCGTAATTGATCTATCTGCAGAGTTGTTATCAACTACAATAATTTCATACTCCGCCGTTTTGATATTATCCTTGATACTGCTAATGCAGCTTTTGATATCATCAAAAACGTTATAATTTACCAAAATGATGCTTAAATCCATATTAATCCGCAAAATGTGAGTAAATTATTACAAATACAGTGAAAAAATTAATATAATTTTGGCAGGTTAATTATTGTTAATTCAGTCCAAGATATAACCTAAGAGACCGTAGATACCCTATTCTGCGCCCTTTTTTTTCTTTCCCGTGAAACTGAAAATTTACCAATGCAATCCGAAGCAACAGTCCGATGATATGCAGCAGTCTCGAAGTAATTTTTGTTATCGCCCCGTAGTGAATGGAGGCATAGATAAGTCTGCTCTCATAACGGGAATAAACCAGAAG
>CAYSJM010000159.1:1507-3381 GCA_964431385.1 uncultured Ignavibacteriaceae bacterium | reverse complement strand
TCGTAATGAATAGGTCGCCGGTTCGATTCCGGCAGGTGGCTCCGTGTATTTTAAATAATGCAATAATGCAGTAATGCAATAATCCAATAATGCAGTAATGCAGTAATGTAGAAATTAGCGGATTTTTGTTTAGATTTGGGGGGATTGTTAAAGGATTTTAACGGATAAACAGATTCAATAATATTTGAATTGGATTGAAGTGATGGAAAATACTATACTTTTTGGGCAATACGAGATAGAATCCACAATCGGAGCCGGTGGAATGGCAGTGGTATATAAAGCCCGGCATAAAACACTCGGCAAATATTTTGCCATCAAAAAACTTTCAGATTCCCTCACTCAAAATTCTGATGCCAGAGAACGGTTCATCAGAGAAGCACAAACCCACTCTAAACTTGATCACCCCAATATTGTAAAATTTCACGATATCCTAAAAGACCCCACTTCACAAAATGTTTTTATTGTTATGGAGTATGTGGAAGGAAAAACGCTTTCACAGATTATCGGCAAAGTTACGGGTCCGATGCCTTTTGAGAGAGCCTGGCCCATCTTTAAACAGGTTCTCAGCGGGATTGGATATGCTCATTCACTGGGGGTTGTTCACAGGGATATCAAACCGAGCAATATAATTGTTACGGCTGAAGGTGTTGTGAAGATTCTCGATTTTGGAATTGCAAGGGATGAAACGGGGCAGACTCTGACACAATCGGGGACTGTTATCGGTACACTTCAGTATGCGAGTCCTGAACAGATAAAGGGAGAAAAAATTGATCAGAGGTCAGACATTTACAGTCTTGGGATGACCCTCTATGAAATGCTTTCGGGGCGGCTTCCGTTAGATATCAACACCGGCACCAGTTCATATCATGTGATGCAGACAGTTTTAAAAGAATCAGTGCCTGATCCTCGAACTTTTTATCCACATATTACTGAAAAAATTGTGGCAGCCATATTTATGGCAATCGAAAAAGATCATGCTAAAAGAATCGGGTCTGTTGAAGATTTTGTGGCAGTGCTCGAAGGGAAAAAAGGGGTTTCGGGGATTCCGGTTCTGGATAGTCTTTCGGATGAAAAATTTGAAAAGGTTTATTCTGATCTGTTGATGATTCAGCGATCGCAGCTAAATTTTTTAGTTTTTAAGAGGGATGAGGGTACCATAGATATAACAAATGGTGCAGACGGGTATAAGGTACTCAGGGTTATTTTTGTAATTCTTGCCTGTTTTTTTGGGTTATTGTTGTTCGGTTCCATCGGAGCCTGTTCAGATGCAAGGCGGAGTGAACAATCAAGTGCGATTATTAGTACATTTATAATAGCAGGATTGTTTGGGTCGTGTATTTGGGGGTATATGTCGTTACGGTTCAGGCAAAATTTTCTTTCAATAACTCGTTCCGGGCTGAATTTTCATGATCTTCAGCGGCACATACCAATAAAGTTAAGTTTTTCGGAAATCTATAACATCCGATATTCTTCCGGGAAGCGGGCAGTAATGGTTCAGGGAAAGCGAATGAGTACCTTGCTTTTTCAGAACAGTAAAAAAGCGGTACTCAGTCACCTTGCCATGATACTTAACCAGCTTTGTTCGGTTAAGAAATAGTTTTCAATTTTAGTCGGAGGCTGTTGCTTACGACGCTTACGCTGCTCATTGCCATGGCGGCACCTGCGATCATGGGGTCGAGAAGGAATCCGTTCAGGGGGTAGAGGATTCCGGCGGCTATCGGAATACCGATAACATTATAGATAAACGCCCAAAAGAGATTTTGTTTTATTGTTAAGACAGTATCGTGGGAGAGTTTAATCGCTTTTTGAATTTTTGTCAAGTCTGAAGTTATCAGAGTCATCTTTGCCACATCCATTGCTATATCGCTTCCTGT
>CAYSJM010000159.1:0-1407 GCA_964431385.1 uncultured Ignavibacteriaceae bacterium | reverse complement strand
GCGGCTATTGCATCAGCGAGAGGATGTTCCGATTTTAGCTCAATGGCACGAAGAATACCGGCGTTTGTCCTGTCGTTATCTTTCCAGAAAGTTGCCACCACTTCCGGTTTTCCTTCGGTAATTGTACCTGTTTTATCGAGTACGATGGCATTCACTTTTTTTGCAATTTCGAGGCTTTCGGCGTCCTTTATCAAAATTCCATTCTCAGCACCCTTTCCAATTCCGACCATGATTGCCGTTGGGGTTGCCAGTCCAAGGGCACACGGGCATGCGATTACGAGGACGGTAACCATTGCCAACAGCCCTTGTGTGAAGCTGTTTTCGCCTCCCAAAATCATCCATATTGCAAGGGTGAGGAGTGAAATAAGAATGACTGCCGGGACAAAAATTGATGCTATTTTATCAACAAGTTGTTGCACGGGGGCTCTGCTTCCTTGAGCCTCCTGCACCATTTTTATAATACGGGCGAGTACGGTATCTGCTCCCACTTTTTCAGCGATGAAATTGAAACTCCCTTTTTGGTTTATAGTGCCGGCAAAAACTGAGGAGCCCCCCGACTTTTCTACGGGGATGGGTTCACCGCTGATCATGCTTTCGTCAACGAACGAGTTTCCTGAAGACACAATTCCATCGACCGCAATTTTCTCTCCCGGCTTCACTAATATTTCATCTCCGACCCGCACTTCAGCTATGGGAAGTTCCCTTTGTTCTTTGTTAAAAACCACTGTCACGGTTTTGGGTTGAAGACCGATCAACTTTTTGAGGGCGGAGGAAGTGTTGCCTTTCGCTTTGTCTTCGAGCAATTTCCCCAAGAGAATGAAGGCTATCACCACGGCGGCAGCTTCAAAATAGACATGACCATGCAGACCCCTGTCGTGCCAGTAATCAGGAAACAGAGTGTTAAATACGCTAAAAATATAAGCTGTTCCGGTGCTGAGGGCTACCAGAGTATCCATGTTGGCAGTTTTGTTTTTTAACTGTTTCCAGGCACCCGTAAAAAATCGACCACCAAAATAGAGGACGACGGGGGTGGAAAATGCCCATGAAATGTAGTTTGCGTAGGGCATATCCATAAAAAACATGCCGATAATCACCACAGGAATGGAAAGCAGGATTGCTCCGATAGTTTTATATTTCAGGTTTTTTGACGCCTTACGGGTCAGATCGTCAACATCGTCGTCGTTTCCTTCAGTTACAATATCATAACCATATTTTTGGACTGATGTTTTGAGTTGATCGGGTGTTATCTGTTTCTCATCATATTCAACGGTTACGGTGGCGTTTGCATAGTTTACCATTGCAACGGTTACACCCGTTTGTTTAGCGAGTGTTTTTTGTACTCGTGCTGCACATGAGGCACAGGTCATATTTAAGACGGGGTATGTTTGCTTTGTCATTTTTTTACCT
>CAYSJM010000158.1:0-3508 GCA_964431385.1 uncultured Ignavibacteriaceae bacterium | reverse complement strand
ACTCATAATCGAAAATGTCAAAGTCCACCCCTGCCGCTTTCCGTGGTATCGGGCGGTGCAGAGAGATTATCTTTGTTTTCGACTGCTCCGGCAGCCGATAATCGATCATGTCAAACATTAGCCATTGTTTCTCTAAGTACCCCAAGGGATCGCTGGCTGAGAAGGTCGATCTTGATTAATCCCATATCCTCAACGGGGTACATATCGGGTTGCGTGATAATAATTCCCAATCCCTTGTTACTTGCAAACTCGAGAGCTACAAAGTCGGTTATAGGGGTTGGAGTAATAACAATTCCCCCCGGATGAATGCTGAGGTGTCGCGGAAATGAAGCCAGCCGCGAAGCGATTGAAATTATACTTTTCCACGGTTCCCCTTCAAATTTTAACGACTTCGACTCCGGAAACATGGTCGAGAGGCTCGAAAGATTTCTGGCATCAGTCCAGGGAATAAACTTGCTGTATTGAGATATTTCACTTTCGGCAATTCCAAACACCTTCGCAGTTTCTCTGAATGCCGATCTTGCACGAAATGTGACCGTTGTTGAAATCATCGCCACTTTGTCGTAGCCATATTTTTCAAAAACATATTTTACTATCTCATCTCTTTCACGCCATGAAAAGTCAAGATCAACATCGGGTGGGCTCATCCTCCCCCTGTTCAGGAATCTTTCAAAATAGAGATCATATTTTATCGGGTCCACTTCCGTAAATCCGAGACAATATGAAACAAGACTGTTGGCTGCCGACCCCCTGCCGAGTAGCATCATCCCCCGTCGCTTTGCCTCTCTGACAATATCCCAGACCACCAGAAAGTAGTCGGGAAAACCAAGCTCATTTATCACTTCAAGCTCGTAACGCAATCTGTTAATAGCGGTTTCAGTGATTGTGTGGTAACGCATCTCCAGCCCCTTGAAGGCAAGTTTCCACAAATACGAAAATGACGGTTCATTGTTTGGTGTCGGGAAAATGGGAAATTTGGTCTTCCCCATCTCCAAATTCAAATTGCAATTATCAACGATGTAATGGATATTTTGAAGTGCACCCGGTATCTTTTTCCATTCCCGCAGTACCTCCTCATAATTCCTGAAATAAAAATCTTCCGGTTCGGTTTCTTCCGGTTTTATGCTCCCGAGCGTCGTTCTTAGTCTTATCGCAGTAACGGCTTTGTGAAGAAGGTAATCCTCCTTGTCTAAAAAATAAACAGGAGAAGTGGGAACAAACCTGTAACCGTTAGCCACACAAAAGTCATAAACTTCTCTCGATAATTTTTTGGTGGATGGGGTTACAGGAAGTTCGCCAAAAACATTTGTTCTTTTCCCCGCTGCTTTTAAAAGTCTGATCGAAGGAGTAATAAGAAAAAGTCCCGGCAATTCACCCCTCACAAGCCCTTCAAGTGTGAAACTTTCCTTCAGTTTTCTGGCGGTTATTATTCTGCAAAGATTTGAATACCCTTCCCTCGTGGCAGCGAGAAGAATTACATACTCCCCGGCATCGACCGGATCATCAATATATGCCCCCAAAATTGGTTTTATTCCCGCCTCGGTAGCTTTTTTGTAGAATTGAATCAGTCCGTACATGCCATTCCTGTCCGTAAGAGCAAGAGCCTTCATTCCAAAGCTCTTTGCCCGCCCGATCAGGTCGTCAATCGATACCGCTCCCTGCAACAGGGAATAATTGCTGTGTGTGTGAATCATTACTGCATTACTGCATTATTGGATTATTGGATTATTGGATTATTGGATTATTGGATTACTGCATTAGTTCCCATGTTTATCGATTCAAATCCAAACTTTGATCTGATTTTATTGATGGCTTCCATCATTTTCTCTCGTTTTTCTTCAGTAGTTTCAAAAAGTGATTGTTGTTGATGATATTCGACGAAACCGCTCATTCCGACACCGATAAGCCGGACACCAACCCGGCGGGTGTATGCTTTTCTGAAAAGATCGACAGCAGTTTCATAGACGAATTTGTCATCCATTGTTGGCAACACCTGTTTCGCCCGCGTGATGGTGGAGAAATCGGCGTATCTCAGTTTGATATGAATATTGGTCGCCATGCTCTCTTCATCCCTGATCTGCTGGCAAATCTTGGCTACAAGTCGGAACATAATGGCTTCAATTTCTGCGGGTGAGGAAATGTCGGAGCGGAATGTCTGTTCACTTGAGATGCTTTTTCTCTCCCATGATTCCGCAAGAAATTCAGTCCCTTTTCCGTTCGCTTTTTCCCAAATATCGAGTCCCCCCTTCCCAAAAACAGAAGCGAAATATTCGGCGGGCATTCGGGCAATGTCACCCAAAGTGTAAATACCTCTGGAATGGAGTTCACGAATAAAAACCTTCCCCACTCCCGGCATTACCTCAGCGGGAAGTGGTGCCAAAAACTCCTTTTCCGTACCATTTGGTACAAATGTGATTCCCCGTGGTTTGTTGAAATCCGAACATATTTTTGCGATTGTCTTGTTGCCGCCGATACCAATTGAACCCGGAAGTCCAATTTTCTCATAAATCTCATCCAGAAGTCGCTCTGCCAAAAGCATTGGGTTACCATATATCTTCTCACAGCCTGTGAAATCCATGTAAAACTCATCTACAGATGCCTGCTGCAACACCGGTGGATATTTCACAAGAATATCCTTCACCATATTTGAATATCTGCTGTACTCACCATGACTCCCCCTTACAAATATGGCTTGTGGACACAGTTTATAAGCCTTCCCCGATGGCATTCCAGACCTCACCCCAAACTTTCTTGTCTCATACGAACAGGCAGACACAACTCCCCTTCCGCCGGGTTGTCCACCAACTATCACAGGTTTCCCCACTAATGAGGGATCGAGTATCCGCTCTACGGATACAAAGAAAGTATCAAGATCAAGATGAAATATTACTGCCATTGGACTTGGTTCTACTTGATAAAAAGCATCTTGTCAGACTTGATGAATACGGGTTTCAGGTTTGCATCCCTTACAGTTAGGTTATAAAAATATACCCCCGATGACATGTCATTCATTGTTCCTGTCTTTCCCGGGGTGAAGTCCCTCTCATGCTCTCCCGCGGGAAGCCAGCCGTTGTTCAATACTGCCACAATTGCCCCGTTTACATCATACACCCTCAGTATCACCTCTCCCGGTTCTTCAAGCCTGAATCTTATTGTTGTCGAGGGATTAAAAGGATTGGGATAGTTTTGGTAGAGTACCACTCCCTTCGGTGAAAGTTCTCCTCCTTCTGCAATGTCTGTCAGTACTACTGTTACACTGTCCCATTTGCTTACGAGTCCCTGGTTATCCTTCGCTGTTATTTTGTAGGTGTAGTTACCTGTCGGGTCAGACAGAGAATCGATGTAAATTGTGTCTCTGCCTGTATATATTCTGTTTAAGTCTCCCGGGATGAAATAAGGTTCACGCCCCCTGTGAAGTGAGAATGAATTAAAATCCGCCTCCGTGCCTCCCCTCCAGTGAATCTCCATTCTCCCCTCGCCTTTTAGGAGAGGGGTCGGGGGTGAGGTA
>CAYSJM010000157.1:0-3621 GCA_964431385.1 uncultured Ignavibacteriaceae bacterium | reverse complement strand
TCAGCGTAAAACTCGTTCATTGCAAATTGGGGGTCGGCAAAAGCATACCACTGCCAGATTACATCTTTCCACTTTCGGGGTTTGCTCCCGATTTCATTGACCATTTCAGCGTAATTTAAAGCTATATATTCTGGATTTCTTCCATGATAGAGTGAACCACCCGTCATTGGCAGAAAATTGATACCATGAATAAATTCAGGGTCAGCTCCAAACCAGGTCGAGTGAACTCCCTTTCCACCCCAGACCATTCCAAGGGCTTTCCGTGGATATCCCGAAGGGAATGTTACATCATTCACATCAAAGAAATATTGCTCAATTGCAGATCTTTCATTTGCATAAAGATAGATACCAAGATCACGGATGGTGTCGTTTTGAGTCGCTGCACCCCAAAGAGTAACACCGGTAGCAAAATTCATCGATTCCGAGCTCGATTCCTCGTTGTTTCCATCTCCAAAATCACCGTGACCCGCCTCCCAGGAATGCCCTTCGTACGGGTCAAAACTTCTCAGGAAGGGGAATCTTCTGTCGTTTCGGTCCCAGTTCACACAATCCTTAATCAGGAGATTAATCATACCTCCCCATTGTGATTCAAGAGCCCATTGAGGGTCATATTGTGCCACAGTGGCTGCGGCAATAATGAGATAGCCATAATGAAAGTTGTGGTCGTTAAGCTGGTTGTCAGCTCCATATCCCGAGGGATAGGCTGAAATCGTGTTCCAGTTGGCGATATACGACATTTCATGTCCACCACCTACAGTCAACCATGCTTCAAGTCG
This sequence comes from uncultured Ignavibacteriaceae bacterium, assembly GCA_964431385.1. Taxonomy (GTDB): domain Bacteria; phylum Bacteroidota; class Ignavibacteria; order Ignavibacteriales; family Ignavibacteriaceae; genus UTCHB3. Next base: position 2,845 of record CAYSJM010000157.1, on the reverse strand, counting down.
GGTTTTTATCTGTTGCAGAAAATGGTCACGGGCAGCTGTTTTTCCAAGCTGATCAGCAATGTGAACCACATTGGCAAATCTGGCAATAGCTTTACCATTTTCATAAATTGGACCTGTAGGAATTGTTTCGAGTGCAACTGAATCGATATAAGATGAAAGAATTTGTGGGTTGTAAATTCCTTCATTTGGAAGTGCGGGTAAAATACCGTTAAAATCGTGTAAAGTTGAAAAGGTACTTCCGTCTAATATTCTCATTTGTCCACGAACAGAAACATACGAATAACTTGTGAGAGGTGCCGTTGTGTTCAACCATTGGTGCCTGAAAAGTGCCGTCAGAGTATTGTTAAGATTGCCGGCACTACTGTCTTTGAGAACCGTTTGAAGCGTAAAATTTGAAATTACTTTTGCATTTTGCTTGTCATAAGTCCATGAGACGGTACTTCCCGTTACAAATGCGTATGCTCTTTTTCTGTAAAATTCGAGGGTTGAGGGGGTATTGTCGGGTAAAACAGCGACCGAGAGGAAATCCTTGCCGTTAAGATTTGACAAAAGTGTTGTGGTACCTGTCCATACCGAACCGACAGGAGCGAAAATACCGTAGTGTCTGCCTGCAACTGTAAGGCCTATAACACCGTTTGAATTCGACCAGATAACGGGGGTCTCTGTACATACCACTTTTGCATTTCCGCCTGTAATGGTAAAAAATGCGAAAGGAAGCCCGTGTCCAATCGTCGTTTTCATCGATCTTAATCCATCATTCCAGGAAGCTGTCACCGTCCAGTCACCATAACTGTCAACTAAGGTTCTTGAGGAATTAAGTCCCTCGACTCCCACTGTAAGTTGCTGTTGATAAGGATAGAGATAGTCCGCAGCAGCATAAACGGGATTTAGAGTGTAACCCATTCCAAGACCGTCACTTCCCGCTTTTACAACCAATGGAAGAACATACATCGTATTTGAATGCTGACTGCCATAAAATGGGAAAATCAGGCTGCTCCACCAGTCGTTGGTTTGGATGGGCTGATTGAAATTAGCAGAAACTTTTGGAGCCACAGGAGAACCCTGGGATGAGGAAGGACCAACTGCTCCAGCCGGAAGAACAGTACTGTAACTCCCGTTTCCTACCTGAACTGACTGACCATTAACAAACTCACCCCGAAAAACAAGGAGCAATACCGCAAATAAAACATATCTGAATAGTGTAACTCTCAGATTCATACCAACTCCTTTTTATGGCAACTTTAAATGTTTGAGTACCTCGGAACCCCGGAACCTCAGTACTACCGAAGTTCTGAGGTTCCGAATCTCTGAGGTTCTATTTCAGCAGGACCATTTTTTTTGTAGAGATAAAATTACCGGCCTTCATTCTGCAGAGGTAGATTCCACCGGCGAGGTTTCCGGCATCAAAAGAGACAGTGTGTTCACCTGCTGCCAAATCTTCATTGACTACCGTTGCAACTTGCTCACCAAGAGCATTAAAAACAGCGATATTAACAAGTCCATCAACAGGTACCGAGTATTTTATCACGGTAGAGGGATTAAACGGATTTGGATGATTCTGCTCAAGGCTAAATTCGGCAGGAACTGCTTTTTGATCTTTTACATCGGTCGATATCAATGTAAAATCGATATTACTTAAATTAAAGCCACCGGTATAAAATCGGATCATAAACTTCCTGACACCGGCGGTAAGTGCTACATTTTCGAGTGTAACATTCTGCCAGCTCTGCCATCCACCTGTTGCCGGAACATTAAGGAAATTACCTAACCCCTGTCCATCCATCAGAAGAAAAATACTTCCCCCTCCGTTTTGTGAAGCTACATTTAAAGAGATGTTATAAATACCACTCTGTTGGATTTTCACGGTATAAGTGAGCCATTCGTTGTTTTCGATCCAGCCGACATCATACCCGTTTGAAGAAAAATCATTGCACTTCTCTATATCCACACCATCATTCCGGTACTCATAACCTGAGTTGTATGTGGTACCGTTATTTGTATTCTGATATGCAACATCTGAGTAGGCAACTCCATATTTTCCCATGTCATAATCGGGTGCGTAAATCGTTCCTGGGATTAGATTTTCTGCAAATGGTGTTGTTGTACTCGAAAAAGGTTGTTTCAAAATAGAGTGAACATAGTCTTTATTATAAGTGCAAAGCTCCAGTTTTAGGGCATTTGCCTGAGCACTTAAAGCACTCTGAGCGTAAGATGCACTCGGTCTGGCACCACTTCCACCCCAATAATTCAAAAGTGTCTGATAGAGGGGAGATAAAGTTACCGATAGAGGTCCAACAGTAGATTTTATCTTTTTATGCGGCCAGGTAGCCCAACCGATGTTATTGTTTTTCATCAGTTCAGCCATTTCAGTTAGCCACTGGTTCGAGTTTTCACCTGTTTCACCAAGCCAAAGGGGTCTGTTTGAACTGTTTCTCATATCGAGCAGATACTGGATCGAACCCGTGTTGTTAGTATTCCAATATTTATGAAAACTGTAAACCAGATTTGCATCCCAAGGGGGGGTCAGACCACCAAAGCTTGTAGCAAACCAGTTACCTTCAATGTAAACTATGTGGTTCGTATCTACCGCTCTGATTGTATCAGTCAGACGGATATAAAGGTCGCGTAATGCCTGGTTGTTCGGTCCAAGTTCCCATTTTGGCTCATTGATAAGGTCGTAACCACCAATCCATTCCTTGTCCTTATATCTTTCAGCGATTTTACGCCAGATCATAACCGTCAAGTCTCTATTCTGGGCACTTTGCCAAAGCGATGGAAATGCAGAATTGTAGTCGCTTATCGGTTCATCACTTTGCCCACCGGGTGCTGCGTGCATATCGAGAAT
>CAYSJM010000156.1:0-3665 GCA_964431385.1 uncultured Ignavibacteriaceae bacterium | reverse complement strand
AGAACAAAATTGGATACAAAAGGATGGAAATTTTGGAGTAATAATTGGAGTCACAACAAACAGAAAATAATATGGCAGCAGCTAACAGGGGTTTGCTAATAGTGGGGCTGACAGTTGTAAACTCACCATATGTAACTCTATTGAGCATTGTCGTAAATTTGAGCATTAATTTTTCAAATTCGCCACTTCAGCCAAGCCCCGAAACGATGGTGAGTCATTCGGCACATCGGGTAGCAGTTACCACAGCAAGGAACCTATAAAACAGAGTGTTTACTCCGGCATAGAGAAATTTTCTTTGCTCATATTTGGATGGATAAGCAAAGTTTTGTAGTTTTGGGGAAACAACGACGCATTGCGTCAATATGGGAGATGTGCGTCATGCTTGGGCGACACCACTATCCTTGAACAGAATTAGAAAACCGCAATATTTTGACTATCTTTGAAGCATGGCATATCAGACACAAACCTTGGACTTATTCCCTGATGAAGTAAAAGTTGAGCAGGATTACACTGCCACTTTTGCCGACAACATGAAAATGCCAATTCACAAATGGTATAGATACACGGCAGGGTTTTCAGCAGCTTGGGTAAGCGAACTTATCCGAGAAGAAATAAGCAACGGACGAACAAGAATTATAGACCCATTTGCAGGTTCAGGCACAGTTTTAATTGAAAGCGAATTTGCAGGCGTTGAATCTTATGGAGTTGAAGCACATCCATACATTTACAGAATTGCAAAAGCAAAACTGAATTGGAATTATCCTGCCGATAAATTCAAAGAAGAAGCACTTTCACTATTGAAAATTGCCAAAGGCAAAAAGATAACACAAACAGAATTTCCCAAACTAATAATGAGTTGCTATCCATTAGAAACTATTCAGAAATTGGAAGCACTTAAACAAACTTGGCTTGATACCAAACAAGATGAAGAAATTAAAAACTTCAATTGGTTTATCATTACTGCCATTCTTAGAACAACTTCACCCGTTGGAACGGCACAATGGCAATACATTCAGCCCAATAAAACAAAGTCAAAAGTAATTGACCCTTTTGTGGCTTTTGAATCAAAAGTTAATGAAATGTATTTGGATATGAAACGAACTCAAAATCGTTTCCAAAATGTAGTTGATTCAATTATTTTAAATGAAGATGCAAGAAACATTGAATCAATTCCAGATGGTTGGGGCGACCTTGTAATTACTTCGCCACCTTATGCCAACAATTACGACTATGCAGATGCCACAAGACTTGAAATGACTTTTTGGGGCGACATTAGCGGTTGGGCTGACTTACAAGACAACGTGAGAAAACATTTGGTGAGAGCTTGCACACAACATGTTTCAAGACTTGGCGACAGCATTGACAGCATTTTGGAAAATCCGAGATTAGACATAATTAAATCGGAACTTTTAGAAGTGTTTGGAACGCTTAAAGAAGAACGCTTAAAACATGGTGGTAAAAAGAATTATCATTTAATGATAGCTGCATACTTCAACGACCTTGCAGATGTTTTTCATTCTTTAAGACGAGTAACAAATGAAAACTGCAAAATGTGTTTCGTTGTTGGCGATTCAGCACCTTACGGAATTTATGTTCCTGTTGACAAATGGCTTGGCGAATTAGCAATATCAGCAGGTTTCAGTGATTACTCTTTTGAAAAATTGAGAGATAGAAATATTAAATGGAAAAATAGAAAACACACAGTTCCTTTACACGAAGGCAGACTTTGGATAAATAGTTAAGAAATGGCAGAATCACCAGCACATAAATTCGGACAGATAATTGGCGACCTTTTAGAATTGGCATTGGAGCCACATTTACAGAAGTTCGCAAGAAAGCATAAGCTTTACCTTGACAAGAAAGGTGAACGTAAAGCACGTTCAGGAAAGAAAGTTTCTTGGACTGATGCCAACAACAACAAACACGATTTAGACTTTGTGCTTGAACGTGGCGGAACAGAAAATAAAATAGGAATTCCTGTTGCGTTTATTGAATCTGCTTGGAGACGTTACACCAAACATTCAAGAAACAAAGCACAAGAAATACAAAGTGCAGTTTTGCCATTGGCAACCAAATATAAAAGTTCATCACCGTTTGTTGGAGTTGTGTTAGCAGGTGTGTTTACCGAAGGAGCATTGACACAATTGAAATCACTCGGTTTTGGTGTGCTTTACTTTCCATATGATTCGGTAGTAAAAGCATTTGCAAAATTCGGAATCAATGCAGACTTTGATGAGAAAACGGCAGAAGCAGATTTCAGAAAGAAAATCGAGAGTTGGAATAAACTACCCAATAAAGAAGATGTTGCCAAAGAGTTATTGAAACTGAATAAAAAGGGTGTTGACGAATTTCTTAGTTCGCTTTCTGATTCAGTTTCACGTTTCATTGAACGAATTATCATTTTACCACTTCATGGACAAGAGAACATTTCAAACAGCGTAACAGAAGCAATTGACTTTCTGAAAAAGTATTCAGAGGACAAGCCAAAACTTCCGTTAAGCAAATACGAAATCATTATCAAATACAACACTGGCGACAGAATTGAAGCGAGTTTTAAGGATAAGAAAGACTCAATAAAATTTTTGGAGACGTACCTGTGAAACAGCACGAACGCACAACATCGGTTTGGCAAAATGGGGGCAGAAGTGCTAAATTTGAGCATTGGAATTCTAATAAACTCTAGTGCTTATTGAAAGTTTTGTGCTTCTAATCCCGCTTCTTCGCAAAGCGGCAAAACGTTAGCGGTAACCGTATGAAGACGACAACGAACATATTGCCATTTGTAATCTTACTGACTTTTATAGCCTGTGGACAGACACGACCTGACAGTAAAGGAATATCTAAAGTAACGGTAGCTTTTTCAGGTTACGGTTGCGAAAGCGAATGTCCATTTCAAGTTTTTAGCGTTGAAAGTAATTTGACCGCAACATTTTACGGTGGACAGTTCGCTGACAAAAATGGCTATTATAAAGGGACAATTTCAAAAGCAACTTGGGACAGTATTCAAGTTCGTTTTGACAAGTTTATTGTTAAAGGAATTGACACTACAAAATACAGAAAGACCGACCATCCAGACGTTGAATTTTTCGTTCACGATGGTTTCCGAAAGCATCGGACAAGGTTTAATGAAAATACTGGTAAAATGACCAAAGAGGATTTAGATATTTTATATTGGTTTGTAAAAATTGCATCAAGGACAGACTTAAAAGCTACTGACAGCTTGACTTTTGAAACAACTTTTCAATATCCAATACCACCTAAAACAATTGACAAATGACGAGGCGAGAAAAACGGCATAACAAATAAATAGAAAAATGATACTACCTAAAGACAGAGTAATAATTGCTAGTGATGTTAGTGACAGAGACGGTATTGGTGTTGAAATTTATCGTGACGACAAGTTGGTAATTGAAATATTCCGTGACGACACAAAACGCACAAGGACAGTTACACTTTATCAACAAGATATTTCGTTGGACTTGCTTGAAGAAAGCATCCAAACATTTAAAAAAGAAATACCTTGGGACTTTATTGACTATGACAACTTAAAATGAGCTAACTGCAAACAGGAAAAGCCAATATGAGAAAAATAGCTTTCACGACAGGACACGACAGCGTTAAAAAAGTCATGCTTTATGAATGTTCAGACGGTGTTTATGTTTTTG
>CAYSJM010000155.1:0-3677 GCA_964431385.1 uncultured Ignavibacteriaceae bacterium | reverse complement strand
CTTTAAAATATCCCATTTTTAGCAAAAAATCAAAACTATTTTTCATTAGTTTACACTATATTTTGCAACTTGTCTAATTTAGTATTAGACAATAGTTATTTTTATCTTAGACAAGCCTGCCCAGCTTCTGCTAAACGAGGTCTTTCTTTTTTGCCCTTGAAAAATACATTTCGACACCTGTTAAAATCAAGGCGAGAATGATGAACAACTTCCACAATTCTGACCCTAATCGTGATTCAGAAAGGGTTAAAACAAAATTTGTTCCGGGATCAATATACTCCGGAGCGTTCTTCAGATTAATCTTCTTAAAATAATCTGATATCTCGTCTCTCTCCATCGTGACAGAGTTCGACTCCACAGTATCAGTATTTACGGGCACAAAATCAATCTCTTCTTCATCCCTCAAAAACTTATAAATTCCCGGTGCATTAGTCGATGAAAATGACATTCCTGCATCTCCTTTTCCGGCTCTTATGGCAGAAGTTTTGCCGTCAGGATCTATCACGGTAATTTTCCCACCACCGGTTTTTCTCTCGGAAAGTATTATCTCTTCACCTGTTTTTGTTCCTTCTGATGCGGGTTCTTGAGATGCAAGATAGAACAAAGACCTGTAGATTAAAGGTGCAAAAAGTGGAATCATGGGAAAGTCGCCTGTAGTCAGGGATGCCGGCGTTGCAACCGCGATTACTCTCCCTTTTCCGGATCTTGTTTCCTTCAAAAACGAACTTCCGTCTGACATCGAAATAATATCCGTTCCCCCACCCTGCGGCAGCCTGAACCAGGTGAATAATTCGGGTGACTCCACATTATTCCCGTATTGTGTCTGAAAAATCTCTCTCAACAAAGGATGAGTAAACATAACAGAAGAAAATTTCCCGGGAAGAGCTTTTGAATCTTTTTTCAACTCGATCGGCGAAGCCAATCCAAATTGATTTAGTAAATCAGAATACCCTTTTAATGTGGTGTTCTCACCGGGTAGCAGCAAAATACCCCCGCCGTTTGCCACATATTCCTTTAATTTTGAAAGATTTACGCCCTCACCCGATCCCGCAACAATAATCATATTTACCTGTTTGAGATCGAGAGCTCCATTCTGTGAAATATCTTTTTCTGTTATTTTCAAATTTCCCGAGAAGGAACCGGCTTCAATAGCAGCACGAATAAATTTGAGGTCGGAACTCTTACCTAAAAGCACAGTCTGGAACTCGCGTGGCAAATATACAGAAGCAAATCGTTTATTGTCGGTCTTAATGTCGTCATCTTCAATGGATACGAAAACTGAAGAATATCCCGATTTTCGAAGTGGTGCCGTGAGGGTAATATCGGTAATTTTCCCTGCTTCAAGGTTATAACTTTTTTGAGCACCTCTTTCGTCATTGATAAACAATGAGACTACCCCGTTAGAAACATCGTCATCGGAAAAATTCCGAATTGTAGCCGTAACTGATACTTCTTTACCCGGTTCAAAAACCTGATTATTCACTTTAACTCCGATAACAGCAGAATTTATCGTTTTTTTTGAGCTTAAATCGAATATTCTGGTTTTAACTCTTGTATCTAAAAGTGTTGAGACATCCGTAAATTCTTTAGGATCTCCCAAAGTCGCTTTCTGAAAATCGGATAAGATGTATAACTCTTTATTCAGATTTTCAGATTCACCCATGATTTGGGCAGCGGTCAAAACTGCTGTGTTCAGGTCGCCGCTGACAAAATCGGGTTCAAGTTCTTTTATCGCTCGCACCAGTCCGGGAAGATTCCCTGAGGCGAGCCCGTCATCCAATTTTCGACCCGATGTCAAGACTACGGTTGCATCGTCACCTTCCTTTAATCCGGCAACTATTTTGCCTGCCACTTCCTTTGCAAGATTTAATCTTGACCCCTGACCTTCAACAACTTCCATACTAAAGCTGTCGTCAATTACGAGAACAACCGTTGTTTTAGCTGCCGAAGTGAAGCCGGGAATTCTTTCATTTTGAATAACAGGGCGGGAAAATCCCAGCACAAGCATCGCAATTATTAAGACCCGCAGTGCCATCAGGAGCCACTGGACGAGTTTTACGCGTCTTACTTTTTGTTTTTCAATCAGTTTTAGGAAATGGAGTGTGGAAAAATCAATTTTCTTCAGCTTGCGCAAATTTAGCAGATGGATCAATATCGGAATTGATGCCGCAAAAAGTCCAAATAACAAGCCGGGTGAAAGAAAATTCATCTATAAAGGTATTAGGTATTAGGTATTAGGTATTAGGTATTAATTTAACCGCAGAGGAGAAATTCCTTTCCCTCTGCGGTTTAACATTTTTTTGTGTGTGCTAATTGCCGGCAGCGATTAGATTCAAAGCACTTCCTGCTTTGAACCAGTCAAACTGTCTTTCGTTGAAAGTATGATTCAATTTGCATTCTTCAGTTGTGCCGTCTGAATGTTTGATCACAAGAGTTACCTGCTTGCCGGGAGCAAATTCCTTTAATCCTTTTATCGATACACGGTCATCTTCCCTGATTTTATCGTAATCAGCAGGATTGGCAAATGTAAGAGGCAACATACCCTGTTTTTTCAGGTTTGTTTCGTGTATTCTGGCAAAACTTTTTACGATGATTGCCCTTCCACCAAGGTGTCTTGGTTCAAGTGCTGCGTGTTCACGGCTTGAGCCTTCACCATAATTTTCATCGCCAACAACCACCCAATTCAAGCCGGCAGCTTTATACTCACGGGCAACATCCGGAACTGATTTATACTCACCCGTAACAACATTCTTTACCTTTCCGGGATCACCTGTGTATGCATTTATAGCACCTATGAACATATTGTTAGAGATATTGTCCAAATGGCCGCGGTATTTCAACCATGGTCCTGCCATAGAGATATGGTCTGTGGTGCACTTCCCTTTTGCTTTTAGAAGAACAGGGAGGTCTTCAGGATCGTTTCCATCCCACTTTGTGAATGGTTCCAGCAATTGTAAACGATCGCTCGTTGGTGCAACTTTCACTTCCACTGAAGAGCCATCTTTTGCAGGAGCGATAAATCCGCTTTCACCGGGGTCAAATCCTTTTGCAGGTAGTTCATCACCAACAGGAGCTTCAAGTTTTACCTTTTCACCTTTTTCATTAACTAATTCATCGGTTAAAGGATTAAACGAAATGGTGCCGGCAATCGCCAATGCAGTAACAATTTCAGGTGATGCAACAAAAGCGAGAGTGTCGGGGTTACCGTCATTTCTTTTTGCAAAATTTCTGTTGAATGAGGTGATAATGGTGTTTCTCTCACCTGTCTTCATATCAACTCTTTTCCACATACCGATGCATGGACCACAGGCATTTGCAAGAATTACACCACCAAGCTCGGTGAGTGTGGCAAGCTGACCATCCCGTTCGATGGTGGCTCTTACCTGTTCGGAACCGGGGGTAATCGTGAACTGTGATTTTGCTTTCAGTCCTTTTGCAAGAGCCTGGCGGGCTATGTTAGTCGATCTGTCAATATCCTCATAACTTGAATTGGTGCAGCTTCCAATTAAGGCAACACTCAATTTTTCAGGATAATTGTTCTCAATCGCTGCTTCTTTTAATTTCGAAATTGGCCATGCAAGATCGGGAGTGAAAGGACCATTTACATGAGGTTCGAGTTCGCTAAGATTTATCTCAATTATCTGGTCAAAATATTTTTCAGGATGTGCTGCCACATC
>CAYSJM010000154.1:0-3689 GCA_964431385.1 uncultured Ignavibacteriaceae bacterium | reverse complement strand
TTTCTGTGTCTTTTACCCTACCGGACTGCTACCCAGCCTGTTTGGATAAACACGAGCTTAACTCTGCTAGACCGAATCTTTTCAATACTATTTTCTGGTTTTGGATCTTCATGTTACAAAACCTTGCAGCGAAATCCACGTCTGATATGATAAATAGATCAGTAGCACAGACATTCTTGTCTGTGTTTAATATTTCAGTCGGTAATGAAATGCAGCCCGGCAGCTGCAATGTCGAATGGGACGCGTCAAACTATCCAAGCGGTGTGTATTTTTACAAGTTGGTTATAGGCGATGACTCCTACAACGGAGAGTACACAGAAACAAGAAAGATGGTGTTAGTAAAATAAAATAACACTCTTAAAGGAGATTTAAATGAAAACTTCTGTTACTATTTTATTACTATTGAGTTTAAATTTGTTGTATTCGCAGCAATCGGGATGGTATTGGCTGAATCCATTGCCCCAGGGTAACGGCCTGAGTGGTTCATCAATCTCATCACCCGGCAATGCATATATTGTAGGAGCATGGGGGACTATTTTAAAAACTACTAATAATGGAATTAACTGGTTCCATATAAATCCTTTATTACAAAACAACTTTGCAGATGTGTCTTTTGTAAACAACAATACGGGTTTTGCTGTTGGCGGTCTAGGTGGAATAGTAATAGCAAAGACAGTTAATAGTGGTCTTAACTGGGTGTTACTGGAACCGGGTGTAACTGAATGGCTGAACTGTGTCAGTTTTAGTGATGTAAATACCGGTCTTGCGGCAGGCGATATCGGCAGGATTATAAAAACCACAAATTCTGGCACTAATTGGACTATAACAAATTCAGGTACAACAAATTCAATTCGTGATGTCTTTTATGCTGGAAATTCTGTATTCTACGCAGCAGCTCAAACCAGTTTGTTAAAATCAACAAATAAAGGTGACACGTGGACTAAATATGTATTTACTGATACAACGAATGTATCGAGTATATTTTTTGTTAATGAAAATACAGGTTTTGTTATTAGTAATTTTCCGAACAGGTTAGTTAAAACCACCAACGGAGGCTCTAACTGGGTGAGGCAGACCACCAGCATAGTAGATAACCTAAGCTCAGTTTATTTTTTCAATGAAAATACTGGTATTGCCGCTGGTGGTTATAATCAGACTACCGGTACAATTTTAAGAACAACAAACTCAGGTATTAACTGGGCTGTAATAGAAGACAGTATAAATTATTACCTTAATGGAGTAAGTTTCTTTGATCAATCAACCGGATATGTCTATGGGTTGAAAGGAACGATAGTCCGTACCTCCAACAGCGGTTTGAACTGGAGTGCTAAGAGAGAAGGGATTATGGATGATTTCAATACTTCATGTTTTATAGATAGTCAAACGGGCTATGTAGGTAGTTTTGAGGGAAAGATATATAAAACCGTTAATGGCGGGGAGAGTTGGGATGTTAATTTCAATGCTGGGAACTCGATACATTCAATATTTTTCATTAATAGTAATACCGGCTTTGCATCCAGTGGAGTTAATTTTAACGGAGGTATCATTTTTAAGACTACTAATGCAGGAACAAACTGGACTTCATACACAAATATACAACCTGTTTCTCAGATATTTTTCTCGGATGCAAATACAGGATTTGCGGCAAGCGGCTTAAATATTTTAAAGACTACGAACACAGGCGAAAACTGGTTAGAATACAACATAGGAACTCATATAAATACGATTTACTTCGTGAATTCATTGACTGGATTTGCAGCAGGATTCGGAAGTATGTATAAAACAGTTAACGGAGGCTTAAATTGGAGTTTGTATCAAATAGGGAATAGTAATATTAGTATTTGGTCGGTTTATTTTATAGATGAACAAACCGGATTTTGCGCAGGCTCCTTGGGCGTGCTTTATAAAACAACAAATGCAGGTAATAACTGGATTCAATATGGTGCCAACTTAGGGCTATTCTTCGAGATTTACTTTGTTAACAATAACACGGGCTATATGTGTGGAAGCAAGATAATCAAGACAACTAATGCCGGTACAAACTGGTTTGAACAGTACAAAGTTTCAGAGAATAATTTACATGCAATGTATTTTCAGAATGATTTGACAGGATATATGTTTGGAGAGGAAGGCACAATCCTTAAAACCACAAACGGTGGTGGATTTGTCAAAGTTGAACATACCCATACAGAAGTTCCGCAAAAATTCAGTCTTTCACAAAACTATCCCAATCCGTTTAATCCTGTCACCAATATCAGATTTGATATAAGCGTTTCAACAGCAGCACAAACATTCCTCGCTGTGTATGATATTCTCGGACGCGAAATTGCTATACTCGTAAACGAGCAATTAAAGCCGGGCAGCTATAGTGCTGATTGGGACGCATCAAACTATCCAAGCGGTGTGTATTTTTACAAGATAAAAAGCGGCGATTTTGTTGAATCTAAAAAAATGATACTTTTAAAGTAAATTAACGATTGATTGTTCATGTTCATAAACTGATGTTAGAATGAAATCTCTAAATAGAATACTATTGTCTTTTTCGTTGATTATTTTTTTAAAGTACAGTGTAAATTCACAATGGGTAATTGATATGGATCCGTGCTGTATGTTTCCCACTTTCATTAGTGTTGTGGATACTGGGACAGTATGGACATTAGGATCTAAGTCTCTTTATCAATGGGATACATCAGCAGTACTTGTTAAACATCCTCGTTACGGGTGGTTAGAAGGCTTAGGTAATAACCTACCGCTACATAATCAATACACATGTATAACTGCTATTGATACCAGCGTTGCTTTTGTAGGAGATGCAAACGGAAAAATATATAAAACAACTGATATGGGAATGAATTGGGTTCAGATACTTAATGCAGGCTCCAATAAGCTAGTTGTAGATATAAAATTCTCCAAAATTCAAAAGAATACTGGATATATAGTTTGTTCCCCTTGGGATTGGGCACCAGGGAATTTTATAATCTATAAAACTACAAATTTTGGAAATACGTGGCATGAATTTAGTCAAAATTGGGGTAATTGTTATTATACTGCAAATAGATCTCCATTATGTGTTACCGACTCAGCTCATGTTTGGTGTGCATTATGGAAGATTAGCAATAACTGTACAATCAATAGAGTAGCATTTACTTCCAATGGAGGAATAAACTGGCAACTGACTGATATCGACACTGGAAGAACCGGGATTTATTCTGTTACTTTTAAAACCGATAATCAATATGGCTTAGCGACTTCGTACAAAAGTAATAATCAAACAAATATAATGCGCTCAACTAACGGTGGAGTTAACTGGTCAATACTAAGTTCGTTCTCAGGAGGTAGTGGATATGAGACTGGGTTATTGAGTATATCCGAAAGCACTGTTTGGTTTTTTAGCGGCTCTACGTTTAATAATGGTGTTTGGCATAACTATATCTCAAAATCATCGAATGAGGGGATGAACTGGATTGCAATGTCAACTTATGATAGTACTTATTCATTTAGTGATATTGACGCAATAAAGTTTAATAACATAATTTATTTGTATTCGATAGAAGGAGATAAGATCTTAAGGCATATTGATACTTCAGTAGTGATTGGAATTAATAATAACGGGAGGTTGATTCCGAAATCAAATAGTCTCTCCCAAAACTATCCAAACCCATTCAATCCGGTTACAAATATCGGATTTC
>CAYSJM010000153.1:0-3735 GCA_964431385.1 uncultured Ignavibacteriaceae bacterium | reverse complement strand
GGATCAGCTTTATCTTTATGTTCTGGTTTAGATTTAAGACTTTCTTGAATAGCCAATTCCATTAATTCTTCCGGTGTATATTTGATAATTTTCTTTTTAGGCATCTGTTTAATTATTGAATAAATTTCCTGATTAAGCAGCTACATTCACTAAATCTAAAATGTTTTTATTCTATTCTTTGTCTTTATAAGAATCACCACACTTGCCGAAACATCATCCGCCATCAACGCCCCCAACAACACCCCTACCTTCACCCCCACCATCACCTCCACTCTCATCATCACCGTCATCACCGCCATCACCAGCAACATCATCTCAAATATAAACTACAACGTTTTTTATCCCTCCACCCGCACTTCGCCACTCATCAACTTGGGTAAAAGTGTGTCTCGTAATTGGGTTAGTGTGCGGATTTGATTATGATTAAATTCAATTTTATTTATTATTATTTGAAATTCATATTCATATTGTTCAATACATTCTTTTGGTGGTATTTTGAAAGAAATACTTTTTAGTCCTTCAATTGTTAATGCTTCTTGAGTGCTTCCAATTTTGATAGATTCTAAGGCTTCTTGTCCGATGTTAGAAATTAACCATAAATAAACAATTGAGCTGGGTAATCCTTTAAAGTCTTTAAACCAAGTTAGGTTCCCATCTTTAAAATAAAACTCATCTGACTTTCTAACTCTGTATGCAACTCCTAAAGTACCTACAGATGTCATTAAGATATCACCTTCTTTTGGTGAACCGAATTTATCTTTTATTTCTCTAAACCTCTCATTTGAAATATATAGTTCACTATTTGTTGAGCCGGTTTTCCTTAATTCAATAATTTCTTTGCTGCGATAAAAAGGAATCCCTGATTTAACATATTCAGAATAAAAAATTCTCTTACTCGAAGTTATTGTTAACAAATCTCCAAGTTTCTTTTCCTCCCAACTCTCATCCGCATCTTCAATAAACCATTGCCTGAAAAGTGTTTCGGCTAATGCTTCAAGTGTTTTGTTTTGGCGATGCAGCAGGTCAATTTTATCATCAAAGCTAATGAGGATTTCAGCAATTTGGATTTGTTCTGTTTTTTCGGGGATAAACCATGAAGTATCCTTTAAAAAATCCCAATCAGCTCTTGGCATTCTTGTGCCTGTTTCTGAACCATTAGCAGTATCAACAAAATCCCAATTAGCCAAAAAGTAAAATAGAAATTCTTGGTTAATTCCTTCTTTTGCCCGAAATACCCAAATATCTGTTGAGCAAATACCATCAAATTGTGGCTTTACAACTTTTCTAAAGTAAGGTCGTAATTTACCAAACAATATATCATTTTTAATAAATCTAAATTTATTACTTGTAACTTCTGATGAATAACCAATTGAGTTTAGTTTAAGATTTTCAGGTTCAATATGTTCCAATCCAATATAATATAATTTTTCTGACTTATTGGGAGAATAGGCTTCTTTAACAGGTTCTGTAATTTGATTTAATTTATATTCTTTCCAGATACTATTTTTCAATGTCTTTATTCTTAATGTATAAAGTTTTATAATCCTTGTCTTTTATTTTTTTGATAATAAAATTAAATTTAATTTTCACCCACTCATATTTTCTTCTAATACTCTTGTCATCACTTTTTAAATATTTAATTATTAGCTTTCTTAGATCTGAGAGATATAAGTAATAATCTTCATAGGGTTCGTCAAAAATATCTTCAACTTTTTCTAAATAATCTATATAATAAATTCCATCTTCATCTTTATTTATAATTCCAGATAAACTTTGTATTACGCTTCTAAAAGTTTGATGTTTCCCTTTGTATTTTACTGCTGTTTGGATTATTTCCCTATCTAAAATTACTCTTGGAAACTTAGCTGCTTTTTCTTTCATTACGGCATCTACAATTCCGGGTCCGAATACAATTCTTTCATCATGATATACTTTACCTTTAACAATAGCTCCTCTAACCAATAATCCGAATTTGACTAACTCGATTAATAAGATTTGTATATCTTCTAAACTATAAAAAACCTGATCTTCTTCTGTAACTTTAAAAGTAATAATTATCGAGTCTGAAAATTGTATTGTTTTCAAACTCTTTGAAACTTTCCAGTGTTTTTCATCCATATCAAAATTATCTCTGATATTGAAAAACATTTTTCTTGCTCTACTCACATTTTCAATTTGATTTCCTACTAATGTATTTTCTATGAATTCCTTAAATCCTAAGATATCAAGGAAAACAACTATTCTTTCTTCATATTTATACTTTTTTCTGTCTTTGCTTTTTTTCTTTGGTTTGCCAGGGAAATTTTTGTTAAAATCTGCAACACTATTAAATTTCATAATTAGTAATATAATTTATTTTATCTAAATTCTCAGTAATTCGTTTGTTCAAATCAGCTTCAACTTCAATCTGCATTTCAAGCTCTGCTTTTAATGACGCAAATCTATCTGCAAAGACAAAATCATCTTCTTCATCAGGTAAGCCTACATATCTGCCTGGTGTGAGCGCAAAATTCAGTGCTTTTACTTCTTCAATTGTTGAGCTTTTGCAAAGACCAGCAACATCATTATATTCATTCTCACCCGTCCGCCAGTTATGGTAAATTGCAGCTAAATTAGTAATATCTTCATCAGTAAAAGCGAGGTTTTTTCTGTTAACTAAATATCCGTGATTACGGGCATCAATAAAAAGTATTTCGCCTTTTCGTTTGCTTTTATTCCTTCTTAAAAACCACAGGCAGGCAGGTATTTGTGTATTTAAAAACAGCTTCGCCGGCAGGTTAACTATACAATCAACCAGATCATTTTCAACCAATGCTTTTCTTATATCACCTTCGCCGGATGTATTGCTTGTAAGCGCACCTTTGGAGAGCACAAAACCTGCCATACCGGTTGGGGCTAAATGATAAATAAAATGCTGTATCCAAGCGTAGTTTGCGCTGCCTGCAGGTGGAGTCAGCTTTTGTCCTAAAACACTCCATCTGGCATCATCACGCAGCAGCTCACCGCTCCAGTCGCTATCGTTAAACGGCGGGTTTGCAATAATGTAGTCGGCTTTCAGGTCCTTGTGTGCATCATTTA
Organism: uncultured Ignavibacteriaceae bacterium; assembly: GCA_964431385.1. Lineage (GTDB taxonomy): Bacteria > Bacteroidota > Ignavibacteria > Ignavibacteriales > Ignavibacteriaceae > UTCHB3. The sequence goes on along the minus strand of CAYSJM010000153.1, from coordinate 657 downwards.
AAAAGCTGCCTTCATTGTTCCATCTAACGTTACTGCTGTCAATTCCGCGTATAGCAAGGTTCATCTTGCATAAACGCCATGTGGTCTGGTTGCTTTCCTGCCCAAAGATAGATATCCTGTCTTTAGGGTCTAACTCCAATCCTTTTCTACCGGGTTTTTTATATCGGTCTTTATGGGCTTCAACAAACTTTTCACTTTGCACAAACATCCCGCCGGAGCCGCAGCATGGATCAAACACCCTGCTTTCGTATGGCTCAAGCATTTCAACCAGCAGCTTCACAACACTTGCGGGAGTGTAGAACTGACCGCCTTTTTTGCCTTCAGCAAGTGCAAACTCACCCAGGAAGTATTCATACACTTTGCCAAGTATATCCTTGCTCTGGGCTTCTTTTGTGCCAAGCACTGCGCTTCCTACAAGGTTAATAAGTCCGCCAAGTGACAACTTATCCAGTTTTTCCTGCGCAAACACTTTAGGCAATACACCTTTTAATGAGGGGTTATCCTTTTCAATGGCATCCATTGCATCATCAACATCTTTGCCAATAGTGGGTAGCGCGGCTCTGCCCTGAATCCATTTCCACCGTGCAGATGGAGGCACATAGAACACTTTTTCGGCAATGTATTCGTTGCGGTCTTCGGGGTCAGCGCCTTCATAGT
>CAYSJM010000152.1:0-3748 GCA_964431385.1 uncultured Ignavibacteriaceae bacterium | reverse complement strand
TATCAAACCTGCTGAAGCAAAGAAAATAAATTTTTCCGACTTCCTTTTAAACGAACTGACTTCTATTCTGGTTCTCTCGAGTCTGTCTATTTCCTGATAAATGCTTTCAAGTTTCTGGTTATCTGTTGCTCTAAAATATTTGCCACCTGTTCCGGTCGCAATTTTTTGTAATAAAGGTTCATCAATTTCAACCGGTACCATTTGCCGTTGCATACCGAGTGGTCCCGGGATGTCGTAGGGTGCTTCACCCATGGTTCCCACTCCAACGGTATAAACTCTCACTCCGAACTGACCGGCAATTTCTGCAGCAGAATTCGGGTCAATTTCACCCGCATTGTTCACTCCATCTGTGAGTAGAATTATCACCTTACTCTTGCTTTCAGAGTCTTTTAGACGATTCACGCCACTTGCCAGGGCATTCCCGATAGCAGTTCCATCTTCGAGAAATCCGCTTTGAATCTCATCGAGCAACGATACAACCGCATTATGATCAACCGTGAGCGGGCATTGGGTGAAAGCTTCTTTTGCAAATATTACAAGTCCAATCCTGTCGTTTTCCCTGCCCGTAATAAATTCCTTGGTGATCACTTTTGCCGCCTCAAGGCGATTTGGTTCGAAATCTTTTGCGAGCATGCTGCCCGATACATCAAGTACCACACAAATATCGATCCCTTCGGCATAAACGCTCTCTTCGGAAAGCTCAGTCTGGGGTCTCGCCAAAGCAATTATCAGAAGTGTAAGTGCGGTCAAATCAAGATACTTCGGCAGGTTGCTCAATCGTGAACGAACATCCTTAAATTTAGCTGCATCTCCAGCCTTGGAATACTGAATCGCCGCCCGGCCTTCTCCCTTCTTCCTTAAATACCAAAGAATAAAAGGGATTGCAAACAGCAGGAGTAAAACAAATGGATATGCAAAATCCGCGCCGTTAAACATTCATGCTCCCGGCAGAATTCCTTTTATCACAAGATTTTAGAAGTGTAACCGCTCCGGCGATATAATTACTCTGTTCGAGATCAGTGGGTGTATATTTTGCAAACTTCACCATGTCAGCCCGTGTGAGGAAATCATCCACACCTGAAATAATTTCTTGTTTTATCCCTTTTTTGTTGAGACTCATTATGGTTTCACGCGTTGTCATCTCTAACGACAGGAATCCAAACTCGATCTCGAAGTACCACCTGAGCGTATCCGATACCTCGCTGAAGTGTTCTTTATAGTTACCCACAACAAGGTAACCCTTTTTATCAACCTCTTCTAATCGGGCTAAAGCTTTATCATAATTTGTCAATATTTTCACAGGTTCTTCAACTATTTTCTCTTCCACCGGTTTTTTGGTGAATCTTTTGTAAATCAACCAACCTAATAGAGCAGCGATAGCCAATCCGCCAAAAAGAATCGAATACTCAAGCCACCCCCACGGAATTCTCTCGGGCGGTTTCACATCACTTATCTCTTTTGTGGTATCAATCTCAAGCGGTCTGATTTTAATAACAAACGGAACAGTACTTTTTACAAGGGTATCGGCTCCCTTTACAAATCTAAAATCGTATTTATTTATTTTCACATCAAGTGAATCAAAACCCGAGAAGGAGTAGTTGAAATCACGAAAGATGACACCATTTTTTTCGATATTCTGAAGTGTATCCGTTGTTTGATATTCGAGTCCTGCCGAGGAAATTGAATCGATGAGTGGAGTCTCCACTAGCTTATAGTCTCCGGGATACTCAAGCCGGAAAGTGAAAACTATCTTGTCACCAACCTGATACTCCTTTTTCTCCGTCTCAAATGATAGCTTTATTTCAGATGACTGTGAATAAACCACCTCTGAAAAAAACACCGAAAAGAAGAGAAACAAAAACCAATTATTAATCTTCATCCTACCACCTTTTTCCCCTTAATTGAAAGAACGCTGTCAAAGGCTTTATATAACTCTGACCCGTTTTAATTTCTATTCGATCAACTTTTGAAGTTTTCATCAAATTTTCCCTGTACTCTCTGTCAGCCTGCCATTTCTCAAAAAAATATTTTCGAAATTCCATTGATGAAGTGTTGATTGTGGTTCTTTCACCTGTTTCGGGATCAACAAAATCCACAAGTCCAATTTTTGGAAGTGCAATCTCCCTGTCGTCTTCCAAAACTACCGCTACCAAATCATGTCTCTTAGCCACAGTTTTAAAGATACTCTCATATCCCTTGTCTTGAAAGTCAGATATGAGGAAGACAATGGCTCTTTTTGTAATCATGCTGTTCAAGTATTCAAGTGCGGATTTAATGTTGGTACCTTTCCCTTCCGGTACGGCATTTATCACTTCTCTTATGATTCGCAAAGGATGGGAACGGCTTTTTTTGGGCGGGATGAATTTTTCAACTTTGTCTGTGAACAGGATCAAACCGGTTTTGTCGTTATTCTTCAAGGCACTGAAAGCAAAAATGGCGGAGAGTTCAGCGGCAAGCTCCTGTTTAGTCTGTTTTCTCGTTCCAAATTGCTGAGAACCACTTAAATCGACCACCAGCATTACCGTAAGCTCCCGTTCCTCTTCGAACACTTTTACAAAAGGATGTGCAAACCGGGCACTAACATTCCAGTCGATATTTCGAACATCATCGCCGACGGAATATTCTCTCACCTCTGAAAAGGTCATACCCCGCCCTTTGAATACTGAATGGTATTCACCCGAGAAGAGGTCGTTAACCACACCTCGGGTCTTAAGTTCAACACGGCGGACTTTTTTAAGTATCTCTTTGGTATCCAATTATCTTCCTTATCTTTCGAAAATCACTTTTTTATTCCTGAATCTCCACAATTTTTCAATCATGGAACTTCAATTTTGTTCAATATTTCTTTAATAATGAACTCTGAAGTGATCTCCTCTGCCTCTGCTTCGTAGCTTACCGAAATTCTGTGTCGCAAAACATCCATTGCAATCGACCTGACATCATCAGGGATTACATATCCCCTTCTTCTAAGCAATGCCATGCCTCTGGCAGCGAGTGAAAGGTTAATCGTCGCTCTCGGTGAAGCCCCATATCCAATTAAATCTTTCAATTTTTCGAGACGAAACTGCCCGGGATTTCTCGTGGCAAAAACAATATCCAAAATATATTTTTCAATCTTCTCGTCGAGATACACTTCTTTTAGGAGCTGCATTCCTTTCATAATCTGTTCTTTAGTGACAACCTTATTTAAATCGATGGTATCCTGATACAGATTTTGACGCATAATTACCAGTTCTTCTTCCCTTGAAGGGTAGGTAATCTTAATTTTCAACATGAATCTGTCAACTTGTGCTTCCGGCAGGGGGTATGTTCCCTCCTGTTCGATAGGGTTTTGGGTAGCGAGGACAAGAAACGGTTCTTCCAGCTTGAAAGTGGTTTCTCCAATGGTTACCTGTCTCTCCTGCATAGCCTCGAGTAACGCACTTTGCACCTTAGCAGGGGCTCTGTTTATTTCATCTGCGAGGATAAAATTAGAAAAAACGGGACCTTTCCTTATTGTGAAATTACCCTCTTTTTGGTTGTAAATCTGTGTTCCCGTTAAGTCAGCAGGGAGCAAGTCAGGTGTAAATTGTATCCTCTGAAACTTGGCATTCATTACCGATGCAAGTGTTTTGATGGCGAGTGTTTTTGCAAGACCCGGAACCCCTTCAAGAAGGATGTGACCGTTTGCAAATAACCCGATCAACAACCTTTCCAGCATTTCAGACTGCCCGATTACAACTTTGTGCATCTCCTGCAACATTTCATC
>CAYSJM010000151.1:0-3785 GCA_964431385.1 uncultured Ignavibacteriaceae bacterium | reverse complement strand
ATCTCCGTGGCACCGGCATCAATAGAGTTTTCCATCAACTCCTTCACAGCCGATTCAGGTCTTTGGATGACCTCACCAGCCGCAATCTTGCTCGCTATATTCTCAGGTAAAACTCTTATTTTCATCGTTTTTCTTAATTATCAGTCTTCAAAAAGCTAAACACTCAAAAAAATCCTCTTTGCTCTCTGTGTGCTCTGTGGTTTAAAAATCCCTGACATAATGCACAATTTCGAACTGTTCCTTTTCATCCCTGCTGCTAATACTCCATTTAGATTCGTCGAACTTCGGAAATGTCACCTCCCCTTCAGCAGGAAACCTCATCCACGAAATTATCATCTCATCCACCAGACCTTTATCGAGAACCTGACGGTATATCTCGCCTCCGCCTATAATAAACATTTTTTCTTTGGAAATGGTGCTTGCATATTCAAATCCCTCCTCAAGTGAATGAAAAACCTTCACTTCGGGATATTTTGGATCAAAATTTTTATCCCGGGTTATAACAATATGCTGCCTGTCGCGAAGCGGTTTTTTAAAGTAACCGTAAGTTTTCCTCCCCATCAGTACGGGATAACCAATAGTGGTCGCTTTAAAATGGTCAAAATCTTCTTTCACATTCCACGACATGTCACCGTTGGCTTTGCCGATCACAAAATTTGTCGCTACAGCCACAATGATTATTCGCTTCAAACGGCAACCTCAAATTTTATTGCGGGGTGACTTGTATATCCCACCAATTCAAAATCTTCAAATTTCAACTCATCAATCGGTTTTTTTGCAATTTTTAACTGTGGCAGAGGAAGTGGTTCCCTTTCAAGTTGCAATTTTAAACCTTCGAGGTGGTCATATTTCTCCTGCGGTGTTCCTTTATCAGCCACATAGATGTGAGCATCTATTATGGTGTGACTGAAAATTCCAGGTTCCAGATCCGTTTCGTTGGCTATTATCATTGTCAGCATCGAATACGCCGCAAGGTTAAAAGGAATTCCGAGAGCAATGTCACCTGATCTTTGAGTAAGGTGGCAATTTAATCTGTTCCCCTGCACATTAAATGCGAAGGTATAGTGGCAAGGAGGAAGTTTGCTTTTTGTAGCGTTTCCGGGTTCCCATGCAGTCACGATCAAACGACGGCTAAAGGGATTTCTCTTAATTTCGTCAATGATATATCGTATCTGATCAACCTGTTTTATTTGCCAGTTGCCGTTTTCATCCAACTCAGCTGAGGGGAATTTACGCCAGTAGTAGCCGTATGCAGTTTCAAGATTTCCGTCATCATCAGCCCAAGCATCCCATATTTTTGTATGCTGCCTTAAATTTCTGATATGATTTTCACCCGAAAGATACCACAACACTTCGTGTAAAAGCGATTTCCATACCATCTTTTTAGTGGTAAGAAGTGGAAATCCTTTTGAAATATCCACACGATAGTTCGCAGAAAAATAAGAAATCGTGTCTATTCCCGTCCGCGATGGCTTACGAACTCCTTCGTTCATAACCAACCTTACCAGGTCGAGGTATTCTTTCATCTATGCTGTTCTGTTTTTTTGAGGGATTTAAGAAAAAATTAAACCGTAATTTACAAAAATTACTTTATTTCAGATGTGTAGCTATTTGGGTGTGGATATTATTAACAGACTGAATTACACCTCCCCCGCATCGACAACAACATCAAAATTCACACCGAGGGTTTTGAAATGTTTCTTTCCGCAAATGATTTTTTCTGCTTCGGAGGGTTTGCTAAGATTCAGAATGAAGTAGAATTTCATAAATTTAAATAAATAAATTTGGAGATTCCTGAGATGTCAAAAAGTACCACATATACGGTGGCAAAGAAGGTGGAAATCACATAATGAGGGACAATTCGTCGCGAAAGAATTTGGGGTGTATTTTAGGATGGCTGTCATGAAACAGACAAGGACTTCTTTGGCTTAATTTATAAATAATTATTCCACTTTTTGGTGACCAGTAAAAAAACACTTTGAACCACAAAGTACTCTTATCGATTTGATCTCTTGTCGTTTCGGGAGATGGGGATTTTATGGATATATTTGGAAATTCTGAAGAGAAAAAGCAAACTGTTACACATCTAAAAATTTTATAATTGTTTATGTATCAAAAAAAACTTAAGTTATAAGTGAAATTTAAAATTTTTCTTTACTATCCAGGACCCAAAAGTTCCATTTTCACTCTTTGGAAAGAGGGTGCGGATACTCCCGAGATAGAGAATGCCCTCTTGGAATATAAAGAAATTCAAGGTGAAAGAGCATATCAGGAGCTTACAGGATCATTAAGAAAGTCATGTGAAAAGTTTGGATTTGATCCGTATGGTTACAAATCAGAGGGACCAACAGGAAGAGAGGCAGTTTATGCTTTCAAACAAACCGGGCGATTCAGATTCTACTTTTATTATGACGCCAGGGAACGGATATTACTTTCCGGGGGTGGGCTAAAAACAACCAGATCCTACCAGGAAGACCCCAAACTGTATTTTATGGTAAGATGTCTGATAGGTCTGGAAAAATTGATTAAAAACAATGATGATTTAAGCTTGATAAAACTCCACAAAATTGAAATTTCAATTGAGTTTAACGAAACAGGCGATATAATTAATCAGAAAGAAATTTTAGAGAAGATTAACAATGAAAACCAATCGGAATGACAAAAGCAATTTGTTACAGGAACCAATTGCTATAGAAGTTGACAGATACCTTGACTACTCAATGACGGTCACCAAAATAATCGTCGATAAATTGAGGGATGAAAAAATTACAAAACGAGAGTTCGCCCGTTCACTCGGCAAGAACGAGTCACAAATCTCCGAGTGGCTGAGCGGAAGACACAATTTCACACTGCGTACTCTCGCAGATATTTCTGCTAAATATGAGTTGGATTTTTCTGAGGCTTTTAGACTTGTAGTTGATTCGCAACAAAATGAGCCTGTAACTACTTATGTTGACAAATTATTACCATTTTTACTCGATGAATCGAAAAAATTGATCGATTCCACTCTTTTTGAGGAGGTGTTTAAATACATCGACATTGCAAAATACTCCAAAGAATTTGATATAAGTATCGTTGGAACGAACCGGACAGAAAATGAATTTAGGTCCAATCCCATCCGCGAGACTAAAGAATCGCAATCAAATGAGGCTAAATACAATAATCAACCAAAAGCAAATTTAACATTGATAGCAGCATGAATAGTTTGGAATACCAATATGATCTTGTAACATTGAAAGTCTTTGAATTCAGTTATTCAGAGATCAAATTCATGAAGGATTACAATCCTGAACAAGGGCTGAAATTAGATTGGCTGTTTAATACTCAGTTTATGGTGCAACAAGAGAATGAAGCGATATTTATAACTTTCAATTACCTGTTCCGTAATCCAGGAATTGAGGAACCATTCGCAACAGTAAGTTTAGGTGCTATTTTTAAACTGCATAATTATGTCGATAAACTTGATGAATCAGGTAAGTTTATCGTTGATCCCCGATTTGCAGCTTCGCTTTTGGGTGTGATTTATTCAACTCTAAGAGGAGTATGCCATGAGAGATTTAAGGATACACCAATCGAAAATTTTATAATACCGGTAATCGATCCGATGGAAATCAACTATACCGTTGAATATCTGGATAATTCAGCCTTGGCTGAATAGAAGCCTGCTGAAAAAGCTTAGTAAATATTGTTATTGTCATGTAAGAATTATTTACGGATTCAATAGATTTACCTTGGTGAGGGGTTAATTCCATACCTTAAAATTTTAATAATTGTCAGTTCAAGTT
>CAYSJM010000150.1:0-3872 GCA_964431385.1 uncultured Ignavibacteriaceae bacterium | reverse complement strand
AAGAAAATTTTAGCCGATAAAGCTACTTCACAAGCACCATCTTCATGGTTTTGGTAAAGCTTTGACCTTCGCCTTCTGCAAGGATACGGTAAAAATAAACTCCGCTGGCAATGTTTGAGCCATCAAACTCAATTGTGTAATAATCAGCTTCGCGGGTTTCGTTAAGCAGGGTAATAACCTCACTTCCAAGCAGGTCGTAAACTTTAATACTAACCATACCGTTTATGGGCATTTCAAAATTAATTTTGCATTTTGGATTGCCCGGATTGGGATAATTCTGGCTCATATCAAATTTGCCGGGGGGATTGATAATTACATCCTGTTCAAGCGGGAAATATTCATAATTGCCGTTGTAATCAATTTGTTTCAATCTGTATTTATATGTACCTGCTTTAAGCTTTTCATCTTTGAACATGTATCCGTTTGCAGTGTTCGAAGTACCATGACCGGGGATGAAAGCTATCTTTTTCCATTCAGAAGTCCCCCCTTCGGGGGGATTTAGGGGGGTCGTTCTTTCAACATCGAAGCCGCTGTTATTCAGCTCCCACTCTGTTACCCACATTAACGTTACGCTGCGTTTATCGGTATTGTAAGTGAACGATGAAAGGCTTACGGGCAATACTCCCTGGCAGATAGTACCCGTACCGCTCCACGTGCCGTTGATATTAATGGCTTCTGCGCAAACATCGGCTCCCGAGCCAACATCTATCTGCGTTGATGCATCATAAGTAATATTGCTTTGCGCAAACAGGGGCAGTATATTTAATAATATTATGAATATGCAAATATTCTTAGGATAGTTCATGTTAAACATTACTTACTATTTGTTAATTGAGAATTTTTCTGCTCAAGATTATCAATTCTTTTTTTCAGCTCTTCATTTTCAGCTTTCAGCTCCTGAATAGCTTTTATCATCGGGGCAAGCAGGTCGTTGTAGCGGAGCTGGTACTCGCCGTCATCGGTAACAGTCAGCATTCCAGTGTTCTCGGTTTGTTCCTGCTTAAGCGCATCTTCCACTTCCTGGGCAATCAGTCCGTATTCTGTTCTTTCTGATTCGTCGTTTTTCCTGATGTACGATACGGGTCTTAATTTATTTATAAAGCTTAACCCAAGATTAGAGCTGAGGATATTTTTCTTCAGCCTTCGGTCACTTGTGACTGTCCACGCGACCTGAATGCCTGCGTAGGTGATACTTGTGTTGCCGAGGCGTATTTGGTTGCTTGCTGAACCAGATGGAACATAAGTAAAATTGCCAATAGCTATGTTATTATTACCGGTAAAAATATTATCACCTGCATACCAACCTATAGCTGTATTATAAGATCCGGTTGAATTATTATACATACTTTCGGTCCCTATGACGGTATTCCTGTAGCCAGCTGTATTATATTGCAAACTTCTTCTCCCAATTGAAATATTTTCGTAACCGATGGTATTATTAAGAAGCGATTCACTTCCAACCGCAGTATTTGCGCTGCCGGTGGTGTTTAAATTCAAACTTCGATATCCAACGGATGTATTATCAACACTTTCGGTATTATAAAGAAGAGTGAATGCCCCAAGCCCTGTATTACGACTGCCTGTAGTATTTAAGAATAATGAACCGAAACCTATACCTGTATTATTGCTTGATTGACCGGTGGTGCCGCTCATACCCTGGTTGCCCGAATAAAGCCCGACGAATGTATTGTTACCATCTGCACCTACTGGTGCATAATTATGTAGAAATGAAATACCGTTTTTTGTAAGCATTCCGGCTGTTGAGTTTGAAGTGACGATATTACCAAGCTCAATATTCCTTAAAAAAACTGCATTGCCTGTTGACTGGTTTAAAGTAAAAAAATTTGCTGCAGAGCTCTTTATTGTGAAAGTTCCGCCTGTTCCGAGTGTGTTGGTAATATTCTGTGATTGCAGGCTTATGGTTGTAAAAAGGCAAATTGCCAGGAGTGCTTTAATTGTTTTCATTTTCAGCAGTTATTTTATGATTTCCGGATCAGAATAATTGTCATAGTAACCCGGTTCAAAAAAATTCGAATAATAATCCTCTGTTACAAAGCCTTTAGCTTGCTCAGAAGGATAACAAAGACAATTATCCCGCAAATTAATAAATTTGCATAAACATGCATATGATTTAAATCATAAATTTTCACTGAAAAACCCGGTTTTATATTGAATAATATCTCTTAATCAAAAATAGTTTATGTTATCGATAATATCATTCCTGTTTAACGTTTGTTAACTGTCCCCCTTTTTTTTCCAGTCTTATTATCCTGGTCATTAACTCTTCATTTTGCGCTTTCACTCGGTCATTTTCAGCTTTCAGCTCCTGAATAGCTTTTATCATCGGGGCAAGCAGGTCGTTGTAGCGGAGCTGGTACTCGCCGTCATCGGTAACAGTCAGCATTCCAGTGTTCTCGGTTTGTTCCTGCTTAAGCGCATCTTCCACTTCCTGGGCAATCAGTCCGTATTCTGTTCTTTCTGATTCGTCGTTTTTCCTGATGTACGATACGGGTCTTAATTTATTTATAAAGCTTAACCCAAGATTAGAGCTGAGGATATTTTTCTTCAGCCTTCGGTCACTTGTGACTGTCCACGCGACCTGAATGCCTGCGTAGGTAATTAGATAATTCCCCAGGCGAACCTGGTTATTGCCAGTTAAACTGGGAACCTGTGCAAAATATCCTATTGTAACATTATTAGAGCCGCTTGTTAAATAGCTTCCTGAAGAATCCCCGATAGCAGTGTTGAAATTACCAGTGCAAACATCCAAGGCATAATTCCCTATGGCGGTATTTGCGGTGCCGGTTGTGTTTGAAGAAAGCGACTCATACCCGTAAGCACAATTATGGCTGCCTGTAGTGTTATTGTAAGACGACAGATAACCATACGAGGAATTGTAATTTCCGGTAGTGTTTGAGAAAAGAGACTGAAACCCAAAAGCAGAATTATAACTGCCTGCGTTGTTTGCATAGAGAGAATGATAACCGAATGCAGAGTTGTGGTGGCCGGTGTTGTTGTTCGAAAGAGAGTAGTTACCGTAAGCTGAATTGAACCACCCTGTAGTATTTGCAAAAAGCGACTGGAATCCGAAAGCTGAATTGTTATATCCCGTTGTATTGTAATAAAGCGAATTATATCCAAAAGCGGAATTGTTGTAGCCTGTGGTATTTGAGTAGAGCGACTGAAGCCCGAAAGCAGAATTATCAATTCCTGAAGAATTGTTAGCAAGGGCAAATTCCCCAAAAGCTGAATTATAGCTACCGGTTGTATTAAAAAAAAGCGATCCTACTCCAAACGCAGAGTTGCTGCTGCCAGTGATATTTGCGTAAAGTGAACTTGAGCCAAAAGCGGAATTGTTACTGCCTGTTGTGTTTGTATAAAGCGATTGAAGCCCAAAACCTGAATTTGACTTGCCTGTGGTTAATGACGTAAGAGTCTGGTTACCAACTCCAGTGTTATAGCTCCCTTGTGATCCGGATCCACCCATTGTAAAATTACCGGACAATAAACCAATAAAAGTGTTATTCCCAATTGTGCCTGTTCCGTAATAAGTATGGAAAAATCTGTCCGTACCTTTGAATATTGAACCACGCTGGCTGCCCGCCAGCGGGCTGATTAAATTTATCGTTCCGTTTGACTGGCTTAATGAAAAGTAGCTGTTTACCCCGTCTTTAATTGTAAATATTCCTGTTGAACCAAGTGTGTTGGTTATATTCTGTGCAGACACACTGCCCAGGAATACAAGACTTATTATTATGATGGATGTTATTGCTTTCATTTGTTTATTCTTTTTCTGTTATGAATTTTTTCGTTTTTTGAAAAGTTACAACTACTTGATCATAATCCCCGTAAGCGGGATTTCTGATTAAATA
>CAYSJM010000149.1:0-3882 GCA_964431385.1 uncultured Ignavibacteriaceae bacterium | reverse complement strand
TATCACCCGATCTTGGGGGGTCATATTTTGGTTTTACGGTTTTCCCCAGCTTCCGTGAGATTATTTCTATCAGTTCGTTCAGGGAGGTTTTTTCACCGGAACCGAGATTCAAAGGAGTAGCGGAGTAGCGGAGTAGCGGAGTAGCTTCTTCGCTACTTTGATTCTTCGATTCTTCGATTCTTTTTCCTTCGTTACTTTGATTCTTCGATTCTTCGATTCTTTCCAATGCTTTCTCATGTGCACGGACGAGATCAGATATATAAATAAAATCACGGGTTTGTTCGCCGTCCCCGAAGATTACGGGGGTGCCGCCGTCTTTTATGATGCTGAGGAATTTTGGGATTACTGCCGAGTACTCGGAAAAGGGGTTTTGCCGCGGACCATATACATTAAAAAAACGGAAGATGGTTACAGGGAGCCCAAAAGCTGTGTTGTAGAACCGGCAGAGTTTCTCGCCGAGGAGTTTGCTTACTCCGTAGGGCGAGAGGGGGTTATCGGGATTTCCCTCCGTAATGGGGAAGGTTTGAGTATCGCCATATACTGCCGAGGAGGATGCAAATGTAAGTTTTTTTACTTTATTCTGTCGTGCTGCTTCGAGTATGTTTTGGGTGCCCATGAAATTTACTTCATAGGTTCCGACAGGGTCTTTAAATGATGCGGGAACCGATGCGAGAGCTGCCAGATGAATTACTGCGTCACATCCCACCATCGTTTTGTTCACAATGGAAGTGTCGCGGATATCGCCTTCCACTATTGTAAGATTTCCGGAGATGTGTGAGAGGTTTTCCCTTTTCCCGGTGAGAAAATTGTCGAGAACCACCACTTCCCACCCTTTATTCGCGAAGTTTTCCGCCATGTGTGAGCCGATGAAGCCTGCCCCGCCTGTTATTAGTAGCTTCATCTACAGACCTTTATAAACCGCAAAGGACGCAAAGAACGCAAAGGAGACATTTTTTACCGCAAAGGGCGCAAAGGGGGTAGAATAGTTAACCGAAAAGGACGCCAAGAACGCAAAGAGGGCTTTTAAATTTCTTTGCGACCTTTGCGGTCTCTGCGGTTTTATATAATTGCTCTGTGGTTTATTATTAATCTTTTCTCCGTGGAATTTTAAATTTTAGTGTCGTAAAGTTACTACAAATTCAGGAAATGGCAAAGGGTACCTCACCCCCACTCTCTTCTACAGCGTTCCAAAAACGCGGTCGCCGGCATCACCGAGACCGGGGACGATGTATCCTTTTTCGTTCAGGCCTTTGTCTAATGAGGCGGTATAGATTGCTACATCGGGATGATCGTTGAGGAGGCGTTTTACTCCTTCGGGTGCTGCTATTATTGATGCAAGTATGATGTTGTTTGCTCCGCTGTCTTTCAGGATATTAATTGCAGCGGATACACTTCCGCCTGTTGCAAGCATGGGATCGAGGATGATTACGAGTGAGTGTTCGAGGTTTTTAGGGGTTTTGTAGTAATATTCTATCGGTTCGAGGGTCTCTTCATTTCTTTTTAAGCCGATGTGTCCCATTTTAGCTTGCGGGAGAAGCTGCAAAAAGGCGTTTGCCATACTCAGACCTGCCCTTAGAATTGGTACTAAAACTATCTGAGTGGCTATTTTTTTTCCTTTGGTTATCTCTAATGGGGTTTCAACTTCCACTTCCCGCATTTTAATTTTTGGACTCAGGGCGATACAAAGCGAATAGGCTATGCGGTCGAGGGCGTTACGAAAATCGCGCTGAGGTGTATCTTTGTCGCGGAGATAGGTTAAGTCTCTTACCACTAAATTATTGCTGACTACTGTAAAATTATCCATTTGTGTTCCGTTCATTTGATCTTGAGGGCTGTACGATCATCGATTAATACTTTAATAAATTTAATTCCGACAAAAATAACGACTGCGAATATCAGAAAATTGAATAACCATGCGAGGAGCAATGCCCCCCAAAAATAGCTTAAAAGGGAAAAAATATATAATATTACTACAGAAAAATAGAGGGGAATAAACCTTTTTCTGGTCGGGAGACTTGAGTCGGGATTAAAAAAAGTGCCGTAGAAGTAGAGTTTTTGTTTGTCGATCGGGAGTTGAAAATCCCTTTCGGGCAGGTTTTCGGCAATTCCTTTGTTTTTTCGGTACGCACGAAAAGCCAAATAGATAGCGGTGAGCATCAAAAGACTCAAAAATGCCGTGGTCGAAAAAATTATTATATCAGTATCCAGTTTCATTCGTGCGTTTATATTAAAATCTTTTCGTGAAAGTTACTAAACTGCCACCACAAAGATAAGTAAAATGAAAAACTTAGAGCAAAAGGGGCAATATTTGGCAAGTTTATGACCGGCTCATTGTTAAAATCTCGTTAAATTCTTCCTCTTTTACAGGAAAAACCGATAGTCTGTTCCCTCTTTTCACCAGAAGAATCTCTTTTAAACGGGGGTTATCTTTAATATTCTGAAGTGTAACCGGTTCGGGAAATTTCTCCACAAGTTTGATATCGACCATGATCCAAACGGGTTTATCGGGGGTTGAGTCAGGATCAAAATAATTTGAATTTGGATCAAAAGCTGAAGTGTCGGGATACCCCTCTTTTACCACTTCGCACCAGCCCGCCACTCCCATAGGGTCTGTACTGCTATGATAAAAAAGGACTTTATCCCCTTTTTTCATCGAATCACGCATAAAATTTCTAGCCTGGTAATTTCTCACACCATCCCAAAAAGTGGTTTGATCGGGTGAATTTGCCAAATCATCGATTGAAAAAACATCTGGTTCTGATTTTACGAGCCAGTAGTTCATTGTTTTCTCCTGAATTCAGCATTTATATATGATTTATATGAACCATTGGGGAGGAGGAAATCAACTTCGTATTTAATGAGAGAGTCGCCTTCAAAATCGTAAATGATGCGGAACATTTGATCTTCTCGGGTAACGAAATCCATTGTACTGCCTTCAAAGATGAACTTTGACTCATCCTTCTTAAAATCGCCGTAGGCATTAATGGCAAAATTCCCGAGTTCATCCATCGAGTAGAGGGTATATTTTTGAAGCCGCACATCGTAACCAAGGTAAGCAATGGAAGTGATTGACATTCCAAAAGCGATGTTTTGCGAACGGGATTCGAGAAATCTGCCACCGAGAACGATCTGATTTTTACATTCACCGGTCCCCTTAAGCGATTTTTCACCTTCAGTATCGAAGAAAAATTCGATCTGCACATCCCATTCCCCTTCAAAAAGGGAGAGTTTTTCATGTTCGGGAAGAATGAGGGTAAGTTCTTCCAAAGTTGTCCATTTATTCGACTGTGCAACCGTTATTCCGGAGAAAAACACTAAAATAGATATTAGCTTAAGATATTTCATATTCCAAAGTTTTTATTTTCAATATGCAAATATACCAATAAAAAAAAAGAGGCTGTCCATTTTCATGAACAACCTCAAACTCCAAATATTATTGTATTACTTCATCAGTATCATTTTTTTGGATGAAGTGAAGTTACCTGCTTTAATTGTGTAGATATATGAACCACTGGAAAGTTTTGCGGCGTCAAAAACTACAGAATGAGCACCGGCTTCCTGTTTTCCATTCACAAGTGTAGCAACTTCGGTTCCCATCACATCGTAAATCTTAATAACCACATCCGAAGCTTCAGGAATTCTGTAGGAAATTGAAGTGGTTGGGTTAAAAGGATTTGGGAAGTTTTGATCGAGAGCGTAAGCGCTGATCTGAGCTACATCAACTTCAACTTCTTTTGAGTAAGCGGAAGTGCCGTCGAGATCGATTTGTTTCAAACGATATGTGTATTTTCCTGCCTGAAGATTGGCATCAGTGTAGTTGTAGTTCTTTACGAGAGTCGAGGTACCATTACCTTCAACAAAAGCGATGGTTGAATACTCAGA
>CAYSJM010000148.1:0-3882 GCA_964431385.1 uncultured Ignavibacteriaceae bacterium | reverse complement strand
ATCACCGTCGATCAATATCGCATTTACGCCACTGTTTGCACTTGGGATCCATGTTGCAACAGGTGTGCCCGTTCCCGTAACAGGAAGTTTCACGATTCTGTTTCTTGGTAATCCCCCCACCGTTGTAAAATTTCCACCGGCTATTACCGAGGAGCCTGTTACTGCCAAAGATAAAACAGGCAGGTTCATGTTTGGATTCCATGTTGCATCCACTTCTCCGGTACCTGTTGTTGAAACCTTTGCAATTTTATTGAGGGCTTGCCCCCCAACATTGGTAAAATCTCCACCAATGAATAGAGATGAAGAGCTAATGGCGAGGGCCCTTACCAGATTATCCACATTTGGGTTCCATGTTGCATCAAGAGTACCCGTTGCTGCATTAAGTTTAGCGAGTCGATTGATGGTGACACCTCCCGCTTTTGTAAAAGACCCGCCAACAAAAAGATCATTCCCGTTCAGGAGCAGGCAAAAAACAATATTGTCAAGGTTGGGATTCCAGGAAGCATCCAAGGTCCCGTCAGATTTTATATGGGCGATATTGTTTCGTGTTGTGTTATCAACCACAGTAAAACTGCCCCCGATAAACCACCCGCCTGCTCCATCCGGGATGCAGGCATAGATTGTCCCACCCGCTTTGGGATAAGACTTGTTGATTTTGGAGTTGGTTGCGGTAACTAAAGCACCGCCTCCGCTGTTTGTGCCAACATAAATAAAAGCACCGCCTATGTAGGTGTAATTTCCACAAACTGCAGTTGCACCAATCGTGTTATTGGCAACCGCCATATCGGGGTTTGGGGTTTGTGCAAATGCAGCACGACCTGCGATGATCGCGAAGGTAATCGCAGCTATAAGAGTACGATTTCTCCGGTTGATGAGATACGAGGAAATCAGGAATAATCTCGTTTTCATAGCTTCAATCTGTTCTTTTATGTTAATGAACCAGTGATTAAATGAATAAGTCGCAGCGATTAAAAAAAATCGCATTGGAAATATTCTTGGGGGGTCAGGTATCGATGGATACCACAAAATAAATTGAGGATTTTAGAGCAGGTTAAAGCTTTGAGGGGATCGATACGAAGCAAGCAGGGCACACCGCGTGGAAAATGCCACGGGCTACCGATTAAATTTCAGGTAAAACTCTCCAAATCGTATCAAAAAAATGTGTATCTCTAAAAAAGGACTGCCTCCGTTGTTGATGAAAGAATCAAGTTGACTAAACCTCACTTAACCATAAGTAATAATACACAATATTTTATTTAAAGTCAATAGTTTGCGGGGATTTAATTTTGTATGACAATATTTTACATCGTTTTACGCTAAAATGAACGAAGTGTGAAGGTAAAAAATTATTTTTGTGACGGAGATCATTAAAAATCGGAATGAATCGATATGCGTCACAAATATCTTTTGGTTACTCTTTTTTTGTTGCTGTTTGCCGGATGTGAAGACCGCTTAAATAAGGTGGGGAACGACAAGTTGGTTGACCTCGCAGGGAACTGGAAGTTTCAGATCGGGGATGATTCCACATGGTCGAAAATCGATTTTAATGATTCTTCGTGGGATGTAATATCTGTTCCTTCTTCCTGGGAGAATCAGGGTTTTCACGGCTACAACGGTTATGCCTGGTACCGAATCAGTTTCCAGGGTACTTCAGCTCTCGCCGGGAAGAATCTCGCACTTCATCTTGGTTACATCGACGATGTTGACGAAGTGTGGTTCAACGGTGTAAAAATCGGCACTTCAGGTGGTTTCCCTCCCGACTACAAATCCGCTTACAACGCTTACCGTATTTATTACCTTCCCTCATCTCTCGTGAATTTTACCGCCACAAATACAATCGCCGTAAGGGTTTACGATGCCCAACTCGAGGGTGGGATATTGGCGGGGGACCCCGGAATTTTTGAAAATGAGACTTACATAACTCCCGATATCGATTTGGAGGGGAACTGGAAATTTATAACGGGCGATTCTGCCGCATTTAAGGATGATGTGGTGGTCGATTCGATGTGGAAAGAGGTGATTGTTCCTTCGTATCTGGAAAATCAGGGCTATACCCAGTTTGAAGGGTATGGGTGGTACCGACTCTCGTTTGACCTCAAAAAAATAGATGCAAGGGCACAACTTCTGCTGCTCCTCGGTAAAATTGACGATTTTGATGAAGTGTATCTGAACGGAAGATTGATCGGCAGAACAGGGAACATGAAGGACCCGAAGGTGGAGTATATTCAATCTCAAGAGTGGAAACAAAACAGGGTTTATACGATTCCACAAGGTTTAATAAGAGCGGATCGACCAAATATTCTCGCTGTCAGAATTTTTGATGCCTTTCAGCAAGGGGGGATTTATTCGGGTCCCGTCGGCATTATCAAAAAAGATCGTTACGATGCCTTCATCAGAAAAGCGTATAATAAGGAGGAGTAGGTGTTAGGTGTCAGGTATTAGGTATTAAGTATTAGGTATAATTTTTTTGAAGGTTGAGGTGAGTCATGGGTTGTCTTTCATTATATTTCACTGATTAATAATTTAATATTGCCATGCCCCAACGAAAAATAAGCCGCAAAGCCGGCAAACCGCCCGGTACAATTGAATATACCGGACAAAATACCGAAACAAGAACTCGTATTATTGCTCTGAATTTTGATTCTGATCACTATGACAGGGTGATGATTAATACTGTTCCCGATCTTCAGAAGTATCTTCAAAAACCGCGGAAGGGACTCACCTGGTTTCGTGTTATTGGTTTTAATGACAAAGATTTCTTTTCTCTCCTCGCTGATAAGTTCAAGATACATGAACTGACTCTTGAAGATGTTATGAATGTTTATCAAAGACCAAAGATTGAAGAGATTGGGGATGCAGTGTTTGCCGAGGTGAACAGGCTGAAAATAACCAGGACGAACAGTTGTCAGTCGGAACAAGTCAGCATTTATATGATCGAAGATACACTTCTGACATTTCAGGATTTTGATGACGATTTCCTTTCGGTTATCGATTCTCGGATAGAATCGGGCAAAAATTTGATCAGAAAAAAGATCGATTTTGTCTTCTATACTGTGATCGATTTGATGGTTGATGAGTATTATGTGGCTTTGGAGCAACTTAACGACCACATCGAGCAGATTGAGGCTCTCTTCTTTTCTGATGGAGTGACCGATAATTTTAAGGTGTTGCAGTCACTAAGAAGTGAACTGAGTAAAGTCCGCCAGGCAATTTGGCCGGTACGAGACATTATGAACAAGATTCACAAAAAGGAGATTACACTTTTTTCAGCTGAGACGCTTTTCTACCTGAACGATACATACGACCATGCCAACCAGATAATTGAAATTCTCGAGAATCTTCGGGAAAGCACCCTCTCTCTTATTGATGTCTATATGTCTTACACAAGCAACAAGCTGAACGACATAATGAAGGTTCTCACCATAATTTCAACTATCTTTATGCCTCTTACTTTTATAGCCGGTGTTTATGGCATGAATTTCCATTATATGCCCGAAATCAAACAATGGTGGGGCTATCCGGCGGTGATGATTTTGATGGTTGTGGTTGCTCTCGGTTTTGTAAAATATTTCAAGAAACAAAAATGGTTTTAGATGTAATTAGGTATTAGGTATTAAGTATCAGGTATTAATTTTTTGTTCGAAGGTTGCGGCGAGTCATGGGAGTGTCGGTTGGACAATCGGGACGATTGTCGCTCCTATTCCGATGTTTAAAATCCTCTCTGCGTGAATCTGTTAAATCTGCGTGAATCTGCGTCCTCTACCCACATGTCGCTCGGGGACCTCAAACCTCAAACTTCAAACTTTAAACCTTAAACCTTAAACATCTTTCATCCTTCATCCCACATCCTTCATAATTCCTCCTTTTCTTTGTACTGAAAAT
>CAYSJM010000147.1:0-3930 GCA_964431385.1 uncultured Ignavibacteriaceae bacterium | reverse complement strand
TAACAGAAAAAACAGAAAGAAGTTTTACGGGGTAAAAAGTGTTTATAGATTTTGTAAGTATTGAAATTGTAGCAGGTTCCGGTGGTGACGGAGCTGTAGCTTTTAGAAGAGAAAAATTTGTTCCCAAAGGTGGTCCTTCGGGTGGTGATGGTGGCGATGGTGGCTCAGTATATATCTATGCCGACCATAATTTGCACACACTTCTTGATTTCAGATATAAAAAGAAATATCAAGCAGAGGATGGTGTACCCGGTGGCACTTCTCTAAAAGACGGCAGAAAAGGGGAAGACCTCGTTATAAAGGTTCCTGTTGGTACAATTATAAAAAATGCCGATACAGGGAAAGTTGTGCTGGATGTGAATAAGGCCGGTGAAACCTACCTGATCGCTCGGGGTGGAAAAGGCGGCAGGGGAAACTCGAAATTTGCTACCGCGGTAAACAGAACTCCCAGAACAGCTGAACCGGGAACACCGGGTAAAGGTTTTAAAGCTGATCTTGAATTAAAGCTTCTGGCTGATGTGGGGCTCGTTGGTTTCCCGAATGCTGGTAAATCAACTTTTATATCAGTTATTTCCGAAGCAAAGCCGAAGATTGCCAACTACCCGTTTACAACTCTCGAACCAAACCTCGGTATCGTTCGGGTTGGTGATTACGATTCTTTCACTGTCGCTGATATCCCGGGAATAATTGAAGGTGCAAGTGAGGGGAAGGGGTTGGGGATTCAATTTCTGAAGCATATCGAACGAACCGGAATTCTTTTGTTTCTTCTGGATATCTCGTCAGATGATTACGATCGTGATCTGGCTACACTTCTTAATGAAATGAAAAAATTTAGTCCAACTCTCGCAAAAAAGAAGAAAATCCTCGCACTCTCGAAAGCTGATCTTATGGATGAAGAGAGCATCGCCGAGGTTCGGAAAGTTAAAATAAAAGGTTATCGTGGTAAACCGATGATAATCTCTTCTGCTACAGGTTTTAATATCAACATTCTCGTTAAACGATTGTGGGACGAAATGCGAAAAAATGAAAGCAAAATTCAATAATCTTAGTGAGGTAATCCATGAGAATTCATAAATACAGTGCTGTTGTCCTTTCTGTTGCGTTTACATTTTTTATATCAGCGTGTTCAAGTTTTGGTCTTAATATTTTTTCCGATGCGGATGAAGTCTCTTTGGGAAATAATGTTGCCAACGAAATAGCTGCTGATCAGAAGGAGTATCCAATTTTTCGCGGTGATCCTGCAATTAAACAGTATCTAAACGATAGAATCTTTAACCACCTCCTCTCCTCAAGCTCTGTAACTAAAAGAAGTGTATATACTTATCAGTTGGAGATTATCGACAGACCCGATGTGCTAAACGCTTTTGCACTTCCCGGTGGTAAAGTTTATGTTTATACAGGACTGTTAAAATATCTCGATTCTGAAGCTGCTCTCGCCGGTGTGCTCGGGCACGAGATTGCTCACGCTGAAAGAAGGCACGCTACTCAAAGAATGACTGCACAATATGGAACCGCAATGTTGATAAGTTTGGTTCTTGGGCAGAATCCCAATAAATATGTCGAAATTGCTGCAAATCTCTTTGCCGGACTTTCACTTCTGTCGAACAGTCGTGCTGCTGAAGATGAAAGCGATAAGTTTTCGATTGAGTACATGAAAGATACCCGCTATTACCCCGGTGGTGTGAAATTTTTCTTCGAGAAAATGAGGGATGACGGAAAAGTAAGCTCAAAAAGTGGCGGTCTCGAGACATTCCTTTCCACCCATCCCGATCCTATTGCAAGAATTTCGAGCACAGATCAAAGGTTGAAAGAGAAGGGATACGCTGTTTTCTCATACACTAATTATGCCGGACAAGGTGTGTTCAGAGACGAATACAAAAGAAATATCATCGACAAATTAAAATAGAGAGAATTCATGAGAATCTTTGCAACAATCATTTTTGCTGTTGTTTTTGTTTCATCTGCACTTCCACAGGGTAAGAAAGTACTTACAGCTGAAGATATCTGGAAAATGAAACGAATCGGAAGTTTTGTGATTAATCCTTCAAAAACTGAAGCGGTTTTTTCGGTCACTACTTCCGATGCCTCCAAAAATGAGTCTGAAAGCGATCTTTATCTGCTTGATCTTAAAACACACGACTACAGAAAATTTACTTCGAGTAAAGGTGGGGAATCATCCCCAGTTTGGTCGCCCGATGGGAAAAAGATCGCTTTTGTTGCAAAAAGGGAAGGTGACGAAAGAGGACAAATTTATCTAATCTCTAGAGACGGCGGTGAGGCTGTTCGTCTCACAGAAATGCCTTTAGGTGCCACTTCAATCAAGTGGTTCCCCGACGGAAAAAAAATTGCTTTTGCAGCTAATACTTATCCCGAAGCACAAGGAAATCTTGATACTCTCAAAAAGTTAATTAAAAACAAAAAAGAGAATAAAGTAACTGCAAAAGTAACAGAGGATAGATACTATCGGTATTGGGACAGTTGGCTGACCGATGGATTTGTCACACATCTTTATTCTGTTGAAGTGTCAAACGGAAAGGTTACTGATCTCACCCCTGCAAACGAAGCAATTCTCTCTGCCGGCGGAAGTGGTGCTGACTTCGATATCTCACCCGACGGAGAACAAATTGTACTTTCCATGAATGTTACTCCAAAACCCTACTTCAAAGAGCTAAATTTTGATCTCTTCCTGCTGAAAACGGATGGGAGTGGCAAAATGGAAAATATCACTTCAAATAACCTCGCCGGTGACGGCAGTGGAAGATTTTCACCGTGTGGTAAGTTTGTTTTCTATTTAAAAACGCTTGATGTAAATAAACTTGCTGAAAACAATAAACTCTCAAGATTTGAACTTTCTTTAAGAAAAGATACTATTCTCACGGCTAAAATAGACCTTTCAATTGGTGAATTTGAGTTTGATACAAAAGAAGGCAATATCTATTTTACGGCTGATTACAAAGGTAGAACCGGGATATTCAAAATTGATGCCGATGGCAGAGAGTTAAAGACCGTTTTCGCTGAAGGTACAAACAGTGGAGTAGATCCCGACAGTTCAATCATTTATTTCTTGAATCAGAATAACAGTACACCTCAAAGAATTGTTTCGTTTGATCAAACTTCAAAAAAATTGACCAAATTGGTTGATCTTAACGAAGAATTTGTTTCAACTTTCCAATTCGGGAAATTTGAAGAATATTATTTCCGCGGAGCTGATAAAGATTCTGTTCAGGTTTTCCTTCTCTACCCGCCAAACTTTGATATAACAAAAAAATATCCTCTTATTCATCTTATTCATGGTGGTCCGCACGGTGCGTTCAGTGATGATTTCCACTACAGATGGAATTCCCAGGTATTTGCCGGAATGGGATATATGGTTGCCATGGTTAATTTTCATGGAAGTACTGGTTTTGGTGAAAAATTTGCAGAATCGATAGTAGGTGCTCACGGCGATAAGCCCTACACCGATATAATGAATGCAAATGAATTTTTATTCGATAAGTTTGACTTCATTGATGAAAACAAAGTAGGTGCCGCCGGTGGAAGTTATGGCGGTTATCTTGTGAATTACATATCAGGCCAGACAAATAAATTCTCCGCTCTCGTATCCCATGCGGGAGTATATAACTATTACGGTCAATTCGCATCCGACATGACCCATTTCCGGGAACTTGCCTACGGTGGTGCTCCATGGTACAATCAAGAACAAGTTCAAAAATACAGTCCGTCATCCTATGCAAGTAAAATGATAACTCCGATGCTCGTTATTCATGGCGAGAAAGATTATCGGGTTGTTGTTACGCAAGGTCTCGAATTGTACGGCGTGTTAAAAGGAAAAGGTGTTCCTGCTCGTCTCGTCTATTTCCCCGATGAAAATCATTGGGTAATGCAAGCACAAAATTCCATCTTCTGGTACAAAGAAGTAAAAGATTGGTT
>CAYSJM010000146.1:0-3974 GCA_964431385.1 uncultured Ignavibacteriaceae bacterium | reverse complement strand
CCGAACCACCTGATGATGATCCTTCAGAACTGCGACTGCGTCCATATCCTGAACCGCCTGATGATGAACCTTCAGAGCTACGGCTGCGTCCATATCCTGAACCGCCTGATGATGAACCCTCGGAACTTCTTCCTCTTCCACCACCAAATCCGCCGCCACCACTTCTGTTTCCGCCTCTGTAGTTGCCTCTTCCACCTTCGGAGCTTCTTCCACGATCGCCACCGCCAAATGATGCTCTTCTTGGTCTGTCATCAGAACCTGATCTACTTTTACTTTCTGATATTTCAACCGAAATAGTTCTACCCTTATAATCTTTTCCATTAAAAGAGTTCATGATCACTTCAGCAAATTCTGCATCAGCTTCAAAGAATGAGAAGTTGCGTTGGAGTTCAATATCACCGATTTGAATATCCGAAAATCCGGAGTATTCATTCACAAGTCCCATAAGGGTTCCCGGTTTCAGATTATCGGTTTTTCCGAGGTTAATGAAAAATCTTGTGTAATTCACATCTGATCTTGAATTTTTACCTGTCGATTTGCCTTCTTTAGGTGAACTAAGTTCGGCTGTGTTTTTATAATAATCGAGGAAACGATTAAACTCAACCGAGACGAACTTCATTATCAGTTCTTCTCTGTCAAGCCATTCAAGTTTTCTGTAGATTTCGGGCAAAAATGATTCGATCTGAGTATAGTCAACCTCAACTTTTTCCATTCTGTCAATCAGGTGGAAGAGCTGTTTTTCACAGATTAATTTACCGGCAGGAATTTCCTCGTAGGTAAACTTTTTGTTGATCTGTTTTTCAATTCTTGTGAGGAGGTGTTTCTCTTTAGCATTTGAGATTACTATCGAGGTTCCTTTTTTTCCGGCTCTTCCTGTTCTTCCACTTCTGTGTGTGTAGAGTTCAATCTCTTCCGGAAGGCTGTAATTTATAATATGTGTTAAATTATCAACATCAAGACCCCTCGCAGCAACATCAGTAGCCACTAAAATCTGCAAATGTTTAATTCTAAATTTATTCATAACCTGGTCACGCTGAGCCTGACTCAAATCACCATGAAGTGCGTCGGCATTATATCCGTCTTTCATCAAAAGATCTGCAACCTCCTGGGTTTCTCTCCTTGTGCGGCAAAAAACGATACCGTAAATCTCGGGATAAAAATCCACGATTCTCTTTAGTGCAAGATATCTGTCTTTAGCATATACCTGATAACAAACATGATTTACATTCTCTGCACCTGAATTTTTCTTTCCGACTGTTATTTCAATCGGGTCTTCCATATATTTTTTAACAATTCCGGTAATTTCTGAAGGCATTGTGGCAGAAAAAAGAAGCATATTCTTGTCTGCCGGTGTCTCTGAAAGAATTGAAACAAGTTCATCTCTGAATCCCATGTTCAACATCTCATCCGCTTCATCGAGTACCACTGTTTCAACTTCTGAAATACTGACTTCTTTACGATGAATAAGATCGAGTAATCTGCCCGGTGTAGCTGATATTATCTGTGCACCGTTTTTAACTAATTTAATTTGTCTTTCGATGCTTGCTCCGCCAAATACGGCAGCTATTTTTACACCCTCTTTATATTTTGAATAGTTTGCTAAATCGTCAGCAATCTGCAAACAAAGTTCTCTTGTTGGACTTAATATCAATACCTGAATTTTCTTCTTCTCTACATCAAGATTCTGAAGTATCGGTATTCCAAATGCGGCGGTTTTGCCGGTGCCTGTTTGTGCGAGGGCAATTATATCCCTGCTGTTATCTTCTAAAAGTAATGGTATTACTTGTTCCTGAACTTGAGTGGGAGTTTCAAAACCAAGTTCTGTTATGGCTTTAATAATGCTCTCTTCAATTCCAATTTCTTTAAACATAAAATCCTTAAAAGGTTGGCGACCAACATAAAACCTGAAAGTGAACTCATCACTCTATTTGAAGTATTCCGGTTTCTAAACGGTACTGCAGGATGCTTGCTGATCAAAATAAATAAATGTCAAACCCGAGGCAGAAACTTCCGAGCCGGAAGTGAACAACTTGATAATAAAACGAATAGAAAGATTTGATCTTCGGGGGATACCGTGGTTTTTGTCTTTTTGGAAAGTTTTATACACCAATTGCCGCTCTTGCAGGCTGTTTTGAGGAAATTTTAATTTCCAGTAACAAATATAAGAATTATTCCGTACATAAACTAATTTAGGACCTCAGTGCTTCGGAACCTCAGTCCCTTTTGGGTGTAATCACAAGTACGGGACAATCAGAGTGGCGAATTACTTTTTCGGCTACACTTCCAAGGAGAGTGTGGAGAAGTCCGGTTTTCCCTTGTGTGGCAATAACAATCAGGTCAATGTCGTTTTCTGCAGCGTATTTCACAATTTCCGCATGGCTGACACCAAACCGAAAAACTTTTTCAATCTTCGCATCGCCATACTTTTCTCTCATCTGTTCGATGCACTTATCCATCTCTATCCCGGCTTGTTCCATCAGCTCGTTTTCGATTTTTTCTTGTGTTAAATCAAATGTGCGGATTGCGAGTATCGGTTTAAAATCTTCAATTACATGAAGAAGGTGAATTGTGGCATCATATTTTATAGCTCTTTCAACAGCATATTCTGCTGCTGACATCGAATATCTACTAAAATCTGTAGGGAATAAAATGTTTTTAACCGTTGCTAAAATTGCCATATTCTGCCTCTCTAATCCAAACCGCAAAAAAGTGTTTTAAGGTTTTCGGGGTTGTCTTTTGCAACAACCGCCCTTACATTATCGCCACATCTGTTGATCAATATCCCCATGCTTCCTTCCCCCTGTGTGTAACAGGAGCCCGACATTACGGTTGACATAATCTTACTGCTGAGACTGAGCTTTTTCTCCGAAGTCAGATATTTTTTATCAACTTCAAAAATGTATAATAAATTTCCTTTTGCATCTGATAAAACCACATGCCCAAATTTCTCACCATTATCCTGGGATACCACTGCACCGACATATCTCCAACCTTTAGGACAAACCATTCTCATCTTATACTGCAATCCCTTTGCAGCGAAAAATGACTGTATTTTGCTTGAGTCATCAGATGTTATTTGGGGTGCCAATTTTGCGGCAAGAATGGCTTTATAATTTTCCAACGCCATCTTATCAAGATTAAATCCTGCTTCCACTACCTGCAAATCGCCATTTGACTGACTGTCTGTGTATTTAAACACAAAAAGAGTAATGAAGATTACTGCAACTGCTGCTGCATAAGCGTAGGGGCGAAGTGTAAATACCTGTTTTGTTTCACTCTTCCCAACCGGTTTACCCGTGCGAATGTCAAGCAGAATCCTGTTCCTGAGTGATGAAGGGCATTCTGCAAACCGGCACTTACTCTTCACAGTTTTCTTTACAGTTAATTGTACATGATGCTCAGCTTTTAGGGCGGCATCTGTGGAGGTCGCATCCAACAACTCAGATTTTAACCTGTTGTCGGTGATTTCATTATCAACTAATGCTGCAACAAGCTCGGCGTATTCGTGTCTCTTTCTATCGTTCATCATATCTGCTAATTCTTAACATAACCTTTTGTGCCTGCGTAATCATAAAGCTTTGCATAGAGCATTTTCCGGGCTCTGTGTAATCTCGATCTTACTGTTCCAACAGGGCAGTCTATAAAATCTGCTATCTCTTCATAGGTGAATCCCTCGATATCAGCCAGTATTACTACAGTTCTGAAATCTTCAGGGAGTGAGGAAATGGCGGACGCAACCTGATCATCGAGCAGATTATCAAAAATCTCTCTCTCAAGATGGGCGTCTTCGGTGGAAGAGGGCTTTACATTTTCATAATAGTTCTCTACATCTTCATAATCAAACCGTTCGGGCTCTTTTGTCCTTTTTCGGTATGAATTGATATAGGTGTTCTTCATAATTCTGAACAACCAGGCTTTGCAGTTGGTTCCTTTTTCAAATTTATCGAAGAAGCGGAAGGCACGCATGTAGGTAT
>CAYSJM010000145.1:0-3981 GCA_964431385.1 uncultured Ignavibacteriaceae bacterium | reverse complement strand
CTTAAATATACGTTCAAGGTACCGCCTTCTAATATTTGTTTCGTTGGGCGATGGCTGCTGCATATGCCGGCGGGAAAATTTACACATGAAAAGATATCCGCATCAGCCCCCAAAAAGGGAGAGTGCATCGCAGGCTGGGCAGCACACTATATGATAGGCATCTCGCTTGCTTCGATTTTTATTTTATTAACCGGCCAAAACTGGTTGCAATCCCCGGCTGTTTTACCCGCTTTAGGATTCGGTATAATAACAGCAGCCGCGCCCATGTTCATAATGCAGCCGGCATTTGGGCTCGGTTTCGCCGCATCGAAAACTCCAAATCCATGGCAGGCAAGGCTGCGCAGCCTGCTGAACCATGCCGCATTCGGTGTTGGACTGTATCTCACAGCATTATTGCTTGATCTTTTTTAACTCAAAACATATAAACTATGGAAAAGAATAAATTGCTTAGAATGGATAACGTAAGCATCGTGGTGGAATCTCTTGATGATGCAATTTCATTTTTTTCAGAAATAGGCCTTAAGCTTGAAGGCAGAATGGTTATCGAAGGTGAGTGGGCCGGGCGCGTTACCGGGCTGGGCGATCAGAAAGTCGAGATCGCTATGATGGTTACCCCCGACGGACACAGCCGCATTGAGCTCTCAAAATTTATTGATCCGCCTGTAGTATCAGATCACCGCAATGCGCCGGTTAATGCTCTCGGTTATCTCAGGGTCATGTTCACTGTTGCAGATGTTGACGAAATGGTATCACGATTGATCAAACACGGCGCTGCGCTTGTTGGCGAAGTGGTGCAGTATGAGAATTCGTACAGACTCTGCTATATGCGCGGTCCTGACGGGCTGCTTATAGGGCTTGCCGAAGAGTTGAAGAGAGATTAAAAGAATATACCCCACAATTATTTTGTTAAAAATTTACTTTGTGAATGGTATTTAACATTTCGAATTCTATTGAACAATATTGCTAAACTGAACATTTGTGCTTCTAATTCCACTTCTTCTCAAAGCCCCAAATATTTAAAGGGCATTTTTATAAGGCAATAAAAAATATTAACTCAAAATGAAGAATAATTTATGTTGAAAAGTAAAATGATCATAAGCTTCCTTTGTTTGGTTCAATTTTCCTTTGCTCAAATACCTCAGGGACGTTATGAAGGAGCATTAACTCGTGATGGCTCGGTCCAACTTATTAGTTTGGACTTCATTGGGACAACAGCAACGTATGATATTCCTGAACTTGGTATGTATGATGTTAAATCTGAAAAAACATTTTGGAATAAAGACACACTCAATGTTAGCATCTATTATGGATATTTTTATTGCTTTGTTGACGAAAGCGCCAACGAGATTAGCGGAATCAGTCAAAAGTGGGACCCCAAAATCCGCATTCATTTAAAAAGATCAGGAGCACAAGAAAAGAAATTTACCGAAGAAGAAATTTCGTTTACAAACTCATCTATTTCATTTTCAGGGCTGATTTTCAGGCCAAAGAATATTATTGCTCCAATTCCTTATGTTATACTGATTCACGGTTCTGATTATCAAGACAGAAATACTCCTTATTATCATTCACTTGGATACACTTTGGCAAGCAATGGTATTGGTGTTTTACTGTACGATAAAAGGGGGTGCGGTAAATCGACAGGTAACTGGGAATATTCAACTTTCAATGAATTGGCAGATGATGCAATTGCAGCACTAAAATTCCTGAAAAACAGAAAAGATTTAAATATTTCTAAAGTCGGGTTTCTTGGAACAAGCCAAGGCGGCTGGATTTCAACAATTGCTGCGAACAAAACAACCGACTGTTCATTTGTAATATTGAATGTGGGACCATCTGTTTCACTATTTGAGCAAGATATTCACAGAGTACAGTATGGAATGACAGAAGATGGCTGGGAAAAATCAATCGTTGATTCGGCAGTTACTTATACGAAACTCTATTTTAAATATGCTGAAACTAATAAAGACAAGGATTGGAAAGCTCTTGAAAAATATTTCAACGCAATCAAAAGCAAAGAATGGGCTGAATATGTAAACATCCCAAATGGACAAAACGATGAAGATATAATTTGGTGGAGAAAAAATGCTTTTGATCCTGCCAACTATTTGAGTCATATAAAATGTCCTGTATTAAGCATCTTTGGAGAAAAGGACATCTTGGTTCCGCCAAAAGAAAATGAAGCTAAAATGGACAGTTTATTATTAAAATCCGGTGTACCATATAAAATTGTAACAATAAAAGGTTGTGCTCATGACATGCTGACATATCAAGGTTTAAATGGAGCTAATTGGGATTGGCCAGTTGTTTATTGGCAGTGGAGACGACAACCGGCAGAGTTCATACACACAATTACAGAATGGCTAAAAGAATAAAAACGCCTTATAACACTGGTCTGGAAAAGTGGGGGTTCAATTACTTTTTTGAACCATGATCACATCATTAAGATAAAAAACCAACAATGACAAAAGTTGAAGATTTTATATATCAATTCGAAGGAAGTCAGAGTGAAGTGATGCTGTATTTTCATAATTTACTCACAAATGATTTGAACTTAACTGAAAAGATGAGATTCAAAATCCCCTTTTACTATGGTAGAAGCTGGATTTGTTATTTAAATCCGCTTAAAAATGGTAAAATCGAATTTGCATTTGTAAGAGGAGATGAACTTTCAAACGAGCAGGGAATTTTAGATAACAAAGGCAGAAAACAAGTTTACAGCATTGAATTTGAAAAAATGTCAGATATTCCCTACCAAGAAATTAATGAGATCATTCATGAAGCGATCCTGCTTGACGAAAACAAGAAATACGGATCAAAACGAAAATCCAAAAGATAGTGTTTTACTTAAAAAAATATAATAAGGGCGCTGCACTTGCTGGCGAAGTGGTGCAGTATGAGAATTCGTACTGACTCTGCTATATGCGCGGTCCTGACGGGCTGCTGATTGGGCTTGCCGAAGAGCTTGGAAAATAATTCAAAAATAGAAGTTATCGCTAATGAAAATTTCATATGAATTTGCTGAAAGTTTTGCCGGAGGCTGGCTGAGGGCATGGAATACTGGCAATATTGAAGCCATCGTGGAACACTATTCGGATGATATTACATTCTCTTCACCATTTGTGTTGAAATCCGGGCTAAGTACCGGCGGCACAGTAGAAGGTAAGAGCGCGTTAAGAAAGTATTTTGAAGGCGCCCTGGAGAAAAACCCCGGCCTGCAGTTTGAACTTAAGCATATTATGGTGGGCATAAAAAGTATTACATTGATCTATGTAAGGAATGGGAGCATGCTTGCCGCTGAAACAATGATCTTTAATGACGAAGGAAAAGTTACGGAGGGCTTATCTCATTACCCGGCAGAATCTATTTACGGTATTTTATAGCTCGTTTTACTTTCTTCAATTCTCTGTAACTACTGATATATGCTGATTGGGATGTAATGCTGAAGCATTAATACAAAATGCAGATTCCTAAAAGCTAAGCAAAATCCCGGCTTTCAATTACAGTTGAGAAGGCTGGCCGAAGAGCTTTAAAAAATGAACTGAAAATCAAAAAACATTAAATGAGAAGACTTATAGCGGCAATAAACATGACAATTGACGGGTATTGCGATCATACGGCAATAGTTCCGGATGATGAAGTACACCGGCATTACGCTGAGCTCCTGGGCAGCGCGGGGGCTATCCTCTACGGAAGGATCACCTATCAGCTTATGAAATACTGGCAGGATGCAGCGGCGAATCCCACCGGTAACCCATCAACAGACGGGTTTGCGGAGATAATGGATAGCGTTCCGAAGATCGTTTTTTCAAACACGCTGAAAGACCCTGAATGGGCAAGCGCCAGGCTGGCACTCAGATCACTTGAAGATGAAGCCGCAGAGCTTAAAAAGCAGCCGGGCAAAGATATCTTTGCGGGAAGCCGCAGCATAATAATGCAGTTAATGAAGCTTGATCTGTTGGATGAATTTCAGCTTTGCAT
>CAYSJM010000144.1:0-4017 GCA_964431385.1 uncultured Ignavibacteriaceae bacterium | reverse complement strand
GCGAAAATCTGTGTAAATCCGTGGAATCCGCGTAACTATCCCCCTCCGTGGAATCTGTGTAAATCCGTGCAATCCGCGTAACCATCCCCCTCTAACTACAAGAAAACTTCCACCACCCGTGAGGCTGCTTTGCCATCCCAGAGATCAGGGATTCTCCCTTTTTTGATCTTGCCTGCTAATAGATCATCCAAAGCCGAGAAGACATTCTTAAAATCGGTACCGGCGAGGATGTTCGTACCCACTTCCACAGTGATCGGTCTTTCTGTGTTGTCCCTTACAGTAATGCAAGGCACCCCAAGATATGTAGTCTCCTCCTGCACACCACCACTGTCAGTCACCACAACTTTAGCAAAACGCATCATATTCAGAAACTCAAGATATCCCAATGGATCGGTCAAAATCAAATTTGGACTTTCAATCTTGACACCAAATTTCTCCATATTTGTCCGAGTCCGCGGATGAATCGGGAAAACTATCTTGTTATCCGCTCCGTATCGCTCGACAAATTCTTTTAAGCTTATGAAAAACTCTTTTGTATCCACATTCGCCGGACGATGAAAGGTAAGAAGGAAGTAACTACCCTTTTCGATTTCAACATCACCTCCGACCTCACTCCCGACCCCTTTAACAACAGGAGAGGGGGGAAGGGATGGTAAAAAACTTACCAGGGTATCAATCATGCAATTGCCGGTGAAGATGATTTTCTCATCGGGTACACCCTCGCGTTTCAGACTTTCGAGTCCACTTTTTTCTGTTACAAAAAGATAATCTGAAATGGCATCGGTCAAGAGGCGATTTATCTCTTCGGGCATCGTGCGGTCATAACTTCTGAGACCCGCTTCGATGTGCCCAAGTTTTATGCCAAGTTTCACAGCTACAAGTCCACACGCGATAGTTGAATTCACATCTCCGGCAACCAACACAACATCAGGCTGCATTTCCAAACAAACCTTCTCAAATTCAATCATGATATTCGCCGTTTGAATTGCATGGGATGCACTTCCAACACCCAGATAATAATCGGGCTCGGGAATCCCCAACTGCTGAAAAAAGACATCCGACATCTTCACATCATAATGCTGCCCCGTGTGACACAGCCGCACATCAATTTTCTCAGTGTGCTTCTTAAACTCTTTATATACCGGTGCCACCTTCATGAAATTTGGTCGTGCACCTACAACAAGTAATATCTTCTTCATTTAGTCCTTTATTTTAATTTTGTTAACCGCAGAGCCTACCTCACCCCTAACCCCTCTCCTAAAAGGAGAGGGGAACGACTGTGAAGTTTAACAAGTTACCATTTACTAAAAATATGCAATAGGCTAAAGCACAGATTCCTTATCGTCTCAACTATTAAAATGTAAAAACAGGTAACTTCTTCTCCCCTCTCCTTTTAGGAGAGGGGCAGGGGGTGAGGTCCCGCGGTTTAATCTTTCAAAAACTGCAACAAGTTCCCTTCACCGACGAGATGCCCGGCACCCACAACAACCAAATATTTCTTTTTATTCTTCGAGAGTTCCTCAATTTTTTTTGCCCAAGCCCGGTTCCTGTTCACAAGGAAAACACGATTAAACAAATCCTCACCCTCCCCCAAGCCAGACTTCAAATACTTTTCAAGTTCTTTTGGATCTCCCCCTTGAAATGCAGCCAGAAGAGCCGAAAGATCACCTTTTAAGGAATCCAATTGATCGAGGGTGGAAATCGCAATCTCATATTGCATATCGTAACTTACACTATCGAACAATCCCATCTGATATTGCATCGTCTCAAATCCCGAAGTTGGCTTCGAGAATTTTTGTAAATAGTCATACACCAGATTTTCCGTTCCCATCTCTGCCTGAATCCCCTGCTTCATTGCCGCATATCCAATTGCCGTAATCGCACCAAACATTGGCTTTTGCTTCTCGACAATCATCCATGCGACACCAGCTTTTGTGTATCTCGTGCGAAGTGCTGCCACCTTTTCAACCGGATAAATATCCTCAAGCGTTTTCCCATCCGGCAACATCATCAAAGGCATTAACTTCATAGCGGCCGCCTGATCAGTCATCTCCTTCATATCAATCTCAAATATCACCTCATCCACCGACTCAATAATCTTCTTCACTTCCTCCGATAACACAAATCCCTTCCCAAGATGCATACTCCCCAGAATATGAAATGTGCTTCCGTTTTTCTCAACCGTGTGAAGAATGTCAGTAGTTGGGGTCTGTGGGCGGCAAGCAAAGGATGTAAAAAACCATAGTGTAAACATACCCAATTTAAAGCCGCCAAAAACCACAGAGCCCACCCGTACCTCACCCCTGACCCCTCTCCTAAAAGGAGAGGGGAAGATGGGAGAAATGTTTTTTAATTTTGGTATTAATTTATTTAGGTACTTAAACATTTGCTTTTTTCAATTCCTTAATAGTCGTTTTAAGAATTGTTATTGTTTTTTGTCGTTCTTTCAATAACTGATAATTCTTAATGTGAATTATTGTATAACCCAATCCCTCCAAAATATTATCACGAAGTTGATCTTTTTCTTCAATTTCGTCGTGGTATCCCCCATCAACTTCGACAATCAATTTTATCTCATCAGCACAAAAATCCGCTATAAGAAAGCTAATGGCATCATTAACCAAATAATAAACAGGTCGCTGTCTGTAAAATTTGGTGCCAATCAACTTTTTATCTCTGAGTATTTCCCATAAAATCATTTCTGCTTCAGTAGCATTCTTTCGGAGTTCTTTTGCTCTGGTTACCGCTTCATCGGCTATTTTCTTCGGGACTATCATTATTTGCCAACCTCACCCCTGACCCCTCTCCTATAAGGAGAGGGGAACCGGAATTGTATAAATCTGTCACTAACTAAAAGCGTTTGCATTTTCTAAATATTTAATTCACTCTTGAAGCAAATGGGATGTGGAAATTCTTAAAATATCCCCACTCACCACTACTTATTCTCACCTCTCCTTTGAGGAGAGGGGTCAGAAGGCAACTCTCTACTGGTGGAATATGGAAAAAGTCAGGGTACTCACACTCACCACTACTTATCCTCCCCTCTCCTTTTAGGAGAGGGGTCGGGGGTGAGGTAGGAAACCAAATCCCCCTCAACAATCCCATGCCGATCACAAAACCCGCCCACAACCTCAAGCACATACTTTGCAGGTTTGGTGCTCGCATAACTTTGATCACTCAAAGTTTTGGTATTTTTATGAATGGTAACAATCTTTTTATTCGCATCGATAAAAATCATGTCAAGTGAAATGTAGGTATTCCGCATCCAAAACGACTGCATCTCTTCCACGGGGAAGATGAACAACATCCCCTGGGTTTCCTTCATCGATTTACGGAACATCAACCCGAGTTGTCTGTCATATTCGGTATCTGCAAACTCGGCATCGAGCGTAATTTTTGGTTTACCCGTTGAATCGCTTAGGGTTACACTTCCTTCTTTCGTAAAAAATCTCTCTTCAAATTCCTCTGTGGAAGTGGTGCCCTTACGGTTAATCAGATTAGGCACAATAAGCAAAGCCACCACCGCTATGATAAGAACACCAACACCAACCTTCACCAACAAACTTTTATTGGCAACACTTTCGCCGGATTTTCTTACATTTTTACTTGTGTTATTTTGTTTTTTCAACGCAAAACCAATTTTTTATGATTCCAAATATAATTCATCGTGAGGTAATAGACCTCCCTGAAAAACAGTTGCATATGCTCCGCTCCGGCTGGGGCACCCCCGCCATCAATGATACAATAGTAGAATCCATAGTCTATCTCTCCGACGGGTATGAAGTGCAGGGGTATATTGCTTATCCGAGAGTGTTTAGTACCTCACCCCTTACCCCTCTCCTAAAAGGAGAGGGGAGGAAGCATAAATTAACTGATCATGATTCCTTAGATTCATTGCAACCCGAACAAAATTCTGTTTTGGGTACTCATGATGAATCCTTAGCTTCATCACCATCTAATAAAACTTCTACCCTTATCCCCCCCTCTCCTTTTAGGAGAGGGGCCGGGGGTGAGGTC
>CAYSJM010000143.1:2868-4071 GCA_964431385.1 uncultured Ignavibacteriaceae bacterium | reverse complement strand
GGATGGTAAGCCGTCGCTGACCCCACCCATGTTTTGTTTTTGTTAAAATCGACACCCATCATTTTGCCTTTTGAGAAGCGGGTGAGGTTATTAACGAGCAGAGGTTTATCATTCCACAAAAACATCATTCTTATTTCACATTTAGAGTAACCTTCGGGGGTTAAAACGAGGGGTGCGTACACAATTTTCCGTTGCAGAATGTAGTTTTCTCTGTCTGTTTTTGAATCCAAAAGTTCTTTTGTAACCTCCACTTCAACGCCAAGTCCGGCAAAAGAGAAAAGTGGTTTTAGAACAAAATTCTCGAGATCTGCTGGATATTCCTTCAAATCGGAGAGGAAGTGGCATTCCGGCACATACTCACCATTCAGGCGGGGTAGGGAATATTTGCTGATGAGGAAAAACCAGTCGGGGTGCCCGACCCAGTGAACATCGAGATCATCCTGAAATAAAAACGCAGCCTTCACATCCTTCCTGAAAAGCTCATCATAAATTACTCTGTTGTAAATTCTTTCAATCAGAACCTCTCGATCACCGTTTTTATAGTAAAGTTTGCGTCCTTTTTTAATGATATCGGTAATGCAGACAGGTTTTACGCCCGTTAATTGCTCGGTTACAACAAAATCGATGAGGGTTTTTTGCTTGTCAGGTTCAATTTCCAAAAGGATCACATTTTCAGGATTAGAATCGCCGAGGATGGTTTTTCGCAGCAATTCCACATAACTTTCGCGATTCAGACCACTATAGAAAGCGGTATAATTTTCGGGCAGTTTGAAGTGTCGCTGAAAAACATCATCATAATAGACTTGAAATCCGTATAGCGACGGAAAACCTTGCAATTCGATAAGTTTGGGGATAAACCCACCCTTTCCGTCCTCACAAATGGCAAAATCTATCTGAAGAAAGACCGGATGATCTGCCCGATTTGGTACAGCCAATCCTTCAGGAATTGAAGACTCGGCATATTTTCGGTATTCATCGTTGTCAAGTTGAGCGATAATCTCAAAACACGCCTTTTCCAAAGTTTTAGTTAGCTCCGCAGAAAGAAACAGTGGAGTTTCACAAACTCTAAAATCGAGCTTTACGCCCGCAGAGGTGTTCAAATCTTCAATAAATGAATTGTATTTTTCTTCTGAAAATCCTGCATTATACAGGGATCTGATATCTTTTACCATAGTCTCAATTTTTGTTTGTGAAATGAACCTC
>CAYSJM010000143.1:0-2768 GCA_964431385.1 uncultured Ignavibacteriaceae bacterium | reverse complement strand
GAACCTCGGAACTTCAGAACCTCAGAGAATTTGTGTCTGAAATTTTTGATTTCCGCAGTTCTTAGGATTCTGAATTCCGAAGTGCAAAACACCGAAGTTCTTAGGTTTCTGATTTCCGGAGCTCCAAAACACCGAAGTTCTGAGGTTCTGAAGTTCCGGAGTTCTCTTTAGCTTAGATTCAGTCCCGTATGGGTTTCATCAATTATGTAGTCAACTACATTTTTTAGATCGTAACTCTGTTCCCAGACGGAGAGTTGTCTGTCGGCACCCGTTCCCATTTCGAGGATTTTGTGGACATAGTTAATCTCCTCGCGACTGTCGAGATCATCGATTACATCGTCAACAAATTCAAGCAGTTCGTTGATGAGGTTAACGGTTGGCACTTCTTCCCTCTTGCCGAAGTCGATAAGTTTGCCCGTTATGCCATATCTTGAAGCTCTGAACTTGTTTTCTGCAATTAACGCTCTTCTGTAGAGGCGGAAACCGAGATTTTGACGGATTAACCGGTACAATTTAACAACTACCGCCTGCATTAACGCCGTAAGTGCGATGGTTTCTTCTGCTCTCATTGGAATATCGCAGATGCGGAATTCGATCGTTGGGAAGAAAGGGTGAAGTCTGATATCCCACCAGATTTTTTTTGCATTGTCGATGCAATTTGTCTTCACGAGAAGATTCACATAGTTGTCATATTCGCCAATCGACATGAAGTAGTCAGGGATACCCGTTCTCGGGAACCGATCAAATACTTTCACACGATATGATCTGAATCCCGTGTTTCTTCCAACCCAAAACGGGGAATTGGTTGAAAGGGCAAAGATGTGCGGCAGAAAATAGCGGGCGGCATTCATAATGTGAATTGCTGTTTCGCGGTCTTCCACTCCCACATGGACATGTAGTCCAAATATCAGATTGGCACGGGCAACGAGCTGCATATCATCGACCACCTGTTTGTAGCGGGGATGCTCTGTTATCCGCTGGTCTTTCCAATGGGAAAATGGATGCGTTCCGGCAGCCGCAATTCTTAAATTGTTCTTAAAGGCAAGTTTTGCGAGTTCACTACGAAGGCGAAACACTTCCGATTTTGCCTCTTTAACATTTTTGCAAACTCCCGTCCCGGTTTCCACAACCGACTGGTGCATTTCCGGCTTCAGATATTCTTTTAATATCAGTTCGCCGTCCTCAAAGATCTCCTGAATGTGCGATTTTAATTCCCTGGACTGTGGATCAACAATTTGAAATTCCTCTTCAACTCCAAGGGTAAATGTTGGACTATTGGACATGGTGCCTCACTCGATTATGTTTCCCTGGGCAGAACTTTTCACAAATTCGCCCCAGACTGTATTAAATTTGTTAGCTTTTGCTTTTTTAGCTCTTCTTATTGCCATGTTAGCGGTTGTTTCAACAACCCATTCAAAATTTTCTTCGCCTACTGAATAGACATCAGCGTCAGGGGCAGGATTGCAAAAATCGATGGCAAACGGTACGCCATCTCTCACGGCAAACTCAACGGTATTAAAATCGTAGCCGAGAGCATTATTCAATTTCAGCACATCTTCTTTAATTTTGGCGAGGAGTGCCTTTCCGTGATGTTGTTTTTCTCTCACATAACGGAGGTGGTGCGGTTGTTTTGGGTCGTATGCCATTATCCGCACATCTTTTCTGTCGATGCAATAACAACGGAAATAATCGGTGAATTGTATCTCCTCCTGAAGCATCATCACCAGTTGACCGGTTTCGTTGTATGCTTTGAAAAACTGTTCTTTATCTTCAATTCTATAAACATTTTTCCAGCCACCACCAGCAAAAGGCTTAAAAAATGCAGGAAAACCGATATAATTAAAAATGCCATCCCAATCGAGAGGATATTTAAGATTTCTGAACGATTTTGTCGTTGTGTCGGTGGGATGAACATTCGAGGGGAGTATTACTGTTTTTGGAACCGCAACACCCACTGCAAGTGCCAGGGCATTGTTGAAAAATTTATCATCGGCACTCCACCAGAATGGATTATTGATTACAGATGTACCCGTTATCGCTTCATTCTTCAAAAATGCACGGTAAAATGGAACATCCTGCGAAATTCTGTCGATTATCACAGAATAACCACTCGATTGTCCTTGAAGAACCTTGTCGAGCTGTACAAATTCAGCTACAATATCCTTCTCTTTTTTCGAGTTTACTCTTTCCACAAACGCGGGTGGAAAGGTTTCTTCCATACCAAATAAAATTCCAATTTTTTTCATAGCAGTTCCATATTTAGTTGTTTACACACTTATTAAATTCAATTTTGGGGTTTTGATGAAAGCGGATTGATCAATTATCAATTTACGAAAAAAAATTGAAATTTTAGAATAACAATGAATAAAAAAGGGGAAAATTAAAATTATTTTGGGGGGCGAATTCTTTTTACAAGAAGGTTATACCACTTTATTCAACTCATCAATGATCAATTTATTAAGACTGATATTTTTCCTAGCTGAGAGAAGATATAAATCTCTATGCAGTTGTGAGGGGATTCTTAGAACAAACTTCCCCGAGAATGGTTTATCAGGCTGTTCGTTCCGTGATTTACAAAAATCCAAGTAGTCTTCTACTGAATCCTGAAACGCTTTCTCCAGTTCAGATACTGATTCGCCTTGAAAAGTTATTACATCCTTCGTATTAATGACTTCGCCTGAAAATATTTTAGCCTCTTCGTCGAAATTGACTACAGCGACATAACCTTTATATTCCATATTTAACTCCGGCTTCTGTTAAAAATCTTC
>CAYSJM010000142.1:0-4079 GCA_964431385.1 uncultured Ignavibacteriaceae bacterium | reverse complement strand
TTACCGGTCTCGAGCCCACCATTGTTATCCCGGAGAGTTGATTGTTGGTTATCTGAGAGTTGCGGATAACTGTGTTGTCAGCTCCATAGTTGTAGCTGTAGTATAAACTTATCCCATAGTTGGTATTGTCAATGGTCACCCCATCAATTGTGTCACCGGGGCTGATGTGAGAATAAATCCCGCAACTCGCATTCTTTATCACTGCATTTTTTATCTTCAAGGGCGTTCTGTAAGAGTAGATACCGTTTCCGGTTGACCAGTTCTTTGAGACAAAATCAAATTCAACTTTGTTTGTCGGTGTACCGTTTACTTCGAGTTCACCATCCTCAACCAATAATCTTCCGGAATTCCGGAATGTCAACTTGGCACCGGCATTCACGGTTAGCTTTACATTGTCGGGGACTGTTAGGGTAGTGTCGATCGTGAAATTATCGGAAGGTACTGTCTCGCTGGTAAATAAAGTACCTCCATATCTAATCATCGGTTCAATCTTAAGTAAAGTACCATGACCGGCAGCCAGGTACAAACTATATTCTAAACCGGAGGCAACAAAATCTTTCTTTCCCGTTCTTAGGTCAGTTATACAATAATTCTTGAATGAGGAGATGATCTCATCCCCAATAGTGAACTTGACATATCTTGATGAGTTAGTTTCATTACATCTTCGGTTCACGATGTAGATATATCTGGAATAGGGGTCAGAGCCGATGAGATTACTGTACTCCTCGAAGTATCCCGTTTGTACCATCTCTTCATTATCGGGATTTGTGAAGTTTGCATTAACAGATGTTTGAACAGAATCTATCCAAGGGTATGGAGCCGCAACAGTTTCATTCCAATATTTGGCATCAAGCCATCTTAGCTTTAGAAGAGTATTTTCATATGGCTTAAATGAAGCAATAAAATCTTTAACAGCATCAAATCTTTCGTTTTTTACTTGTGCTGCTTCAGGGTTTTGCCATAATCCAATTTTATCCACATAATCATATGGATTTCCTACCTCATCAAACAATCCATAAGTACCCCAATGAGTTCCATCTCCCCATATTTCGCATCGAGTGGGGATCATGTAATACATAAAGCCCTTAACTCCAAATGCTAAAGAAAGATGACCCATTGCAAAAATCTCATCCCTGGTTGGCGGGCGTTTTCCTCTTTGCGAATTAGGAACATATACATTGGAGGAATTCAGTTGATGTTCAGCATGCACCTGCAATGTCATAAATAAAGGCACATCATTCAGGGAGTCACCATCGTATTGTTGAGCCGCAAGTTGAGAGGCGCGTAAACCGGCATAATTATAACTATAAGCTGCGTGACCTAATGAGGGGCATTTAATAAGGTCATTTAATTTGTTTTGTACAGTAGTTTGATCATACATGTTATCCTCTCCAAACGGATACATGTTGAAAAGGATGTACTTCTTGTGTGGTGCGTTCTGCGATTCACGCGCGTATTTGTTATCGAAGTGGAGAAAATACTCAGGTAAAGACCCTGTTGCACCATTTACTTGTACATCCGGACGATTTGAGAACATGTTTCCCAGGGTGTCTTGTAACTTTCCTCTTGCTCTTGCTGTGAGCATAAACGGTTCATCGAAGTAGAAATCCTGAAATCTCGAATCAATTATTCCGGAATAAGTGGTTTGTAATGGTAGAAAAATATTATTTTTAAAATAATCGTGAGTATTTGTTATGAACGAATTTTTATACTTGTCATTATACATCGCAATTTGATCAATGTAGATATCAGACTGATCATACCAAACTATGTAAAACTGTGTGGTTGTCTGTCTGTTTATTGTGAAAGCATTAGATCGGAACCAATCATAAGTTCCGGCCGCATGAGTGATATCATTCCAATAAACATATTGTTCAAGATATGCATTCGCCAAAGGTGCATCTGTGGATTCAGAAACGATTGAAGGTTTTTTATAGTACCCATCGGGCGCAGGTTGAGTGTTGTTCTCAACCGCTTGACAAACTACAATTTTAAAAAGCAGTGGATTTGAGCCTCCCGCTGGAATTTTTTTAATTTTGATATCAATGTAATAATTCATATTCTCAAAAAAGAACTGCAACCATGGTAAGCGACCCCAAAGTAATAAGCCATTGTCATCAAAGGCGACACGGGCTCTTCGTACCCAACCGTCTCCATCTAATACACTATCTCCCGTCTCCGGGATTATGTTAGGGACAGGCTTTGTATCAGTTGTCATGCACCAATAACTTGATCTGTCTTGACCATCCAAATATGAAAAGCCGAAGTTCTTCTCGAATGAGAGGTTATCTACAGGTGTACCACCAAATCTAAGACTATATTTGTTTTCCATGTGGCCAAATGATTTAAGAAATCCTGCGGGAGTAAAGGCTCTAATACCATTATCTCTCCATTCAAATCCCATATCGTGAATGAAAAAATCAGTAGCAGGATCCGATGATGGTCTAACATTTTTGTATTCCGCCCAGTCAGTTACAATATCCGTTATTCCCAATTCCTTTAGTTTTGGATGATAATAATTATTTGAAATGACTGATGTTTCTATTGAGGCAGCGTCACCATGTGGTGGGTGAAGGTATTGGACCATAAAATCAAAGAATCCGATCTGAGGGAAGTAATCTACTCCCGGTCTGTTTTGTGCGAATGCACAAAACGAAACTAATACGAATATGAGATAATATCTTGCATGTCTCATAATACTCAACTCCTGAATTTATTTAATATATGCCACTTTTACGGTCGTGACAGATGAACCTTTCTCCATGTAGGATGAAACCCTGATCATATAGGTACCGCTTGAAACATTAAGCGCACTGAAATCTAAATCTTCACTATGTTCACCCCTTGCTCCAAAGGCAGATTTTGAATAAATTTCTTTCCCCATTATGTCAAACACTTCTATGCGAATAACTCCATCATTCGGCTGGATGCAGTTGATCTTAATATTTTTGTTGAAGGGGTTAGGAGAAGCAAACACTCTTAACTCTGAAGCAAGATCTGTGCTATATTCAGATTTGATAGAGGTGGGTTTTCTTGTACCTTTTATTATGAAAGTGTTTCCTGCTGGTAAATTATTATCATAGTCTGCATTTTCCATTATACAAATGTCATCGGCTCCATCTCCTGTAACATCTCCAATCCTTCCGCCAAAATTAATAAAATACCACGCTCCATCAAGAGGTGAGTAAATTCTTGCTTTTTCATCAGGGACAGGATTGCCACCAAGGTAAAGTCTCGCGTCGGTGTAGAAGGTATGAAATACGACATCATTATAAGAGTCTCCGTTCACATCTCCCGGGGAAAATAGATAATACCAGCCGTTGGCTTGCGTATTAAAACCCTCTACGGCTGTTGTATTCACTGGTTTTGATCCGTTGAACATCACAGCTCCGAAATAAAACGGGAAGATGTTTTCAATAGCATTCGTCGCTATTATATCCGCCTTTCCATCACCATTCATATCCGGGACTGAAAAAATTAAATTAGAGGCATAAGCATTCTTTATTTCAGAATATTCTGTAAAACTATACGCGTTATCTCCATAGAGGAATCGTCGAGCGTTTCGAGGTGCTCCGTGTATCAAAAAGGAAGGATCTGCCCTACCGTCACCATCGATATCGGCAAAGGAAAAGTTTTTTTGAGACCAAGTCATTCCATAACCGTCATCTTCTATGGGAGGGGTATAAGTATGATATTGTTGCAATGGGGTAGTAGCAGATGTTTCAAAAAAATAAAGTGTCCCCGTTTGGGCACCATTATCGGGTGGAATTGTAAAATAATTGTGGCAT
Source organism: uncultured Ignavibacteriaceae bacterium (assembly GCA_964431385.1). Classification (GTDB taxonomy): domain Bacteria; phylum Bacteroidota; class Ignavibacteria; order Ignavibacteriales; family Ignavibacteriaceae; genus UTCHB3. Next base: position 291 of record CAYSJM010000142.1, on the reverse strand, counting down.
AATATAAGTTCTTCCCAACCATCTCCGTTAACATCAGCAGGCCACTCTCTTCCAAATATTCGAACCACATTTGCATTGGTATCCGGGAACTGAAATGTCATGTCAGGCAGTGTATCAAAAGCAGGACCGCCAAAATAAACTTTGTACCAATGATTGGTTTCATGCCATTTTTTTTGCCCGATTATGAGGTCTCTGTAATTATCCCTGTTTACATCACAAGCGGTTATTGAGTAGGCTCCTGCAGGATGTCTGATTGAAAAAGCGGGAGTACTACTTAACGGGTTACCTCCA
>CAYSJM010000141.1:0-4106 GCA_964431385.1 uncultured Ignavibacteriaceae bacterium | reverse complement strand
CATTTAAGGTATATGCAAAACAGGCAGGAACATTTAAGATCAGTTGGTTGGACATCGTAAACCAGATTCCACAGCAGATAAGAGATGGTTATAAATTTGTGCTTAGAGGTCCCGGAATCTCGTCAGGTATAAATATGCTTACACAGGCAGCTTACGAATTTAGTGTGACTGCCGGTGGAACATATTCATTTGTTATCAACTCAACTCCTGTGGGAATTGACGATGATCTGATGAACTTGAACTTCAACCTTGGTCAGAACTATCCAAATCCGTTCAACCCTTCAACCACTATCAATTATGGTATTAAGGAGACCGGATTTGTAACGCTTAAGATATATGACATTCTCGGAAATGAAGTTGTTACTCTCGTGAATGAGGTAAAACAACCGGGAAGATATGAAGTCAGATTTGAAGCATCAAACCTTCCTTCAGGTACATATTTCTATAAATTGGTTCAGGGCAAAAACTCTGAAATCAAGAAGTTGATGTTGTTAAAATAGGGCGTAATTTTAAACCGCAAAGAACGCGAAGAACGCAAAGAGCCGTCTCAGAAATGGGGCGGCTTTTTATTTTCAGGATGTATTTACAAGGATGTCATGAAATAATAATTGTTAACAATAATTTCATCGAATTTTCGCTTTTTTAATGTGGGAGTTGTGCTATATTTGTGCTCCTCATTTCGCATTTCCATATAATATCAAATAATCAGAAGAAAAACCAATGAAAAACTTTATCGTTTTTACTATTCTGCTCATTTCTATACCCGGTTATCTGTTCTCACAGACTAATCCGTCGCTATTTGATCTGAGTACAGGCTCATACTCATTAACATCATGGGCAAATACCTCTCCCGCAGGCACCTATCCTGCAAATATGATTTTTCAGAGGGTTTCAGGATTCACTGATCCGACTCTCACAACCGAAATGACGCAGGATTATACATCCGCTTATAATCTTTCAGCAGGTGCAAGAATCATGGGGCAGGGAGCAAACGGGTTTTCCTTCCTGAATGCGGGAAATATCGCAGGGCAAGGGTATCTTGGTACAGCGGTGTTAGGTCTTAATGCCACAGGGAGACAGGATATTAAAGTCTCCTTTACTGCAGGAACCTTAGCTGTTGGTGCCAGACCATATGCGTTCAGATTACAGTATAAAATTGGAACAACCGGTGCCTGGACTGATGTACCGGGTCCCGTTGAATATGTTGCATCTGCGACAGCAGGTAACTCCCAGAATTTTGGACCAACCACTCTACCTGCTGAATGCAATAACCAGGCGACCCTCTTTGTCAGGTGGAAATTATACTATTTTACCTCAACGACGGGTACAAGACCTGAGCTTCGTTTGGATGAAATCTCGGTAACTTCGAGTGCACAAACAAGCACACAGAATTTTACTACTTACAGAACTGAATTAATAGATGGTAATAACGGTTTTAGTGCGACGAGTGAAAAGTTTAACACAACCCGTGCTCAGATAAATGGTTTTGTATCATGGGATAAAGATTATATTTATCTTGCTTATTCAGGAAGCACACCAGGTGGTGGTCTTGCCGCAAATGACAGAGCGATACACTTCTACATAGATACTGATCCTAAACCGGTTGCTACACAGGGAACGGGAACAACTGCGGGTGAAACATGGCGTTGGACACCCACACTTCCCTTTAGTGCAAACTATCATTACGCCTTTAAAACTCTTGATAACTCGGAAACAAAAAGAGTTTATAGTGGCACGGCTTGGGGAAATGCCACCTTTTTTACCGAGAACTTCAAAAATACCGGTACAAATTACTGGGAAGTCAGAATTAAAAGATCAGATATCGGTAATCCTAAACAGATTAATGTTATCGGTTATGTGATGGAAGACTGGGCTGACAACGCTACAATTACAGGTGGACTTCCTTCAAATCTTTTCACAGATAACACTACACAGGGTCCGATAGCCTTCACTTCCAACTTCTTGAATATTTCTTTCATCGATAAAATGACACCTAACAGTGCGTTTACGCTGAATAATCACGGCTGGTCGTTAAGATTAAAAGCAACAAGTGGAGCTGTAGCCGATACCTCTGCAATGGCGGGTATGTTTGCAAATGCCACTAACTTATATGATGCTGGAATCGATCATCCTAAATCACCTGCAGCTCCGGCAAATTATATAAATGTTTATTTCCCTCATTCAACCTGGACTTCGTTACTCGGTCCAAATTATGAAAGAGACTTTAAAGCATTAGCTGATCTTTCAGCTACCACATCGACCTGGGACTTTACAGTCAATTCAGATATAGTCGGTAACATAGTTTTGAATGCTGCCTCGTTCGAAGATATCCCTTCAAATTATTCAATTTCGTTGAAGGACAGCTCAAACGGTCAGATAACCAATTTGAGGACGAGTTCATATTCGTATTCAAATGGTGTAGAAGCAACCTCCCGCAATTTTACATTGACCATTGGGGTTACGCTCTCCAATCCAACAATCTCGGTCGCACCGTCATCACTCGATTTTGGAAGTGTAAAGACCAATGCAACTAAAACTCTTTCGGTTGTTATCCGTAACACCGGTGATCAGCCTCTTAACATAACAAATATGGCTGTTTCAGGGACCGGATATTCGTATCTTTTCAATAACACGACCGCGACTCTTAATACTAATGATACCATCATTAGAGTAATAAAGTTTGCACCAACTACCGCAAATACCTTCCCCGGAACTTTCACCATTTCGAGCAACGATCCTGCAAACGGTTCACTTGTGGTGAATCTGACAGGTATTGGTGTTCTTGCTACACCGGCTTTAACCATTTATGGTGATTCATTAGCTTTTGGTAGTGTAATAGTTGGAACTTCAAGCCAGAAGAGCTTTGTAATTTCGAACACAGGCGGCGATGCTGTTGACCTCGTGGTATCAGGAATCTCCATTTCAGGGAATGGATCATCACCCTTCTCTTATCTTGGTACAACTCCTGTTACGATCGCATTCGGCGATTCAGCATCATTTTCATTCAACTTCCTGCCACCGGCTGTTGCATACTATGGCGGAACAATCACAATAACAAGCAATGCACCGGGTTCACCAAGGTCTTTTGTAGTGGGTGGTTCGGGCACCACTTCAAGTCTGTCAAATTCATTCCCTGCTGGCTGGAATTTAATGTCAATTCCGTTGAATCCCGTTTCAAATCTTACCTCAGATATTTTGACCGGGCTGCAATTCTACTATCTTTACGCTTATACCGGCGGAAACTATGTCTCCTCGCTTACAATGAATCCTGCATCAGGTTACTGGCTGGGAATTGAAGCCGGACATACAATAAACCTTAATGGTACCCCTGTTACAGGTGTTCAAACCAAACCACTTACCGGTGGATGGAACCTGATCGCCTCACCGTTTACTAATGCAACGAGTAAAGCTGATCTCAGAATTATTAAAGCCGGTAATCCAACTCCGATGACAATTGAAGAAGCTGTTGCGTTAAATCTGGTGCAGAGACCAATTTACAAATACACCACTTCAACAGCAAGTTACGATACCACTTATTCACTTTCTCCTTGGAATGGCAACTGGTTCTTTACGCAGGATACCACCCTTAGCATCAGATATGGTCTTCCTTCAGAAGGAAACAGAACCAAAGAACCAAAGACAATCGAAACTGAAACCACTGTAAACAACTGGTTCGCGACAATTTCGACTTCGATGAATGGTGTGACCGATAGATTCCTTGCTTTTGGTACAAACGAAGCAGCTACTGACGGTTTTGATAATAAATTCGATTTTGCAAAAGCTCCAATCTCTCCCGCTGCTGTTGCGATTGAATCATATTTCTCACAAACTGACTGGTCACCTTTTACATCAAGATATGCTTCGAATATTCAAAGTCCTTACTCTGTTAATCCGGGGAAATCATGGTCATTCAAATCGATGGCTAAATCCTCCGGATTACTCAAGATCAGTTGGACTGATATTCTCTCGCAAATTCCACAAGATATTAGAGATAACTATAAATTTATTATCTCAGGTCCCGGTCTTTCTCCAACCAACATGCTGTTGACCACTTCATTTGAGTTCAACGCTGTTGCCGGAAACCTCTATACATTTGTAATCAACTC
>CAYSJM010000140.1:0-4169 GCA_964431385.1 uncultured Ignavibacteriaceae bacterium | reverse complement strand
AAATGCAAAACGATATAAAAACACAAGTTAAAGAAAAATACGCTGAAATCGCCGTCCAGGGTGATTCCGGTAGCTGTTGCGGTCCATCAGGCTGCTGCGGAGTATCAACGATCGAAATAACAATGATTGGAGATGAATATAAAAATGTGGAAGGTCATCTCGCAGAAGCTGACCTGGGTCTTGGTTGTGGTCTCCCGACCGAACACGCAGCAATAAAACCGGGCGATACAGTCCTGGATCTCGGAAGCGGTGCAGGAAACGATGTATTTGTCGCCAGGGCAGTCACCGGTCAGGCAGGAAAAGTAATAGGAGTTGATTTCACTCCTGAAATGGTGGAGAAGGCAACCAAAAACCGTGACAAACTGCGATATGATAATGTTGAGTTCAGACTAGGTGACATCGAGAAGATGCCTGTAGATGATTCAACAATAGATGTGGTGATAAGCAACTGCGTTCTCAATCTTGTGCCTGATAAGGTAACCGCCTTTAGTGAGATCAAACGCGTGCTAAAGCCGGGTGGTCATTTCTGTATTTCTGATGTGGTATTTGAAGGTGTTCTGCCGGAAGGATTCAAACGCTCCGCTGAAATGTATGCAGGATGTGTGGCAGGAGCCCTTCAGCGCGACGAATATTTGGGAATAATTGAAAATACAGGGTTCAAGAACATCAATATTGCCAAAACCAAAAAGATCGATATACCTGACGGGGTTTTTGAAAAATTCCTCACTCCGGAAGAACTAAACGAAGCACGCAAAAACCATCTGGGAATATACAGCATAACCGTTACTGCCGTGAAATAGTAACCAATTCAACGGGATCCGGCAATTTTCATTCAATGGGAATGCCGGATCCCAACTCATAGTTCACCACTCAGAACTGCACGCTTATTTCTCCTTAATCTCTTATCTTTGTACTAAAGAATTTTAAGTGTTTGAGAAAAAAAAAGAAAATCGAAGAATCTATATTTTTGATGCAAAAGAAGAAGAACGACAAGAACACGGAGCGGATAATATTTTGTACTGAGTGCGGCAGCTCTCTATCCGATTTCTATTTGTCAAAAGATGTGAAAGACACAAAAAAGTTAGAAGAACATTACAAAAACTGCAAAACCACCGGAAAGTTTAAAGGTGAAATGTGTGCAAAACTTTTCATTGCAACAGATTTTGACTTCGACTCCCGTGAAGAAGATTCCTAAACTCTCCCCACTCCCACAAAAAAAACTGCCCTCCATTTCTGAAAGGCAGCTAAAAACTTACACTAAACTTTAACTCATTTTACATGAGCATAAACTATTTAGTTTTATAGGTCTCCATAATATATTTGGCAACAGCTTTGGCTTCTTTAGGTTTTAGACCTTGAGCGGGCATAGGAGGAAACGCAGGATTCTTCTTAACAGGGTTGTTAATAAAATTCACCAATTCATCCATCTTGCCTTCATATTTTGGAAGTGTCTCTTTATACGGAGGTCCAACCAACTTTACATCCCACTTGTGGCATGCCTGACATTTTTGTGTAAATATTGCTTCTCCGCTGATCTCAGCAGCACCCGAAGCAGCGAGAAGTTGTTTCATAGTTGAATCATACTGAGCAGAAAGAGCAATTGAATTTAACTTGGTGCTCTGTTTGAAGGCACTTTGATCACCGAGAATAAGTGCGACAGCAGAGAACACAATAAATAAAAGTGCCCAACTGGTGGCATTCATATTTTTCTTTTTAACAATCTCATATACCGCATGGAACAGTCCAAAAAGCAATAAAACAGCAAGTGCGGAATAAACCAGAGTCGGTTTGCTTAAAGCAACAGCAGGAATTTGAATTGTGTGTATGAGAATCAAAAGAGGCAAAACAAATGCGGAGAGCATTGCAATCTTCGAAAATGTTTCTCGTGCAAAATCTTTATATTCTGCCGATTCGTCTTTTAATCCACCATCCCAATAGAAAAACTTGAAAAGAAGTACTATTGCAGTTATTGAAAATCCGAAGGTAAAAAGATAAAGCCATTTAATGAAGAAGCTGCCCGACGCGAAAATATGGAGCAGATTTTTAGAGGCTTCCCATTCGTTTGAATAGATTCCAAGCGAAAGACCTGATATCACAAAATAGGTTGAGGATACCATCATGAACATTCCCCAAGGACCTGCAAACCTGTTCAAATCACTTGCACTCTCAAAATAAGAATTAACTTCCTCGTTTCCCTCAATCGATTTAAAAAGCCCTTTAAATTCGAGAGAATAACGATAGATATAGACGAGTATAACAGCCGGAATTCCAAGAAGTGCTCCAAAAAACAAATATCCGGTTGCAGCTATTTTCAACTGATGGAGAATTTGTGCCGAAATAAATGTAAGCACAAAAGGAGGAAGCATGGCTAAGATAACCCCGGCAGTTTTTTTAACTGTCATAGTCCGAATTACTTCAGATGAGAGACGGAGATATAAAGAGTTACCGGTGGAACGGGCTTTTCGTTTAAAGTAAAGAGAAAGAGAGAGCCCCCCCATCAACATTCCGGAAAATGGAATGTAGAGGAACAATACCAACATCATCATATAATGCAGAAGCTGGATATGCTCCGAAGACTGAGGTAAAACTAACTTGTCGAGAAAATCCATACTAAAATAATCCTTTCGGAATCAATTTATCGATTGAAACAACTAAAACCAGATACAATACAAAGTAATTTATTCCCATGAACGCTTTCTTGAATGCGGGTCTTCCCGTATCACTCTTCAGAAGTTGAACAGAATAAATAACCAGGACTCCGGCGGAGCAAATAATCATCAACAACGAAACCCATCCGCTTACCAGATTAAACACAGGGAAAAGCAAAGCTGAAAGTGCTGTCGCAAAAATCCATGCGAAAGTAATTCTTGCCAATTGTTCTTCACTAAATCTGCTCATAATTGTAGGCAAACCGGAAGAGACATAGTCTTTGTTGAGAAATAATAAAAGTAACCAAAAATGGGGAATCTGCCAGATAAAAAAGAAAAATGCCAGGAACACACTCTCGGGTGAAGTGAGGTCTCCCCCACCGGCTACCCATCCCGCAACGGGTGGAATCGATCCAATAATTGAACCGGGAACTACTGCAAAAGGGTTTTTCCTTTTCATCGGTGTATAAATTAAATTATACCAGACTACGGCAAGCAAAGCCAGCAGCATTTCAACATAGCTTAACATGAAGAGCAAGAGAAGAGAGCCTGAGACAATGAAAGCCAGAGCAATCAAGATTACCTGAAGACTCGTAAGTGAGCCGGCGGGAAGAGGTCTGTTTCGCGTCCTGTTCATTTTTGTATCAATATCAATCTCCTGAAGATGATTGATAGCGGCTGATCCGCAGGCAGTCAGAAAAATTCCGATAACAGGGTAAATGACACCAAAATCGATCGTTCCTTTCGACAATAAATAACCAAATCCTGTGGTAATCGAAACCAGGACGGTTATTCTAATCTTAACGAGATCGAGTAAAGTTTTCATCTATTTTTTCTTCTCTGTTTTTGCCGGGGCAGCTTTAGCTGTGTCAACCGGAGTTTTTGTTGAGTCTGTTTCCGGAGCCGGCGTCGCAGCAGCAATCCCGGCGGCTTTCGCTTTTCCGGCTAACCACTGATCAAAAACTTCCTGTTTAACAATGTGCACTTTAGTGTACATATTCCAGTGATTTAGTCCGCAATATTCCGCGCATGCAATATCGTAAACACCCGTATCATCGGATTGGAACCAAACCATATTGTTCTTGTTAGGAAGTGCATCCTTTTTAAATCTGAAGTGCGGCATATAAAAACTGTGGCTTACATCAGAAGAGGTTACATCGAGTTGAATCGGTTTACCCGCAGGTACAAATAAAGTGTCGGTTTTTACACCATTATCATATTCGAAGTTCCACTTCCACATCTGACCAATAACCTTTATTTTGTAGGCATTAGCGGGAGGTGTAGCCAATGCTTCATATCCGAGGTAACCATACCAAAACATACCGGCAACGAGAAATAAAGGAATTACTGTCCAGGCTATTTCGAGCCCGAGATTTCCTTCAATATTCACTGCTTTTTTGTTCCTCTTTGCGTTATACTTATAAACAAAGTATAACATCACAATCGTGATTACAACAAGGAGTACAGCAGAAATAACCACGATAAATGTGAAAGCATTATTTACACTGTCAATGTAATTTG
>CAYSJM010000139.1:0-4295 GCA_964431385.1 uncultured Ignavibacteriaceae bacterium | reverse complement strand
GTTCTAAAAGGGAAATCTGAACCATCTTTTATGAAATGTTGTTACAACATATATTATCACAAAATACAACCGTTTGAATAATAGTTTTTTAATCCTGTTGTAAAATGTGCGATTTTTCAGACTTCAAATTTTTAGATTTTCCGGAAAAAAATGAAAAACCTCAGGTCGCTGAAGAAATACTTTGCCCGCTATAAAACAGCTTTGTTTGCAGGGATTTTCTTCATCATCGTATCAAACCTCTTTACTGTGTATGTCCCGATTGTTATAAAGGACTCATTGAATGATCTCCAAAACGGAATTGCTCACGATAAATTAGTGAAGTATGCTCTGCTGATTGTGGGCTCTACCCTGATTGCGGGTATTTTCCGGTTTATGATCCGACAGACAATCATTGTGATATCCCGAAAGATTGAATACGATTTGAGACAGGACTTTTGGGAACACATCCAAAACCTCTCTCTCCGGTTTTTCCAGAATCATTCCACCGGCAACATTATGGCACACGCCACCAACGACATCAGTGCCGTAAGAATGTTCATCGGACCCGCAGTAATGTACTCAATAGATACAGGCATCAGGATGATCATTGTGGTCTCCATTATGTCGATGATAAGCCTTGAAGTTACTCTTTGGAGTCTTATTCCACTTCCCATCCTTTCATTTCTTGTATATACTGTCGGACAGAAAGTTCATAAAAGATTTACCCTCATACAGGAGAAATTCTCCGATCTTACCACAAAAGCCCAGGAAAATTTTTCAGGCATCAGAGTTATCAAATCTTATGTGGCAGAAGAGAGGGAAATAGAAGATTTTGACCGTTTAAGCAAGGAATATCTGACACGAAACATGCATCTGATAAAGATTCAGGCACTGTTTCAACCAACTCTCTTTCTTGTGACCGGTCTTTCAGTAATTGTGACCATCTGGACCGGTGGTTCAGCCGTAATTAATAAATCCCTGATGATTGGTGATGTTACTGCTCTGGTTATGTATCTTGGAATATTGATTTGGCCAATGATTGCACTTGGCTGGGTAATCAATATCATTCAGCAAGCAGAAGCGAGTATGGCAAGATTAAATAAAATGATGGCTGAGAAGATAGAAATTGTTGATGTTTCAGAAAGCCAAAGTGCTTTAAAAGAAATTACAGGGGAGATAGAATTTCGAAATGTCTCCTTTAAATACGGGGAAGACCTCCCGTGGGTGTTGCACGACCTTAATCTTAAAATGCCTGCGGGGCACTCGGTCGCTTTGATGGGAAGCACCGGAAGCGGGAAAAGCACGCTGATCAACCTCATTCCGCGATTATTTGATGTCTCTTCGGGCGAAGTTTTTATTGATGGTGTGAATATCAAGGATATTTCTTTAAAAACGCTCCGCCGCTCTGTCGGATTTGTACCGCAGGAAGCTTTCCTTTTCTCTGATACCATAAGAAACAACATCTGTTACGGGAAGGATGATGCCACCGAGCAGGAATTGATGAAAAAAGCTGAAATTGCACAGTTCTCAAAGGATGTGCTGCAATTCCCCGAAGGTTTTGAAACCATGGTTGGCGAGCGGGGGATAACCCTTTCCGGTGGACAAAAACAAAGAGCATCCCTCACAAGAGCCCTGATGATAGAACCAAAAATTTTAATACTCGATGACTCCTTCTCTGCCGTTGATACCCACACCGAAGAGGAAATCCTTCAGGGGCTTCGCGGATTTATGAAGGGGCGAACCACCATAATGGTAAGTCACAGGGTTTCAACCGTGAAAGATGCCGACAAAATTGTGGTGCTCGACAAGGGAAAAATCATTGAAGAAGGTACGCATGAAGAGCTGCTGCAGTTGAATGGTATCTATGCCGGCATCTATTCGAGACAATTACTTGAACAGGAAATCGAAGAAATATAAGGAACCAAACCATGAAACAGACTAAAATTGCTTTTTTTGAGATCGATGGTGATGAAAAGAAATATATTAAAAGGAAGTTCGACAAAAATTACATTCTCGAGTTTTACAAAGAACCTCTGACTGTAAATAATTGGGAAAAGGCTAAGGATGCGGATGTTGTTTCGGTCTTTATTTATTCAAAACTGACGGAACAGGTACTGCATAACCTCCCCTCCCTGAAACTCATTTCCACCCGTAGCACGGGATTTAATCATGTAAATCTTGATGCCGCTCAGAAGAGGAACATTTCGGTTTGTAATGTCCCTTACTATGGTGAAAACACAGTGGCAGAACACACTTTTGCACTTATTCTTGCTCTATCAAGGAATCTGCACAAGGCTTATGTCCGCTCAATTCAGGGGAATTTTTCCCTTCAGGGCTTAAGAGGTTTCGATCTGAAAGATAAAACCATCGGCATCATCGGTGCAGGAAGCATCGGTACCCATGTCATAAAAATGGCGAAAGGGTTTGGAATGAATATCCTCGTCTTCGATCCCGTGCAAAACCACATTTTTGAAGAAATTCTCGAGTTTAAGTACGCATCTCTTGAAGAACTGCTTTCAAATTCTGATATTATTTCACTTCATTGCCCTTACAATGAAAACACACATTACCTCCTGAATATGGAAAATATCGGTCTGGTTAAAAAAGGAGCTCTTTTTATAAATACTGCGAGAGCCGGACTAATCGAACCATCCGCCCTTTACTACGCAATAGACAACGGCATATTCAGCGGTGCAGGGCTCGATGTATTCGAGGGTGAGGATCTGGCGGGTGAAGAAAATCAAATGCTTTCAAAAAATGTTTCTCCCGAACAAATGGAAGCGATTCTAAAAAGAAATATCCTGCTGAGAAGGGAAAATGTAATTATCACGCCGCATATTGCATTTGACTCAATTGAAGCTGTCGAGAGAATTCTTGAAACAACCGTGTCAAATATTAAATCATTCTTTAATGGCGATAAATACTACAAGATTATATAGAGAAAAAATGGCGAAGAAGATAAATTCCGAAGATGAAGTATTAGGTAAAGCGTACGACTCGAAGCTGATGAAAAGGCTTCTCGGTTTTGTGAAGCCCTACAAAAAATATGTGGTTATTGCGATTTTGCTCAATATCCTGGTGGCGGGTCTCGGTCCGCTAAGACCCTACCTGACAAAAATAGCAATTGATGACAAAATATTTAACGGCGATTTTCACGGCTTGCTCCTCATTGCCCTTGCTTTGTTCGGGGCTCTTGCCACACAGTCTGTTATTCAATATTTCCTTACCTACTACACCCAGCTTTTGGGTCAGAAGACAATTCTCGATCTAAGAAAGAAACTTTTCCGCCATACCCAAAAACTTTCCGTCAGCTTTTTTGACCGGACACCAATAGGCAGACTTGTAACCAGAGTGACGAATGATGTGGAATCGCTAAACGAACTCTTCTCATCCGGTATAGTAATGGTCTTCAGCGATGTCTTTATCATCCTGTGGATTCTTGGGTTTATGTTCTTCATCAACTGGGAATTGGCACTGATAACCCTTTCAGTACTCCCCCTCCTGATTTACGGTACCTTCCTCTTCAGAAAAAAGGTACGGGAGTCGTACAGGGATATCAGGATGTATCTTGCACGACTGAACTCATATCTGCAGGAGCATATTACAGGCATGGGAATTGTGCGTCTCTTCAACAAGGAAAAAGAGGAAGCTGTAAAGTTTGCCGGAATAAATGGTGATCACAGGGATGAAAACATTAAATCAGTATTCTATTATGCTGTCTTTTTCCCGGGTGTCGAGTTAATTTCCTCTGCAGCTATTGCTCTGATAATTTGGTATGGAGGTGGTGATGTAATTCAGAACCACATCTCTCTTGGTGTCCTTTTTGCTTTTATTCAATATACAGAAATGTTTTTTAGACCGATCAGAGACCTCTCAGAGAAGTACAACATCATGCAGACCGCGATGGCTTCCTCCGAAAGAATTTTTGGTTTGCTCGATGACGAGTCATTCATTAAAAATCCCGAGAATCCAATCCCAATGGATGAGGTTAAAGGTAAAATTGAGTTTGAACGGGTTCACTTTGCCTACAATGACGAAAATTATATTCTGAAGGATATCTCATTTTCCATCAATCCCGGTGAAACCATCGCAATTGTCGGTGCAACAGGTGCCGGTAAAACCAGTATTATCAACATTCTCACCCGTTTTTACGACATCAACAAAGGTAAAATAAAAATTGACGGTGTTGATATCACTCAGGTTGACAAGCGGGAATTGAGAAGAAAAATTTCGATAGTTCTGCAGGATGTTTTCCTCTTCTTTGGCACGATAAAATCGAATATCGGCATGAATGACCCTGCAATTTCCGATGAAAA
>CAYSJM010000138.1:2804-4377 GCA_964431385.1 uncultured Ignavibacteriaceae bacterium | reverse complement strand
GTTTCGATTAAAGCACCATTGATTTACTAATAATCAATGATACAAATATAAATTAATATATTGGATTAATAAAAAATCATGTTGATCGATTATATCCAGGGATATTTGTAGTAATCAATTACATACGAATACAAAAAAGGCTGCCCCGGAAGGGACAGCCTTTAATTTTAATTGTAGTTTATGCACTCCTTCCCCCGAATGAATTTGGAGGCAATTGGTAATGTACGCTACTCTGTGACTTCGTTACTTTGCTACTTCACCAGAACTTCAGCCCTCAAAGTCGGGTAGTCGGTATAACCTTTTTCACCGCCGCCGTAAAAGGTCTCTTTGCCCATCAGATTGTTCAACGGGGCATTGAGTCTGAATCTTTCGGGGAGGTCGGGATTTGAGAGGAATGGAGTACCGAATGATACAAGATCAGCATCTCCGGCTGCAATCACAGCATTTCCTCTCTCTTTGTTATATCCGCCATTAATTATAATCGTTCCATCGTAGATTGGTCTGAATATTTTTGCAACCCCTTCTCTGAAAATTTGATATTGCGGGAGTGCATCAATAGGAGCAAGGGGTTCCATGAGGTGCAGATATGCAAGCTCAAACCGGTTGAGATTCTTTATAACAAAGCCATAAGATTCGAAGGGATTGTCATCATTCATGCCACCAGTCACACCACCGGGTGAAAGTCTAATGCCCACTCTGTCGGCACCAATTGCTTTCACAACAGCTTCCACCACTTCAAGAGCAAATCTCCCTCTGTTCTCAACGGTTCCACCGTAGATATCATCTCTTTTATTGCTGTTCGAATTGATGAACTGGTCGATTAAGTAGCTGTTTGCACCATGAATTTCCACGCCGTCGAAACCCGCTTCAATAGCCAGAATTGCGGCTTTGGCATAGTCGTTTACAATTCCCCGAATTTCGTCGAGTTCAAGAGCTCTTGGGGTTACCAGATCAAGCATCCCCTCGTGTGTGAAGTGTTTCCCCTCGACACCCAATGCAGAAGGGGCAACAGGTAGATATCCGTTATGGAAAACGGGATGTGACATTCTGCCGACATGCCAAATCTGAGCGAAAATTCTGCCTCCCTCTTCATGTACTGCATCTGTTACAACTTTCCAGGCTTGTGCCTGTTCGGGAGTGTATATCCCCGGTGTCCAAGGGTAGCCAACACCCTGTTCTGAAATTTGAGTTCCCTCGGTGATAATCAACCCTGCAGAGGCTCTTTGCCTGTAGTATTCAGCCATTAATTCAGTTGCAAGATTTTGTGGTGCACGGCTTCTTGTCATCGGAGCCATAACCATCCTGTTTTTAAGTGTCAGTCTGCCAACCGTAACTTCTGATAAAAGATTCTTTTCCATTTTATTTCCTGATTTAAAAGTGAGAATGTCAATATATGTTATAACATCTATTTTTACAGGATGGTTCCATTTGTGGAAAAATTGTTTGGAGAAGGGGAAAGATTAAATTGTGATGTCTTGTAATACCGGTCAGGTGCTTTTTACTAAATCACAGTGTATGTATTGTCTCTGAGGAGAATGACCTTGTTTTGAAGATCGGATAATTGAAAATTATT
>CAYSJM010000138.1:0-2704 GCA_964431385.1 uncultured Ignavibacteriaceae bacterium | reverse complement strand
TTGACAAAAATCCTTTCTCATAAAAAAAAATTTGAACTATTCCGGTAAAACCGTTATTTTTAAATTATTCAAGAATCATTCCACGATGAGGAAAGCCCGATAGTCGATTCATACGGACACAAGCGAGTAAAGAAGTGGTTTAAAACCATGAAGTGGCGACCTTTCCCCTTTCAGGAGGAGGTATGGACTGCCTGGTGTGAGGGTAAAAGCGGACTGATTCATACCTCAACCGGTACAGGAAAAACATACGCAGCACTGCTCGGTCTATTAATTGAAGAGATGAACTCCCCCGGATTCAACAAAAAATTAAAAGCCGCCAAAATTGAAACCCCGAATAAAAAGGGGCAAAAGCCGGGCAGGAAATCTTCATCCTCTCCCCCAATAAAGCTGCTTTGGATTACTCCCTTAAGAGCCCTTGCAAACGATACTCTTAAATCGGTCAAACTTGCTGTGGCAGAACTTTGTCCTCATTTTAGTGTTGAGATGAGGACGGGTGACACATCACAGTCCACAAGGAAAAGACAGTCGCAACAACTTCCCACAATATTCATCACAACTCCTGAGTCACTTTCACTGATGATATCGTACCCGGGATTTGAAGAGAGATTTTCGGGACTCAAAGCTGTTGTGGTTGATGAGTGGCATGAACTGTTGGGATCAAAAAGAGGAGTTTTGACGGGTCTTGGCTTAAGCAGACTCCGGACAGTGGCACCTGACATCAGGTTATGGGGTGTATCGGCAACACTTGGAAACACCACCGCTTCACTTGAGGTGTTACTGGGCGATCACCCCGGGGAGAGGTTGATAATCGGGTCGGGGAGTGCAAAGGAAGTGGAGATGGAAACCGTATTACCTGAAGTTATCGAGAGGTTCCCCCGGTCGGGACATCTTGGAATTACCATGCTTGATCCCGTGGTTTCGATAATCGAAAAATCGGGCTCTTCACTTCTTTTTACAAACACGCGGTCTCAGGCAGAAATCTGGTATCACAACCTTCTCGATCAAAAACCGGAGTGGGCAGGGATGCTCGGCTTGCACCACGGTTCGATGGATAAAGAGAGCCGAAATGCGGTGGAAAAACTGCTTGCCGAAGGGAAAATGAAGTGTGTCGTTTGCACGACAAGCCTCGACCTTGGAGTCGATTTTTCCCCTGTTGATACCGTTATTCAGGTCGGTTCCCCAAAAGGGATAGCAAGGTTATTGCAGCGGGCGGGAAGATCAGGGCATCAGCCCGGAGCAAGGAGCAGAATTTATTGCGTTCCCACAAATTCTTTTGAGCTGATAGAATTTGCCGCTGCACGGGCGGGCATTGCAAAAAACAGAATTGAACCGCGTGTTCCACTTGAAAAACCACTCGATGTTCTTGCTCAACACATCGTTACCGTAGCCGCAGGTTCGGGTTTTGAAAGTGAAAAATTGTATTCAGAGGTGAAGGGATCGTGGTTTTACCGTAATCTAACCCCCGAAGAATGGGATTGGACGATGGAGTTCGTGATTCAGGGTGGAAGGGCACTCAGGGCATATAAAGAATATTCAAAGGTTATAAAGCGGGAGGGAGTTTTCACCGTTGTTGATGAAGCCCTGAAGCGAAGGCACAGAATGTCGATAGGAACGATAACTTCTGAATCGGAAGTGGTAGTAAAGTTCATGAACGGAGGAACCATTGGTACGCTGGAGGAAAGTTTTGCGGCAAAACTGAAAAAAGGGGATTCATTCATTTTTGCGGGGAGGACTCTTGAATATCAGAAAATGAAGGAGATGGTGATGTATGTGAGGAGTTCTGAGAAAAACAAAGGTCCCGTTCCTCAGTGGATGGGGGGCAGAATGCCACTTTCAACGGAACTCGCGGGTGAAGTCAGAATCAAGCTGAGAGAGGCTCTTGAGGGGGAAATAACCGGTAACGAAATGTCGGCAATTGCACCACTTCTTAATCTTCAAAAAAAATGGTCGGCGATTCCCGTTGAAGATGAACTCCTTATAGAAACGAAAAAAACAACCGAAGGGTACCACATCTTTTTTTATCCATTTGAGGGGAAACTGGTACACGAGGGACTCGCTTCGCTGCTTGCCCACCGGCTCTCGAAAATGGCTCCGGCGTCGTTCTCACTCGCAACAAATGATTATGGATTCGAGATTCTCTCAAACAACGAATATGAGCTCGACGGTGAGGCTCTCGCTTATCTTCTTTCGACAGAGAATATTGTAGAGGATGTGCTGGAAGTGACCAACACTTCTGAGATGGCACGAAGGAAGTTTCGCGATATAGCGAGAATTGCAGGTCTGATTTTTCAGGGATATCCCGGCAGCAGTAAAAAACCAAAACAGATTCAGGCATCAGGCTCCCTCTTGTATGAAGTGCTGACGAAATATGATCCCGATAATTTACTTATACAACAGGCATCGAGGGAAGTGCTTGAAACACAGCTTGAAGAAAAACGAATGATTTCAGCGATTAAAAAGATGGCTGAAAGCAGGATAAAGATCATAAAGATTCCTCATATCACACCATTGGCATTTCCGCTTCTTGTGAACAGGTTGAGGGAGAAACTGACAAATGAGAGGCTTGCGGACAGAATTGCAAGACTTGTCGCCGGACTCGAAACAGCCGCTGATAGGTAACTGTTTCGTAAATTGCACACCTCATGTTAAATTTTCCATCTATAAAAATTTTCGATTCATCGTTTATTGCCCTCCCGCAGAGAGC
>CAYSJM010000137.1:0-4407 GCA_964431385.1 uncultured Ignavibacteriaceae bacterium | reverse complement strand
TTCCCTATAAACCCCCGCTCCGACATATATAGTGTCTCCTCTTTGACATACATTCACACATTTCTGAATGCTGTCAGATGCGGTTGCCCAGGATGTGTAGGGCGGCTGTGGCGCAGGGTTACCTGCTTTAACATAGCGGATGGTGGCATTAATATTTGTTATTATACTGCACAGCAATACAAAAAACAGCAAAGCAGCTTTTTGGTATTTCCTGCATCCGGAATCATCGGGTGATGATCTTTTCGTCATATCCGCCCCCCTACCTCTCCTGGCGTGATATGAAATTATTGGATGAAGTTCGTAGAGGGCTCTGCGGTTTCTTAACAGGTTTTATCAGTCCCTCACTGTAAAGATATGCGATTGATTCCCTCAGTATTTGTATAGCATCATAATTATCCACTGAATTGGGAACAGGTATGTCTATTCTAAAATCATTGAGGGTACCTGTCATTACAGTATTCAGATTATCATCCGGTTGCAATGATTTAATATACTCTAAGAGGCGACCCATTCTTTCCAAACTTCCTGTTGGTGTGAAATAATTTCCCCAAATGAAAGGGTCTGAGACTTCAAGACTCTCAACAGCATAGAATTCACTTGTGGTTTTGTTTACCACTTCAAACTCGATTCCCAAAAGTTTTTTTGCTGAGGTTTGGTTTCCGGCAAACTCAAAAGAGGAAGTATTGTCTTCAAGAAAACCAAGGTTATAAGAAATGTAGCATAGATTGGTGTTTATAAGTTCACCTGAACGCACAGCATGCGAGATCACAGAATCTTTAACAAGACCCCCTTCCTCATAGTGGATGATCACTCTTGCCAGACAAAGAGTATCATAAGGTCTTCTGATCTCATCCCCGTTCGAGAGTCTTCTCAGATGAAAATCAACTCTGTACCGGATGGTATCAAGTTGCCACTCATTTGCAGGAACTCTGTATCTGGTAACCTGTCTGTAGCCTTTTTCTTCACGGCGTGGGAAGCGTTGCCAAACGGTGGGACCGTATATGATCTTTGAGTCTAAGGGTGCATTAAGATTTGTCCAATAGTATTTTCCATCTAAAAGAGTGTCAACTCCGGATTCATGACGAAGTCCGGGAGTGTACAAATCTGTTCCGGGAGTGAAAGCTTTCCAAGTCTTGTGGTACGCATTTGCAAAATAAAAAATCCAGTCCATGCTATGTACCTGCTCTGAAGCGAAAGAATTGAAGTTTTCAATCCTGTTCTGGGGAAAACCTGCTACCATCGTGAATATCATGAAAGACAGGGTCTTGATCAAAAATTTGCTTCGGTTTATCATATTAATTCCTGCGAATAAAAAATATCTTGTCTCTGAAAATAATCAATTTTTTGGAAGAAAACGGTTTTAGAACTTCGGAACTTAAAAATCTCAGAACCTCAGTATCTCAGAAGTTCCGAAGTTCTGAAGTTCCGGGGTTCTGAAGTTCTACTTGAATTACTGCATTACTGCATCAAAACTGTCGTGCGAATTTTATAAATTTGCATCCCATGTCACCACAAGAAGCACTCAAAAAATATTTCGGCTACAACTCCTTTCGCAAGGGACAACTCGAAATTATAGAAGCAATCCTTAACAAGGAAAATGTTCTCACTATCCTCCCGACGGGTGGCGGGAAGTCGATCTGCTATCAGATTCCTGCTGTCGTTTCCAAAGGATATTCCATTGTTATCTCACCTTTGATCGCCCTGATGAAGGATCAGGTGGATAATTTGAGAAAATCGGGAATTACTGCCGAATTCATTAACAGCTCCCTCGGCGGATATGAAATCGACAGAATACTCCGTGATCTGGAACAGGGTCTGATTAAACTCCTCTATGTGGCTCCCGAACGACTCGAGAACGCAGCCTTCGCAGAAAAAATAAAGCAAATAAAACCTTCTTTTGTGTTCGTGGATGAAGCACATTGCATCAGCGAATGGGGACATAATTTTAGACCCGGTTACCTAAAAATTCGTGATTTTATCTCCTGGACCGGAATAAAAAACATCTCGGCATTTACTGCAACCGCCACCGAAGAAGTTCGTGAAGACATAGTCAGACAATTGAAAATGCGCGACCCGCTCATCTTCGTGAGAGGATTTGAAAGGGATAATATCGCCCTTTCAGTACTCGAAATAAAAGACAAAAAGGCAAAATCAGCTGAATTGTTAAGAATCTACGGCTCTCCTGCTATCATTTACACCGGCTCCCGAAAAAAGGCGGAGGAACTCTCGGAGTATCTCACAATGAGGAAAATTGAAAACCTGTTCTACCATGCAGGTCTCCCCGGTGAACACAGAAAAAAGATACAGGATCAATTCCTTTCAGGCAGAGTAAATGTAATTGTTGCAACAAATGCTTTTGGTATGGGGATCGACAAAGAGGATGTGAGACTCGTAATCCACTTCAACATGCCCGGCACCATCGAAAGTTATTACCAGGAATTTGGCAGGGCAGGAAGAGACGGCAAAGAATCGCACGCCGTAATGCTCTTTGAAAGAGCTGATCTGAAACTGCAACAGTTCTTCATCGATTCCGCTTTCCCGCGAAAAGATCTTGTTGCAGAGATTTATGACGCCCTGCTCGACTCGGTTTCTGTGCAGCCTGGAGAACTCCCCGAAAAACTGTTAAAAATTGATTATGATCTCATAAATCTGATTCTTGGAAAAAATATTGCAAGAGGTACGATACTCGGTGCCCTCTCTATTCTTGAAAAGGCGGGTTATCTTGCGGTCATTTCCGACTTCAGGCAGAAACACTTCTTTTCATACATCCTGAACAGCGAACAGCTTAAAAAATATACCAAAAACCTCCCCGACAATATTAAAAAGGAGTCGATATTGTTTTTGGTGAAGGAATATGGAGGCATCCCTTTCGAGAAAACCGTATTACTCGACATGGATAAAATGTCGCAGGAAATGTCGGTTGGTGAAAACACCCTCCGCGAAACCTTGTTCGAGCTTGACAACAGCGGGATTCTCTCCTTCTCCGCCCCCACTTCAAAAGATACTTTTAAACTTCTCATTCCCCGGATCAAGAGTACCAAACTTGTTGTTGATTCAAGGTACATGGATCAGAACTACAACAACTCTTTCAACAAGCTGAAGCAAATTGAATCGTTTGTCTATCATACAGGCTGCCGGTTTGCATTTATTCTAAAATATTTTGGCGATAACAAGGAATATAAATGCGGGAAGTGCGACAACTGCATGAAGGAGAGCGAGACCCTTCCTGCGGATGCATATCAGTTTATTAATGAGTCGATACTTCGAACTGTCTATCTGTTTGCAGATGGTATTAGTCCCGTTCATATATTCACAATTATCATGGGCAACTCGAAATCAGATGGTTACCAGAAACTCCCCGTTTTTGGCATCTGCTCCGGCTTTAAGTACAGTCATATCAAATCGGTTTTTAATCAGCTCCTGAATACGGGATATATCTTCGAAAACCGCTCAAAATCGAACAGAATTTTTCTTTCGAACAAAGGATATGCAGCGCTTGTTGAATTGCGGCTTGTTACAGATGAGCAATCCACCACCCCCTCTGACCCGAATACAGATCTGGAGCTGTACTTCAAACTAAAATCTGTGAGAGAAAGAGCTGGTCTAAAATTTTCTCAACCGCCCTATCTTGTTTGTAATGACGAAGTGCTGCTGAAGTTAGCCCAAATAAAACCAAAGACAAAAGAAGAGTTTTTGGATGTGGAGGGCTCCAATGAGCGAATGTTCAATAAAATCGGAGATGAAATTCTTGCGGTTATAAACAGTATTACGGTTCAAAACGAGCCGGGGAAGAAGAAAAAAATTAATATCCCCGCTTCACACTTCCCCGTTTGGGAGATGGCACAGGAAGGGAAAACCCTTTCGGAAATGGCAAGTGCAAAAAACCAAAGTGAAACCGTAATTTCGATGCAACTTGAAGAACTTATCGGAATGGATCCTTCGTTAGACCCCGAAAAAATTCTTACTCCCCCAAAATTTAAGGTAATGTACGCAAAATACAAGGAAGGCTTTGTCGAACTTAAGGCACTAAAATCAAAACTGGGAGAAGGTTTCTCCTACCCCGAAGTGAGAATTTTCCTTGCCCGGTTTAAGCACCGCGAACCTGCTTATGGAAAAGGTTCGAAACTGCACTGAGATAAGGTTGATGGCTGAAGGCGGAAGGATGAAATTCGAAGGATGAATAGCCCGCCATAAAAAAACAGAGTGAAATCCTAAAAAAAATGAAAAATGAGGCTTATAGTAATAAATAATGGCAAAAGCTGAAGGTATTAATAGAGGTAGAGGAAGGATATGGGTTTCTTCGCTAACGCGATAATTTGACATAAAGGCTGCCCCTCTCGAGACAGCCTTAATAATTTAACATTCTGGTGTGGGCTTTTCAGCCATCAGCCTTCAGCCCTATTTAAG
>CAYSJM010000136.1:0-4458 GCA_964431385.1 uncultured Ignavibacteriaceae bacterium | reverse complement strand
TTTCTGAAAGCGGTTACAATTTAATATTTTTTTTAGAATATTCATCTCCTTCATGGAATCCGTTCAAATGGGGTTTAAAACAAAAAAGCTGCCACCAATTCTGATGACAGCTTTTAGAAATGGATATATCTACTTGAGCAACTGAAGTTTTACTCTCTCCTTTTTCACTTCTGAACCTGTCTTGAGGGTTATCTCTGCAAAATAGACTCCCGATGCTCTGTTCTGTGTACCGAGGTTTATTTCCTGTTCATAACTGCCGGGTAAAATCTCTCCAAGTTCCCGTCTTTCAATCAGTTCTCCTGATAATGTGTAAACAGAGAGAGTCACACTCCCTGCGGTGGGGATGGTGTAACTGATCCGCGTTGAGGGATTAAACGGGTTCGGAAATGCCTCAACTTTGATTGTCAGAGGTACGGCTGGGTCTTCCGTGTCATTAACAGATACGAATGTTCTGTCACCTGCAAATATTACAGCAAAACCGGGTTCAATAAGTGACGGATTGGTTATGGTTGATGTAATGAAGTCATCAACCCCGTCACCAGTGACATCTCCAATCATTCCGCGACCATTGTAGCCGTAGAACTTTTGATCTGCAGCCATATCGGAATTTCTTGGGTTTCCTCCCAGCCAGAGCCATTCACTGTAGCCCAAACTCCGAAGGAACTCTGGTTTACCGTCACCATTAAAATCTCCCGGGCTTGGTAAGGGGCGTGAGGACGCAACTCCTGCCATCTGACTGTTGAACCCCCTCCAAGCGACTTTAGGCTCAAATGGGGGATACCCGCCTGTTGTTATCTTTCTGTCAATCCAATAGGGGTATTGGTTGGTCCTGTCTAAATGGAGGAAATCATCTTTGCCGTCACCGTCCATGTCCGGCAATATATCTGTCAATTCACCAAAATCCGTTGAATCGTTGTGATAGTCAAATACAAAATGATCATCAAAATTGAAATCCGGATTCCCATATATGACATGAAGTTTATTGTTGTCAGGATTGTACGGGTCTCTAGCTTGTTCAAAAATATCTGTACAACCATCACCATTTAAATCTCCCATTTGATAATGAGAGTAATCTGAACTATAATAAATTGTATCAAGGTAACAAATTTTGTGAGGTACGCCGGTGAATTCCGAACCCGTCTTGTAGAACGAAATGAAAGGTCTGTGTACAGCATCTAAATATTCATACCGAAAAGCAAGTTCCTGCTTCCCATCACCGTCAAAATCAATCCATTTATTTGTCGAATTATATACCATAGCTAACATGAACAAGGTATCAGCAAATGGCATCTCCATATCAGGTACAGTATCAAGAAGAGGTCCACCAAAATATATTTGAAACTTTGCTGGATATTCCAATGGAGTTTCGTGGAGAATCAGATCAAGATATGGGTCACCATTTAATTCGATGGCAGTGGCTGAGATTCCGACCTAGCTGGCAAAACATTTTAATCTCATTTTTGGTACTGTATCGATTGGATCGCCACCATGATATAGTTCAAGATATCCTTGCCCTGTTGAATCATGGTCTGCAAGCCAGAAGTCGTTGATTCCGTCTCCATTCTGGTCCCCGGCTTTAATAGCCAGCATTCTCGTATAATTACCCCATTTTTTGAAGACTATTCTGGTTAACTGGGCATCCACCGAAAGACTGAGCAAGAATAGTATCAGCAAGGTTGAATATAATAACTTTCTCAATTGACTAACTCCTTACTTTGCCAAAAGCAGTTTTATGCTGCTTCTGTAATCTGCGTTTGTTTCCAAACTTTTTGCACACATCTCCAATATATACACACCACTGGAGACTTTTTCACCATATTTATTTGTCCCCTGCCATTTCATCTCGTACCTGCCACTGTTAATGCCGGGTTGGTCAACTTCATCACGCCTGCCCCATGGCTCAACACCCATTTTTGCATTCACATAATGATCAAAAAAGGAGATGAAGGGAAACATTATTTTCCCTGATTGTATATAAATATGGGGGGGGTAATAATAACGATTAGTAATAAAAATAGGGATATCTTTTTCTTATTAATCTCTAGATTAATTTATGAATTTCCGGACAATGAGTCCTGTCAATAATTGATAAGCTTAATGGTAAAGTAAACCATTTTTTTGCCTGGTGCGCTTATCCGCGTTCCATTCCTCTCTCAACTTACACTTCGCAAAAAAAATGCTGCCACCATTTCTGATGACAGCTTTTAGAAACAGGTTTATTTTATAAACACAAGTTTTACGGTTTTGACGAGTGTACCTTTGTTTTGGGTTTGAAGAGTTAACCGGAGTAAATAAACCCCACTTGGAACATTTAACCCGGAGAAGTTGAGGGTGGTTTCGTTTTTACCTTTGTTCCGAAAGGAGAGATTTTTTGTAACAATCTCTTCTCCAAGTGTAGAATAGACAGAAAGATTTACTTCTCCCGATTCGGGAAGAAGATATTCAACCTTAACTTCAGGGTTAAAGGGATTGGGATATGGATGTATTTCAATGTTATATCCTTCAGGGAGTAGTTCGTCTTCGATCCCGCTTGGGTTTATTGCTGTGATGTCTCCTGACCAAATCATATAATAAAGAGGTTGGCCCCACTCCAATTTTTGGCAACCATTCCCTCCCCCGTTACCGTGAAATTCCCCGGCAGCAAAATCATCAACCCCATCACCATTAATATCGCCAACTTGCCCCATGTGGCGATGATATGAGTCTGTATATCTTCTTCCAATAACAGGTGTTGGACCCCCAAGCAAAACAAGAGAACCGCCGGTTAAGGTATAGGAAACAAATCCAAGATCATTGTAACCATCATTATTAACATCTCCGAGCAGTTTAGGCGTTTTTATTGCCGTGCCTGTTAACCAAAAAGACACATCCCTTGTAAGTGCATGACCTGATCCTCTTTTCCCAAAACTGATCTGTACATAAGAGTCGGGAAATTCTTTTGTCCACATCAACTCCGCCATTCCGTCCCCGTTTATGTCGGGTATTATTCGCATATCGGATGCGTACATCGTGTCTTCCGAAAAGAAAACATAATTATCCATTGAATACTGAGGGTTTCCGAAGATAAGTTTGGCTCCCAGACTTTTGGTATAACTGATGTTGTTACTTGAGTTTAGAGTATCAGTTTGCATTAATACATCTGTATAACCATCACCATTTATGTCTCCACTTGTTAATATTAGTGAACCAAAACCTTCTCTTCTTGTTAGTGTATCAGGAAGTCCCAGATAATATTGAGTTGTAGAAAAAGGGTTTGTGAGTGGCAAGAACAATAAAAAACCATACTTTCCTCCCCCTGAGAAGGGGTTCAAAAAACTTGTTAAAATTAGTTCCTTGGTACCATCTCCGTTAAAGTCACCAATATTTATAGTAGCACCATAGAAATGTAACTGCTGACTCTTGTTGACATGTTGCCCCGGAGTAGGCACACTTAAATCAGGAATTGTATCAAAATTGGGACCTCCATAAAAAATATCAATGGTGTCTATTAAATTATAATACATTCTTAACTTACAAATATCAAGATAACCATCTTTATTAAAGTCATAGATTATTGGGTCTGTCTCTGCATAATGGAGGTTTCCAATAATATCTACAAACCAGTGATACTTCGGCATAGGAGGGGGGGGATTCCCCCCCTCAAATATCATGTATCTGTAACCTTCTATTTTTGAACCGGTTGGGGTATTCACATCGCTACATGAAATCAACAGGAACTCATCCATGCCATCACCATTCCAGTCACCAAGTGTAGCTATTTTTGTGCCGATATCCACTCCTCCGCCCTGATTATAGGCTATGGAGTCTATTGTATTGCATTTGAACCTGAACAGAAGATTATCAAATACTTCTGTTTGTGCAAATGCGTTCATTGTTAATACAATAATTGTCATTAAAAGAATCTTTTTCATCGTCATAACTCCTATTTCACTAACATCAGCTTAGAAGTAAATGTATATAAACCATTTTTACCTCTTGCAGATATTCTTACAAAATACACACCACTCGCATTTGTTGATGCATTCCATTTGAAGTTGTAAATACCTGCTTGTTTACCTGTCTCTTTTCCACTCAACACTCTTGTACCATTTATGTCGAATATCTCAACATCAACCTCACTCTCTCCACCAAGTGAATATCTGATGGTAGTCTCCGGGTTAAATGGATTGGGATAACTACCTATTATCTTATACTCAAACGGTAGAGTCTCAGTTTTTGATGCCACCGTTGAAGGTTTCATCATATTGGTGCCTGAAACTAAAAGGTAGTTTACTTCCTTCGTATATGAACTCAGGGGATACAGTCTGTTCATATCAGTTTTCAGAGCATTAATCTCTTCGATTCGGTTTCCTTCTCCAATCAGGTGAATTATTTTCAGGTAAGATGCCCTTACCGCATGGTCGGTTCCCTGATAAACTGTTATCAGGTTTGTAAGGTGAGTCTCTTTCCTGTCGATCT
>CAYSJM010000135.1:0-4470 GCA_964431385.1 uncultured Ignavibacteriaceae bacterium | reverse complement strand
GGTCTTTTCTTTTATTGATTTTTTTAATTATCTAAATTTCAAGGATTATTCTTAGTATGAAAAATATTCTGGTTACAGGTGCCGCAGGTTTTATCGGCAGCAACTTTGTTAATGCACTTTTGAAAAAAAGAGATGACATCTTTATCGTAAATCTCGATAAACTTACCTACGCAGGCAACCTCGAAAATCTTAAAACATCAGAAAATCATAAAAATTACAGATTTGTTAAAGGTGACATCGCCAACCCTGAACTGGTTGAATACCTCTTTCAGAAATACAATATTAAATTTGTCGTTAACTTCGCCGCCGAATCTCATGTTGACAGAAGCATCCTCGGCTCTAAAGTGTTTTATGAAACCAATGTAATCGGAACGAATGTGCTCCTCGAAACTGCCCGCAGATTTGAAGTGGAACGATTCCTCCAGGTTTCCACCGATGAGGTTTACGGTTCCCTCGGAGCTACAGGGTATTTCACTGAAAAGACTCCAATTTCACCAAACAGCCCCTATTCTTCAAGTAAAGCCGCTGCAGATATGATGGTGCAGGCTTTTTACCACACTTATGGCATGCCGGTTCTTACTACAAGATGCTCAAATAACTACGGACCTTTCCAGTTCCCCGAAAAACTTATCCCGCTGATGATTATCAATACTCTTAACGGCAAAAAACTTCCCGTTTATGGCGACGGACTTAATGTAAGAGACTGGATTTATGTTCTCGATCATAACTATGCAATCGAAACTGTACTGGAAAAAGGAAAGATTGGCGAAGTTTACAACATCGGTGCAAAAAATGAGATGACTAACATCGAAATTGTCAGACTGATCTTAAATCACCTCGGAAAAGGTGACGAAATGATAGAATATGTGAAAGACCGCCCCGGGCACGACCGCCGCTACGCTATCGACAATACAAAAATTGAAACCGAACTCGGCTGGAAACCTGAATTTTCTTTCGAAACAGCCATCGGTGAAACTATCGACTGGTACCTCAACAATAAAGAATGGTGGCAACGCATCATCTCAGGCGAATATGAAAAATATTATTCACAACTCTATGGAAAGAGGTAGTTGATGAAGCAATTCCTTTTGGTGCTTTTTCTCCTCACACCACTTCTTCTTGCCCAAACCGAGAAAAAACCGATGGAGGTTATCGAGGGTAAGTTGAGTATCAGTGTTGTGGGTAACCCCCAACTGGCAGGCTCTTACCCGGCTGCTCCGGGCGAAAGAATCGATCAATTTCTCACCAGAGTTATCTATAACACAGGTGAAAATAAAGAGACCATTCTGCTAAGAAACATCAAACTTAAAAGAGCAACGGGTGAGACGATTAATATCGACTTACAGAAATTCCGAATTCACGGCGATATTAAGGATAATCCCTACCTGAAGAATGACGATATTATCGTGATGCCAAATGCCGATTTAATTTCAATTTATTATGAAATTGTCGGAGCCGTCAACAACTCGGGTAAATATCATTTTGTTGAAGGTGATAATCTTCAAGATGCGATTTTTTACGCCCTGGGTACAAACAAAGCATTCGAAGGATACGATTCAACCACAATCTATAGAGTAAGTTACGATAGATTAAAAGTTGAAAAATTAAGGGTTTCAACTTCTTCCAATATTTTGCTCCAAAATCGTGATCGAATAGTGGTGGGCGATGAACAACCATTTATGGATGAGTTCAAGATTCTTGTTATTGGGGAAGTGAAAAGACCCGGATATGTTCCGTTTGGAAGACAACAGCAAACCCTGAAAGAGGCTATCGAACTCGCCGGTGGATTTACACCCGCTGCTTCGCTTAAGAACATCCGACTTCTTAAAAGCAAAAACCTCCCTTCGAGTGTTATTCGTTCCTATTATGGTGTGGATGCCCCAAGAGAGAAGATTGACATTCAGGAAGATAAAAATGTAGTCGATATTCAGAAATTTATGTCAGAGCTAAGTATGCTCGACTTCCTGAACCTCTACAGACTCTCAGGTCTGAATGAACGGGATACTTCATACCTTCGGCTTGAGGCTCAACTAAACTTCTATAACAACAGTCAATTAATCGATTTGACTGCAAAAAACGACACTCTCAGAAACTTCTACGAAAATTATCGCATCCAAATGGGTGATATCATCGTGGTTTCCAGCATCCCGATTGGTATAAATATGATCGGTCAGGTTCCCTACCCCGGTTGGGTACCCTGGACTGAGGGGATGGACTTTCAGTATTACATCCGTCAGGCCGGTGGTCTGAATGACTATGCCAACGCCGATGACATTATGGTGATTAAAGGCAACACCAAACAGTGGCATGCCGCCCGCGATTTTAGAGGAGCCCTCGAACCGGGCGATTATATCTATATCCCCAAGGAACAACAACGCTCTTTCTGGTCATATCTTGGTGATACGGCTCTTGTTCTGGGTATAGTTGGCAACATCGCCACACTTGCTATTCTATTTATCAATGTGATGAAGTAACAAGTGAAAAAAGTTTTGCTCTCATGCAACCTTTTACAAATTATGAAGGTCTAAAAACATGAGAGCAAAACAACAAAAGAGATTTTAACCATGAAAGCTGTATTATTAACTATCGCACTTCTTTTAATCGCAATTATCCTTTTTTTCACGACCGTAAGTGCCGCAGGAGCGTAGTATTAACCATTCATCATTTACCGGATTGATTATTTAATACCGAATTATTAAATTTGAACTCCAATTCTCAAAAAAAAGGAACAAAAAGTGAAGATATAACTCCCCAAAACCGCTGAACAATCATTCGAAAACTTTAGCAAAGGAGTTATTATGCTTTCTGTTTCTTTATCCAATATTTCATTCACATTCCCCAACGGTTTTAAACTCTTCAAAAACATTTCTGTCTCATTTGGACCCGGCATCTCAGGTCTGATTGGCGTAAATGGTTGTGGGAAATCCACACTCTCGAAGATCGCTGCAGGAATTTTACAACCATCAACGGGAAGTGTAACCGGAACCCGGAATATTAAGTATTTACCTCAAATTTCAATGTCACCCGGTGATAAAACCATTGCTGACCTCCTCGATATCGGTGAAAAATTTCGTGCATTCAAAAGAATTACAGCGGGGACTGGTATTGAAACCGATTTTTCGATCCTTGAAGATGATTGGTTAATAGAGGAAAAAACAGTAAAAGCTCTCGCTGAAATGGGGCTGTTTGGATTTGATCCCGAAACTCCGGTTAAAAATCTGAGCGGCGGTGAGATTGTTCGGGTTACTCTTTCTTCTCTATTCCTCAAAAACTATGAATTTGTCATCCTCGATGAGCCAACCAACCACCTTGATAAATTGGGGCGAGAGCTTGTGCGTGAAACGATTAAAAATATTTCCTCTTCTGCGGGCGTCCTGATTGTAAGTCACGACAGGCAACTTCTTCGCTGCGTCGATAGAATCTTTGAATTGTCAAATTTAGGTATTAAGTTATTTGGCGGCAACTATGACTTTTACCGTGCAATTAGAAAAATCGAGAACGAAGCCGCACAAATGGATATTGAAAACTCTCAAAAAGAACTAAAAAAGCAGATTCGTGGAGCTAAATTGATTGTTGGTGATTATATAAAACGCTCGAAAGCTGCCTCTAAAACGAAAAGAGATTCCGGGATCCCAACCATAATGCTCGATAAATTAAAAGATACGGCTGACAAATCTTTGAAGAGGACGATCGAAACTCATCAAAAACTAATTGAAGAATCGGAGGAAAAACTGTCGATCGCCAAAAAGAGGGTGCTCATTGGAAATAAAGTGAAATTTGACTTTAAACAGGGGGATTCTCGCTCGTCAACTTTGTTTGCCTGCTCCGATATAAACATTGCTCCGGGTGGCACGCCACTTTGGAAATCTCCACTTACATTTTTTATCTCAAAAAACGAAAGGGTCAGGGTTGTTGGCTTAAATGGTTCCGGCAAATCATCCCTCTGCAGGGTAATCAACGGGGAGCTGCCTGTTGTTGCAGGGGTGGTATCCCATCTTCCAAGAGGTGTAATTTACTTCGATCAGACACTTTCATTTCTTGATGCCGGTAAAACAATTCTTGAA
Source organism: uncultured Ignavibacteriaceae bacterium (assembly GCA_964431385.1). GTDB lineage: Bacteria > Bacteroidota > Ignavibacteria > Ignavibacteriales > Ignavibacteriaceae > UTCHB3. The sequence continues at coordinate 406 of CAYSJM010000135.1, read as the reverse complement.
AATGCGATGGAGAAAGGAAACTCGACTGTTCCCGAAACGGAAGTAAGAATCAGATTAGGCAGACTCGGATTTTACGGCGATGATTGTAAAAAACAAGTCGCATCTCTCAGTGGTGGCGAACTAATCAGAGCGGCAGTCGGTGTGCTCGTTTCATTGCCGGAGCCACCTTCCCTTCTTATTCTCGATGAACCAACAAACAATCTCGACCTTGCAGGTATAGAAATGCTCTCCGCCTCACTCAGAGATTTTAGAAGTGCTCTCATTGTCATCACCCATGACGATGACTTTGCACAGGAGATTGGAATTACATCGGAGGTTACACTTTCATAACCCCCGACTAATTCAACAATTATGAATAAAGTTTTTCCGCTTTTTCCGCTGAAATTACAATTCCTTTAATTAAAGA
>CAYSJM010000134.1:0-4496 GCA_964431385.1 uncultured Ignavibacteriaceae bacterium | reverse complement strand
ATCCCATTGCAGATATAGATGAGATAGATGAGGATTTTGACGAAGAAGAATATTAGATCCACTAAAATATGAGCTACACAAAAAGCAGGCTATAAGTGCCTGCTTTTTGTTTTTATAGTGAAACACATACTTTAATCTTGTATTTTAAAACAAAATTTCATTATTTCGGTTTATACCAACTAATATTTTTGCTGCTGATGAAAAGAGCAATGATCACCATCCTTTTATTCCTGCTGTTTTCAAATCTTCTATTTTCCCAGAGAGTACTATTCCAGTCAAACTTTGAAACTACCCCATTGGTTTACCCGGATAGTATCCCGGCGGGATGGAAAAAGCTGGATGTTGACCAGAATAACCCCGTACTGGGCTGGGCAGTAAATGATACCAACCAGCACTTCGGCGGTGATACTGCTATTTTTAAGCCACGGGCTCACAGCGGTAAAAAGTCCCTTTTCATATTTTGGCTTTCAGGCTCTGGCAACAATAATCTGAATGATGACTGGGTGTGGACAGATAGCCTCAGAATTGAAACCGGCGACAGCCTTATTTTCTGGTGCTTGCTTGGCAGCACTCCCCTGATTGCCGCGTACACCGATTCAGTGCAAATCCATGTCTGCTCATCGCAGAACCCTGCATCATCCATAACTAAACTTGCTACAATAAAAAGCAACGATTCACTGGGCATCCCATTAAATAATAACACATGGCGTGAGTTCAAATACAATCTAAGCCAGTTTGCAGGTCAAAGGATATATATTGCATGGCGGTATTATATGGTTGTAAATCAGAATTCAGGATTATGGATAAATATTGATGACCTTTTTATTGGTAACCGCAGTGCAATTGGAATATCACCCATAAGCACGGAGATCCCGAAAGAGTTTTCACTCAATCAAAACTATCCAAACCCATTCAATCCATCAACCAAGATCATATTTCAAATTCCTTCCACCAAAGGGGTGTCCGCAGGACAAAATGTGTTACTTGTAGTTTATGACATGCTTGGCCGCGAAGTAATTACGCTTGTTAACGAAAAACTTAAACCCGGAAAATACGAAGTTAGCTGGAATGCAGAAGGAGTGCCCAGCGGTACATATTTTTACAGGCTTGTTAACAATGAATCTGCTATAACAAAGAAGATGATCCTGGTAAAATAGTAACCGGAATAAAACAGTACCTGAGGCTTATAGAATATGAATTAATATGAATGTGGTTTATTAGCACATAAGAAGCATTACCTGCAAAAAAATATCTGAGAATTGCGCCTATTTTTCAGAAGACTGGGTTACACTTTTCATTTTAAATATTTAACATTATATTGTTTTAAATGCAATTAAAAGGGAGTTGAATAATTTAACAACTATATAGGTATGGAAAAATCTGTGACAGGCTTGCTGGATACTTATGTTCCTTCACCTACAAAACCATGGAACAGGTTCCTGGTTACACATCTCCTCAACCGGACAATGTTTGGCGCTTCCGCCGCGCAGGTAAATAATGTGCTTTCTCTCACACCTTCGGAAGCGGTTGACCTGTTGTTTCAGCCATATGCCGCGCCTGAGGCGCCGGGTACATGGGTAACCGAAGGACCGGATTTCAATTCACCTTATAATACTGAAAGAACATCCCAGCTCAGAACCTGGTGGGTAAGGCTAATGTATGAACAGCCGGTATCTATAAGGGAAAAAATGACGATGTTCTGGCACAACCTGTTTGTCTCCGAAGCCGTAGCTGTTGCAATACCTCAATATATGTATATGCAGAATACAATATTCAGGACCAACAGCACAGGCAACTTCCGCAGCCTGGCAAAGCTCATAACCCGCGACCCCGCAATGCTGATCTATCTTGACGGCAGGTATAATGTTGTGGGCAACCCGAACGAAAATTACGGGAGGGAGCTGCTGGAATTATTTACAATGGGAATTGGTAATTATTCCGAAACAGATGTGCGTGAAGCCGCAAGAGCTCTCACCGGCTGGATATTATCCGGACTGGGAAGCATCTTTGTTCCTTCAAGGCATGATAACGACAATAAAACTTTCCTTGGCCAAACCGGCAATTTTGACGATAATGATATTATAGATATAATTTTTGATCAGCCGGTAACAGCAAAATTTATCTGCACTAAAATATACAGAACTTTTATACATGATAGCGGGGATATGAGCTATGCACAGCCGGTGATAAATGATATGGCTGATATTCTGAGAAGCAATAACTACGAGATAGCCCCGCTGTTGAAAACACTGCTTAAGAGCAAGCTTTTTTATTCGGATAATACTATCAGCGCTCTTATTAAGAATCCGCTTGACCTGATGCTTGGTGCGGTAAAAATGCTCAACATAATCTTCGAACCATCATCACTTACAACCAGGCTCAATTATATTATCACACAGGCAAGCGCAGCGGGACAGTATATTCTTGATCCGCCAAATGTGCAGGGCTGGGTTGGCTACAGGCAATGGCTCAGTACTATTTCGATGCCAATAAGAGCGGCATTTGCCGAAAGCATAATAACAGGTCTGCAGAAAAACGGGCAGCCAACCGGGTTTTCGGTGGATGCTTTGGGTTTCGCCAATTCATTTTCTTCCCCGAACAATGCACATCAGCTTGTGAAGGATATGACTGAACATCTTGTAAGGCTTTCGGTCACACCAAGGCAGCTTAACAGCCTGCTTGAAATAATGCTTGATGGTACAATGATCCAGAATTGGAATATCAATGACCCTGAGGCTCAGTCAAGGATCAAAAAATATCTAAAAGCTGTTGTTAACCTGGCAGAATTTCAGATCAATTAGAATTTAAGTGAGACTCCCCAAATGAAAAGAAGAGACTTTTTAAAAACTTTGGCGGTTTCAGGCGCTGGCGCAGCACTATCCCTTAATTCAATTCCAATAAAAGCGCTTGGATTCAACTCTGTACTTTCCAAAATATGCAGCCCGTTTGTTGAAACCGATAAAGTGCTTGTTGTAATTCAGTTGCTGGGCGGAAATGACGGCTTGAATACTATCATCCCTTACCAGGACAGCATGTATTATACGCGACGGCCAAACCTGGGAATACCAAGCGGGCAGGTGCTTTCTTTGCCGAATACTACAATGGGCCTGCATCCCGCAATGGCTGATCTTAAAAACCTGTATATTGATAACAAGATTGCGATCGTTCAGAATGTTGGTTATCCCAATCCTAATTTTTCACACTTCAGGGCTACTGATATATGGCACACAGCATCCAATTCTAACCAGTACTTCACAACCGGGTGGCTGGGCAGGTATCTGAAAGAAGAATTCCCGAACTACCCCAATACATTGCCCCCCGACCCTATGGCGATCCAGATCGGAGTTAGCGCATCACTTTCGTTTATGTCTCAGGCGGGTGATATGGCATTAACATTCCAGGACCCGAACCAGTTCTACCAGCTTGTCCAGGGAACGAATTACAACGGCTACGAAAAGGTTAAAACGCTTGCAGGGCCGGAACTTGATTTTGCGAGAAGAGTTGCTGCCGATTCGCTTCAATACGCCACAAGGGTGCGGGATGCGTCGCTTAACGGCCAGAATATGGCAGCATATCCGGCTAACAATTCACTTGCAGACCAGCTTAAGATCGTCGCAAGGCTTATTGATGGCGGACTTCAAACAAGGCTGTACGTTGTTACCATGTCTGGATTTGATACACATACTCAGCAGTTAAACACCCACAATACACTCCTATCCAGGGTCAATACGGCCATCAACGCATTTTACACTGATCTGAATCTTAATGGAATTTCAAACCGGGTTGTGGGGATGACGCTTTCAGAATTCGGAAGAAGAGTTACAGAAAACGGTTCTGCTGGTTCTGATCACGGTACTGCGGCCCCGATGATATTGTTTGGCGATCTTGTTAACGGATCGATTTACGGCAGCAACCCTGATCTTGTTAACCTGAACAGCGGCAACCTGATCTACCAGTATGATTACCGCCAGGTATATGCGTCGGTGCTCAAACAATTGTTTGCCGCATCAGACCAGGAATTACTGAACGTGCTTATGAACCAATACCAAACATTACCGCTGATTGTACCGCAGAAGGCTATTGGCAAACAGGAGCAGAATGATACATTTTCTTTGGCTCAAAACTACCCCAATCCCTTTAATCCCGCAACAGAGATCGTGTTCACACTGAAAAGGGAAAGCAAAGTAACATTGAAGATCTACGATTCATCGGGAAGGGAAGTAGCAACGCTTGTGGATGGTCATAAACAATCAGGTGTTCACAAAGTAACATTCGATGTTACAGGTAAAAAACAATTTGCAAGCGGAGTATATTTTTACAAACTGGTAACAGATGGCTTCACTGATGTGAAGAAAATGATATTGGTGAAATAATATTTACCCGATATGACAAAGGGGGCACACAGCGCCCCCTTTTTAAAATGAGTATTTTTCTTACAGACTATTTTCCGTCCATTGCGTACGCATCTTCGCCGTGAAGCAGTGAGTCCAGTCCTT
>CAYSJM010000133.1:0-4612 GCA_964431385.1 uncultured Ignavibacteriaceae bacterium | reverse complement strand
CTTCAATTCTTATTATTTCATCCAGATTAATAATATTAAATCCATGGGAATCGGGTACAACAAGTTTGTCCTGCTCAAAATAAGGGTTTTCATCAATTTTTTTCTCTTTTAGCGAGACAAGTTTTTTAACCGTGACTTTTAATTCCTTGATATTAACAGGTTTAAGGAGGTAATCTGCAGCACCTGCCTTCACAGCTTTTATTCCGTGTTCTGCATAAGCACTGACGAACACCACCATAAAGTCACGATTTTCGAACTCACTAAGAAAGTCGAATCCATCAAGAACCGGCATGTTGATATCGAGAAAAACCACATCCGGCTTCAACTCTCTCACCAGTTTTATCGCCTGAACAGTCGATTCAGCTAACCCAAGTACAGATACTTCCGGACAGTAGAGCTCAAGTATTTTCTTAAGGTTCTCCCTGCCGTGAAACTCATCATCCACGATAATTGCCGTTAGCCGGCTGTTGGGTCGAGGTTTTTCCATTACTGTGTCTTTATCCAATTAACTCATTATAAAACTGATTTGCACAAAATTTGCCGATTCAATATGAGTAATCTCCTGTGTGAAGAAATAAAAAAAAGTCTTTAGTAAACTGAATTTATCAAAAATTGTGATATAAAATCATCATAATGCACAAATTTATAAACTTTTGTGCATTATACTTCATAAAGTTGGAGAAAAAGAGATAAATCCTCTTATTTCAGAGATTGTAACTTTCTTTTCCCACTGACCAATTTGTCACCAATTAGCTTGAACTTTTAATCCGAAGATTTCCTTTATTTCCATAATCTTAGATGACTTAAGAATAATTTCACTTTTTTAGAATAACTATTGTACCAATAAATTATTTAGATTAATTTGAAATAGTTTATTTCAGATATTTGGAAAAACAATAAATTTAAGCAGCAGTTTGTTATCTATGAGAAGACAATCGGACACAGCTCGTATCGAAGAGTTTGGTGAGTATTGGAGGTTCGAAAAATATTAACTTAAAAATCCAAACACTTTATCATTTCTTAAATTATTTATAGCTATTTTATCATTCACTAAAAATAAAAAGAAACCAAGATGAAAAATATATTATTAGTACTATTTTTTGTAATACCAATAGCATCCAATCTTGCACAATCCATACCATACAAAATTGAAAATATAAAAGCTTTTCTTTATTATAACCAAGGAATTGGTCAAAATAATTCAGGCGGAACTTTTTCTGAAAATATTATTGATAACGATCAATTCGTTTTATTTAACACTATTATCGGTGGGGGTAGTGCACAAGGGCAATCTAATCAAACTATGGTTGTAGTAGAGATTTCAGGTAAACCCAAGGATTATCAAACTAGAATACTCCATTTCAAAGCGAGTATAAGGAAAACTGTTTTAGTAGATAAGATGGAAGATTTTGCATCATATAACGATGGGAAATATTATGTTGCTTTCATGCTTCATAATGTAGGTATGGGTACATTAAAAATTACTGCCGAAATCTTAAACGGTAAAAAAATTGAATCGAAACTTGAAAAAAAGCTTGAATTCATTGGTGGAGAATAATAATATTTTCCAGAGCACCTTCAAGAACAAAACGACAAATAATTAAGAAAACTCCATTTTTTGAAGATTTGAAACTACGACCGAGATTTCTACTGATATCAAAGTAAAATATTTTTTGCACAAATTCAGTGCTGATGGATTCCTTTTCAATACAAATCAACATAAAAAAATCTGTTGCTTAAAGAGCTAAAAACCCTTATTTTAATAATGATAGTTTTTATAATTTGGAGAGACTGTGTTTAAATCCATTGTTTTAGTAAAGCAGGTTCCGGATACTGCAAATATCTCGGGAAGTGTGATGAAAGAGGACGGTACGGTTAACCGTTCGAAGCTCCCTGCAATTTTTAACAACGAGGACAGGGTAGCTATTGAGTTTGCCCTTCGTATAAAAGAAAAATTTGGCGGTACCGTTACAGCCATCACCATGGGTCCGCAAAGAGCATCAGATATCCTTAGGGAATGTCTGTACATGGGTGCTGATTCTGTTTATCTGATAAGTGACAGAAAATTCGCCGGTGCTGATACCCTCGCCACTTCTTATGTGCTTAGCGAGGCAATTAAAAAAATCGGAAGTTTTGATTTTATCTTCGCCGGAAGACAGGCTATAGATGGCGATACCGCTCAGGTTGGTCCACAAACAGCCGAAAAGCTCAATTTGCCACAGGTTACTTATGTGGAAGAGATACTCGAAGTTTCTGAAACACACGCCAAAATCAAAAGAAAAATTGATGGCGGATACGAGATTGTAAGGGCTAAACTTCCTGTTCTTCTTACCGTACTTAAAGATGCAGCCGAGCCGAGACCATTCAGTGCAAAAAGAGTGATGGCATACAAAGGGGCAAAATCACTGATGGACCTCGAGAAAATGACCGAGGGAAACAGCCTTCTCTACACAGATAAACTTCAGCACGAATATGAAGAGAAAAACCTCTTTATTCCGACCCTTACGATGGATGAACTGGGGCTCGACCCTGAACGCTGCGGCATAAAAGGATCGCCAACCAAAGTACACAAAGTGGATTCCGTAGTTCTCGGTGGTGGAAACCATATCAGGGTGGAGCCAACAAGGGAAGGGCTCGAAAAGCTCGTAGATCAACTTTTAGCCGACCACATTTTTGGATGAGATAATGAAAAAAAAGAATGAAATTTGGGTTTTTGTTGAAGTCAGGAACGGTAAACCCGCCGATGTGAGCCTTGAACTTCTCTCCAAAGGGAATAAACTTGCGGCGATAACAGATTCGGTATTAAAATCTGTCGTTATTGGTGACAATGTAAAACATATTGCCGAAGAAACTTTTCTTTATGGTGCATCGGAAGCAATCCTCGTGGATGACCCCGCACTAAAGTATTTCCGGACACTTCCTTATGCAAGAATTTTAAACACGCTCATAACTGAAAGAAGACCACGGATAGTCCTTTTTGGGGCAACTGTAATCGGAAGAGATATCGCCCCCAGAGTTGCTTCCTTCACAAAAAGCGGCTTAACTGCGGACTGCACAGACCTTCAAATCTCCGATGTTAAATATCTGAATCAGGAATACAAGGAATTACTTCTTCAGATCAGACCGGCTTTTGGCGGAAACATCATCGCAACAATTATTACTCCCGATACAGAGACCCAGATGGCTACTGTGAGAGAGGGAGTGATGGAGATGCACAAAGTTGAGGCACCACTTCCTGTTAAGATTGAAGAGGTCAAGTTTGTTCAAGCCGAAGAAGATAATTTTGTTGAGGTGTTGGAGCAACACATAGAAGAGAGCAAAGTAAACCTGAAAGCAGCTCCGATTATTGTTTCAGGTGGTTACGGCCTCGGCACAAAAGAAAATTTCAGACTGGTGGAAGAGCTTGCCCACACAATCGGTGGCGAAGTGGCAGGAAGCCGTGCCGCCGTGGATGCGGGGTTTATAACTTCCGAAAGACAGGTTGGGCAGACTGGTGTTACGGTAAGACCCAAACTTTACATCGCAGTCGGCATTTCCGGAGCAATCCAACACAGAGCCGGAATGCAAGAGGCAAAGAAAATTATTGCGATAAACAGTGATCCTGATGCACCAATATTTGATGTCAGTAATTACGCTATCGTAGGGGATGCCACACAGGTAATTCCAAAATTTATTGAAGTTTATAAGAGCAAGTTGAAATAGGATACAATATGGCTAATTATTTTAACGACAATGTCGATATTCAGTTTCACTTCAACCATTTTGGTACTGATGTTGTGAAAGAAATTGTTCAGATAAGTGAAGAGGATTACAAAGAATCACTCCACTACAACTATGCTCCCGTTTCATTTGAAGATGCAATGGAAAACTACAGATCAGTTCTTGAAGTGGTGGGCGACCTTGCTGCTAATTTTATTGAAGCCCGTGCTGCGGGTGTGGATGACCAGGGTGCAATCTTCAAAGATGGCAAGGTTTCGTATGCAGATGGTACAAAGAAAAACCTCGAACAGCTTTCGCAAGCTGACTTAATGGGGATGATTCTCCCCCGTAAATATGGCGGGCTAAATTTCCCGTTTTTCATTTATCTTGTTTCAGTGGAAATGATCTCCAGAGCGGATGCATCGTTGATGAACCTTTTTGGGTTGCAGGATATTGCTGACACAATCAGAAAGTTTGGAGACGAGGAGCTTGCACAGGAATTTCTTCCAAAGTTCTCGACTGGTGAATACACAGGTGCAATGGCACTAACCGAACCCGACGCAGGAAGTGATCTTCAAGCGGTAAAACTCTCAGCTTACCAGAACGAAAAAGGTGAGTGGTACCTTCGTGGCGTGAAAAGATTTATCACAAACGGTAACGGTGAAGTGCTGCTTGTGCTCGCAAGAAGTGAGGGGGGATCAAAAGATGGTCGCGGTCTCAGCCTTTTTGCCTGCTACGGTGATGAAACCGTAAAAGTGAGGAGAATTGAGCATAAACTTGGCATTCATGGATCTCCTACCTGCGAACTGCAGTTTAATGATACTCCGTGCAAACTTGTTGGTACCAGAAGAATGGGACTAATTAAATATGTTTTAGACCTTATGTTTCGTGCCAGAGCAGGAGTTTCTGCGCA
>CAYSJM010000132.1:0-4773 GCA_964431385.1 uncultured Ignavibacteriaceae bacterium | reverse complement strand
CATGGCACGCGAGCAGGACTATTACACGTTGGCACGGACGGCAAACGCCGCGATTTGGGGCGCGCTCAACGATCTGGTGGCGTTGCAGCGGGAGTGGAACGCACTTGATTACGGGAACACACTGGAGCCGGGCGTAGGCGCGAACGCTGGCTTGACGGATGTTGAGGTCGGCGCGGTCGTCTTCGACACGACCAATGCGATGCTGGCTGTGCTGGCAGCGGGCCATGCGACGAACATGGCGAAACTGCTATGAGCGAGATGACACCGACCGAGGCGGCGGCGCTGGTAGAGCAGGACAGGCAGCGGCGTATCAAACTGGCGGCTGAGGCTGTGCAGGCGGCGCTGGCTGAGCATGGCTGCGACCTGGTAGCATTGCCGCAGATCGCGCCGGACGGCCGCGTGGTGGCTGTGGTGCAACTGGTAGCGAGGCAAACATGACCCAAACCGTGCCCGCGACTGCGGCGCTTGGTCCCGGCAAAACGGGGCTGACGATTGGCCTGCGCGTGCTCAACCTGGACGGTACAACCTACGCGGCGTTTTCCACAACAGGCGTGGCCGAGACCTCCACGGCTGGCACGTACCGCAAAGCGGGCGGCGTTGTTGCGCCGCTGGCTGGCGGTTACATCGTGTGGGGCACGGCTGGCACGGACTACGCCGAGGCGACGGTAGAGAGCGCTGCTGTTAATGTGACTTTGTGGAAGGGTGCAACGGCGCCGGATGCTCCACCGACGGCGGCGGCGGTGGCTGATGCGGTCTGGGATGCGGCGCGCAGCGGGCACGCGGGCGCGGGCACGTTCGGCGCGACCGACGAGTGGGCTGGCAGCGTGGACGAGGCGGCGATTGCGGCGGCTGTGCTGGCGGCGCTAGAGGGATCACCGATCACGGCCATTTGCATCAACCCGGAACGCTCTGAGGAGTCGGACTATGACAACCTGCGTCGTAATCCCGCCGACTGTTGCTGATGATCTGGTTTTCAGTATGCTCGTTCAGTCCGTCGCGTGCGGCGATGACGGGCTGCGCGAGCTGCTGGAAGCGGAAGCGCAGACGATCTGGTGCATGACGGCGGATTGCCGCGCTGACATCCACTACCTGCAAGCGCAGCTTGGCGTGATTGACTACGCCATGCTCTACGCGCGCAACCAGATCGACCTGGCAAACTCGCGGGAAAACTCCTACGGCGAGAGCGTCTCCACCGCATCCAGCCAGAACGACACGGAGGGAACGCGCAGCAGTGCATACAAAAAGTGCGGCTGGTCCAACGCAACATCATGGCAGCAGTACGAGCGCAACAGCGCGCAGCATGACCGCGAGCGCAGCGACAGCGTAAGCACGGCCAACGCGGCCAGCGAGGCTACAAGCTGGGATCGTGGCCGACAGTCCGCGCAAGGCTGGGCGGTCTCCTGGGACAACGCGCTGGCGACCAGCGACGCAACCGCAACGACGCAGGCACGTTCCTCCGATGTGCGCGACAGCCAGTCGAGCAGCGGAACGCCAGCCTGGGACGGCAGCGGATCAATCGACACCGGGCATTTCGATATCGAATTCACCCCGCCGTCATTCGACATTGACTTTCCCCCGTTGTCGTTCACATTCGACCCAGGCAGTTTTTCGATTGACGACACCATCGACAACGACTACAGCAACCCCGGCCCACATCTGCCATTCTGCGGCGACGAAGACAGCCCGTGCGAGCCGCTGGCGAGCATGGGGCGCGGCTGGAACGTCAGCTACACCGTGGCGCTTTCCATCGTCGGAATTTCCGTCTCCGTCACGTGGGGGAGCGGCGGGAATTTCCGCCAGTCGTTCATCTGTTCGTCCGGGCGCACGTCCGGCACGGGCATTGCATGGTCTGAAAGCAACGCCACGGCGCTGGACGTGTCGGAGAGCGACGGAGCCAGCACGGCGCATGATGAGAGCTTAACACAGCACGACGCCCACCGGCGCGCCAGCAGTTTCAGCGACGCAGACAGCGCGGGAAGCGCATCAGCCCGCGGGATCATGCGCAGCCGCGGCGAGACCGACAGCGGCGCAGACAGCGCGGGCCACTCCGAGCAGTCCGCCACGGGAACCAGCGCACAGCACGGTAGGAGCTATAGCCAGAGCGACGGCAGGAGCTACGACGACAGCACCGGAACCAGCGAGGCGCGCTACTGGTCTCAGATATTCCGGTCATTGCAGGACATGTGGGCCCGCGTCTTGAACGAGATCAAACAGGCGGAAGGCCTGTACCACGCATCGGCCCCGGCGCTGAGCGGCGTGCTGTCCGCCACACTGGCGCGGCCATGTTGCGACGGGCGCGCGCCGTCCTACATGACCACCCGCCCGCGCCCCGTGCGCGTCCAGATGCCCGCGCGGCGGGTGTCCTCCTCCATCTGCTCAGTAGGTATGCTGCAATGATCTGCAATATCCCGATCAACGCCCGATGCTCCGACAACATGACGCCCGGCCGCGAGACGTTCCCCGGCCCCGCGGCTATTGTCCTGATTGCGCTTGGACACAGCATAGATCAATACCACGCGCTGACGACCGCGCCCATCATGCGCTGGTATCCGACAGCGCACCCGAAGAGCGTTCACTATGCCGTCGACGCGGCCGGGAATGTCTATCAGTACGTGGAAGACCAAAACACGGCCTGGGGTATCGACGCGCTGCACAATCCCACGTGGCCCGGCATCCAAGCCGCGACCGACCCGGCCAGCCAGTTCCTGTTCGTCGGCCTGGAGGGCAGCGGCGCGCTGGGCAACGCGGCAACAACTGCCCTGGCGCGGTTGCTGTGCTGCTTGAGCGTGGAGCACAGCATGGCGCTGAGTTCCAACACCGTCATCGTGGCGCGTGACATCAACGACGAGATTGACACCCTGTGGAGCGTTCCGCCTGGCCTGATTGCGCTGGCAATCAGTGAATGCGCGGACGGCCTGTCACCGAATGACCTGGTGCGGTGCTGCGAGGACAACACCGCGGCAATCGCGGCGCTTGAGGAGCGCATGGACGCGCTAGAGGCGCAGGTGTGCGCCATCACCGACGAGGACGGCCCCATCGTCGCGCTTCAAAACGCAGTCGCCGGTCTGCAAGCCGGCCTGACTGAATTGCAATTGCGCGTCCTTGCGCTGGAAGGCGGGCAGGGAGATTGGGCGCAACAGTTCGCCCAACTCGCTCAGGCAATCGCGCAACATCAGCTTTGCATCGACGCCATGTGTCCGCCCGCCAGCCCCACGGCCAACATCGAATACTATGGCACGGCGCTACCGTTCACCGCGCTAACGCCGAACTGGCTGAACCTGCCCGTCCGCGTCTCCGATACCGTGCCGCCGTCCGTCATGGTAGGCCCCATGTGGGCCGCAACGCTGGCCGACCCCGGAACCTACTTTGTCGAGGCGCGTGCGCGTTTCGCTATTGGCGATTGGTGCGCGGGCAAACAGGCATGGCTTGATCTGGTAGTCAACACCGGCGCAATCCGGCTGCACACCGTGACCATTGCGGCCGGAGGCGTCCAGAGCGTTGAGCTTGTCGGCACCACTACGCTGCAAGTCCCCCCAACGGCAGTACTCCACCTGAGCGCGCAGAGCAACGACACCACCGCGCTGTCACGCGTCATTGATCTTGCCTGGATCAAAATCACGAGGATTTAATGAACATCACTCAGATTTACACCCACCCGTCACGCTACAAGCCGCGCGGCGCGCAGGCGCCTGTAGCAATCATTCTGCACGAGGTCAACGAGCCGTTGGGCGCGCTGGGCGCGCGCATCGGAACGAACCTGATCAACGCACTCAAGCCGACCGCGCATCAGTCCTACCATTACGCCCTGGACGGCGCGGCCGTTCACGCGTTTGTCGATCCCGCGCAGGCAGCGCGGGCGCTGGACGACGCCGAGGTGCTGGTGGACTGGACGCCGCAAGCGGGCTTTCCCGGAGTTGACCCCGACCTGTACACGATCAATATCGCCGTCATCGTCGGATCGTTCCCGATTGGCGACAACCTGTGCATCCCCTGCTGCGGCCGCGAGTATCCGGCAATCATCATGTGGAACCTGCGGCGCTTGCTCCACCAGATTGCGGAAGAACACGACATTGACGTGTCCGGCGACCTGCTCTGGCTGCACAACGACGAGCTGTGCGACATCTGCCTGGACGATCTGCGCATCCCCCCGGAGATCGTCACGCCCGGCGAGGAGGATTGGCTGTGTGATCGGCTGGCTGACCTGCCCATCGGCGACACCGAACCAATCGCGCTGGTGGGTTCTGATTGCTCAGTATACCCTCCTGGCGCAATCGTGGGGGCCGGACTGTGCGAGGCGCTGGGCGACCTGCCCGCGAGTGACAACCCGCAGCCGCACATGTGCAATACGCTGGTCGTCACCGACGCCTGCGAGACGATCCCCCTGGATGATGGCGATTGGGAAATCTACCGTTCCGGCGGCGTCTGTCAGACTGGCCGGCAGACACCCGGCAACACCGCATCAGGCGGCTACTCAGTAGCATCTGGACAATTGACTGTAGCCAGCGGGCCGCACTCACACGCCCAGAACCGGCAGACCATCGCCAGTGGGGCAGAGTCGCACGCCGAGGGCTACCAGACCCAAGCTACTGGCAACGCCAGCCACGCCGAGGGGCGCGGCACTGTTGCCAGCAACGACGACGCCCACGCCGAAGGACGCGATACGCTGGCATCGGGGCACGCCAGCCACGCCGAGGGGCGCGACACCATCGCCGCTGGCACTAAAAGCCACGCGACCGGCGAGGGCAGCGTGGCGCTGGGCAACTGGTCAAACGC
>CAYSJM010000131.1:3767-4838 GCA_964431385.1 uncultured Ignavibacteriaceae bacterium | reverse complement strand
TTTTAGTAATGCATTACTAACTGCAAAAAAAGAGGCTGCCAAAAATGACAACCTCTCTAAATTTTGATCTAATCTTCTTTTTATGATTAGAGGTTTTTAACTCCGTACGGGAGTGACCAGACATCGCTTTCAACCGGTGTGGAATCATCTGCGACTGCATTTTTTGTGAGGACATCGATAACCATGTGGAAATAACCGGCATAGTTGGTGGTATTCATTATGGTGCGATAGGTTTTCACAAAGCTTGTACCACTGGAAACGGTTGAGACCAGTTCAAATTTTTGTTTGTTCCTGTTAATTCCTCTGTTATCTGCACCGTAGTTAAGAATTACGAAGTCAGGATCATCGGTAGTTGAGATAACTTTTAGAGTGAGCGTCACTTCCGAATTTTTGTCGAATAGAGGTAACTGCCTGAATCTCGCTATGCCACGGGCGAGATAAAAACTGTTTGGGGAAGTAAATTCGATGGGAACTATCCCGGTGGCAGTGACCTGAAGTGATTGTATTTTCGAATTGCTGGTTGTTGTGCCACCCTGAATTGCTGACCAAGCGACCAGCTTCCAGTTGTTTCTTGGATTATTTGAATTATTAACCTTTTCAAAGATCAGATTTCGTTTGACAACCGCTGTATAGTTTTTCCGAAGAATTGTATCTGAAGTGTTGTTGCTGTCTTTTTTGGCTCTGATAACAAGTGTGTTGTTGAAAGTGAACGATGCGATTCCGAGAGCTGTATCGCCAGCCACTCTAATTTGGAAACTTCTGGTAACCGAGTTTATTTTTCTTTTTACATCTAAAGTTACCCAACCCGAAGCAACTTTTGCAGCCATCCCACTGATATCGTCCTGATAGTTGGCTTCAAAATTTAGCACGGTACTGTCTTCAGCAGCGATATTCTGGATTGCCTCAACATTAACATCTGTGGGTTGAACGGGATTACTCTCACTCTTACAGCCGGTAATTCCAAAAACCGTGATGAATGATAAAAACAACAAGAAAATATTTGCGGTTAATTTTGACATTTCATTCTCCATTATTATTTGAAAATTCTTTAATGACTGCACTTGTGACAAA
>CAYSJM010000131.1:1920-3667 GCA_964431385.1 uncultured Ignavibacteriaceae bacterium | reverse complement strand
TTTCCAACCTCCACTTCGAAGAAATTGAAAAATCCGTCAAAAGCACTTCTTTCGGTCTTCACAACCTGATTTGTTTGTCGGTCAACAAGCTCAACCACATAGCCGGGGGCTCCTTTTTTGGTGCCATCTTTCAAGAGATAAACCATGCCGCTTAATTCTGAAGTCATTCTAACAGGGAAATCGATGTAGAGTGCCTGTCCAGGGCGGGGCACAAACTGAACACCTTTAAGTTGGACGGTATAATTTGAACTTGGAAGTGATGCGGTGTTGACTTCAATTTCGGTATATTTCCCCACGGAGAGACCACGAAGTAAAGCGAGACCCAAGGGACTTGTGAGTCCATCCCAATCTCTCCCCTCAACTTTGAATCCAACTCCCTTAACCGGAAGCTCTCCATCGTCATAGATACCGTTTTTGTTGGCATCTATAAAAACTCGAATCGAGGCGAGACCAAATGAAGCATCCATCTTCTCAGAGAAATTAAGGTTCCCGCCTCTTGGTTCAATTGCGAGACTGGTGGAAAAAGAGAGACCCATAGAGACTACATTTCCTGAAGAATAACCGGCATAAACACCGAGTGAAAATTCGCCAAATCTTCTCGCGGCATTTAGATTAATGTTGTAGGAATCGTATCTGAAGTTTCTCTCGATGGTACCCGAGAGGTTTGTCAGATCATCGAGGTTTTTGGATGCACTTATTCTGATCAAATTCACGAACCATTCGGGTGACATCCCAAACTCGAGACTCCCCTGCATCATCACTCCGTAAAGGGAGAGACTCGAAGTTGCTGAGTATTTAAGGGCGGGTTCAACAAAATTGGAGCCGTAATCGTTGACACGCCATCTTAGGGTATTACCAATATTCAGACCGGCAACTGAAAGCCCCGATGAAACCGAGATGATATCTTCATTAAGGTCTAAAAAACTGGTACTCCCCTGATACTGGAGTGAAATTGGCGAAAAGAGGGGTTTTTGTCCAAAATCGATACCGGAGATGGCAAGAGTTCTTCTGTTTTTCATCGCTTGTGATCTCGTCCCCTGAGTCCCCGTCTGATAAGGAGAAAAGTTGGTTACGCCGGCGTTTACGCTCAGACCCCACACTTTTGTTTGCAGACCCGCCTCAAAGGTGAGGAGTTTTTCGTTCAAATCATAAGCAAATTGTGGACTAATTATTACCGGTCCCAAAAATGCGTTTGCACCGACACCGGCGAAATAGTGTCGTTCCCCCTGGATATCGACGGCGGAACTGTTTAGATTTAGAGTAAGTTCATTCATTATTCCCAGATCAACCTTGCCGTATGTTCTGCTGTCACCACGATAACCGGCGAGAGTAAGAGTATAGAAAGTTTCTCCCGGTTTAATGAAGTTTCTGCCGATGTTAAAGCTTTTGTTCTCTTCCCTCACTTCACCGCCGGGGCCGTAAAAAACCAAACGGAAGTTGTTCATTCCAAAGTAAAGAGGGATCTCCTTAAAAAGGTATCGGTTTTCAGCATTGGAAGTGATGTAACCGATAAGTTCGCTGTCTCTAAAGAGTTGCACATCCCACCCTGCGGGGAGGACGCCCTCGATATTTTGAAAATTAAAATATTCGGGTTGGTAAGTTGGGCGGTTGCTTATTCTGAATCCGATGGCGTTCCCTGTTGAGGGGAAGATCATCGAACCCGGAAGGGCTACATTTCCGATTTGAAATGATGTTGCCTTTACCGGTCCAAAAAGTTCTCCGTCGGGGTCAACCCTGCCGAGTGTAA
>CAYSJM010000131.1:0-1820 GCA_964431385.1 uncultured Ignavibacteriaceae bacterium | reverse complement strand
GTTGCCTTTACCGGTCCAAAAAGTTCTCCGTCGGGGTCAACCCTGCCGAGTGTAATATTGGTTACCCCTTCGCCACTGCCGTCTCTTCCGTTGTGATAGATGAAGCCGTTCATTTTCATGAAGTCGCCACTCATCAGGAAAGTATATGAGATTGAGGAAGAGCTGCCATTCGGCTTAAATGTGGAGGAGTTGCTCAGTCTGATATCAGTTTGCGGAAGTGTGGCAAAATTAAAATCGTTCTCGATCACGGGGAAGTTTGAGGGAGTCTTTGAGAGGGCGGAAGGCTTGGGTCTTGTTCCCGATTCTCTTTCCCACCTCATTTGGATGGGCAGTTTTTTTTCAGGTGTAACTGTTATTCTCATGTCGAGGCGGTTAAATTCAATTTTCCACCTGAACCAGGCAGCAAAAGTGTTCAGTTCTATAAAAATATCTTCGTAAGTGGCGCCGGCATTTACGGTATCGAGAGAAATGGACTTTCCAAAAACAAAAGCTGTGCCTTTTTTAAAGTCCAGTTCAAAAGAATTACTTTTTTCATATAGATACCCTGAGGCCAAACCTTCATCAGGCTTGACCTCGATGGGTATCTCCATTGCGTCTGAAATGGCAGATAAGGGGAGCATAATTCCTCTTGGTGTTACATAGACTGCTATCTCTTTGCTGACCGAATAGCGACCGAGCAAAAGTTCGCAGATAAGGAGATCATCTTCGGGCCAGTTGACCGGTTTCCAGGGTGGTTTACCTCCACCCGGATCAGAACCGAACAGGCCTCCGGTAATCATGCTCATAAATGCAAGCCAAAGGAATAACCTTTTCATTGATAAATCTTTTCGGACGATTTATTATTGTATGACCGCCGGAACCGATATTTCGGTTAACAAAGGCAGATCGGGCACTTCTCCATCCTTGAATACAAGTCTGAATTGTCCCTCACCACTTTTGAATTCGTCGGGCAACTGGAGTCTGATTCGCCCCAAACGGTGGTCGATTGGAGGATAAACCGCGAAATTACGGATAACCCCAACCTTAACCGGTTTTTCATTTTCACGGACCCAGGTAACCTCCACTTCTCCAAAGAGGGATCGGTTACCCGTTCTTGTAACATCAAAAATTATGTTTACGCCGTTACTATCTTTTTTAAAACTGATATTTCGGAACTCACCTTTTGCCTGAGCATCTTTGCCCCTTAAAATAACCGGAATTGAGATTCCGTAAATCGGGATCAGTTTTATAGAAATTCCCTCAGCGTTGGCGGTGTCTCCAGCTTCGGTGGTTTGCTCCGGAATGTTCTGAAACCGCAGATGTGAGCGGTATTCACCGGAAATGCTGCCGAGGGAGCGTCTGACTTGGAGTCTGACAACCTGGGTCTGATTTGGTTCGAGCACCAATTGTCTGGGTGTCACCCTCAGAATCGAATCAGCAAAGGGTGCACCATCTTCGGGTATTTCGATGGTTTTTACACTGCCATCGGGTTCCATCTTAAGGTTGATGAAATCGATACGGTAGGTAAGTTTTTTATTTGAATTGTTAATCAGATTTACTTCAGCAGTTCTGTCGTTGTCTTTTAGCACAAGCCGCGTAGGCACAACCATAATTTCACCCCCATTGCCCTGAGCATTTAACTGAGAGGGGAATTGTAATCCAAACAGGAAAATGAAGATTATGGCTTTTGTGGTAAATTTTTGTTTTTCATTAATGAATAAGTTCATTTTATTTCTCACAATATTAGTTTTCAGCGCAATGTTTTTTTATGGCAGGTGCCCTCATGGGTCACCCGGGGTAGCCGGAATCAGAGCCGGCAGTTCCCCCGGGTTGGGCATTCA
>CAYSJM010000130.1:0-4908 GCA_964431385.1 uncultured Ignavibacteriaceae bacterium | reverse complement strand
TCAAGCAGCGGAGTATTGCCTATGAGCTGTTTAAGTCCCTTAAATTTTTTTGGCAAAGGTTGGATCTCAGTATCAGCAGTATTTTCCATCAGTTAAGATATTGTTATTCAATTGTTACAATATAAATAATAACAAATAATTTTGTAACATATTTATTTTAGTCCACCTGAAAACCGGTTCAAACCGCAAAGAACGTGATCAGTGCTCCCTAATTTATCAGAATGTACTTAAAAAATGTTTAAATATAGCGAATATGTAACATGATATTTATTCTGATTTAACGTCCTTTCCGCATCTTGCGTAAATCTAACCAGACATAATATCATGAAAACTTCAAAACTACTATTGTTATTAGTTATGTTTGCTTTTTATTCAAGCTCCAAAGCCGATATTGTGATGCAGCCTTACCTAATGGGGGTTCAGCAGAACAGCGTTTGGGTACTTGTTGAATGCAATACAACAGATACAGTAACGGTTGATTTCGGCTCCACCGTTTCATATGGAAACACTTCAAAAACAAGCATCATCAGCACAACCACGAACAGCACATATGTACATAAGATTTACCTGAACGGACTGGCTGTTAACTCAACGTATTACTACCGTGCGAGACAAAATTCTTCTGTATCAAACGGCTACAATTTTATTACAGCGCCTGATTCACAAACTGACTTCAGGTTTGTGTGGATCGGAGATTACAGAACAGGCACAGCAGTTCATGACCAGATATGCCAGCTTGTTCCGCAATATAATCCAAGGTTTTATCTCAATGGCGGAGATGTTGCCAACACAGGTTCATACAATGATTTTAAGAACGAGTTTTTCCGCCAGGGCGAGTTAAACCTCATTTCCAAATACCCTTTTTTCCTTGCAACTGGGAACCACGAAAACTGGTCAACCAACACCAAGGCTTTCACCAAAGGGATCACAGTACAAAGCGGCACCGAAGATTATTATTCATTTGATTATGGGAACATGCATGTACTGGTACTTAATAATCTTGTCAGTTATTCAGTTGGCAGCAACCAGTATAATTTCGCAATGGCAGATCTTGGCTCAACAAATAAAACATGGAAGATAGTAATATCTCATTACCCAGGCTACTGTTCGGGTGGCCACGGAGAAGATGCAGGTATGAAAGCATTATCAACAAATATCTTCGTACCTAAAGGGGTAGATATGGTTATTTCCGGCCACTCACACTTCTACCAGCATAACAGGGTTAGCGGCATTGAACACATGGTGCTGGGCGGCGGAGGTGCCCCTCTTTACGTGCCTACAAATGCATCTTACACTTTAAAATCTGTGCAGGATTACAACTTCGGAATTGTTGATGTGACTGCCGGCACATTCACTCTCAGAGTTTACAATAACCAGAACAACCTGCTGGATACTGTGAAGCTTATTAAAACACCCACAGGAATGAATGAAAATCAAAATTTTGTAAAAGATTTTGAGCTGAACGAGATATTTCCAAATCCTTCAAACCCGCTATTCAACATCAGCTATGAAATATCAAAAGAAGATACATACAAGCTCGAGCTGTTTGATATAAGCGGAAAAAGCCTTGGTGTATTGAGCAGCGGTATCCTGAAACCGGGGCATTATGAAGAACAGATTACAACGTCAGATCTTTCCAGCGGAACTTATTTTGTAATGTTATCCGGCAGTCAGAACTTTACAGCGAAAAAGATAGCTGTGGTCAAATAGTGTTTTATAAATGCAGAGAGATCATTATTCCCAAAAGTCCATCAATAACAGCAAGACTGTTTTAAGTACGGCCGCAACGGCAGCACTCATAGCATTAATTTATTCTGTTTTCCGCTACAATGTATTTGGCGGTGTTGCCTGGAGCCAGCTGCCGCTCTTTATTTTGAATAAGACCGTTTCATTTACCGGGATCCTGCTAATGGCAATCAATCTCTTCACCGGTACTGTACACGGCTCTTCAGTTAAGCTGTTTGCCCGGCTCAAAAAATCAAGGGCAGATATATCCAGGGCTGCATTCATGTTCATAGCTGTTCATGTTCTGTTGAGCCTCGTTCTCTTAAAACCTGCAAACTATGAGAAGTTTTTTGAAACCTCCGGCATATTTAACTTTGCCGGAGGCATGAGTATGACTTCAGGAGTCCTGGCATTTTCAGCATGTGCAGGCTTGTTTTTTGCTAATGTAGCTAGCTCCCCCGGGGAGAAAACAGTACGTTCGAATATTAACTCATTGGGATTCAAAGTCGTTTTATCACTCCTCATTCTTTCCCATATATTGTTTGCCGGCTATACAAACTGGTTTAGCCCTGAAAAATGGCCAGGGGGTATGCCGCCTATTACAGCGATATCGTTTGTGTTCTACTTTTCAGCAGCATTGCTGTACTTCGTCTTCAGGAAACGATCAGCAAATCTGAACTGAACTCTATTCAGTGTCTCAAAAATAGTACCAAGTATTATCATTCATAAAAAAAGCGGTCAATTGACCGCTTTTTCGTTAGCAAGTTACTTGTCGAATTATTTCAGCTTTGCGCTGTATAATACCTTTTCCATTGTTGCATTGTTCTTATCGAAGCTAGCTGTTGGAGTGAATACATACAATACATAGTTGCCTTTACCGCCGTTTTCAACAGCGCTCATCACGTACATCATCATATCTTCTCCGCCGATCTTGCCCCTGGCAGCGGTGATATAACCTTCCATATTGCTTTCTGTGAAAGCAAATGCTTCGCCATCCGGCTCAAATTCAAAATCAGCAAGCGCTAAACCAAGCAGCTCGTCAGAAGTGATCTGGTCATTTGAAAAGATAACAAATGTTGTTCCCATTGACTTATCTTCGCTCATAGCTGTAAACTTGTTTTCAGTATCGGAAGTGATAGTCCAGTTTGAAGGAGCGCTGAAGGTAAATTTTCCATCCTTTGAAACCAGTTCTGTCCAGTCTGCAGGAACCTCTGATTTGAGCTCCTTTTTGGGGGCGTCAGACTTCTTAAAATCTTTCTTTTTCTTGTCGCCGTCTTTTTTCTCAGTGCTCTGAGTTTTTGTATCTGTTTTGGAATCAGTTTTGGTGTCAGTTTTGGTCTCTTTTTTCTCGCCGCAGCTGCTGAAAGCAAAAGCAATGATAAAAAGAACCACAGCAATTGAACTGAATCTGAATTTTTTCATATTTCTCCTTTAGAAATAATTTTTGAAGTGAGCAAATATAGCTTTATAACTAACTAAAGACAAATAGAGCCCACAAAAAACCTGTCTCATATTGTCTATTTATTGCCTGTTTTTGAAGACTCAAAAATTCCTACAAAAAAACTGATAAATGATGTATCTGAAACTATGACTATTATTACTGTTAAATAGCTTTTTTAATTAGCAGTAAGCGTTAATTAATACCAGAAATTAAACACTTAAAAACGAAGTTGGCTATTTTATATTGCATGTAAAATCCCAGGAAAAAAAATGAAACATCTTTTTGCAGTTTTGCTTTTGGCTTCAATTTTTGTGTTCATGTATGGCTGTGACAGCGCCACTGACAGTAAATCTGTAAGTACCAATCCACCCGGACTTTTGAAGCCTTACGAGGGAGACTCGAACGTATCAAGAGCCACCACTTTTGAATGGTCCGGTACAGCAACTGTAATTTCGATCGACGTGAACCCGACATTTGCAACTCCTCTTTATACCTATACTGTAACCGGAAATGCATATACAATTCCAACTGTACTGGAGGCAAATTCAGTTTATTTTTGGAAAGCAGGAAATACTGTTGGAGGAACCACATACTGGTCAAGCGATTATTTCCGATTCAAAACCGGGGCAAATTAGCTTAATAAGAAAATTTAGTTTCGGCAACAAACTTCAGGCACCTGTACAGAATTACAGGTGCTTTGTCATTTACAAATATGATTGTTATCCAAAATGCAAAATGTATGCTTTTTTGAAGTGCAATCGCAAAAAGTGTATATTATATTTGTATTGCAGTTTACTATTGATCATGTAGATACCCACCGCTTAAAGTAGAGTACACTTTGTTACGATGAGATTTTGAAAGGAGTATAAATCATGTATTTCTTCATAATTCTTTTTTTGCTGCTGGCAGCAATCGTAATTCACATAATAGCAGAGTATAAGAAAAAAGCCATCAGGACAGGAGAAGCTGACCTATCATTAACCGCTAAGAATATTCTTCCAACATCAAGGACCTGTAAAGTATCAGCGATCTTAACATTCGTCGCTGTAATATTGACGGGGATACTGCTTGCTGTAGAAGGTGGTTCTGGCAACTGGAGGTTACTAAGTCTCTCAAGCTCTCAATGGGCTGAAATACACCTGGCTATAGTGCTGGTATTTGCTGCGCTGTTTTCTTTCCATGTTTATGTTCACTGGAAATGGATCAAACATCTTTTCGGCGGTAAAGATAAACAAACAGCATAAAGAAAATAAAAATTTCGGAATTGCCGGTAAAAGTGCATCACCAGATGCACTTTTTGATTTACTTTTGGTTCAACTTTCCTTTTTGAGGATCTTTACATCTTCAATCATTCGTTCAATATCCAGCGCAAGTGTTCCTTTGTATATACCCCTGATATGTCCATGCCTGTCAATCAAGATCACATTTTCGCTGTGCAGAAATTCAGTTGAATCGCTGTTATAACCTGCTTTCTCTTCCGCAAAGTAAGACCTTCTTGCAATTGTATAAATATCCGAAGTGCTTCCTCTCACAAGATACCACATGCCATTTATCAAGCCGAAGTTCTTTTCATATTCTTTCAATTTTTCGGACGTGTCAACTTCAGGCATTACGGAGTGGGAAATCAATTTTATGTCGTTATCTGTTTTGAATGCGTTTTGGAATCGCTGCAGATTCCTTGTCATAGAGGGGCAAATTCCCGGGCAGGAAGTGAAAAAGAAGTTAACAGCATATATCTTTCC
>CAYSJM010000129.1:0-4952 GCA_964431385.1 uncultured Ignavibacteriaceae bacterium | reverse complement strand
ATTCCAAAGGGAAATCAACTGATCTTTATTTGTTTCGGTCAGTTTTACTTTCCCTTTTAAAGGCAAATCCATCGGTGATGTCATAACAATTTTTGCTCTCGGGAAGCTATAAACCGTGCCGCCAATAGTATCTTGTTCAAGGGTTTTATATTTTAACCCTGACTCTGCACTTCTTAAAGTAGCTGATATACCAGCGGGTCCCGAGCCAATGATTATAACATCGTATTCAGCTTTGTGATCTTTTTTAATTTTTTTTGCCAGGTAGCTTGCCGCCTGTTTCCCCTGTTCTACAGAGTTTCTTATAAGCCCCATTCCGCCAAGCTCACCTGCGATAAACAGCATTGGAACATTTGTTTCAAATTCCTGACTTACATGAGGGAGATCAACCCCTCTTTTTTCAGTTCCGATATAAAGAGCAATAGCCTGAACGGGGCAAGCATGAAAACACGCACCATGCCCTACACAGCGAGAAGCGTTTACGGTTGTGGCTTGTCCGTTTACAATGGCAAGAATATCTTTTTCGGGGCATGCTTCGATGCAGGCACCACTTCCGATGCAGATATTTTCGTTTACGAAGGGGTGTAGTGAGACAGGTTCGTAGAGTCCGAGATTTTTTGCTTCCTCTATCTTCCTGACATTCTTTTTTGAGGTTTTCTTTTTACTTTTCAGGTAGAAAAATGTGACCGAAAAAATGAGAAGAAGGGCGAAAAGGTATCCGCCCGTTTCTTCAAGAAATACTTCGTCCACTTACTTTTTGAGTTCTTCGGTCGCTAAATTTGCACCGGTACTTCCGGGAAAATCTTTGATAAGTTTCTCCCAGGTTGCCTTGGCTTTTGCTTTATTTCCCATCCCGTTTTCAACAAAACCAAGATAAAATATTGCCTCGGTGTTTTTGGGATTAATTTTTAAAGCACGGTTAATTGTAGCGATTGAGTTATCAAAATCTTTTTTCTGGAAATAAAGACTGCTAAGGGCGAACAACACTTCCACATTATTTGGATTTATCTTAAGATATCTGTTGTAGCCGTCTATTGCTTTATCGGGCTTGTGTGCCATTCCCATGAATTCGGCGTACTCAAGAAGTTTTGTTGTGTCATTTGGATTGTCGTTAGCTGCTTTTTCCAGCTCTGCCATCTTTTGTTTAATTTCATCTTTCACATTTCCGGGTCCCGGATTTGTGCCGCCTGCACCACCCATTCCCTGATGAGTTTCATCACCGGGAACTTGTGAACCCTCTGAAAGAGGTGGAGCTTCTTTTGCTTTTTTACCCGACAGTGAAGAATAGATTACCACTCCGGCAACTGCAAAAACAACAACTAAAATGTAGATATACATTTTATTAAATTTCATACGATTCTCCTAAAAAATCCAGGTGGCACCATAATAAATGGTGACGCCTACATGAATTAACATTATTACAAACATTGCTATGGCAAAAGGTAAATGGAAAATATGCCAGTATCTAAAGAGCCGGTGCATCGATTTTAAAACTCTTGTCTTCCGTTCAAGTGCAATTTTCTCTTTTGCTGTCTCCAAAATCTGTTTAACCAAACCGGGATCTGTTACTCCCGAATTTTTCAAACTTTTCTTGAACAAAGTTAGTGATTTTTTAATAATGAACCTGTCCTTTAAAACTGTCATTATACTTGACCAGGTACCGGGCTCCTCTTTTTTACCTTCAAAACCATATTTTTCAATCTCTTCAATAATCTCATCGTTAAGATTATGATTTTCCTTAAGCTTGAGGCTGTATTCTTTTTGCAATCTGGCGATTTCCATCGAGTCGAGTTCATTTCCCTTGATTGATCTTGGAATCTTTGTATATATGAATCTCCCTGCGACTCCCGATAACACCACAGCCGTCATCGACCAAAAAGAAATGGAAACTATTCCCCCAAATTTAAATGCAGTGTGAAATAAAACAAAAATTGGACCGACAACACATAAAAATATGTGAAACTCGAGCCAGTGTTTCAACAAACCCCAGCGGAAAAAAGCTCTCACCCTCTTCCTGATCATATAGATTGATACCCCAAATATCATCATCAAGGTACCGGCAATTCCCAGTGCATGTCCCAGATATCCTTTTGGCTCGAGAACAATGTGTGCGTCTCCGTGGTATCCAACTTTCTTTTGATATTTCGGAATTTCATCTATTGCAGAGGGTCTCCAGAGAAGTTCGGCTTGACTCTGAGGCCGCAATTCCTGTGGAGCCGCATAATAATCTTTACCGTTAAAGTAAAGTAGCGTCGTCGAGGTGATTCCGATAATAAAAAAGAGGGCTATGTAGATCGAGTGTGTTAGTTTGCTCATTATCTGATTTGACTGTCTCTTCGGTTAAATTTCAACTTCTACAAGTGTTCTTGATTTTGTGGATTTTGCAATCTTTAACGATTCCAATTTCCTGTTTAGAATGCTTATTCTTTCATCTCCTGCATCATCAAACTGATCAAATGCATCTTCTGACTCAAACTCGAATATTTCGCGAAACTTGTTCGCTTTCCCTTTTTCTTCGAGCAAAGTATATTTGGACAATCCTGCCCCTGAAATCAATGTTTTATACTCTTTTATTGAATCAAGATATTCATTCCTTTTGTTTGGATCGATATCGTATGATACATAAAAAACAATTTTTGCCATTTTTTCTCCTGATTTATTTAAGTTCAACAGTTCCGTTAAAATTGTTTTCTGCGGGTCCCGTTAAGCTCAGGTTTTCCAGTTTATTATCTATTATTTCAAAATCTATCGTTAGTTTTTCACCACTTTTGGTTTTTAAACTTACAGGTGGTTCACATTTTTTAAGTGCAAAAAACACGATTGCCGCTGCCGTCGAACCTGTTCCACATGCATCAGTTTCATCTTCTACTCCTCTTTCAAAAGTTCTTATTTCAAGAGAGTTTTTATCGATTAATTTAACAAAATTTACATTTACTCCATCAGGAGCAAAATCTTTGTGATGCCGTATCTCTTTTCCGAGTTCAAAAACAGGGAACTCGTTTAGCTCAGAAAATCCTGTGTGTGGATTATTGGAGTCGAGGGGAACATCTTCAATGTTTATTATAATATGCGGTGAACCTGTGTCACAGAAGTGCGACAATAAAAGGCTTCCATGAGCTTTAATTCTGAATCCGGTTTTAAGTTTACGGGGACGGGCCATAAAAAAAACGGGTAATCCGGTTTCATCTATCTTTCCTGAATAAAATTTTTCACCAAACTTAAATTTGAATGAATCCCCTTCTGCAATCCCGTTGTCGAAACAATATCTTATTACACATCGGGCACCGTTTCCACATAACGATCCTCTTTTGCCGTCAGCATTGAAGAAATCCACGAATACGGGGCTATCTTCACTTCTCTGCAGAAGGAGAAGTCCATCGGCGCCAATTCCCCTTTTTCGGTTACAAAGCGAAACAATATCTTCACTTCTCAGGGTTGGCTGGGTGCCGCTTAGATCATCTACAACGATAAAATCGTTGCCGGCTCCATTCATTTTGGAGAAATTTAAAATTTTCATTGGCATAATTTATGATTAAAGTTCATGATAGACAATTAAACTTGTGACATTTAACACCCAATTTTAATTAAAATTGCACAAAAGAGGATGAAAATTAAATTATTAGAGATTGTTTATTGCCCTGTTTTTTATAGATTTAACATTGAATTATGTAAGAATTTGTAAATTGTTCAATTATTTATCATTAAATACAGAGGTAAACCATGAGAAAAGCAACTCTCATGATTGTAGTGTTGGCAATGTTCTTTGCCGGCTCCGCAACTTTTGCACAGAGCCTGAGCACTAAAGTCCACTTTGGTATAGAAGGTAATGCGATTCTTCCACAAAATGAATTCACCGAAAAATCAATTAACGGTGGTTTCAGAGGCTTTTTCAGATACGGTTTCAATGACAACTGGCGTGTTGAATTTGGTGCAGGTTATTTGAAATATGCAGGTAAAGATTTTGTTGCCGCAGAATATGAGACCGATGTTATTCCGATAGACCTTAGATTACTTTGGTTCCCATTCGGATTTGAAAGGCTTTCGCCCTACGCTTATGTAGGTGCCGGTGCCCTGCACTTCAATAACATTAAGGTTCCAACTTCATTCAGTACTCAATGGCCACAAAAGGGCGTTGAAAAAACAGGATGGACAATGGTTGTGCCTGCAGGTCTTGGTCTTGATTATGCAGTTAGTGAAAACATTCAGATCGGTGCTACTGCCGGTTTTAATTATACCTTCACTGACTACTTGAATCATTATGTTGATGGCAGCCCTAAAGATGTCTATTTTAACGGCGGTCTTCACTTAATCTTCGGCGGAACCAATATCAATAAAGATTCCGATGGTGATGGACTTCTTGATAAAGATGAAATCTATATCTACAAAACCGACCCGAATAAAGCCGATACTGATGGTGATGGACTTAACGATGGTGACGAAGTTTTAAAATATAAAACCAATCCGCTCGTAGCCGATACTGATGGTGACGGATTAAAAGATGGCGAAGAAGTTCTTAAATACAACACCAATCCTCTTAATGCTGACACCGATGGTGATGGTCTTAAAGATGGTGACGAAGTTCTTAAACACAAAACAGACCCGTTAAAAGCTGATACCGACGGTGACAAACTTAATGACTTCGATGAAGTTACAAAGTATAACACCAATCCTCTCAAGGTTGATACTGATGGCGACACTCTCTCTGACTACGATGAAGTGATGACATACAAAACCAATCCACTTAAAGCTGACACTGATGGTGACGGACTTACTGATTCTGAAGAAATCAATCAGTATAAAACCAGCCCGCTAAAAGCTGACACTGATGGTGACAAACTTGAAGATGGTAAAGAAGTTAGCCAGTTCAAAACAGATCCTCTTAAAATGGATACTGATGGCGACGGACTTAACGATTTTGACGAGTTAATGAGCTACAAGACTAATCCATTAAAAGC
>CAYSJM010000128.1:0-4957 GCA_964431385.1 uncultured Ignavibacteriaceae bacterium | reverse complement strand
CCGATACTCTATTGTACATACCCACTCTTACACATTCCAAAGTTTATGTTTTTCAGGCTTCTATCACACCTCCCAACAATTCCACAGTATTTTCCAATGTAGCCAATCTTACCACTCTCTCACCCACCGGCAATTCCTTTATTTGGACTAAACACTACCTTGGGAGCGCAGAAATTAACCATAGTGAAATTCGTGATATTGCAATAATTAGTGAGAATGATATTTGGGCTGTTGGTCTGTTTGTTCTTCCTGATACCAATCTTGCTGGTTATTCGGACTATAATGCTGTTCATTGGGATGGAACGGGATGGGAGTATAAAAAACTTTGGTACCGGGTACCCGGGAATTATCTGGCTGTTCCGGAGATCACAGGGATTCTCGCTTTTCCAGGAAAAGATATGATGATGTTTAGTTCTTTCGGTGTAATATGGTACGACGGTCTCAACCAAAACCGGTTTGAGGTGTTGCCACTTTCCACATCAGCAGTTTGGGGGACAGATACTAATGACATATACACCGGGGGTTATGGTGGGAAAATATATCACTACAATGGAACAGTCTGGACCCTGATCGAAACCGGAACGGATCTATTTGTCCAAAGCATGACCGGAGATTATAATAAAAGGACAAAATCTTACGAGATCATGGCTTTTTGTGTGGATTTTGAGAATGAACTGAGACAGAAGCTCTTAAGAATTGATGGTCTGAAAAGTACGGAATTCAGTATGCAAGGTATCACCAACTGGATTCTTAAGCCGTGGTTTATTGCCGGGAAAAAGTTTTATGCATCAGGTAGTGCATTATATTACAAAGGATATGGTGCTCAAAATTGGGAGCAATTACAAATTCCGGGGACCGATAATCTCTATAGCATCGAGGGAGATGGTTTCAATAACATTTTTGCAGGCGGGGCAAATGCCCGGTTATTTCATTTTAATGGGCTTGAGTGGAAAGTGATTCTATCCGGGGGAGCATATGATTCTTGGTATGGGACCATTAAAATAAAAGACAATATCATAGTTGTTGAGGGAATCGACGGCAGGCAGGCCATTGTTACAATCCTAAAAAAATAAAATTTAATTAAAGGAGGTCTTATGTATCATCCACCTTAGAAGTTTTGAACCGGAAATATTTTACATTTAAATAATGAATTAGTTATAATCAAAGTGGAGCTAATATGTATTTCATAACAAATAGTATAAAAAAAATTTTCCTTACGATTTTTGTTTTTAGTATGCTCTATTCAGGGCTTTCTGCTCAACAAATCAGATGTATAACCCCGCCGCTAAGTAACCAACAACTTTCAGAATACCTTGCTCAAATACAGGAGTATCTCAATAATAACGAAGACTTCTTTCCCAGCAACTCAATACACATTTGGTTTCATGTAATTCTTGGTGACGGAGGTGGTGATGTACCAAATTCTCAGTTAATCGCTCAGATTGACAGATTGAATCTTGATTTTGCGGGTACTACCTTAAGTTTTGTTTTGGAGGGAGTAGAGCGGGTATATAATCCTGACTGGGCGGTGAATTGTGCTACGGGTAACACCTTTAATGATGGCACAATTTATGAAATGAAACAGGCACTTGCAATTGATCCCCGAACGATATACAATGTATATATTGTGCAATCCCTCGGTAATGCCGGAGGTCATGCTGTGTTTCCCACAAATAATCAAGATGATATCACTCATGGTGTTGTGATTGCAAAAAATACTTTGCCGGGTGGAAGTGTTCGGTTTAACTTGGGCAGAACCCTCGTCCATGAAACAGGGCATTATTTTGGAAATTCTCATACATTTGATGGCTCGGGGGCATGTGTCGATGGTGATGGTCTTTCTGACACACCTGTCCATATAGTTAACGAGTATTGTCCTCCAGAATCCACAAATACATGCCCACAACACCCTGGTAATGACCCGGTACACAACTACATGAATTATGTTGACGATGCATGTATGTGGGAGTTCACACCAATGCAAAAAGATGTGATGTTGGGTACCTTATATCGATACAGGAGCGGTTTGTTGAGACAGGATGTGCCTATTACTCAAAAATTACAGAACGGAACTGTCTGGACTGGTTCAATAATTGGAAGATGGAATGGACTTAACAGTTTCACAGAAGAGACCGTTCCTACCAACATTTCTCCTAGAACTTCTGAAACCTTAAGAGGTTTTCAAGGTGTATACAGTTCACCCGCTGGAGACCAAAAATTCTTGAAGTGGGTACATCCTGAATCCCCAGATGATGGAAGCATTATAAATCATAAATCTTTTGGCTTGATGAATAGACCACCTCTGACTTCATCTTTAGATAGGACATATAATGCAACAATTGGATTAAAAGCGGAGGGTCTTACTCTGATTGGTGGCATCGAGTTCAAAGACCCCTGGCTGATTGATTATAATGACCCTTCGTTTGGAAACAATCCCCGGAATCGAGGGATGACAGCTCCTTTTAAGACTGTATCCTCCTCAATTAGTAATTTGGGAATTACTTCTTCGTATAAGGGTGTATTTTTAAATCAATCCTATGATTCGTTGCAACCGTTGAAACCCCACTATTCTTTAAAAAGACCTGATAATCTCTCTTGGACCCACCCGGGTTCTAATACAAATCATACTCTAAAATTTGTAAATTGGGAGATTAGTCCTGCAGGAAGCGCACAAATTACTAACCCGGGTTCCTCAGAAACTCCCGTAGTATTCAACAACTCAAACGCCGGTGTTTACGCAGTCGTAAAAGGGACACAGCTTTCTGACAACAACAATAGTTTTGAAAACAACAGCAGCCGTAAATTTGCGAGAACCACGGATGGTAGTCTTCATCTTGTTTACGAAAGTATGGGAAATGTGTGGTATGAAAAGAGTACAAATAACGGTACCACCTGGACAATAATGAACAATGGTAATCCACTTTCTGCTTTAAATGCAAAAAGTCCTTCCCTTTCGGCAGTGGGTGATAATGTCTATGTTGTATTTCAAGAAAAGAAATCAGCAGGAGGTTCACAACTCACTCTCTATAGTCCATGTGGATGTGCAACAGGAGGAAATTACATTCTGGAAGATGAAGATGATGAGGTTTATGCCACCACAGATTTTATGCCTGTAATAGCCGCCGGTGCCAATGGAGAGGTGATGATAGTCTGGAAAAGAACAACAGTTTCAGGCAATAAAGTTGCGGGACTTCAGTACAAATTTGGATATATCAATTATTCTACAAGAACCTGGTATTCCACAAGTAGTGTGGCAGATGTTTTACAGGATAATCTTGGAACGGAGATCAATGAATATTCGACCAATCCTGCACTTGATGTATCCAAGAGTGTTGTTTATCCTCAACAAAATGTATTCCAGCTCGCTTGGGAACAACCGGGCGAAAGCGAAGAATATTCTCATATTAACTATGGTAAAATTGATATCCAGTCACCTCACACCCTTGTCAGTTCAACCGGTATCGTAAACATATCTGAATATCACTATGCACCTCTGCATATGAAGCCGTCAATTATTGAGTTCAACAGGGGGGCAAGAATTGTATGGAAGAGTTATTACGATATTGATGGAGATGGTACTTCTATCGTGCAAACTTTAGTATTCAAAGACCCATCCAGCTACAACTACTGGAATTTTGGCAGTAGTGTAAACTCACCTGTCATCAATAAACCTGATGACAATCTGTCTTATATCATGGGATGGAGTGAAAACAATGGTGGTTATGCAAAAATAATGGATAATACTCTGCATTCGAGGAATCTTAAGACCATACCGATTGAAGGAAAAGATCTGCAAATTTCAAATGGTTCTTCCAAATTATCAATGTATGCACAACATTTTAACACAACAAATCCCCCAAACTACTTTAATCTTTCGCAAAGTATTGGATCTTATTACGGACTTCAGAAGGGAGGCAACCTGACAAATTATACAGACTTCAGAACGGGGGTTGCTTCAATAAACAGAGGTCGAATCTTCTATGCTCTTGGAGAACTTTACCTTGGTAATGATCTCATTGAATTTGAGGAATTACCGGTTAATAATAATTCAGCTTCAGAAGCCATTGTTGAACAGTCAATTATATCAAAACCCTTTACACTTGACAATTCGAGTAATTTCTATTACAGTGTAGAATTGGGTGTAAATGATTCAACAATTGTTTCATCAGTTCTTGATGAAAATGATGAAATAAGTTTTGTTGTTCAACTCGTTGATGCAGAAACAAATGATGTTGTTGCATCGTTTGATCAATTCACTTTCAGAAAAACCGGAGATTCACGCTATACCAATATCAACTATAGAATAGATCCCGCCGGTTTGACAGGTAGAAGTCTGAGAATTCGCTTAAAAGCCATAGATAACACAGAAGCACAATATGTGGTTATTGCTGAAATAAAAGAGAGCAGTGGATTAGCCAAAGAATTCTATAAGACAGTAGGTGGCGTCACTAATATTGGTGAACTTGATTACGCAATGATTCAAAACTACCCAAATCCCTTCAATCCAGAAACCGTGATAAAATTCGCTCTTAAAGAGAAGAGTAATGTAACACTTGAGGTTTACAACATCACGGGTCAAAAGGTTGCAGAACTTGTATCAGGTGAGATGGAGAAAGGGTTTTATGAGGAAAGGTTTGATGGTACAAATCTTTCTTCAGGTGTTTATGTAATTCGTTTGAATGCTCAATCGCTCGAGAGCAAGACATCATATTCCAAAACGATGAAAGCTTTGCTACTTAAATAGGGCTGAGCGGTGAAGGCTGACGGCTGACGGCTGAAAAGCCCACACAAGAATGTTAAATTATTAAGGCTGTCTCGAAAGGGGCAGCCTTTTAAAACATCGGTTCAACTGAAAAAGGAGAAGGCTCGGTCATGTGTTCCGCTGACTTCATTATTTTAGAGAAACCACTTGCACAAATGGAATATTTAATTTAAGTTTAGTCAGCAAAAGATCAGG
>CAYSJM010000127.1:0-5056 GCA_964431385.1 uncultured Ignavibacteriaceae bacterium | reverse complement strand
CCAGCATTTCAGACTGCCCGATTACAACTTTGTGCATCTCCTGCAACATTTCATCAATAAACCAGCTTTCGCTTTTTATCCGTTCATTTAATTCTGCAATATCCATTTTAATCTCTTAATTTTAATCTCAATTAGTGTTTATATTGAAAATAACAGTTTATATCATCTCTCTCAAGAGTTCCTGGCGAGGTTGTGGAATCACAATTTTGTTAACCAATAAACCTTTTTCCTGAATTACCTGGGCTCCGGCATCAACTGCTGCTTGAACTGCTGCCACTTCACCAGTTATAGTACAAAATGCTTTCCCACCGAGTGCCATGGCAAGCCGGATCTCAATTAATCTCACTTTTGCAGCCTTCACCGCTGCATCTGCAGCTTCTATAAGGGAAGCAACTGAAAAACTTTCGAGAATCCCGAGTGCCTGCAACAATTCAACATTTGAGTGCCCCGCAAGTGCCGGAAAAACATCGGGATGAACATTCGGGATTATAAAGTAATCAATCACTCCAAATCCGATGGTATCAATCGCCGTTTCAACGGATGATCTGACCGCAGCCACATCACCACCGATGATACTCATATATTTACCCGAGCAGATTGTGCGGGAAACGACGAGTTCAACATCGGCAGTCTTAAGCATTATGTCTGCTGCATGCATTCCTGAAGCTATACTGCTAAGTTCTATTAATCCTAACGAATTTTTCTTTATCATGGTTCTTCTAATTGTTAATAATTCTTATAAAATCGTTGTTTATATCAATTATGGTTCCTGAAATGGAAGCGTGAATATTTGAGCCTAATTTCCCCTCGGGAATTTGAGCAATCAGATCACCCTTAGCCACCCGGTCACGCAGTCTTACAACAGGAAGTGAAGCATCACCAACTGCCTGTTTAAGTTTTATTTTCACTTCTTTTGGCTGATAGTTAACATCAATAAATGGCGTATCGGCAGCAAGATACTGCACTTTTAGTTTTTTCATCAACATCTTAAGGGGTACCCTTCTTCCCTCTTTCATCGGGTGCACTTTAACGGGATGTTTCTGAACATATTTTACCCCCTCTATCCGCATATTTCGCTTCGACTGATCACACGCCTCTTTCGGGAACAACTCTTCGGGACAAGCATAAAGCGTACACAATCCACATGAACAGCAAAGCTCCGCCATCTGATTCCAGTACCCTGCCCCTGAGGATGTGAAGCCAAGCGATCTCATCACTTTGTGAGGCTGAACATCATAACCCAACAGGTATCGCGGACAAAATTCTGTACAGTAACTGCACTGGTCACATGCCGATTTTCCTATTCTGTGCCAACTCGACTCAGGTTGACTCATTCTGAAAACCAGATGATGTTTTTTTGGCAACACGATAAATCCACCTGTGGTTTTTGTAACGGGCTCTTCAAGGTTTTCCATCAGTTTTCCCATCATTAAACCACCATTAAAAACCGCAAACTCACTCTCACTGCTTCCACCTGCGAGTTCGATCACTTCTCTGGCAGTAGTTCCAACAGGCACGAAAAAACTTGAAGGTTTTTTAACGGTACCTGCAACACATATAAATTTTTCGGTTACCGGTTTTTCCTGAGCAGCATGTTGGATATTCATTAATGTTTCAACATTATTAACAACACACCCCACATTCAGGGGGATTCCACCCGCGGGAATCAGTCGTTTTGTGGCAGTATAAACAAGTTCATACTCATCCCCCGAAGGATAAAAATCGCCAAGTTCCGTAATCTCTATTGGATGATTGCCAATTTGTGATTTAACCACCTCAATTGCTGCGGCATTCTTTGATTTGATGCCAAAATATCCTTTTTTTGCTCCCGTTGCCTCAATCATCAACGCCATTCCCTCGACCATCTCTTTTGCTTTTAGAAGCATAAGTTCAAAATCCTTATGAAGAAGTGGTTCACATTCGGCACCATTTGCAAGCACAAATTCAACTTTTGAACCGGCTTTCACATGTGTTGGAAATCCTGCACCACCGGCACCTACAACTCCGGCTTTTTTGATCAGACTCGATAAATCCATTTTATTTGTTTTCTGTAAAAGTTCTGAAAAATGTTTTCACAAGGTTAATTGCTCCGTTAAATCTAACCGGAATGGATGTTCCGTGAAGCAGTTCTATTCCCCCTCTTAACCCGTCATAAACTTTTCTGTTGTGGGGGTACCACCACATGTTTCTCTTAACGCCTGGAAGTATATCCTCGACTACACATCTGGGTTGAGTCATAGCTTCAAGCCCGATGGAACCGTGAGTTCTTCCGTAGCCCGATTCCTTAAAACCACCCCAAGGGGTTTCTGCAAGTCCGTGGGACATCAGATGATCGTTAATGGTAACAGTTCCGGCTTCCAAACGGGAAGCGAGTGCATGCCCCTTCTTCCTGTCCGTTGTCCAAACAGATGCGGTCAAACCAAGATTTGAATCGTTTGCAAGTGAGACCGCTTCATCATAAGATGTAAACTTCTGTACTCCGAGCAGTGGACCAAAAGTTTCCTCCTGCATCATAATCATCTGATTTGTTACATATTCAACAATATACGGTCGGTGGAACTGTCCTTTTGAAGTGTCACCAATAACAGAACCCAGGGTAGTTGCCACTCCCCCTTTCGAAACAGCATCCTCAAGATGAGTTTTCACAATTTTTAACTGACCTGTCGTCGTCATTGCACCGATTTCGGTATCAAATGAAGTGCCGGGACCCTGTCGAAGTCCCGCTCCCTGTCGTTTAAGTTCATCAACAAATTGTGTGTAAATTTTTTCATGGACATATATTCTTTCAACGCCGGCACATGACTGCCCGGCGTTACTCAATCCAGCCCAAAGTGCACCCGCAGCCGCACGGTGTAAATCAGCATCTTCGAGCACAATCATGGCATCATTTCCACCAAGTTCAAGAGAAATTGGCAGTAACTTTTCTGACGCTTTTTTCATTAACATTTTCCCGACAGGAACAGAACCCGTGAAGAAAAGTTTGTCAATCCCCGATTCGATGAAAGCATCACCGGCAATGTTTCCCGGAATATTCAGCAATGTGAATAAACTGTCGGGCAGCCCTGCAGCTTTTACCGATTCTTCAATCAACTTTGCAACTTCCTGTGTCTGCGAGGCAGCTTTAAGAATTACACCGTTTCCGGCAATTAGAGCCATTGCCACTTCATGCACGGGGATTCCAAATGGATAATTCCACGGACTGATAATTCCAATCACACCATAAGGAACACGATCTATATAAGATATTTTGTTGGCAAGAAGAATATTTCCCGGTTTTAGTCTTTTTCGCTTTAATATTCTTTTACCGTTTGTAGCATAGTAGTTAACGGCAAGAACAGACGGCATCACCTCTGTCGAGAGAGCATCGAAGATAGTTTTGCCCGCATCTTTAGCAATTGTTTCCGAAAATCTGTCAGAATTTTCAGCGATGTAATCCCTCATTTTAAGAAGGTGTGATCTCCTTTTGTCAAAGGAATATGAACCCCACTCTTTTTGGGCTGACTTCGCCTTAACGACTGCTTCTCTCAGTTCTTCAACTGTATTAAAAGGGGTTTCCCCAATTTTTTCTCCTGTTGCCGGATTATATGAAATCGTTGTGTTCATTTTTCTCTCCCTTTAAATGTAATCATACTATCTGTAACTTTAAGAAAACGAAGAGTCCACTGAAACCAGGAATCGGGCATAAGTCGCATTCTCGGTGTAAGATGAACCGAATACGGTCGTTTGGGTGCATTTCTCCCCTTTTTTATCGCCGACTCCACGATAGCCTTTGCGATTACATCATGACTTTTTAGCAGCGGAACTATTAACCCGCCGGGAAAGGGAATTTTTGCCCCTTCGAACATCCCAGTTCTGATATATGAGGGATGAATCGATGAAAACCTGACTCCTTTTTTACCTAAATTTTGTGCTTCAAATCGGAGAGATTCAGTAAGTCCCCAAACAGCCCATTTTGTTGCTGCATACATTGCAAGCCCCGGAACTCCGATAGTGCCGGCAGCCGAAGAGATATTTATAACATGACCCCGGTTTTTTTCGTACATCGCTGGTAAAAAAGCTTTTATAGTATAAATAAAACTTGTGAGGTTCACATCAATCGTCTTCTCCCACTCTTCATCGGGTCGCTCATGAAAGTAACCGCTTCTCACAAAACCGGCATTGTTCACCAGGATATCAACACTTCCCATCTCACTAACAGCAGTTTGAGCCAATTCATAAACACGGGTTTTATCACAAACATCACATTCGTGGTAGAAAACCTTTCCGTTCCCCTCAAGTTCTTTTTTTGCATTCTCGAGTGAAACAGGGTTCAAATCCCAAATTGTAACTGTTACACCTTCGGCAAGAAGTCTTTTTACGGTTGCAAGCCCGATTCCCATTGCCCCACCCGTGACTACTGCAGTTGCTTTTGATAATTCTTTCATCAGAATATTTCCAATTTTAACCCCGTAATTTAGAGATTTTTGATTTGAGAATAAGGGGTAAATTAAGAGGAGCGGATTTTTAGGGGAGGAGTTGGTCTTCTCGTACCTCACCCCTGGCCCCTCTCCTAAAAGGAGAGGGGTGAGATGAAGAAACTTTCTGATTTTGTTTGAGGTCAGCCCATCACTTATAGACTAAGTTCCCCCTCCTTAATAAGGAGGGGGACAAAGGGGGTGGTCCTACTTATTCACCACCATCTTAATCGCGGCCGAGTGGTTAGCCGTTTCGAGGCGGAAGATGTAAACACCCGAGGGGAGACCCGCGGCATTGAACTTAAGCTGGTGGCTGCCGGCAGCAGTTTCGCCGTCGATAAGGGTTGCCACCTCACGACCGAGTATATCGTAAACCACACCTTTGGCGTAACTTGTGGCTGGCAGTGAAAACCTGATAACTGTTTCCGGGTTAAACGGGTTGGGGTGGTTCTGCTCAAGCGTAAAACCCCGGGGAAGGGTTCCCGCGGTTTCCTCAACGCCGAGCGGTACATCAGCAGTACCGAGATGAACGCGGTTAAGTATCGTGTCATAAGCGGCACGGGTAACCGTGATCGAGTTGAACTGATCGCTTCCCCTGCCGA
>CAYSJM010000126.1:0-5201 GCA_964431385.1 uncultured Ignavibacteriaceae bacterium | reverse complement strand
GGCAGTGGTATGCTTTTGCCGACCCCCAATTTGCAATGAACGAGTTTTACGCTGACCCCAACTATGAAGCATTTGACGGTGAGACAAAAGCTCATACTTACCACTGGCTGGGAAATCTCAGGAGAATCGGCAAGCTGAATACGACTGTAACAGCAGACATTCCGACTTATGCGGTATTCACAGCAAACAATCAGAAAAA
Source organism: uncultured Ignavibacteriaceae bacterium (assembly GCA_964431385.1). Lineage (GTDB taxonomy): Bacteria > Bacteroidota > Ignavibacteria > Ignavibacteriales > Ignavibacteriaceae > UTCHB3. The sequence continues at coordinate 5,002 of CAYSJM010000126.1, read as the reverse complement.
AACTTATGTTGCGTATAACCCTGCGGGAACTCAGGTAGTAGTCAATTTCTCTGATGGTTTTTCGATGCCCGTTCCGGCACGGACGATGCACTCGTTTAACAGCGACACTTCAGGAGCAGGTCTGCCTGTCGCGGTTCCAATTTCCGATATTTCAAAGGGGAAAGCTCCTCTTACGGTTAAGTTCAAAGGGAGCAACAGTTTCGACAGAAATGGAACGATCACTTCATATCATTGGGATTTTGGCGATACAACGCAGGCTTTTAGTGCTGACACAACCCATCTTTACAGGTACCCCGGGGTTTACACAGCAGTTCTCACTGTAAAAAACAACCAGAATCTTACGGGCAGAGGTGAAATTGTAATAACAGTTGATGGAAATGGCACCCCCTATGCAGGAACCCCAAAAACCGTTCCGGCGGTTGTTCAGGCAGAAGAATACGATCTTGGCGGGGAAGGTGTCGCTTATCATGACAGTGATCCGCAAAACAAAGGAGTTCCATTCCGTGCGAATGAAGGTGTGGATATTGAAGGATGTGGAGATGTTGGCGGCGGATATGATGTCGGCTGGATCGTATCAGGTGAATGGATGGAATATACCATCAATGTGAGCGAAACGGGATATTATGACTTCTCTGTGCGTGTCGCTTCTGTTCCCGGCGGTGGAAGTTATCGTATTTTAATCGACGGTATGGATGTTACAGGGAAGAAAAATGTACCTGTAACGGGTGGTTGGCAGTTTTGGGCAAATGTTGTCTCGACTGCGATCAGACTCGAAGCCGGAGTCCACATCATGCGGTTTGCTGCTGAGGGTCCTGAATTTAATTTTAATTATATAAACATCACCCGAAATCTCACGGATGTGCAGACTGAATTGAACAATCCGGCTGAATATGCTCTTGAGCAAAATTATCCAAACCCGTTTAATCCCTCCACTTCAATACGATTTGCAGTTCCTGAGTTTGGAATGGTTAAACTATTGGTTTATAACTCACTCGGCGAAAAAGTCGGCACCCTGGTAAACGGAGAGTTAAGTCCCGGATATCACTCAGTGGTTTTTGATGGTAAAGAACTTTCGAGTGGAGTTTATTTCGTCAGAATGGAATCGGGAAGTTTCGTCTCGGTTCGCAAAATTGTTCTTCTAAAATAATATTGTTTCAGTGTTTGGACTACAAAAGATGAAATACAACTATAAAATATTCGCAGGTCTTTTGCTTCTGCTATTGATGTGCAGTTGCAAACAAGATGCCGTATCAACCGGTGGAGAGACACCACCAAATACAGTTACCAAAAGCCCAAAACGGGGGCTTGCGTATAATCTTACAAATGCTGCAGATCTTGAGGCTCTAAGAGGCGGAGTCTCCTGGTGGTATAACTGGTTTTATACGACAACAGCCCCGTCAGGCTACAATTCCACATATAAAATGGAATTTATTCCGATGATCTGGGGAGGCACTCCGAGTAACAACGAGATTCTTGCCATTAAAAACTTTGTGCTTAGTCACCCCGAAGTGAAATATATTCTTGTGATGAATGAGCCAAATCTTACCGATCAGGCAAACAGAACTCCGCAACAGGCAGCTTCTGACTGGCTAAAGTATGAACAGGTTGCAGCCGACATTGAGGCACAGGGAAGAACCATTTCGCTTGTTGGACCCGCCATGAACTGGGGAACTATGACAGGGTATTCTGATCCCGTTGTTTGGCTCGATGCATTTTACGGAGCATACAAAGTCGCCAACCCGGGTAAGGTTCCGCGTATCGACTACCTCGCTTTTCACTGGTACGATTACGGTCTCGCCGCTCAACTCGACAGATTAAAAAAGTATAACAAGCAGATCTGGATAACAGAGCTTGCAAACTGGAACGCGAATATCAACACTTATGCAAAACAGGCTGAACAGATGAGACAGATGGTGGCAATATGTGAAAGCAGAAGTGATGTCTTTCGGTATGCGTGGTTTATCGGAAGAGGGAGTCTGCCCGACAATAAATACACCTATCTTTTTGAACCGACTCCCGGTCAGTTAAATGATCTTGGGCGTCTCTATATTAGCCTTCCCTGGTCAAATTAAGAGACCGAAAAAAAACAAAACTTAAACGGATTCATAGTAACTCCGATATTTTTCGTTGTGATTTATTTCGCAATGTACAAACTTAAGTTTAATCAGACACCGCATTTTTCCCGATATTTTAGAGACGATATGACGCAATTGAGTTATTGCGTTTTGTGAATAATTTAGATAAATTTAAAGAAAAGAAATTTAATTCATTCACAAATAAATTATCGCAAATGCCTTATGATCAAATTCATCCTGCTGTTCTTACTTTTTGTAACATCTGTTGTCATCCCTCAAGGGAAGAATGAAGCTCTCAATTCCACCATCTTTTATGTGTTCATTACTGATGTTACCTTTAGCAAGCCAAGCTATCATTTACTGGTCGATCCTGCAAAAATTAAAGCCGGGAAAATCAAAAAAAGGGAAGTAATCCGAAGTATGGAATATCTTTCAGACCCTTCATTTCCGGATGTTAAAGGAATTGAAAGCATCGACAGCAGAGAGATTGTTGAATATGATAAAAATGGTAATCCCGTCAAATTCTCTTTGTACTCTTACTCCTGGGATGGGTCTTTGATGGATTATTCAATCAAATATGATAAAGATGGTTCAATTTCGGAAATATTGGTTACTTCATCTGATACAACTAAAAAAGTGATAAATTACACCGGAAAGTACCAGTTTCGTGTAATAGCCGGTAAAATTACCACTATCAACTATGATGTGGATCCACAATATAAGGGAATGGGGCTACCCAATTCTTATAACTTCTCATATCGGAGTGATGGTTCACTCGAAAAAATAACCGCCGGGGTGGATGCACACAATTTTATCACCTGTGATGAAAAAGGGAGAATCTCGACAATGGTGATCGGTGCCCAAAAATACATGTATCACTACGAGAAAAATGGTTCGATCTCCAGGGAATCCGTTGTAGATGAATATGGTGAAAAATGGGAGATGATCTATAACTACGATGCGATAGGGAATCTGCTCTCCGTAAAAACGAATGAGGATGCTTTCCTTTTTATGGAAATGAGTTACACTTTTGGAAAAGAGGGCTTTCCGGCAAAAGCGAAACTTCTTTTTGATACCAAAAGCTCCCGTCAGGGGATCAATTATGAGTTTAACTACACAAAGTTTTGAATTAACTTAAGGTATTTGCTCCGGGGCAGGGCAGGATTAAAGGATACCTCTCATCTTGGGAATTAAGCAATAAAATATGTGATGTAAGTTGTGTGGAAGTGCTTATTTTTCGGTCTCAAAACAGGAAAAATAGATGGAAGAATTAAACACGAACGACACTAAGATAACACCACAGGAAGAGAATGAAGTTCAGAACGGACAAAGTCTGAACGATATGCTCCAGGAACTGAGAATACTACTTCAGGGGGCACAGGTTTTAACGGCGTTTCTGATAGTCCTCCCTTTTAATCAGGGGTTTGATAAAATCCATGATTTCGAAAAGTGGGTGTTTATTGCAACTTTTATTTGTTCTGTTGCAAGTCTTATTTTTTTTAGTGCCCCTGCAGCTCATCATCGCTTGATACAGCCATTAATTCACAGAATTACTTTTAAAGTATTCGCTACAAGAATGATAGTGGTTGGTCTGGTTTTCCTCTCCTTTGCACTCATCCTGGCAACCCAACTTGTTGTCTGGCAGGTACTCGATGCGATAGCGAGCGTAGTGGTTACGGCGTTGGTGGCAGGTATAATATTGTTTGTTTGGTGGTTGTTTCCCATTTTTCTACGCAAAAAAGTTTGAGTAAATTTTGAATTGGTGCCGGGAAGAACACCGGAAGTTATCACCTTCATAAAAAAAGGCTGCCCTCAATTAAGAGAACAGCCTTTTTGGGTTTTCCCGAAGAAATAATTAGCTTTTTACGAGCTGTACTTCGATTTGCAGCTTCACATCTTCGCCTACAAGCACTCCGCCGGTCTCGAGAGCAGCGTTCCATGTAAGACCAAAATCTTTTCTGTTGATTTTCCCTTCAAGTGCAAATCCGGCTTTGGTGTTTCCCCATGGGTCTTTCATTAAGCCGCTGTATTCAGCATCAAGGGTGATGTTTTTGGTTACATCTTTAATAGTGAAGTCACCAGAAACTTTAAAGTTGTTATCGTCAACTTTTACGATGTTGGTGGAGACGAATGAAAGTTTTTCAAATTTTTCTACATCAAAGAAGTCAGCACTTCTAAGGTGGTTGTCTCTGTCAGTGTTGTTGGTGCTGATAGAATTGACATCAGCATTGAAAGAAATCTTTGAAGTTTCAAATTTGTCATCTTCGTTCTCAATTACAGCTTCGAAGGAATTAAATTTCCCTGAAACATTTGTGAACATCATGTGTTTTACTTTGAAGCCGATTTCTGAGTGTGTTGGGTCGATTGACCATGTTGACTTTGCCATTGTGTTTTTCTCCGGTTTTTTTATTGTTTTTGATAAATAATTAAGCTGCCATTGGAACTTCCATCAGTAGGAGGGAAGTGTTTGAATTTGCAATAAAATTTACTTTTTTCGTATCCCACAAACCAAATCCATCTCGTGTTGAGAGGGGTTGATTTTCGACTAATACATCGCCGTTGAGGACAAAAACATAGAGTCCATTCCCCTCACCTTTGATGTTATAATCTATCGAGGTTCCTTTTTCGAGATCAGCCATGTGGAACCATGCGTTTTGGTGTATCCAGACTCCTTCATCATCAGCCGAAGGTGAGAGTATTTGCTGGAATCGGTTCTTTCTCTCCTCTGCGTTAAGTGTAATCTGGTCGTATCTCGGGGTTACATTTCTTTTATCAGGGAAAACCCAGATCTGTAAAAACTTAACCGGCACCTCTTTGTTCTTGTTATATTCGCTGTGCCTGATTCCTGTGCCGGCACTCATTACCTGTATATCACCGTTCTTTATTACAGTGGTATTTCCCATACTGTCTTTATGTTCAAGATCGCC
>CAYSJM010000125.1:0-5346 GCA_964431385.1 uncultured Ignavibacteriaceae bacterium | reverse complement strand
AATTTGATTATCGTGGTGAGCAGCATGAGGTAGAAGCTGATGTGATTATCGCTGCTGATGGTGTTGAGTCCCGCGTTGGAAGGTGGGCAGGATTAAAAACGCACATCGATTTCAGGGATATGGAGTCGTGTGTGCAATATACCGTTTCCGGAATTAAAGTTGACCCGAACACAATATATTTCCATTTCGGAAGCAACGCAGCCCCCGAGGGATATTTATGGGTATTTTCAAAAGGGAGCAATTCGGCGAATGTTGGTCTGGGTGTAAGCGGGGCAGTGGGAAAGAAAAAATCGGCTCTGAAATATTTAACGGATTTTATGGAGCGGGAGTATCCAGATGCTGCAATTCTTACTTCAATTGCAGGGGGTGTGCCGTGTAGTGTTACCCTCGAGAAAATTTCTGCTCCGGGCATTATTCTTGTCGGTGACGCAGCCCGCCAGGTGAACCCTCTGTCGGGAGGAGGTATAGCTTCAGGTATGATAGGAGGAAGCATCGGGGGTAGAATTGCTGCCGAGTCTGTTCTTTTGGGCAAGCCTGCACATCTTCTTTCGTATGACAGGGAATGGAACGACCGTCTTGGGAAGCGTCACGAAACTTTCGACAGAATCAAGAACGGGATATACAATTTCTCGGATGAAAAGTTTAACTCGATTGCACATTCCTTTGCCAAAGTACCTGATGACAAGCGAAGTCTGGGCAATCTCTTTAAGACTGCCCTTATTCACAATCCCGGGCTCTTGATCGATGTAGCAAAAGTGTTTTTATAGATTTAATTTTAAAACCGCAAAGAACGCAAAGGGTGTAATAAACCACAGAGCCCACAGAGAGCACAAAGGAACTCTCTTTAAAATCTTTCTCTGTGGGCTCCGTGTGCTCTGTGGTGAATTCCCTTCTCTGTGAGCTCTGTGTGCTCTGTGGTTCCAAATAATTTCTTTGCCCCCTCTGCGGTTAATTATTAAAACTCCAGGCTGACACCGATGGAAGGAAGGATACCAATGGTACCTCCACCGTCCTCTTTTTTCTCCCGCCTGTCCCATCTGTATGCAAAGACATTCTTCTTGTTGTAAATATTCTGAATGTCGATGTAAGTTATCAGAGTTACGCTGTCAAAAAACCATTTTTTATCGACTCTTACATCGAGTGCGTGGGCATCGGGAAGTTTTGCTGAATTATAGTTCGCCAATGACTGTGTACCATCAGGATTAAACGGTGTGTACGGGGCACCTGTCGAATATCTGAACTTAAAGCTTGCTTCCCACGATTCGTCAAATCTGTATCCACCCGAAACATTAAATAACCACTTCTGATTAAATTTACCTTGTCTTGGCACACCGTCAAAAGCTGTGTTTTCAATTTCTGAATATGTTAAACTTAACAGTCCGTAAAGTGGAATTGCCGAAAGTTTTTTCTGGGCTGAAAACTCGATACCTTTTGCAATTCCACCACCCGCACTCACGAGTGGCTCAAAGCCAAATGATTCAAAGTTATTGTCAGAACCTTCGTATCCTGCACCCGTATTCGAAAGAACAACATAGGGTCTTGCAAGGCTTGTCGGATAATCTTTATAATCTTTATAAAAACCTTCCAATTTTAAGAGGGCATCCTCGCTTACACGGTGTTCAATTCCGAGGACATACTGGTCAACTCTTATCGGTCTTAGATCGGCATTTCGGGCATCGGCAACCAGCCACACATAAGATGGTGACTGATGGTAAACACCTGTTGAAAAAGAGATTCCCGTCTCAGGGTTAAATTTGTATTCAACGGAAAATCTTGGACTCAATCTCAGACCATTTGAAATGCCGCTGAACTCATCGAGCCTGAATCCTGCGTTTAACAACAATCCCGCAGTGAATCTGTGTGTAACATTTACAAAGGCACCATATTTATAATAGTTCTTTGAAGTTTTTACGGAATCAACGGGTAATATCTCACCAAAAGATGTTTTGAACTTCGGAAGCTTTATATCAAAACTTGTCGTGATATACTCTCCCTGAAGACCGGCTGTAAGTTCCGTAATTTTCGAAAACTGATGGAAAAATTCAAAACGGAGTTTGTTTTCCGCCTCTCTCGAGACATTCTTGAATATCGGATTGAGGAGGGAATCACTTTGTTGAGAATCGTAATCAACAAAATTTCGCGACAAAACAACCTTATAATAGCCTTTATCTAAAAGATTGGAGTAGGTTATTCCCGTTCCATACTGAATTTGATCACTGCCCAATATTCTTGAATTGTCATACCTCTGGTCTTGTGTATCGTTGAAAAACTTAACATTGTCGAATGCTCCAATAAAGAGATAGGAAATTTTTCTCTTGGTATCGAGATTGATGTCGTATTTGGCGAGTACATCATAATATTCGGGAACAAAGCCAAAGCCCGCTGCTTTAAAAATGAAGTCGAGGTAACTTCTTCTTGCTGAAAAAATAAAGTTTGAGGATTCACCCACAGGTCCTTCAAGGTTTAGACCAAACTGAGAAGCTGAAATGGTTGCTTTCCCCCCGATTTTATCGCTTCTTCCGTCCCTAAGATCAATTTTTAAGACAGATGACAGTTTGTCACCATAAAGTGAAGAAAATCCGCCTGTTGAGAAGACAGACTCTTTCACAAAGTCGAGATTTACGAATGAAAGAGGCCCACCCGTTGCACCTTGTGCCCCAAAATGATTGATATTGGGAATTTTTATTCCATCAAGAATATAGAGGTTTTCAGAGGGAGCACCACCTCTTACAATAAGGTCATTTCTTCCGGCGGATGCCTGTGCCACTCCGGGAAGAATTGACAGGGCTCGCACCACATCTTCAAATCCTCCCGGAGCCCTGCGAAGCTCCTCGTAAGAGAAGGTCGTGGTTGAGTTCAAATCGGTTGGTGGAGTATAAAAATAGTCGGAAGTAATGGTAACATCTTTAAGTTGAAGTGATGTTTCCTGCAATTCGAACTGTATTTCGGTCGGTTTTGTGTTGTTTACCACCACATCCGCAACAGTAATGGTTGCATATCCAATTGCTGAAACCTTGACCTGATAAACATTTGGTGTCAATCCATCTATCTGAAAGGTACCATCCTCATTTGAAGTAGCTCCCTTTTGAGTTCCCACCAAAACAATTGTTGCGAAGGGGACAGGTTGTTTGGTTGCAATGTTTATAACTTTTCCCTTTATCGTTCCCATCATGGGGTTGGCAGCAATTCCGATAGAAAAAAGTAAAATAATAAAAGTGATTTTTTGTAAGATTCTCATTTTCATCCGTTGGTTTAATTGAAGTTGTAACATCTGATATTTTCGTTAAGTTCAAATATGAGAAATAGATTTTGGTTTCTGAACGCCTTTTCCTTTGTCTTTACCCTTCTCAGTCTCTCAACCCGTAATCAAAAAGGGAAACTCTTCTCAAATATTAGAAGTAAACAAGGAGGTTTTTGCCAATATTGAGAAAAACGGTCTTCTAAATATTATGAAAACAAGGATTAGAGAGAGAAAAACCATTTGGCTCACTATTTGCTTAGGAGAATAGAGTGAAACTACAGCAACACATAAACGGGAGACAAAAGTACTAACATTGTACTACAGTTATTTTCTTCCAAATTCCCCAGCCTTTAAGAGCTGTACAGGGCAGTTCCTCCAATGAACAGCCTCAATCTATTTATAAGTCAAATTTATGTGACTGAAACATTTATTAATAATTAGAAACAGATTTTCGCATGAGTAAAAAGTTTTTGATTTTTTTTATTCTAGCAATAAGTACTGTATCGAGTATCTATTGCCAACCGGGGAAGAGTTATTTTCCCTTTATATCCTTTTTTGATCATTATGTGAATGCAAAAATGGGTGTTGAGCCATGGGGCAGGCGTGATGAAGTTGACCAACCCGGCATTAACAGTGGCAGGTACGAGATGAAATGGCAGGGGACAAATAAATATGGTGAAAAAGTCTCCAGTGGTGTGTATATATTGGAGATGTGTGCAAAAAGTTTGGAATCGTCCACAGAATACAGAAGCAGCATAAAACTGCTTTTGACAAAGTAAGGAGCAGATAACATGAAAAAAATAATAATATCAACGATGTAGATAGTGATTTTATTTAGCCTTGCATCAGAAGCTCAGCTTACCAGAATTGTGTTCAAGAAATGGGGAATATTCTTTAATAATTATTTCCATAACGCCGGTGATCAAAATAGAGATGGAATAAGCGATTTCGTTTTGTTCAATGCTCATTTTAATGCAACCTTACCTGATGGAACGGGAGACTTGGAATTTTATGCAGGAGGTCCAACTTTAGATACAGTTCCATTCTTTAAACTGCGAGGCTTGCATGAAACGACATACCTTGTTGACCTGAATGGGGACGAATACAAAGACATTATGTTTATGCGAGAATGGATTTCCCCGAATAAAATAAGTATTTATTATGGAGGTCCTTTATTGGACACCATTGTCGATGCTGAAATTCCCATATTGAGTACTTTTGGTTCAAACTATGGAGTTAAGATTATGAATTCTTCATTCCATCATAAAATTGATTTTAATGGAGATGGAGAGGAAGAGTTGCTAATTTGGGATTTTCGAAAAACTATGTTTTTTCTCAAAACAGGTTCAGATTTTTCTTCGTTCCCTTTCAAAACACTAACCATAGACATTCCGGAGCAGGATGTTCTTCAGATTGAATCATTCGGAGATTTAAACGGGGATGGTTGTACTGATATCCAACTCTATTGGTGGAATAATTCCCCGATGAAAAAAATCATATGTGTAATCTATGGCAATCCACAATTTACATTTAACGACAGATTCACCTACTCCGTGAATAGTGACGGAAGTGCCCAGGTGGGTGATTTTGGTTCCGGAAGCAGAATCATTGCCGATATGAATGGTGACGGAAAGGATGACTGGCTTAATCCAAACAATGGACAATATCCCTACTTTTATGGTAATATGGTTAACAGTGGCGGGTATCCTCCAACCGAGTTTCCAACTGCGTACAGAGGACTAAACACACAGGACAGGGGAGAACCTGATGGTTTCATATGAATATAGGTGATGTAAATGGTGACGGAATTAATGACCTGATGCTCGGTATTGGTTATGATGCACAATGGCTGTGGCTTGGAGGAGGAACCACTATAAATGATGTTGCAAACAAAAAGTTTGGGGGTGCTACAGGTAGAGGATATGTAGGTGATGTTACGGGTGACGGTGTTGATGACCTTGCACTTGTATATGATTATGATGGTAATTCAACGGGTTATGGATATGCTGTTATAGTAGCGGGCGACAGGAATCTGGTTTCTGTCCGGGATAATAATCCCTCTTCAGTTCCTTCATCTTTAAAGTTGGAGGCTTACCCCAACCCGT
>CAYSJM010000124.1:0-5408 GCA_964431385.1 uncultured Ignavibacteriaceae bacterium | reverse complement strand
ATTCTTACTATTGTGGCAATTCTACCGTAAAAAACATTGAAGTACCCTTGCCCGGAGTACTTTTACACCAAATTTTTCCGTTTAATCTTGTTATGAACTCGTAACAGAGAGTCAAACCGATACCCGTACCACTCTCATTTGCGGTCCCCTTCTTCGATCTGATTCCGGGTTTAAAGAGTTCTTTTTGGGTCTCAGCATCCATCCCGATCCCTTGATCTCTTATCTCCAATATTGCATGATCTTTATCTTCAACAATCTCAATGGAAATCATTCCACCTGAAGGACTAAATTTAATCGCATTTGAAAGGAGATTTCTGATCACGGTCTTTATCATCTCTTCGTCGGAATAAACAACCGAAAGATTGTTCCCCGAGAGATCAACTGAAATATTTTTTCCCTGAATCTGCCCTGCAAGTTCTTCCGTTACAGAAGTAACAAGATCATTCAGCAACAAAATATCTTTGTTAACGGCAATGTTACCCGTTTGACTTTGTGCCCATTTAAGCAGATTAGAAAGTAAGCCGTAAGTTGACCTTGAAACGGTTTCTATCTGACTTAAAAAATAAAATCTCTGTTTCTCCTCAAGGGTGTTCATGTCTCTTAACAGAAGTTCAGAGAATGAAATCAGAACATTAAACTGGTTTTTAAGATCGTGTGCTATTATCGAAAAAAACTTGTCCTTCGTCGAGTTTAAGTCACCAAGCCTTTTGTTCATTTCGATAATAATTTCTTCCGCCTCGAGTCTCTCTTTAATACTCCTGAGAACAGTGAGTATTGAATTTTTCCCCTTAAAACTGACCATCGTAAGAGACATTTCAACAGGAATTGGTGCTCCCGATTTTCTTCTCAACAACCGGGAAGAAACAACTGAATCATGGGTCATTATCGTTTCCAATTCCGCTGCATTCTGGATTTGCTCGTCACAAAATACTGTTGAGAAGTGGTGCCCTACAACCTCACTCCTGCTAAATCCCGTAGTCGATTCCCATATTTTATTAATTTCAATTATCTCCCCCGTAGCACCATCGACGAGCATAAGATAATCGAGCATCTCGTTGAAAATCTCTCTGTAGCCGTCGTTTTCCTCTTTTTTTGGCACTTGTAAGTGATTTTGAATCATCTTCAGACTAAAGCTTTGTTAATATCGTCTTCACTCCAGGTGTGGGAACTTTCAATCGCATCGTAAACTCCGGTGGAGTCCTCAACCACAGTGAACATCTTAAGATGGTCTCTTCCCAGAAAATCTTCCACTACTGTATGCTCCATAAAAGCGAGCCACTTATCAAAAAAATTATTCACATTTACCACTACCACGGGGTTTGTATATTGCCCGAGTCGCTTCATCGAAAGCACCTGGTAAAACTCTTCCATGGTACCACTTCCACCGGGAAGAACTACAATGGCTGAGCTCCCCTCTATCATTTTAAGTTTACGACTTTCCATATCCTGTGTCAATTCGAGAGAATAAATATCATCTCTCCCCCATTCCAAATCAACCATAAATTCAGGAATTATCCCTATCACTCTACCGCTTTTCGCGAGAGCTCCATCGGAAACCGCCCCCATCAGTCCGTGCCTGCCTCCTCCATAAACCAGGATATCGCCCTTAGTGGCAATTATTTCACCCAGACGGAAAGCGTCTGCGAGATAAATTTCCTTTGATTTAGTGCTCGAAGCACAAAAAACCGCTATTCTTCTTTCCATCGATTTTATTAAATTCAAAACTGTAATATAGGTAAATCAAAAATTATCGGGAAGAATAAAAATAAATTATTGCATCACACACAATAAATAGTAAATTGCATATATTTGTAGGAACTTATAAGGATTTATTTTAGTAAAACCAACATGAAAACAACAAAACTTATCACAGTTATTGCTTTGTTCGTGGCGTTCGCATTGTTCCCACAATCGCTCGTCAAAACTAAAGCAGGTATCCTCGTCTCATCGGGTAACGATTTGATTAAATTAAAATCAAATTCCACACTTAAACTTGGTGACAAATACAGGATACTCCTTCAACCTGATTCCGGTGGCTATGGCTATTATGTTATTGTAACCGGAAAAAGTGCCAAATCACTCCTCACAGGAAGAGCTTATAAAAACCAGATATTAGCCTACCCGGGAAAAGGTGATTTCATTAAGTTCCCCGATAAAGGGAACCACCAACTCTTTTTGATCTATTCACTGAAAAAAATTACAGATTTAGAAAATCTCTTCAAATCAAAAAGTGAAGTGAAGGCTGATGACTTCCTTAAAATTGCAGGAAAAATCAAAAAACAGATAAAACAAAATGTTTCGGATGATTCGCAAGTGGATATAATTATAGCCGGAAATGCTCGAGGGAATCAAGATGTGATGGATAAAGATTTTCTGCAAAAGGTTAAACCATTTGCCACTAAGGATATTCTGCTTCTGGAATATAAGATTAAGGTAAAGTAACTTTTAGGGAGTGGCTGGAATTTTGATAAAAAATTTAGAGCCATTCCCCTCATTACTTTCGAAGTAGAGGTCGCCGCCATTTTTTAACATGAATTCTTTCGAGAGAATTAATCCAAGTCCCGTACCCGTTTCACCCTCCGTGCCATCCCGCGACACCCGGTAACCGAGCTTGAACATCTTTTTTTGTGCTTCTTCCGATATCCCGATTCCACTGTCAGCAATAAACAGTGTCACAAATTCTTTGTCAGTAGAAAAGCCTATATGCATTACACCCCCTTTTGGAGTGAATTTTATGGCATTTGTTACTACATTTCTAATTACCGTATCAACCATGTTTGCATCAGCAAACACCGATAGCCGCTCATTAAACGAATTTATCAGGTTGATTTCCTTGCTTACAATCTGCGATTCACAAAGCTTCAAAATTCGTTCAACCGTCTCTTTCAGATCAAAAGGTATCGGTTCAAAATCCATGTTACCCGTACGGAGTCGGCTCCATGCAAGCAAATTTTCAATCAGATTGTAAACCAATTGAGCTGATTCATACATCCTGACTGAAAAGTCGCCCAGATCCTCCTTGCTTATCTCCTCATAATATTTTGCTATATATTCGGAAAAACCGAGGAAACCCGTGAATGGGTTTTTCAGGTCGTGAGCGATCAAAGCAAAAAATTTATCTTTGGCAACATTTTGTTCCTCCAATTCGAGGATGCTTCTCTCAAGATCATTTTCTGAATCGCGTCTAAAGTCGTTGGCAGCGTGATTGTTATTCGAGAGCAATTTTTTGTAAATCTCGAGTCGTTTTTCCACCAGTAAATTATCAGCCGGAAAAAGCAAATGATCCGAAATCAACTCCCTTGCATTTGCACTTAACAATCTCGCTTCACTCGAACTTGAAACAAGCACCATTAACTTACCTGCACCCGCTTTCCCGCTGAAAAACGAAAGTGCATCCTCAACCAGCCAGGTATCTTTCGAAAAAAAGAGAAAAATTACCGATACCCCTGCAAAACTTTGAGAACGATAATTCGAATAAGTGAAAGTTTTGGAAGAAAAATCTCTGTGAGACAATAATTTTCCGAAAAGACTGATATCAATCAAGTCCTCACCGATTATAACGGTAGAAAATTTAACAGTTTCTTCCATGAAGTCGCTTGCGATCTATTCCGGTTGGTAAACAAAAATTTATGATAATGAAACCGCAAAATAAACAAAACGATAACAAAACTATCTAAATCAAAGATTTTTACCTCTTAGCTCCTCGAATCGAATTCAATTCAAGGGCAATAGAAACATCATACAGCGGGAAAACGACCTTTTACAAATAGCCCGGGTGTTAACGGTTAATTGCTGAATGCCTTTAGTACCGGAAGTGCCCGGAAGTTAAAATTGTATAGAGCCTGATTTTCGTAAGGCGAGCCATCTGTTGAAGTGGTGCCCCGGAACGCGACCCACTCTCCCCCCCAATAGCATACACCCGCGCCGCCGGCAGAAGCCCTTACCTCATCAAATACTTTTTTGAGGAAGTTGTACTGTCCATCAGGTGTAGCGGGGTATCCGGGATGAAGCTGGTCTGCGATTCCAACGATGTTGTTTGTCCAGTCGTTCCAGCCGAGTGTGAACGGGTAGGAGGTTTCAACTATAGCAACTTCCTTGCCGAATTCACGGTTGAGTGAAGTTAAAACCTCACTCAGCGTGTCAATATTTTTGCCGTGCCAAAGGGGGTAATATGAGAGACCGATGATGTCATAGTCGGCACCCGCTATCGAGCGGAAGAAGCCATCAGCCCAATTTAACCCCGCGTAATGCAAAATTATCCTGGTACCCGGAGAGAACTTTCGAACCGCCCGCGAGGCAGTATCGAGGAGTGACCTAAACCCCGCCGGTGAAGTGGAAATCCTTCCCGCCTCAAACATGAAACCGGCGTTTATCTCGTTCCCAAGCTGGATGAAATCGGGCTTTACCTCCAGGGCTATCATTTTTGTGTAGGCATAAACTGAGTCGAGAAGAGCACCCGGGGTAATCCCCTTCCATGCCTGCGGCATCTCCTGATGTCCCGGATCAGACCAGGTATCGGAATAGTGAACGGTGAGCATCAAGCGGAAACCCTCGCTCCTGAGCCGGGAGCAGAACAACTTAACACCCGCAAAACTCTGGTCAAACTCATCGGGGTCCTTCCAAAGACGGAGCCTGACTGTATTAACGCCGGCTTTTCTGAGAGTAACAAGCATCGGCTCAGCCACGCTGTCAGCATTCAAAAAGACAGTCCCCTCCCTTTCTATAAGTGGTAAAAGAGAAAGGTCAGCCCCGCGAATAAAGAATTTCTCTTCACTCACGGGAGGGACACCGGGGGATGTTGCATTCTCACAGCCGGTGAAACTGATTATTGCCAGCAGCGTTAGAACGATTGAAAATATTGGTAATCTCATACCCCAATATAAGAGGAAATCACCTGAATTACTTTTCCCGGTTCTTTGCTTTTATTTGCATTTTGTACCTCGGTTAAATGAAAGATCTGTTACAGCCCACCTAAAAAAGTGTCTGTCTGTGATAAAAACCATTATATTGATGTCTTGTCCCCCATACAGGGAAGGTGGCTATTTCTTTAGCTTTTGGATATTGATACTTCCATTACCATTAAGCGAAACCGAATAGCCTTTTCCTCTCATTCGGACATCTCTTGTTCCCATAGCCGATTCAACTTTTAAACCCGCCTCGATAGCTTGAGATTTTATCTCGTCCCGCCGTTCCTTTGATGCAGCATTTTCCCAATAGTAAGCAGTTTTTTCTTCATAGTCAACTATTATTCTAAAGCTTTCGTCTCCTTTCATGTAATAACCTGATGACATAATTTCATAACCCCAACTTTCCAATAACTGCCCCATACTCTGTTCTGTCGGCATTCTGAAAGCTTGGGTGATCCGCTCAAAACTGATCCTGCCACTACCCTCATTCTGGGAGAAAGC
>CAYSJM010000123.1:0-5687 GCA_964431385.1 uncultured Ignavibacteriaceae bacterium | reverse complement strand
GGCATATCTATGAGGAACCGGGGCTCAAAATCGAGTTTTTCTCCGGCAAGAATCTGGGAATAAACCGGTGCAGATAACAAAAAGGCAAGGGCGAGGGCGAATATCTTGTTCATTGAGCGATTTCTAATTTTTGATACAAGTAATTTACAAAAATGTTACGAAATCAGTGATATCATGCATCAAAAGTTACACTCATTTAACACAGTACCGGTTTTATGAAAGATGTTAGAGGACACAGATGAACGAAGATTTAACAGAGTTTCGCAGAAGTATCTAAAAATTACTCTGCGTTAATCCATAAAATCCGTGTGTACCTGCGTCCCAAAAAATCCAATCACGGCACGACACTAAACTCAAAGAGAGTGGGCTTAAGAGCATGGTCGGGGATAATCAGAATTTTTATTTCGCCTGCTCCCGTAAACTTCAAAACCAGATTCCCTAATTTCGACTCATCTTTTATCACCTTAATAAAATCCTTCCCCGATTGAATTTCGAATGCAAAAGGTGCATCTCTTAAAGGTACCCGCGAACCCATCCCGTTTATCGGGTTTGTAACTATGGTTACCTCAGCCCCGATCTTATATTCTTTCTTTGTCTCGCCAAATGTCACTTCGTAAATAGAAAAAACAAACGAATGAAGCAGGAAGGCAACTATTAGAATTATAGCTATTATCGAGAAAATTAGTACAAAATTCATGTTTCGTTTCATATCGGGTTTTTAAGGGTATTCTAAGTGACCACTCAAATAAAATTTTATTTGTAGTAAAATAAATAAAATCAAAGTGGAATTGTAAAGATAACTCAAAAGTAAATTCTGAAACAATACAGGTGTGAAACAAAAGGCAAGATACCTTTTCCCTCAATTTCGTTACCTTTCGAATGCAAATTTTTGGACTTTTATTCATTCAGAATTTCGCCAAATTGCATAATCGCCCTTTTTAAATATCGTGAACCGGAAACCCCAATATAAACTTGTGAATATCAGAACACTTTTTATTCTCAGCTCAATACTAACGGCATTTTTGTTTGTCGGATGCACCTCAACTTTGGAGAGCGTCGGTGAGTCATCGAAGAATGGGCAAGCGTTAACGGTTGTTAATGAAATTTCACCGAAGGATGCCCTTGAGAATTTTATCATCGGGGCGGGTCATGAGGCGAGGGGCGACTATTATCTCGCCGTCAACTCCTTTTTAAAGGCTTTTGAATATGATCCCGCACCGGGAATAAGTTTTTCGATAGCAAAAAGTTATTTTTATTTGGGCAAATTGGCTCAAGCACTTCCATACGCAAGGGATGCAGTCAAAAAGGATGCTTCAACCGGTGACTATTATTATCTCCTTTCCGATATTTATCTCTCTGGAAGGCAACCCGACTCAGCGGCAATTGTGCTGCAAGAATTATTACAAAAAAATCCTTCTGACTACAATAGTCTCTATCGGCTTGCTAATATTTATGAAAAATCGAAGCCCCTTTCTGCCATTGAGGTCTATAATCGAATTTTAGAGGAAGAACCCGAAGATTGGAATGCGTATATAAAACTCGCTGATCTTTATGATAAAACGGGAAATAAAGAGAAATCAACGGAGGTACTGGAAGAGTTTTTGCAATTTAATCCTTCAAGTATCGAGCTAAGGGAAATTTTGGTCAGCTATTACATGAAGTTGAAAAAATATGAAAAAGCCCTTGAACATATTGATCAGATTTTGCAACTTTTCCCTGACAAAATTGCAGCATTAGAAGCAAAAGCAGGCATCTATACGGAACAAAAAAATTATATCGCGGCGGCTGATCCCTACATCAGGCTCATAAAAGACCCCTCCGTTAATTTGGAGTATAAATTAAATATCGGTGTGCTTTATTTTGAACAGGGTTTGAAGGAAAATGAGCTCCTTAAAATATCTGACTCAATCTTTACAGTCGTTGAAAAAGATACCGTATTCTGGATTACAAATTTTTACAAAGGTGCACTGGCAATTCTGGAAAAAGACAGTCTGAAAGCGGATGAAAGATTTGGGAAAATTATGGGTGACTCTTTCCTCTATCTCCAGCTTTGGCAACGAATTGGTGGTGTTTTATACGATGCAAAACGATATAAAGAGTCGGCATTTGTCCTCGGAATTGCTCACAACAATTTTTCAGAAGATTTTGTTGTCAATTTCCTTCTGGGACTTTCTTACGCTTTGATGGGTGATTATGCCGTTTCGGAGCCATATTTATATAAGGCAACGATATTAAATCCCAAAGACCTGAATGTGAACTCTGCGTACGCTTTTACTCTTTCCCGATTAAAAAAAGATGATCTCGCAATAAAATATTATGAAAAGGCTTTGGCAATAGAACCGGTAAATGTGGAATTGCTTAATTCGCTTGCAATTGTTTATGATGGTTCCGGGGTTCATGAAAAAAGTGACAGTCTTTATTCATTGTCGCTAAAACTTGATCCTAAAAATGCACTTGCCGCCAACAATTTTGCATATTCCCTGGCAAAAAGAGGGACCAGATTAGAAGAAGCATTAATCCTTGCGAGCATGGCTTTGGAGATCGACCCCGAAAGCCCGTCTTATCTTGACACTTACGGTTGGGTGCAGTTTAAATTGGGTAATTATGACTCGGCAAAAGTTTACATCGAAAAAGCATTAAAAATGGATGGTGGAAATCATGAACTTCTTGACCACCTGGGTGATGTCCTTTCCAAACTTGGAGACAAAGAAGGAGCCATAAACTACTGGAAAAAAGCTCTTGAAATTAAAAAAGAGAGTGAATCAATCAAAAGAAAAATTGAAAGAGGCGAACTTTGAAAAAGTTTTTGTTTTTTATGTTCTTTATAATCCCGTTATCGTTCATTTGGCAAGGATGTGCAACCGTTGCCGAGTCAGGTGATGAAGATACTGAAATCATCGACGGCAACATAAAGCCCGAACGATTAATTAAAAAAATGGAAGCCAACAGACGGAAAATCAGGTCATTCAACGGAAAAGGTGAAATGCATGTTCAGACCACTGAAATGGATAATTCTGCATTTTTCCAATCAATATTAAAAAGACCCGACTCACTCAATGTGAATGTTTACGGGCCTTTCGGTATCGAACTCGCCAATGTCCTCCTGACCGAAAAAGAGTTTAAATTCTACGAAGCATTGAACAATAACCTCTATAAAGGAAGTGTTGATAACATCGCCCTTAGGAATATTTTTAAAGTGGACCTCGGATTTGATGATATAAGAGATGCTTTCGCCGGTACTGTTAATCTGACGAAAAGGCTATATACCCAACCCACAGAATTTAAGTTTAACAAGGGATATTTTAATATCACCTACGCTGACAGCCTTTCCGGAAATTTGGTTTCTTACAAAATTAAACTTGATGGTCTTGCAACTGAATATTATGTAGTAAAAACTAAAAAAGGGGAAATTTTAGTCGAAGCAAAATACTCCGATTTCCAAAAAGTCGAAGGTGTTTTACTCCCTAAAAGCATTGAAGTGAATGCACCAAAGTTGAAGCAGTCACTTCAACTGACTTACCAAAGTATGCAAGCAAATAAAGACTGGATTATTGAATTTCTTCCACCGGCTGATGCAACAGTAATAGAGTACTGATTTTAATCCGGAAAAATGAAAAAATACTCCTTCTTTCCTCCGTTTTTAATAATTTTTGTGCTGTTCTCACTCATTTTGTTTGACGGTCACAATCAGCAACCTGATATCAAAAAGAAGAAGGATGAGCTCGCTTCTCTGAAAAAAGAGATCGAATCTATTAAGGATGAGTTGAAGAAGGCATCGGGTGAGGAGAAGAAAACCTATGAGTTGATCGAAAAATTCAATCGGCAGGTTTTCCTCCTGAACAAACTTGTAAACGGACTTCAGGCAGAGGAGGAGAAAAAGTCTAATCAGATAAGTAAACTTGAGAATGAAATAAAATTCCTTGATTCTCAGATATACGAATTGAAGGCTTTTTATGCCCGTTATGTTGTTGCTGTTTATAAAGGACTGATAAAAAACAAATGGCTCTATATCCTGAACTCATCATCACTCGATGAAGCCCTGCGACGACACAGATATTTTAAGGTATTCACAGAGAGAGGATCCCGTGTTTTGGATGATCTAAAATCGACGATTGAAAACCTTCGGACTGCCAAAATATCTTTAGAAAACGAGAAAAAAGAGAAAGAAAAAATAATCGCCCTGAAAAAGGGGGAAGAGGGTGCTCTGAAAGAAAGCATCGAAGATGAAAAAATAATGCTTCAAAAAATTGGTAAAAATAAAGATGCATTAAAAAAAGAACTTGAAGCTAAAAAACAGTCGGAAAAGAAAATCGGCTCCATTATTGATCAGTTGATAGCCAAAGAAGAAAAAGCGAAAAAAAACAAAACAAAAAACAAAAACACTCCCAAACCTTCAGATAAAAAGAGTGACAAAACAGTTGAAAAAACTGCCGAAAACAATAAAAATAAAAAACCCGATATAAAAGGGGCTGAAGAAGAATCAGATGATGAATTTGTTGGGGGCACAGCCGTAGAAGATTTTGAAGAACAAGTGGTTACAGGGAAAGCTTTTTCATCATTAAAAGGGAATCTTCTAAAACCCGTATCTTCAGCAAAAATATTCAGGGGCTTTGGCGAAAATAAAAATGAAGAACTTAATACCGTTACTGTAAATTATGGAATCGACTTCAAAGTGGAGGGATCCCAAACTGTTAAATGTGTTGCCGACGGCATCGTCTCTGCTATCGAATGGCTCCCCGGATATGGAAGCGTTGTAATTATCACACATACCGAGGGATATCGTACTGTTTACGGACATTTGAGCAACATTTCCGTTAGAGAAGGAAAGAGAATCTCGGGAGGTATGGTAATAGGAAGTGTCGGTAAAAGCCTTGAGGGTTATATTTTCCATTTCGAAATCTGGAAAGGGAAACAAAACATTAATCCCTCAAACTGGTTCTAAACAAAAATTTTATTAACTCACTCAAGTACTCAAGTACTCAGGTACTCATAAAAAGGAATCATGTCAGAACAAGAAAAGTACAGAATGGCGAAAACCGGCAAGTTGATGATCGATATATTGCCCGATAAATGTGATTTTTGCGGGTGTTGTGTGGGTGTATGTCCTGAAGATGCCATTGAATTGAAGGAAGCGGAGATTTTTATTATTGATCCAAAATGTACCAACTGTTCAAAATGTATTTGGAGCTGTCCGATTGAAGTGATAGAATTCAGGCGGGAAGGGGTGGTTAAACGATGAAAAGATATTATGATGTTGTGGTGGTTGGTGGTGGTCCTGCGGGTTCCATGGCAGCGAGATATGCGGCAGAAAAGGGTGTTTCGGTGCTTGTTCTGGAAAAAGACAGAGATATTGGATACCCCGTGAGGTGTGGTGAGGCAATCAGTCGCAAAGGTGTTGAAGAGTTTATTGAGCCGGATGAAAAATGGATAGCTTCACACATTACTAAATTTTCGATGAATGCTCCTGACGGTACCGAAGTTGTGCTTCCACTTCCCGAGGAAGGTTTTGTTCTCGAAAGAAGAGTTTTTGATTATGAACTCGCAAAAACCGCAGCGAATGCCGGTGCGGAGATACTCACCAGAGCGTATGTTAATGGACTTCTCTTCAATGGCGATGCAGTCTCCGGTGTTAAATTTGATTATCGTGGTGAGCAGCATGAGGTAGAAGCTGATGTGATTATCGCTGC
>CAYSJM010000122.1:0-5761 GCA_964431385.1 uncultured Ignavibacteriaceae bacterium | reverse complement strand
CCGGCAATGTCAGTCAAGGAAAAGAACCCTTTAACGACATATTGGGTAACGACCCTGAGCTTTTTGCTTCCACTGCCACACGGATGTGGTTCCGACAAGTCAGAATGAGGCCTGCAATACGCCTTTGGAGTCCGAGTCCCATGATTTTTACATATGGTTCTTTTTATGTGTGTCATCAACCGGCCGGACGGAAAAAAATTACGACGGACTTTGTATAGAGCGGGATTCTAAGAGGAGTTTTAAACCTTTTATTTTGTCTGAAGCTTTTGAGGTAAATTCTTTATTTTTATCTCTCTCAATAAACAGATCATACGCAATATTCAGTGCAGCAATTACCGCAACTGTTTGCATCGGTTGATTGGGCAATTCCTGCCTCGTTTCTTCCATAATTTGATCTACATATTTAGCAAGATCTCTTGCGAGATCCTCATTATCTACTAATAAAGAATATTCTTTATCAAATATTTTAATTTTTAGCTTCTTTTTGTCGCTCATCGTGTAGTCCGCAGTACCGGTAACTATAAGTTGATCAGATGTTTGTTGATTCGAACAATCAGATCATTTATTTTTTGTACCAAAATATCCTTTTCATGATCGCTCATTTCATTAAATAATGAAAGTTGAGCAGCAAAAGTTCCGGTTTTGAGAGAATCATTTTCTTTTTCAAATTCAGAAATCTGTTTTCTCAGATTTTTGTTCTCTTCAAGCACTTTTGTTAATCGTGATTCGAGAGCATTTCGCTCCTCTACCGCACGGTTATGGTCAGAAATCAGAGTCTTTACAAGAACTTGTAAAGAATCTAAATCGCTAAATAAAACATCAATTTTGGTTAAATCACTCAATCAGTTTCCTCGTAAAACTGCGTTGAATTGTTTCGTTATTTTATTTATTAATCCTGAAAATTCCTTCTCCACTTCTTCTTCTGTCAGAGTTCTGTCATTCTCAAAAAATTCGAGAGTGAAAGCCAGACTCCTCTTTCCCGATCCGATAACGCTTTCATTTTCGTAAAGGTCAAAAAGATCAATCTTTTTCAGTAGTGATGAAGAATTTTTCCTGATAAACTCAGAAATTTCTCTATAATTTATATTCGAATCGAAAATAAATGAAAAATCTCTTACAATTTTAGGATATTTGAGAAGAGGTACATACTTCTTAACCTTATCCGTATTTCTTTTAATGCAATTTACGAATAATTCAGCAGAAAACACAACTTGACTGATATCAAATTTTGAACAAAATTGTTCGGATACCTTGCCAAGCACACCCAACTTCTCTTCTCCGGCATAAACCTCAATGGAATACTCAAAAATTCCTTTGGGTTCAGAGTTGAAAACATGTACTAATTTGCTTGTATGCATGAATGATTCAAGTAGTGACTTAAAGTAACCCTTCAAGTCGTAAAAATCGAAGAATCGCTCACTGCTACTCCAGTTTTTTTGCGAAGCACGCCCGGTGATAAGGAATGAAACAACACTCCTTTCAACAAAATCATCAAACGATTTTATTTCATCTGAGGTTTTAAGAAAGGTGTGCCCAGTCTCAAAAAGCATCAAATCTTTTTCACCGATGTTCAGGTTATTTCTTACTGTATATAATCCGCCGGGAATAAGAGAATTCCTCAAAACCGCCATTTCGGCATTTAACGGATTTAACACAGGTACCGGATCTCCGATTTCAGCAGAGATTGTCATCGGTTGAAGCGAATTATTCATTATCTCATTAAAGCCATAGCCAGTCAGAATTTGGCGGAGTTTATTTAGTAATTCAAGGTCATCAACTGAAGATTCAAGTGGCGAAGTTACCCTGTGAACGGTCGGGATTTTATCATACCCATAAATTCGTGCAACTTCTTCAATCAAATCGATTTCTCTGTCGATATCAGGTCTAAAACCCGGAACAACCACAGTTACTTTTTGATTGTCGACTGATTCGATAGAAAAATCAAGGTTTCTGAGTATCTGCACCACATCGCTGTCGGGCACATGATATCCTAAAATCCGTTCTATCTGCGAAAAGCGAAGTTCAACTTTCAAAGTTATCAAATCATCAGAAACGATATCAAGTTCACCGGAGAGTATTTTGCCACCTGCATAATCCGCCATCAGTTCCGCGGCTCGAAGTGCGGCGTACATAGTGCCGCTGTGGTTCGTTCCTCTTTCAAAACGATATGAAGCTTCGGTAGAAAGTCCAAAATATCTTGCCGATTTTCTTACGCTTGTGGGGTTAAACCAGGCACTTTCAATCAGGATATTTTCTGATGAAGGGCTGACTTCTGAGTTTTCACCTCCCATAATTCCAGCTATTGCCACTTCCTTTTCAGCATCACAAATCATTAAAACTGAATCTTTGAGAGTCCGCTCGACAGAATCAAGAGTTTTGAATTTTTTACCTTCAGAAGATTTTTTTACGATAATCTTTTTACCACTCAAGTTGTCGAGATCAAACGCATGCAAAGGCTGTCCGAGTTCAAGCATTATGTAGTTTGTAATATCCACAATGTTGTTAATCGGACGCATTCCAGCCATTTTCAGTCGATTTTTCATCCAACCAGGCGAATCACCGATTTTACACTCTTTAACAACCACGGCTGAGTATCTTGGGCAGTTTATTTGGTCTTCAATAACAATTTGTGCAATATCAGAAATCGACTCTTTCTCTCTTGTGGCAGAAATCTCCTTTTTCTTCAGTGGTCTGTTAAAAAGAGCTGCCAAATCACGGGCAACACCGATATGACTTAACGCATCCGGACGGTTTGGGGTAATTCCAATCTCAAAAACCACATCATCATAACCTATCGCTTTTGCAACCGGAATCCCAACCTCCGTCTCTGCAGATAAAACCATTATACCCGAGTGATCGTTGGATAATCCAAGTTCCGATTCAGAACAGATCATTCCTTGTGATAACTGACCACGAAGTTTTGTTGATTTAATAACAAAATCAGCATCCGGTATTTTAGCTCCCTCAAGTGCTACGGGTACTTTTTGACCGGCGGCAACATTTGGGGCACCACAAACTATTTGAAGTGTCTCTGATCCGGTGTTTACTTTGCAGACAGAAAGTTTGTCTGCATTTGGATGTTTTATTTTTTCAACTACTTCGCCGACAATAAATTTGTCGAAAACCTTATTATAATCGGTAACATTTTCAACTTCCAAACCCGCCATAGTGAGTTCGTAAGTCAATTTTTCAACGCTAATTTCTGAGAGGTCGATAAATTCGTTCAACCAACTTAAAACTATTTTCACTTCATCACCATCTAAAATTGTTTCAAGAATCTAACATCATTTTCGTAAAGAAGCCGAATGTCATTGATATCGTGCTTTAACATTGAGATTCTTTCGATTCCCATTCCAAAAGCATAACCCGTTACTTTTTCGGGGTCGTACCCAACATGTTTAAATACATTTGGATCTACCATTCCGCAGCCGAGAATCTCGAGCCAACCACTATGCTTGCAAACACGGCACCCTTTACCGCCACAAATAAAACATGTGATATCCATTTCTGCACTCGGTTCAGTAAACGGAAAAAAGCTTGGTCTAAATTTATATTGAACGCTGCTCCCGTAATACTCTCTTGCAAAGTGAACCAAAGTCCCCTTCAATTCTGCAAAAGTCACTTTTTCATCAACATAGATACCATCCACCTGGTGGAACATACAATAACTTCTGGCGTTTATGGCTTCATTTCTGTAAACTCTGCCCGGCATTATAGCCCTGATTGGAGGTGCCTGATTCTCCATTATCCTTACCTGAACGGGCGTTGTGTGCGTTCTGAGCACAAAATCTTTGTTGATGAAGAAAGTATCCTGCATATCTCTCGCGGGATGATCAGCAGGAAAATTGAGTGCTTCAAAATTATTTTTATCCGATTCAATCTCCGGACCAGTTATAACGGAAAAACCAATTTTCTTAAAAATGGAAATGATTTCCATCATGGTCTCGGCGACAAGGTGCCCTGAACCCGCAGCTATTTGCCTGCCGGGAAGGGTTAAATCAATTTTAGGTGCATTTAGTTTTGATTCGTTTTCAATCGATTCTTTAATTTCATCAAATTTCGACTGTAATTCCTGGCGAAGGATATTGAGTTCTTTTCCTAGGACCCTCTTTTCTTCGGGTGATACTTTCTTAAACTCCTCGAATAAAACCGAGACAAGCCCGTTCCTTCCAAGATATTTAATTCTTAATTCTTCGAGGCTTTTGGGAGTCTTCACTTCCACCATATCTGAAGTGAACCGTTCTTTGGCGTCATTAATTTTATTTAACATTTTTAGGCACTTTAGGTTTAAATAAAAAAACCCTCTTAATCGGATAATTTCCGAGAAAGAGGGTGTAAAACATTATTTTTAAGTTAGCTTTTAACCAGATTCGCCAGTTCTGCGAACACCTGCGGATTTTCAGCTGCAAGATTGGCAAGAACTTTACGATTGATTGCAACACCTTTTTTGCTCAATCCGGAAATAAAAGTAGAATAATTTAAACCGTGGAGTCTTGCTCCGGCATTTATTCTCGCGATCCAGAGTCTTCTGTATTCGCGTTTCTTTAACTTTCTACCTACATAAGCGTGTGTTAAACCTTTTTCAACATGGTTTTTCGCAATAGTGTAAACATTTTTTCTCGAACCCCAATATCCTTTTGCAAGTTTGAGGATCTTTTTTCTTCTGTGATGTGAAGCTACATTATTTTGTGACCTTGGCATATTCTTTCATCCTTCCTATTGCAACATTCTTTTAATCTTCGGAGCATCTGAATCGGTAACCATCGTACCTTTTCTGAGATGTCTCTTCCGCTTTGTTGTTTTTGAAGTAAGAATATGGCTTCTGTAAGCTTTCTTACGCTTGAAACCGCCCGATGCAGTCTCTTTGAAGGTCTTCCGCGCTCCGCGGTTGGTTTTCATTTTTGGCATTGCTGTCCCGAATTTATTTCTTTTTTGATTTGTTTTTTACCGGTACAACGATAACATTCATATTTCGTCCCTCCAATTTAATTGGAGATTCTACTTTAGCGATATCTGTAATTCTTTCGACAAACTTGTTCAACAATGTCTCTCCAAGCTGTGTATAAGCCATTTCGCGACCTTTGAACATTACTGACACCTTAACTTTGTTTCCTTCTTCAAGGAAGTTAATTGCATGCTTTGTCTTGAATTCGAAATCGTGAGAATCGGTATTCGGATGGAACCTTATCTCTTTGAGTATCTGTACCACTTGATTTTTGCGCTGGGTTTTCTCCCGTTTTTGCTTCTCGTATTTAAACTTGCCGAAATTGATTATTTTACAAACCGGTGGGTCAGCTTTTGGAGCGATCTCTACGAGGTCCAACTCTTTACTTCTCGCCACAGCAATAGCTGCTTTGGTTTCCATTACTCCTAATTGCCCGCCGTCTGAATCTATTACCCGAACCTGAGGGACACGAATCTCCTCGTTAATCCTTACGGAATCTTTTGGTTCTTTGGAATTTGAATTGTTATCTTGTATCAAATTTTAAATGATACCTTTCAAAAGTTGTAAAATAATCACTGCAATATTACCGCGTTTGACGGTGAATGTGGGTTCTACAGGAGTCGAACCTGTGACCTTCTGTACGTCAAACAGACGCTCTAGCCAACTGAGCTAAGAACCCGATAAAACTCCCAATTAAATTAATGGTACCGAGAGCCGGGGTCGAACCGGCACGGGAGAATCTCCCACAGGATTTTAAGTCCTGTGCGTCTACCTATTCCGCCATCCCGGCACACAAAAATTTAGATTACAAATATA
>CAYSJM010000121.1:3479-5798 GCA_964431385.1 uncultured Ignavibacteriaceae bacterium | reverse complement strand
CACGGCCCGTGGGCGCGGGTAATCGCCGGGATCGACGAGGGCTACACCAACCCCGCGGTGCTGCTCGTTGTCGGTCTGGACGGCGACGACCGCGCGCACGTGATCGAGGAGTACTACCAGCGCCGGGTGCTGCAAGCAGACTTCGTTCTGCAAGCCCTGGCGCTGCAACGTCGGCACGGCGTCAGCATGTTCTATGCCGACCCGTCCGCGGCCGGCCTGATTGCAGACCTGCGAGCATCGGGCCTACCCGTCCAGCCCGCGAAAAACGATGTGCTGGGCGGTATTCGTCACGTGCAGGCGCGGCTGGCCGTGCAGGGTGATGGACGCCCGCGCTTGACGATTGACCCGGAGTGCGCCAACGTCCGGTCTGAGCTGCTGTCCTACGTGTGGCGCGAGCGCAGCGACGGCACCCGGCTGGACGCACCGGAGAAGGCAAACGATCACGCGATGGACGCGCTGCGCTATGCGCTGTACAGCGCGGGCATTGCACCGCCAGCACCTGCGAGATCGAGCCAGCCGCGCGTTGCAGCACCGCCTGCGCCGCGCGTCGGGCTGAACCAACGGCCCCGACTGCCGGGGATGGGGAGCTAACGCAGCATGAGCCCAGCCCCCCGCCCTACTGAGCTAACAATTGCCGTGCTGCTGCCTGGCCAAGAGCAGCGCATCGTTTCCGGCCGCGTGGCGCGCATGATTGCTTGGCTGTGCGACAACCAGCGCCAGATTGAGCGGATCAAGCGCGGCCGGCTGGACGTGGGCTTTTCGGGCGACTATCAGGAATGGCACGTGACCGAGACCCGCGCGGGATATTGACAGCAGCGCGCGGTCGTGGTACACTGAGCCTAAGCACAACTCCAGCCGCAGAAGGACACACGGCGACACTCTGACATCCCGTCAGCGCGTCGCCGTGTTTTGTTTTCACCGCATGAATGTTCTCGCCGTCGTTGCAGCGCCGCCGAATCTGCCGAGACTCGCGTCAAGCGAGGAACTGGCCCGCATCCAGGAAGCGCCGGGCGTGACAATGCGGGTTGTGACGGACGCAACAGCGGCGCGGGTTGCCAGGATGCTCAGCATGGAGCAGTATGACGCCGTGCTGTGGATCGGCCACGGCGAAGCGGGAAGTCTGCTGACCCAGGACGGGCGAATTGATCCGCAATGGCTGGCGGCGCAACTGAGCAGCCGCCGCGTGAAAACGGCAATCATCGCCACCTGTTGGAGCAGCCTTCGGCCCGTTGGCGGCCAGCAAGCAGCGCAAAGTTTCGCCGATGCGCTGCCCGCGTCTGGTATCGACACCATCACCATGCAGACATCGGTGAGCGACCGAGCCGCAATTGAATTTGACGTTGAACTATTGACACAGCTTGCTGCCGGGCTGTCGTTGCGGACGGCGTATCAGGTGGCGCTGAACCGGGCGGCGCAATTCGGCGAGGTGCAAGCGCCGCAACTGAGCAGGCGCGACAGCGATCAACAGGCTGACGTGCTGCGGAACATGGACGCACGCGTGGAAGACATTCAGGACACGCAACGCCAGATGCAGCACAGCCTCGACCGGCTTGAGGAACGATTGGCCGTGGTAGAGCGTGACCTGCGGCAAATGCACAACCCGCACATTGACCGGCAATATCTGGTTGTCGGCGCGGTCGTTATGGCGGCAATGCTGATCCTGCTGTTGTTCGTGACGTGGAGGTTGATCTAGTGGACACCTGGGCCATGCTGCGCTTTGCCCTGTACCCCGTGATGCTGGTCTCCGGCGTCGCGTGGGCGCTGCTGTTCTGGCGGCAACGACCGCGGAACGTGGCCGCGCCGCTGGCCGCAGGGCTGGGCGCTGCTGTCGCGGTGCAAGGCGCGGCGGGGTTCTTGGCGTTGCTGATCTCCCCAGCGCCAAACGGCCTGACAAGCGCCATGTTCACGGCTGGCGTATTGGCCGTGGCGCTGACCGCGACCTACGGCGCAATCGTCATGCTGCGTGAGGCGTGGGCATGATGACGTTGCTTGTCGGATTTGCCATCGGGGCATTCGCCATCATCGCGACTCGCAAGGATGGGCCGTTGGGCATCATCGCCCGCGTTCGGCAAGCCGTTGGGACGCCGCTGCAATGCTCAGTATGCGCGGCGTTCTGGTTCTGGCTGGCGTTGTCCCCGCTATTCGTGTTGTCTGACGGGGTATCCGTCACCGAGGTCGTTTCCTTTGGCGGCGCGCTGGGCGTCGCTTTCGCCGTGCTGGCCCTGGCCGGCGCGCTTGATCTGGATAGGTGATCATGCAGAACATTCGAGTTCCCGGTTTGGCGTGGGTTGCCCTGATTATGGCCGTGGTGGGCTGGCT
>CAYSJM010000121.1:0-3379 GCA_964431385.1 uncultured Ignavibacteriaceae bacterium | reverse complement strand
ATCGACATCTATGACCAGATGTTGACCGATAGCGAGGTTGCCGCGTCGCTTGATGTGATCGTCTACGCCGCCGTCGCCACCCCGCCCGTGGTGGACGCCGCCTTGCCGCCCGACGACCCGGACTACAGCACCGCGGTGCTAATCGCCGACTTCGTTCGCAAGATGATGGGCGGCTTGTCCATCTCCCTGCAAGACACGCTCCGGGTGCTGGTGCGCCAAGCGCTGGCCTACGGCACCGCGCTGGGCGAATTAATTTTCGAGGCGACCGGCGACGCCTGGCTGATATCAGATATCCGGGTTGCCGACCTGCGCCAATATTCCCTAGTTGTCGATGGTTTCAACCAGGTTCACGGCATCGCCCCAACAATGCTGCATGAACGGTTCCCAGTTGGCGCGATGATGCCGATCCATGACGGGCAGGTGTTGGACAACGTGATGCCGCGCAGCAAGGCATTGTTGCTGGCCTGGCAGGCGGCAGGCAGTGACCCGCGCGGCAAATCGCTTCTTCGAGCAGCCTACGCACCTTGGTGGGCCAAGCAACAGATCATCAACGAGATGGTGACGTGGTTTGCCAGGTTCGCGCAGCCGTCCATCTGGGGCACGACCGCCGAGGGCGCGCAGGACATTTGCATCACCAACCCGGATGGATCGCAGACTATCGAGCGCCCAACCGACCAGTTGTTAGCCGCGCTGATGCAGTTTCGCAATGCATCGGCTATTGCGTTGCCCTACGGCTCGCAGGTCAACACGATCAACGTGAGCGAGTCGGGCGCGGTCTTTTTCGCCGGACTGGACTGGGCAGACAACGCCATCCGGCGATCCATCCTCAAACAGCACTTGGCGACCGGCGAGGGCCAGCACCAAGCCCGCGCGGCGGCCGAGGTGCATCAGGACATCCTGGGCTTGATGATCCTGACAGTTCGCAACTGGCTGGGCGATCAGGTGCGCCGTGATGTGTTCCGTCCCATCGTCCTGGCGAATTTCGGAGATGACGCCGAGCGGTTCACCCCGTTGCTTGATCTTGGCGACGGCGACGGCTTCCCAATTTCCGCGACCGAGGTCGCCAGCCTGGCCGCGGTTGGTTGGTTCACGGATGACCAAATGGCGGTCATGGACAAGCGGCTCGGTCTGCCTGTCCGAGGTGTGTAATGCCTGATCTATCGGTTCAGCTTTCCCGCAGCCTTGCGCGAGTGCATGGCATCAAGGCTGTTCAGCCGCAGGCGCAGCCTGGCGTCCTGGACGTCCTGATCGCGCCGTTCTGGGGCCCCAACAACGGACGCGACGCGCACGGCCAGTATTTCACCCCCGATACCGAGTTCCTGCATGACGTGATCCCCACGCCACCGGTTTTCTTCTACCACGGCGCGGAGATGGGCGAGGCCCCGACGCCCATCGGTAAATCGGCGGACAGATGGGTGGATGATCTGGGCGTGTGGCAAACGGTCATGCTGGACATGGCCGAACCGACAGCCCGCCGCACATGGCAGGCATCGCTGGCCGGTAACGCGTACGCGTCTACCGGCGTTGTTCCCGCCAGTCTGATGCTCAACGCTCAGACTGGCGAGATTGAGCAATGGCTGATTGGCGAGATCAGCCTAATGGTGCTGAGCGACGGTCAGGAGCCAGCCAACACCTACGCCATTGCGCTACCCCGTCTCAAAGCGCTGAGAGACAGCCTGGAGCCGGAGCGGCGCAAATTGTTTGATCAGGTATATCACGTGCAAGGAGATACGAGCATGGATGTAATCGAAAGATTGCAAGCATTCTTCGCGCGCTTCATCGAGGAATTGTCAGCGGAGCTTGACATCCCCGCGAGCGAGGCCGCGGACGTTGTTGAGGACGCGCTGGACGAAGGCGCGGACATCGCCACCGGCGACGCCGAGTGTACCGACTGCGACGCGGCCGAGGTTGGCGACGCGGTTGACGCGCTGATCGAGGCTGTGGACGAAGCCGACGCCGACGCCGAGCCGGTCGTTGCCAAGAGTGCCGCGGCCCTGCGCCGCGAAAACGCCCGTCTGCGCGCCAAGCTGGCCCGGCAAGCCGATAACGACTGGCTGAGCAAGCAGGTGTCAGCCAAGCGCCTGACGCCCGCGGAAAAGCCCGCGGTCATGGAGGCGCTGGTCAAGGCCCGCGCCAGCGGCAAGAGCGGATCGGACACCGCCGCTGCAATCCGCAGAATGATCGAGGCGCGCCCTGCCAGCGGGCAGCGCACTTCGATCAAGGCGGCCGGCATGAGCCAAGCCGGGTTCAGCAGCCCGGCCAACGGCGCAGGGATCGACCCCGCAACCCTGGCGCGCATGAAATCCTACGCGGGGATGGAGTAACCGATGGCGAATTGCCCCGACTGCCCCGACTGCTGCAACGAGCCCTGCTTCGAGCAGCTTGAGTGTGTGTATTCGTGCGGGCCGTGCTGCCATTTCGAGGTTGTGCCAGCGGCCAATCTCGACCTGCTGGCAGGTACGATCATGGCCCAGCGCGACGAGGATGGCAAGTGGGCCGCGTACGACCCGGACGCGACCAACGGCTTGCAGTACCCCCGCGGCGTGCTCAAGTTCACGACCACGACCGACGCCAACGGCCGCGTGACCAACATTGGCAACACGTTCATGCAGACGGGCTGCACCCCGTTCACGACCAACGTGTACTACGAAGGGACGTTCAACGTCTCCGATACCTTCGGCAATCTGGCCGCGGCGCTGGGCAACCCCGCGTTCGGCCGGATGATGGAAGGCGCTGTGGCTGGCCCCGGCGTCTGGAAACTGGTGTAAGGAGGTACGATCATGCCAGCAACTGTTCACGGGTGTTCGTACCCGACAAACGCAGAACTGATGCAGCTTCAGCGTGACTTGATGCCGCGGTACATGGAAGGCAGGCTTGGCCTGGACATCATGCCGTTCCGCAATTCGGACGCTGACCGCATCATCTACAACCAGCCTGACATCTTCCGCGGGCTGCAAGCCTGGCGCGGCCTGGGCAAGCCGGCCCGTCAGACCGCTGACCGTCTCAATCCCTTCGGCCGCAACTGCGAGGTTGCGCCCGGCTATTGGGGCGAGTTCGACAACATCGACGAGGAACTGCTGACCCGCGGTGTGCAGCCCGCAACCTGCTCAAGCCCCCTCGACCTAACGGAGCACATGACTAATCTGACCTTGCGGCTGTTGGAGCGGCGCCTGAACCGGATCGAGTTCTTGATCTGGCAGGCGCTGGCGTTCGGGCGATACGAGGCGCAGAACAGCCTGGGCCAGATCGTGCATGAGCAGAGCTACAACGTCACAACGATATCGTCAGCGATCCCGTGGAGCACCTACGCCACGGCGACCCCGCTGAACGATTTCCGCATGATCCAGCTGCTGAGCCGTGGCACAAGCGCGTCGTTCGG
>CAYSJM010000120.1:0-5982 GCA_964431385.1 uncultured Ignavibacteriaceae bacterium | reverse complement strand
AAGGATACAACGATAGTGGATACCCTAAAAACTCTTCCACAATTGTCACCACTTACCTCTTATTACTGGAGAGTAAGTGCAAAGAATATCGGCGGAGTTAGTGATACATCATCTGTGTGGAACTTCAAGACTCTTGGAACTCCAACCGTTGTTACACTTGTGACTCCGGAGAACAATGCAGTAAATGTTCCGATAAGTAACACTTTGTTCAACTGGACAAAAGCAATCGACAGATTGGAGACTATTCAGCGATACCGGTTTGAACTTAAGGTTGACACCACTTCAGGCACATTCGTTGTACTTGATACATTACTGACTGATACAACAAAGATTGTTGCATCACTTCAGAACCTGACTGATTACTACTGGAGAATAAGTGCAAAGAATGAAGCGGGTTGGGGTGAATTCACCGATTGGAGCAGATTTACGACAATAATCGCTGTACCATCTCAGGTTGTACTGTCACTTCCTGCAAATAATGCAGTGGATATTTCGATCAAACCTGTATTCAAGTGGAACAGCATTGCAGGAGCAGAAAAGTACCATTTGCAGGTGGCGAGTGATCTTAACTTTACCAATATAGTTTTACTTGATTCAATGTTGACTGATACGACTAAAACGCTGACAACTGACTCGTTGAACTACAAGACCAAATACTATTGGAGAGTGAGGGCGCAGAACATCGGTGGAACGGGTATTTATTCCATTGTTTGGAACTTGACAACCAAAAAGAAACCGATAGCATCACCAACAGCATTAACGGCAAGCGCAACCGCTGTAAAAAGAGTTACTCTTTCATGGACAGATAACTCGGATAATGAGCTTGGATTCATCATCCTGAGGAAAACGGGTGATTCTACGAGTACGGCTTCACTTCTGCGAATAGATACTGTAGGTGTTGATGTTACTGAATTTATAGATAGTACAGTTACAGATACATCGTATTACAGCTACGGAGTGATCGCGTACAACGCGGACACCCTTTCCGTTATGAGCAATTTGGCCACTATTTTCACACTAACAGGTATAAAAGAATTCACCGGTGAGATGCCGAAAGAGTTCGCGCTGTATCAAAACTATCCCAATCCATTCAACCCAAGTACCGTGATACGGTTTGCCATTCCTAAGGACTCCAGGGTCAGGATACAACTGTACACTCTGCAGGGTGAAGAGATAGCTGAATTGTTGAGTGAAGATAAAAATGCGGGGTACTATGAAATACGGTTGGAGATTCCTGAACTTGCGAGCGGAATCTACCTCTACCGGATCATAGCGACTTCAAATGATGGCGGTGAACCGTTCATCAGTACAAAGAAACTTATACTAATGAAATAATCAGGGATCAACAACAGGTCACCGGGGACGGTGACCTGTTTTTTTATGGAAACATATTGTATTATAAATAAAAATTCTTAAATTCAATTCAC
The DNA here is from genome assembly GCA_964431385.1 of uncultured Ignavibacteriaceae bacterium. GTDB lineage: Bacteria > Bacteroidota > Ignavibacteria > Ignavibacteriales > Ignavibacteriaceae > UTCHB3. The sequence goes on along the minus strand of CAYSJM010000120.1, from coordinate 4,555 downwards.
AAATTGAATTTTTCAATTGTGTACTATTAATAACTGATTGGTGAAGCCAGAATGGACTCTGTAGGGAAATTCAGGTCTGCCCTAAAAATATTACTCCTCTTTTTAATGCTTGGTGCAATCGACATTCGCACCCAGCACTGCCCGTTTAAATTTACCCGTTTCACTATTGAAGATGGCCTCTCGCAGAGTTCTGTTGGGAAGATATTTGAAGACCGCTATGGTTTTATCTGGATTTCCACAGAAGATGGAGTAAACAGATATGATGGCACGCGATTTAAGGTATACAGGCATGATCCGAATGATTCCACTTCAATAAAATCAAGTTGGGTTGGAGGTTTCTTTGACGACAGGCAAGGAAGACTTTGGTTGAGGCCTTCCGCGGGGGGACTTTCACTTTATGACCGCGACAGCGATTCATTCCGGAATTTTTCTGTTGGTGATAACTCCCCCTCTATCGAAGTTGTTTATGACGGTAAGCGTGATGTTGCCTGGTACTGTACCCGCGAAAAACTTTACGCGTTCGATATTTCTACCGCGATTACAAAGGTCGTACTTGAACATGATCCTTCATCTATTACCTGGTTCACCATCGTCGGGGATACAGGATGGACGATTAATTCGAGCGGGCTTTACAGGATAGACCTTGAAAAACAAACTGCAAAAAAGATAATTACGGGACTCGCGGAGGTTGATTCGGCAAAATATGATTCGTTTTATCGTTTAGATCATGATGACAAAGGACGAATTTATTTTGGCGGAAATGGGGTACTTTATGTCTATGATCCTGTTAAATCAGAAATCACGAGTTTCCGGTCATTTCGAACAAAAAACCATGGTGTTGTACAGTTAGAAAACCAGGGTTACCTCAGTCCTGTTAATCAGTCCGGTAAGTACATTTGGATCGTCACTCTTAATTACGGTGTGTTTAGATTAAATGAAGAGGATGAGAATGATATTGTTCATTACTTCAATTCGCCGGAATTTCCGTTAAAGTATTCGATAAGCGATAACCGTATCCACTATCCATCTGAATCAAGGGATTCAGTATTTTGGGTTACCTCTGATAATGGAATAAACTACTTCAATGAAGAACTTGACCGGTTTGTTTTCTATCACTATGGTAACAAGGGTTCAAACTCCAGCCGGGTTGACTCATACAATTTTGCTTACACCGACCGCATTGGGAATGTTTGGTTGTCGACGAGGCTTGATGGAGTTTCGATGATCCCTAACAAAAAGAAGTTCCGGGACATTTACTGGTTTTATGACAGGTTTATAAAGGGTATCGACCTGACTTTGGCGGACTACGGCAAGAATCTTGATAAGTTAACCTCGTCTCTCAGTAATTCTCCTGTCAGAGACATGCTTGAGGAATCGAATGGCAACATCTGGTTTTGTACTGATACAAGTGTGGTGTGTTTACAGAAATCAACCGGAGAGGTTTCCATATTTCATTCGGGAACAGGGTATATGACTTTTCCCGCCACAAGTCCCGGGGATTTATTGGAGGACAGTAAAGGCCGTATCTGGTTTTTGCCTTTTGATGGTAGGCCGGGTTTGCTAAACGGGTCAAGAACCGCATTTGAGCCTTACGAACCCTTGGAAGGCAAATCAAATGAGCCATCATTTGTATATGCCGGGTTTGAGGACCGAAAAGGCAACCTTTGGATAGGTGACGCCGGATTTATCAATATTCTGAAGATTGATAAACACAAAATGGTCAGTCTGAAATCGGATACTTTATTTAGAAATCAGTCCGCACGGTTCTGGTACCAGGAGTCAGATTCCGTGTTGTGGATCGGAGCGATTGAGAAATTAGTTAGACACAATCAGTTAAAAAACACCTTCACCGGTTTTCAGTTGAAGTATCAGGACACAACACAGACCACAGCCTATCCTCAGATGGCCCTGGCCGTGGACGATGAGAAAAATTTCTGGATTGGCACTTATGGAGGCGGGCTCGTATATCTCAATCCAAAAACAAATGAGACAAAAAACTACAGGGTTAAGGATGGACTCCCCAATGACTACATACTGGAGTTGCAGTTCGATGGTAAAGGGGATCTCTGGGCAAGTACAAATCAAGGTTTGGCGAGACTTGAAATAGCCTCCGGGAGATTTGAAAGGTACAATGCGGGTGACGGGACGGTCAGCAGGGAGTTTAATTCCGGTGGAAGTCTTTTTACCCGTGACGGTATCATGCTCTTCGGCGGGACTAACGGGCTGACTGCCTTCCGCCCGGAGGAGATAGCGATCAATCCGGCACCACCTCAGGTTGCTCTTACTGCCTTCAAGAAGTTCAATACCGAGGTAAAACTGACGCCGGGAATTCAGGTTGCTAATGAGATTGAGATTGACTATAAGGATAATCTGATATCATTTGAGTTCACCGCGCTGAATTTTATTAATCCCGACAGCAACAAGTACGCCTATATGCTTGAGGGATTCGACGATTTCTGGATCGAAAACGGGAGCAAAAGGGAAGCTTACTTCACCAATCTTGACCCCGGTGAATACACCTTCAGGGTGAAGGCTTCGAATAACGATGGTGTATGGAATGAAAAAGGGGCTTCAGTCCGGCTGATCATCAACCCGCCTTTTTATATGACATGGTGGTTCAAGACTATCATTCTCTTCATTATGGGGGCTTTTGCATATTTCCTGTATGCAATGAGGATCAGGAATATCAGGGCAATTGATGCAGTGAAGATCGCTTCGCAGGCACGGTCGCTGGAGCAGGAGAAATTGATAAAGACCGAAATATCCAGAAATCTTCATGACGAGGTAAACACAGAACTTACATTGATCGGCAATAAATGTCTTGAACTTAGCAGATCTGAACAAATTTCGCAGGATTTTAAAATAGAACTTCAGAGTTTGAGATTATTGTCGTTACAAGTCAGAAGCCTTATTGATGATGTAATATGGTTCATCAAACCGGAGAATGAACAAGGTGAAAAAATGATCTCAAAACTGACTTCCACAATCGGCGGTATGTTAAAGTTTATAAACTACGATCTCGATATAGCTGAAGATTTATTTGAACCCGGTTATGATGTTGACCTGCACATCAAAAAACAGATGTATTTGATTCTTAAAGAAGTTTTGCAAAATATAGTGAAACACTCGGAAGCTACACATGTCGATATCAAATTTTGGAGGAAAGGTGATGTAATCAATCTGGAAATAATAGATAACGGCAAAGGGATTAACATGGATGAACAAATAACCGGAAGTGGACTCAGGAATATTCGTCACAGGGCACAGGATATTGGTGCCGAATTAACCATTGAAAGTAATCAGGGTGTGGGTGTAAAGGTGATTCTTAAAATTAAATTTAGGAGGGATGAAAGTGAAAGCACAAAAAGATGAGATAAAAATTGCAATTGTAGAGGATGATCACAATTATCGCGAAAATCTTGCCGGAACTATAAACCGGCATGAAGGTTATTCCTGCGTTACATTTTATAATGCTACTACCTTTATTGATTATTTGAAGGGGGGTAGTGAAGTGGATATTCTCCTTCTCGACATAAGATTGCCGGGAATGTCAGGTCTTGAGGCGATAGTACCAATTCTTGATATCGACGAAAATATAAAAATAATGATCCTCACTGTTTACGATGATGACCCGTATATCGCATTTGCACACAAGGTTGGTGTGCGTGGATATCTGCTAAAAAGTTCAAGTGATGAGGAAATAATAGAGCATATCGAGAGAATCCGGCACGGAAATATAATTTACAGTGTGTATGTGTCGCGGCAGATCCTCAAAGAATCCGGAAAAGAACAAAATAAATTTAATCTTAGTCATAAAGAAATCGAAGTTCTTCAATTAATCGCAAAAGGATTTGAAAACATCAGGATAGCAGAAAAATTATTTATCTGCAAATCGACGGTGGAAACTCACAATCGTCACATATTTGAAAAAATGCAAGTAAGCAATAGAGCTGAAGCTGTTGCGAAGGCAATCAAGAATGGTATAATCGACTGACCAAAAGCATTAAAAATCAACCAGTTACTGGGAATAACAGGTAATCCACTGAAAAAAACTAAAAAATAATGTAAAAATAATTTGGAATTTAGTTAGAAAACCCTTTTATTAGTGGCTCAAATTTTTAGAATTATTTAAGTTCTTTTCATAATGAATGTGCGCAAATGAGGCAACTGCCGAAAAAAAAGCAAAAAAAATAAAAATATTTTATTTTGCTCTTGCACAGAATTTGAAAAAGTCGTAAGTTTGAAGACTGTTTATTTTTAGTTCTTAAACATAATGAAATGACGCTTGACCGGGCGGTGCTGACACGAAAAAGTTTTTATAAAAAAAGCAAATTTATTTTTGAAAATGCTTGACTTGAATAGGAAGTTTTTCGTAAGTTAGAAGCCCGTTTCTGAAAAATTTCATAAACGAAAAAATGTTCTTTTACATAATGGATGCATCTGGCGGAAGTCAGATGATAGAATGACAAAAACTGTTATAAAGGCTTACAATCAATTTACAACGGAGAGTTTGATCCTGGCTCAGGACGAACGCTGGCGGCGTGCCTAACACATG
>CAYSJM010000119.1:0-6144 GCA_964431385.1 uncultured Ignavibacteriaceae bacterium | reverse complement strand
ATTCACGTGAGCAAATTTGTTCATTTGGTAACTTTCATCATACAACTCTTCTTTTCCATTCATCACCAAATAAATGATCTCGTCATTAAGCTGAATAAACCTCTCGTGGTTCACTTCATAACAAGATATCGATGCTTCTGCAAAAGTGATTTCCTTCATCTTGAAATAGTATTCAGAGATTCCGGGATTTAAATAGTGTTTTAGCCTGTAAATGTGGTAATAGACAAGATTTTTTTGCCTTAAGCTGGTGAATCTAAAATCTTTGACTATCTCTTCCAGGTCCAGTTTTTCCGCCATTTTTTGCGCCAGTGAATCCTGAATGCCGTATCCAAAGCTTATCCTGTTGCAATTCATATCTACTATGCTTCTGGATAGCTTCAGGATATAATTGACAGCTTCGAGGTTGCCCTTATTAACAACATTTTCGCAGATATTAAACTGGGTATTGTTTCGAAGATTATGCCTGATCACAGAATCTTCAATAGAAATGTAATTTGTGTAGAACTCTTCAAAAAGTCCATCAGCTGCTATTTCTGCCAAAGCCTTAGTCTTTTCTTTTTCAAACAGTTTGTCTGCCTTCAGTTCAGAAAGCTTATCAAGTAGCAGCTTCCGCTTCATTACAGCCTGTTTTTCGAACTCAGAGTGAGCAAGGTAATCTCTGCAAGCAGCAAGCATGTATGAATTCAACCTGTCTATATCCGCCGGCTTGATCTTTTTGCCGGCGTAAATATCGCTGTAAAAAGAGTCTTTCAGTTTAGCGTTATCAAACTCCGGATAGATCTTTGAAAGCTTATTGTAGTACCTTGAAAGCTCACTACGGTTATTGTGATAAGGTGAGCGTATGAATTTACCCAGTTCTTTGAATTCAGCTTTGTTCAAATTCCTGAGCAGCCCGAATAATCCAGTATTTTTCATGCAGGTTTTTTGCGAGTTTTTAGACTGTAAAATGTTTAAAAATATTGTAAAAAACAACATTTTTCTGTCCAGTAACTTCTTTCAGCTCGTAAATGTATGGGAGAATTTGAGAAAAATTTCTTTGTTTTGGCAAGTATGCAAGGGCTATTTTTGCTTCTCCGCTGTGCACAGAAAGTGCACGGCGGCCCGGAACTAAATATGAGAAAAGTGAAGAAGCAGCAAACTGCAAAGATCTCGAAAGGTTACAGACTATTACCTGAAACACACGAGCTGATCTATGCTATACAATACCAGCTAAACTGCGACCAGGATACGGCAGTTAACAAAGCATGCAAAAAATATTTCAGTTACCTGAAGAATAAACTTAAGCAATAAAGATAAACAAAAAGAATAATGATTTTGAAAAAAATTGCAATTATATCAGCAGTAATTATGCAGCTGCTGTTTTCGAAGGAAGCGGCATCGCAGTGGATGCAAAGCGATGGAATATTTAACGGAAGTATATCATGTGTGTGTGTTTCCGGAACCAATATTGCTGCAGGTACTCCATCCGGGATATGGGTATCAACAAATGCAGGAAACAGCTGGGCCGCTCCTTCGCTGGCTTTTACCGGTATTACCGAAATGGTCCCATCAGGAAACACTATTTATGCCGCGACTTCTTCAAGCGGAGTGTATATTTCTTCAAACAGCGGGCTGAACTGGAACACAACAGGAATGAATTCCGGCAGTGTTTACTCGATAGCTGTCAGCGGAAGCTATATTTACGCCGGGCTGCCTTCAACGGGTGTATTTTTTTCAACAAACAGCGGAGTGAACTGGATACAAAGCACATTAAATGACAAAACAGTTTTATCCCTGGCTGCCTCAGGAAGCACCGTGATAGCAGGCACATCGCTAAACGGAATTTGGGTTTCCTCCAATAACGGATTCAATTGGCTGCAAACCGGTCTTGAAAGCGAGGCTGTTTCTGCATTATACGTTAACGGCAGTAATATATACGCCGGAAGCGGCAGCGGATCCGGATTATACATTTCTTCAAACGGCGGAATGAACTGGATGCAGACTTCACTGAACAATACCGTTGTGAATGAAATCTATTCCGAAGGCGGCATTTTGTATGCCTGTACTCCCGCCGGTATAAGGTATTCTTCAAACTCCGGCGCCAGTTGGAGCCTTTTCGGACTTGCGGACAGGAACGTAACTTCAATAAGTTCTTTCGGTGGAAATAAATACGCCGGTACAGTAAACAATGGACTTTATCTTTCTACCAATAACGGGGCAAGCTGGTCCCGCAAGGGTGTTAATAACGGAAGAACAGATGCGCTTGTGTTTTCAGGCGGCATCCTGTATGCAGGTACATTCTATACAGGTGTTTGGAACTCATCTAATTCCGGGATCACATGGGATCAATCATCATTTGTCAGCGGGGATATTGCTTGTATATCAGCATCAGGCAGCAGTGTTTACGCGGGTTCATATGATAACGGTGTATGGCTATCAATAAATAATGGCGCTTCATGGACTCAGCTTTCACTTAACAACCAAACTGTACTTTCACTGGCGGTATCGGGAAACAATGTATATGCAGGTTCATTAGGCGCGGGTTTGTATAAGTCCACAAATAATGGAACCAACTGGATACAATCAGGGCTGAACACGGAAACGGTTTCTTCTGTTGCTGTATCCGGTTCATACATTATAGCCGGTACATGGAGTAATGGCATTTATGTATCTTCCAATGACGGCGCTAACTGGGTACAGTCTTCACTAAATAACAGAACTGTAAACTCAATTGCGGTATCAGGAAGCAGCATATTTGCGGGTACCCAATCTTTTGGCGTATATGTTTCCACAAACAATGGTAACAACTGGGTACAAAAATCACTTAACAGCGTCACGGTAAACGCCCTGGCCATAAGCGGCAGCGGCATTATTGCCGGAACGGTTAATGGAATTTATGTTTCTTCCAATACCGGCAATAACTGGTTAGCAAACAACACCGGATTCTACACTAACCCCAACGTCAAATCGGTCATTGTAGCAAACAATACTGTGTTTGCGGGTACAGAAAAACATTCAGTTTGGAAGAGACCGCTGAGTGAGATCGTAGGGGTTGAAACCAATACCGCAGCATTACCCTTGGAATTTTCGCTTGCACAAAACTATCCTAATCCTTTTAATCCGGTAACTAGAATTGAGTTCTCTTTGCCGGTTAGCCATTTGATAAGCCTTAAGATATTTGATGTGTCGGGCAGGGAAATATCAATTCTGGCGGAAGGTGAATTTTCGGCCGGTAAGCATGTAGTGATGTGGGATGCAACTGCAACAGCAGGAGGAGTTTACTTCTGCACGCTTACTGTGGATAGAAAAACACTAACCAGGAAACTGATGCTCATAAAATGAACTGTAAGCGTTGAGGTTTCATGATTCTATAAAGTAACAGCTGTGACCTGGAAAATTAACACATAAAGTTCTAAATGTTTGTATAAATCAATTAATCAAATAATCGCAAAATGAAAAACCTAAAAACCAGCAAAATGATATGGATAATCCCTTTAGTTGCGGGGTTAATCTGTACGGCAGCATTTTCAGGAAGATTATTCCAGGAACATGATAGTGAAACAGCTAAAAAGATAAATCTAAAAAAGATGTGGAAAGATGAATTCAGAAAGCAGTTATACTATCCATATTCTTACCCTCCTTCAATGGAGCTGCTGAATACGCTGCAGCAAAACGCAGACATAATGCCGGACGAACAAAGAGAACCCGGTACATATCCATGGAGATGTATTGGCCCGTTTGGATTTCAACTTAGAAACACTTCTGCATTTCACAGCGGCAGGGCGAGAGACCTGGATTTTTCAGCTGTTTCGCAGAAGTTTACTTTGGCAGCTGCTTCTGGAGGCATTTTCAGGTACAGAGGATTGTTTGCAGAATCAATTGGAGATAACCTGCCGCTTTGTAACGTGAATTCACTGGCCTGTCATCCATCAGATACTAATATTATTCTTGTTGGTACAGGCGAGGACAAAGAAGGCTTAGGCATAGGTTTACTCAAAACAACCAATGCAGGAGCTACCTGGCAACATAAACCGATGGCACCGGGATACGAAAACCCCGATTACATATTTAAAATAAGATACAGCAACATTAACAGCCAGGAAATTATAGCTGCAACTCATCTTGGATTGCAGAAGTCAACAAATAACGGTGAATCATGGTTAATGCTCTTTCCTGCCCTTGTAACTGATTTTGTGGTAAACCCGCTTAATAATAACATTATCTATGTTGCCGCATGTTATAACGGTGGCCCTTTTGCCGGAGTGTACATCAGCAGAAACGGCGGAGTGTCATTTTCTGAATCCGGGACGTCCGGGCTGCCACCTCACTGGAATTATGGAAATGTTAAGATTGCTGTTTCCGCCGCAGATACCTCAAGGATCTATATGTCAGTAGCGGATACAAACGGAACAACGAAAGGAGTTTACAGATCTTTCAATTCCGGAAGCACCTGGACGCAGTCAACACCTGCTCCTAATTTCCATGGGAACGGAGTTACAAACCAGGGATTTAGAAACAATGCTATAGGAGTAAGTCAAACGGATGCAAATATAGTTATTGTTGCAGGTGTTTCGCAATTCAGGTCAACGGATGGTATGAATACCTGGGTAGAGACACTTTCGGCGAACGGACATGCTGATGGAACCAGAATAGTAACTTTGGCAGACGGAAGGATATATTGGCTGCATGACGGCGGAATCAGCGGATCGGTAAACAGTGGCGCTACCTGGACGACAACTTTTTTAAACCAGCTCCCTACAGTAGAGTTCTATCATATTGCAACGCCAATGAACGAGAAATATATAATTGCCGGCGGAACACAGGATAACGGAACGCCGGTTTTTGATAATACCCAAAACTGGCTTAACGGTTCCGGTGGAGATGGTGCCGGCATTACAATTGATCCCGTTAATCCTAACAGAATGATATCTTTTAGCTGGTATTTCAATGGTTATGCTATGCACAGAAATAAAACCAGTGACTATTTAAATTCAAATTCAGCATTCAACACTGGGATACCACCAAGTAATCATTGGTGGGGAATGGTTAAAAACGATTACACTGACCCTGTTGAATTCTACACGAACTCAGGGCCATACATGTATCACAGTGATAATTCAATGACTTCTTGGAATCAGATGAACCCATTATCATTTATTTACCATGTCAAATCATTTTCTGTAACTCCGTTCATTAGCGGTTCGGCATTCATTTACGCGGCTCTTGATGTGCCGGCTCCAAACGCAAGCTATAAAGTAAGGTTCTACGACGGAGCAAACTGGAGCGAAAGAAGCAGCGGGTTACCTGCTGACAGAGATGTAACACAATTCAGCACTCTGAAAAGCAATAAAAATACCGCTGTAGCGATTATGGAAGGCCTTGGAAACACAGGTCAAAAAATTTATAAAACTACTAATGCCGGTTTAAACTGGATAAGTATTTCAGGTAACTTAACAGATATGCCGCTCTCTTCAGTAATGATCGACCAGGATCAGCCTTCATTTGTGTATGTGGGAACATTCGGATACGGAATTTACCGGACCACTAACAACGGCGCTAACTGGTCTGAATGGAATTATGGGATGCCCCGCAATGCGAGGATCAGCGAGATAAGCTACATAGATAGCGCCGGTGTTGATCTTACAATTGTTGCATCTACTTTTGGAAGAAGTGTGTACATGAGAAATGTATACGGTAATGACCCCGTCGCGGTCAATACAAACGAAATGAATGTGAAGGAATACGCACTTAAGCAAAACTATCCTAATCCTTTCAATCCGGTAACAAAGATTGATTTTTCGCTTCCCGGCGCCGAGAATGTTGTAATAAGAATCTTTGATATTGCAGGGCGGCTTGTAAGCGAGCCGGTTAACTCACACTTTGACGCAGGTACTCATACAGTCAAGTTCGATGGCACTAATCTGGCATCCGGAGTATATTTTTATAAAATTACAACATCCAGATTCTCTTCTGTGAAGAAAATGATTCTTGCCAAATAAAAAAACAATATAATGAAAAGAATATTTATTTTAATAATTGGATTTTACTCTTTCACATGCTTCACGGTTAATAGCCAGTGGCTGCCGATGAACTCGGGAATGGGAGCGGGTACAATAGTCCACGGGTTTATATTCGGCAGCGCTGATATCGTGTGGATGTACGGAA
>CAYSJM010000118.1:0-6234 GCA_964431385.1 uncultured Ignavibacteriaceae bacterium | reverse complement strand
GTTTAATGGTCTTGGTTCCAATACCCGGAGCATCTATGAATGCGATATAAATTCCACTAGCCACAGGAATTCTATCAGTATTCAGCAGATCCCAATTGATTGTTGTTGTATTATCATTCTTGTTGATTTGCTTCACTAGATTTCCGTTCAATGAATATATGTAGATTGTTGCCTGTTTAGGCATGTTCATGAACTTGACAAACCTATCAAACGGGCTGGTTTCCTGGGCATGTCCGCCATAATAAGGATTCGGAACAACCCTAACCGCTGAAAGCTCGCCTCTTTGTGATGCAATTTCAGTACTTCCGATAATTGGAGCTGTAGTCGGGCTTGTTTCTATAACAGTAACTGTTCCCGGACTTTGCTGATACTGCAGCCTTGTGTAAGGAACAATTTCCAAAACGTCTCCATTGTTGTATGCCGGTGCATTTGAGATCAAAGCAGGCCACCAAACATACTGTATATCCATTTGTCTGAACTGCGAAAGGAAGCTAATATTCTTTGACGTATAGAACGTGTTAGGATTTGCATCATAAGTTGAGTACATGATGTAAACTATTTCAAGGCCTCCGTAAGGAGTTGCACTTGGATTCCATGTACCACTGCTATCGCCGTCATAGAATGCGACATTAAGCTGCCTGGGCACGGTTGAGTTTGTATCCTGTGGATCGTCGATTTCCACCTTAAATGGAACATCTACATAATCCTGATATGGTGAGTTGTTTACCGCACCTCTGTATCTGTAAGCTTTCTGTGTAGTTCCAAATGTGATCTTTACATTTTTTAAAGCGGAAACTTTCACAAAGTTTGTGTCAATCCTGCTTACAAATGAAGCTTTGAATGTATTTCCATTTGGCCATGAGAGACCCATTGAATAGCTCTGCATTGGTTTGAAGTTACCTAAAGGATATGCAGCAGCCAGTCCATTGGAATCTACACCTCTTAAATTAAGCGTTCCTCCGGTATATTTCCAGCCCCTATTAACTGACTGAGAACCTGACTGGGGATCCTTTATTACACCATAATTGAGTTTATTGATCGTATCAGCTTTAAAAAGAATGCCATCAGCAATGTATGCATCATTGTTCAGAAGCGAAATATTCTTGCTCGCCCAAATCACAGTATCAACCTGTGAATTTGCAATTCTTAGGATATTGTATGTTGAGTCTGAAGTAAACCGCATCTGATAAACCGCATTTACCACTTTTAATGGATCAACAACTATCGGAGCCAATACCTTATCCGGCCTAGTAATACCCAAAGTATCATACTGGTTATTAGTAATTTGCGTTCCCATAATTGGATAATTTGGGGTTACACTTATCAACTGAGATGATACTGGATTTTCCAGTACTCTGAATGGCTTTCTCGAATTCAAGTTAACACCATATGCAGTAACAGCAAACCGGTAAGTAGTTCCATTGATAAAGAATGAATTCGCACCTGTTGGGAATTGGTTTGTTGTTAACTTAATCATCCTGGTCACGCCATTGTCATTTCCAAAAGCGGTTGGCTTTATTTCTTCTAAAGTTTGACCATTTGGCTGAATTGTTGGTATGGTATCATTAACTATTGTAATACCGTTCTTAAGGTCATATACACCAATCAGCACCCTATCCGAAACGTTATCTCCGCCCGTACCGGGTTTTATCTGGTATATGTTATAACCTTCAAACTTCCAATAACCTGTTGCATTTAGATTATCATAAACATTATATGATTCAGAAATATTGCCCCAGTAAAGAGCTACATTTCCATCGCCATTTGCAACTGCTGTAACCTGGGGTGGAGGAGGCAGAGGAATAGCTGCAAAATTTGAATTGTAAAAATCCTGAACTCGTTTTGCACTTGAAAGCAAAACACAAACACTTTTAAAGTTATCTGCGCCTTTACCAACAAAAGCTCCCACAACAATTACCTGGGTATCAAGCGAATTCATTGTAAATGGTCCGCTGCACTGCAGGAATCTCTTGTCGCCTGCTGTACTATCATACCATCCAACCCTGGGATTAGCACATACATCTCCGTTATATCTATATTTTGAGGGTCCGTTGGTTGCCCAATTTGTCAAAGGTACGCCGCAACCATCCTTGCCCTGCATGAAATAATATGCCCTAAATGCTTCATCGGGGTCACCATCACATTCATTTCCACCATTTCTGAAGGTATTATAACTTGTCAAACCAAGTGATCTATAACCTACCAATGTATCATACGGCAGGAAGGTTGAATCATTGGGATTACCAGTATAGTAATACGGACTCTGAAGATATTTGAAACCCACACATGGAGGTGCTTCACCATATCCACCATCATCATTATTATCGAAATTATAAATGAATCCAACGTTGTTTACAGAATCACAACCTGCGGCATCATCATTAGCATTTTCTCCTATATCAGCGTCATTTCCAATTGCGGTATAAACAGAATCCCAAGTACTGCCGCTTTTGTTTATAATTTTCCATTTAACGAAGTACATGTCGGTCAAACCAGGAGAGAGAAACGCAAATGCTGTCATTTGAATTTCTGCACCCAAAGGCAAAGTTCCGCCTGGTAAAGAAAGTTCTGATGCATGGATTGCGTTAGTACAATTTGTATAATCCATGAAAACAGTCCAGATTATCTCATCCGGCTTTGTTTCGCTATTGCCAATTCCCGGTCTGTCACCGCCATCATAATCAGGCTGGTATCCAGGTATTCCATTTACTTCAACATAAGGAGCACCCAAATCTACGGGCCATGAAGCCCATGTATCATAATTCACTGTATAATTCCTGCCACCCGCCTGCTTAACAGCTGTACCTCCATTGTTTGCAAGATTTCTATCCTTAAGACTAACCTGATAGATCTTGAGTCTTGGATCACTGCAAACTGACGAATTCGGCACCTGGCCTACAACCGGAATATTTCCGGGAGAGAAGTGGGAGTTAAAAAAAGATGCTGCAAGCCTGAGGTCACCGTTCACTTTTCCGCCTACCCAAATTCCTGAAGAGTAGTCAATTGTCAATTTTCGACTTTCAGAAACTGGATAAATCATGCCGGCTACAGCACTGGAAAAAGTAATTTTGTCGTAGTTGAAAATACCATCACTTCTAAAAATAGTATTGATATTATTTACCTGCAAAAAGTTGTTTTGCACCGAGGCGTTTAACCTGGGAACATGACCTTTTCGCTCTTTTGAATAAGTCTGATTTACAGGGGCAAAGAAGAAAACCCCTGTTATCAGTATTAAAAGCATTATATTTAATATTTTTTTCATATTAGTTAACACTCCAAAGTTTAGTTAAAGAATAATCTGAATCCGAGCCTTACCTGTCTTGGAGGACCGTAATTATTGATTGAGTGAGACCTGATCTTGTAAAGCTCAACTGCTTCAGAACCATTCTGCTGTGCCCAGAGCTTTCCGGGATAGCTATCAAGCCAGCCTGTGCTGCCAGCTTCACCGGAAGTTGCGAATACATCGCTAACAAGCTCCTGATCGAGAACATTTATTGCAAGCAGATACAAATTAGCGCTCATTTTGCTGAATATTTTGAACGTTTTATCTATCTTGAGATCCAGCCTTACATTCCAGGGAGAATATGCCGAGTTCAGTGGTGCTATCGGCCTGTTGCCACCTACAGAGGTTACAACCTGAAGCGGGTCAACCGCATTATCCGATGGTGTGTATGGCCTGCCTGAATTAAAGCTCAGTAGTGCGTTTAAGCCTAGTTTCGAGAGAACTCCGCCCCAGAATCCTTTGGGAACATCGGAAACTCCCCATCTGTAATCTAACTCAACTGAACCTGTATGCCTCTGGTCATAATCTAATGCCGTAGGTATCTTAGGCTGTTCATCTCCATTGTAAGCAATGTTGCTCTGCGAGTTAATGTCAGAACCGGTTCCTGATGCAAATGACAATCCATAAGAAATCGTTGCTCTGAGACGATTAATCCTTCTTAAATCGAGACTAAAATCAAGACCTCTTACAATACCAAAATCGCCATTGTCATAAATAGCAAAACTATATGAGTTATCATATGCTTTTATATTTTTGGCCTGAACTAGATCTGATGTTTCTTTATAATAAGCAGTCAAACCAACTGTAACATAGTCACCTGCAGTATGCTTTACTCCAAGTTCGTAAGCAGTTGTCTTTTCTGGTTTCAACAGAGGATTGTTAAATACTGTAAAATATCCAACGCCGCCGTTTGCAAGGTCCCTTAGTACTCTCTGATTTGTATAGAGGTTTTCGAGCGCCGGAAGCTGGATGAATTTCCCATACTGGGCGTGGAAAACTGTCTTGTCTGTTATCGGGAATGAGAACCCAAGCCTTGGGCTGACTTCAAAGGTCTTTTCAACCTTTGTATAATCGGCTTCGTCCAGTTGTCCATCTGCACCTTTTAAATTTCTGTAATCAATTGGAACAATAGTGTTGGGGTCCATATAGTCTACCCTTACACCAATATTAGTATTGAAGTAGTCAAACTCCATTTTGTCCTGAAAGTAAAAAGCACCAATTCTCGGCTTTTTGGGGCCTTCAGTAACATTCAAACCATCCACATAATAATCACTTTCAATTTCATTCCCGAATACGTCATAACCGTATGCGTCCATAAAATTTGAATTTGCATCGTTCTCTGTAATTACAGGATAATTGATAACTCCTCCTGGGCTTACATTTGTATATTTATTGGGGTTTGCTATACTACCAAATCCGATAACATTTGCAGTATAGTTTCTAACTTTAAACTGCTTGAACTCACCGCCAAATTTTATTTCATGATTTCCAAGTTTTTTGGTGAGAATTTGATGCGTTACATTCAGGTTAAATGAAAGAGCCTGAGTGTTTTTTAATGTGACCTGGCCACTTACTGTACCCGGTGCCCTGAACACCCTGAAATTTGCACTCGATGAAACCGTTCCACCATTGCCGGAAATTCCGGGAACAGTATTGGTATCACCATATGCCAGAATTGAAGGATACAAATAACCATCTTCACCAGGCAAGCTTGGGATTTCTTCGCCTATGAAGAACTGTCCGTCACCTCTTTTATATGAACTTTCTAAATATGAAGCCTGAAGATCATAGAAAGTCTTAGAACCGAAAAGCTGATTTAATTTTACATAACCTTGTGCATTTTTATCTTTAACCAATGGGTTATGATAAGAATTGTATTTTCCGAAAGAGCCAGTCCATAACCTGGAAGTCTCGTCATTTCCAAAGAAACCGGCGGTTAGCGTTAATTTGAGCTTGCCCTTGGTCATCTCGTCAATACTGATAATCGTTTTACCGGAGTACGATTGTCCGCTTCTTGAGAAGTTCGGGAGGATACCATCATCTGACCAAAGTTCTGCAACACTGGTAGTCACCGGCTGATCTACAAGATTGAATATCTTTTCATAGCTGCCGTAAACTGACCAATATTTGCTTAACTTTTTTGTTGGAATAACAGGACCGCCAAGGCTTACGCTATATACATTATAGCCCTGAGATTTGGTATTGATATAATCACCTGCAACAACATCAGAAACAAGTTCTACTGAACCGCTGTAATTTGTCTGTGCAGAACGTGTAGTAACGTTAATAACACCGCTAAGTACGTTTCCGTATTCCGCGCTGAAACCACCTGTTAAAACCGATAACTCCTGCAGCGCTCCATTGGATACGCTTGCCGTTGAACTCCTATCAAGAGGATTATTGGTAACAACGCCATCAATAATGATCTGAGTTTCACCTGTTCTGCCGCCCCTGATGTTGATGTTCTGGCCTTTTTCATCCTGAACCACACCGCTGGTTTTAGCTACGATATTCTCAATACCTCTGATACCGGTATTTTCGATAAATTCAGATCCGATGATCTTTCCGCTACCGTTATCGATAGTTTTTCTCTTTGCAATAATCACTGTAGTATCAAGAACAACACCGCCTGATGATAGAGAAAAATCAACAGTAGATGTTAATCCAACACTAACGCCGATGTTAGACTGAACCTGTGCGTCGTATCCAACATAAGTACACTTAACCGAATAAGTGCCTACCGGAACATTGAGAATTGCGTACTGTCCGTTTTCATCCGTGCCGCTTCTCAGCTGAGTTCCCTCAACCTCGATCCTGGCACCGATCAGCAGCTCACCTTTATCATCCCTTACAACCCCTGCGATTTTGCCGGTTGTTTGGGAGTACAGGTTTACCACGGCGACTGTAAACACTAGAAGAAGGGCTAAGAAGAAATGGTTAAATAGCCTCAT
>CAYSJM010000117.1:0-6405 GCA_964431385.1 uncultured Ignavibacteriaceae bacterium | reverse complement strand
CGTTCGTGTGAAGTCCATTCAGCATCTATTTCATCAATACTTTTTCCCAATGAAATGGAGAGAATTTCATCAAAATCTTCAGATTGATGTAGATTTTCAAGTATTCGAACTACAAACCACTTCCCATATTTTTCACCGACATATTCCATAAATGCCTGCCCAAACTTGTACATTATGAATGAGCCATAGACTGCATCGATGTTTTTAAGTCCGGTAAAGTAGTTATTTAGAAGTGCATCCCGCAGCACCATATTGGCCTGTGCATCTGGTTTTGTCGAATAATATTCAGCAAGCCCCTCAACAAACCATAGGGGTGGGAAATTCGCCGATGTCCATTTTCTGTCTTTGTATAAACGGGTGATTTTGGAAGTCATAAAAACATGTGTAAGTTCATGTTCTATCACATGTTTAAACTGATCCATCGAACCAAGAAATGGAATTACAACTCTCCCCTTTAAAAATTCAAAAAAACCACCCACACCTTCCGGAATAAATCCGGGCGAAACATTAGTCTGTTGAAATTGAATGTGTGTATTGTAAAAAATCAGGGGAATTGGATGTGTAATTGTGTGTGAGAACTCAACTTTAAGTCTCGACCAGGCATCTTCAGCAATACGGGCACCCGTCTCTGCTACAGGCTCCATTCCGGCATTATAATAAATTTCAAAATGCTCAGTCTTC
The DNA here is from genome assembly GCA_964431385.1 of uncultured Ignavibacteriaceae bacterium. Classification (GTDB taxonomy): domain Bacteria; phylum Bacteroidota; class Ignavibacteria; order Ignavibacteriales; family Ignavibacteriaceae; genus UTCHB3. The sequence continues at coordinate 5,724 of CAYSJM010000117.1, read as the reverse complement.
ATAACCCGCCAGTCAAAATTTTCGTATTGAACTTTGTTCCTTCCGAAAAAATAGGACTGTGCCGAAATGGAGGGAACCAAAACGGAAAAGAAAAACAGAAGTGAAAGGAAAATTATTTTTCTCAGCGAAATTCTCTCGAGATCATAATCAAAAAAAAGGAGAAATTAAGAATCGGTTTAGAGAACTCGAAACCGTAAACCGCAAATTAGATCAGGTGTCTTGTTCTTTGAATGTTAAATTCATCAAAGAAAAGCATTATTTTTTCGATCACATCTTCTTCACATGCACACTTTATGCATTCATCAGCGAGTTCTTTTGCTCTTTTATAACTGAAAGATCTGATGGTTCTTTTTACAGGAGGTGCCGCAGCGGGTGAAACTGATAAACACTTTATCCCCAACCCGATCAGAAGTGGGACAGCAAGTGTATCAGCTGCCATTTCACCACATATACTAATGCTGATATCAAAATCTTTACAATCTTCGAGGATGTAACTTAAAGTCCTGATTACTGCCGGATGAAATTCTTGATAGAGATCGACAACAAGATCATTTCCTCTATCAACTGCCATCATATATTGAATTAAGTCGTTTGTTCCAATACTGAAAAAATCACTCTCAGGTGCAAGTTGCGAAGCTAATACCGCAGCCGAGGGGACTTCAATCATTATCCCGAGTTGGAAAGAATCCGAAAATTTCTTCCCTGCCTCAGTTAGTTCAATTTTACATTCCTCTATAAGTTTTCTGGTTTCCCTGATTTCTTTAATTGTTGAAACCATCGGAAGCATAAAACGAATGTTTCGGTTTATCGAGGAGCGTAAAATAGCTTTGATTTGATGTTTAAAAAGGTCTTTGTTATCCAGTAAAAATCGAATTCCTCTTAAACCAAGGAACGGATTTCTCTCAGAGGGATGGAAGAGTCTGGTTTTATCACCACCGAGATCAAAGGCTCTGATGGTAACAAGTTCCGGATAAATCCTTGCGGAGAGATCGGAATAAATTCTTGTTTGGGTTTCCTCATCGGGAAATTCGCCCAACTCCTCTATCAGTTGTTCAGTCCTGTAAAGCCCGATTCCCTTGGTTCCGCTTGTCGAGAGCATCTCAATTTCACCCGAGACATCCACATTTGCCTGAATGTCTATCTCCACTCCATCCAATGTAACCGGAGGAAGATTTAATATCTCTTTTAATCCTTCGTTAACCTCATCCAAATGTTGAATTTTCGACTTAAAAAATTGGATCTGTTCTTCCGTAGGATTTATAAATACATATCCGTAAAAGCCATCAACTATTAGGTCAGTTTCGCTTTCAACTATTTCAAGAACTTTAGGGACACCAAGAACCGCGGGTATGGACAACGATCTGGCTATAATTGCCGCGTGGGATGTGAGACCACCATGTTCAGTAATGTAGCCCTTCACATCATTTCTTGAGAAAAGAATTGTATCTGCCGGGGTGAGAGATTCACTGATAACTATGGTTCCGGGGACGATTTGAGACGACCATCTCTCTTTTTTAAGATTTCTGATTATCCGGTCTCTTATATCCTCAATATCGTTAGCCCGCTCTTTCATGTAAACATCTTCCGTGTCATACATGATCGCCATAAACTTGTTAAATTCTTCTTTAACAATACTCTCGGGTTCTCTCTTCTCGGCTACAATTCGATTTTGAATTACACCTACAAGATCAGGATCTTCGAGAATCAAAAGCTGTGCTTCAAAAATTGCAGCTCTTTGCTCCCCCATTTTTTCTTTAGCAACATTGAATATCTTATCGAGTTCTTTTTTTGATCTCTCCAGAGCCTCGTTAAACGCAGAGACTGCTTCCTCGATATCTTCAATTGTGCCATCTTTTACGATGATCGCTTCTTTTGAATAAACATACGACTTGCCGATATACAATCCCGGCGCCGCAGGAATTCCCTTAAGCCAGTTAAAGGAATTGCGTAGAAGTCGATCATAGCCTTTCATAACTCTTCGAATCCTCTCTCGAAAAAAGTACAGACTTCGTCAGACATGTTGGCCTCATCCACTCCTTCAAAATCGAGATCGAGCTCACTGCCTTGAGCTGCCGCAAGAGTCATGACACCAATTATGCTTTTTCCATTTATTTTATATCCGTCTTTGGATATAAAAAATTGTGATTTGTATTTGGAAGCAATTTTTACGATCATTGCTGCGGGTCGGGTGTGTAATCCGGCTCTGTTAACTATTTTAACTCTTTTTTTAATCATCGGAACAACCTACTTCGTTCTATTCAGGAGTGAATTTGCTAAAGCTGTAAACAACCCGATATCTTCCTGATTTTTTAATACAACCAATTGCCCAAGAGCCTCGATGGTGAGTTTTTCAACTTCATTTTTAGCATCATCGAGAACTCCAAGTCGCTCAAATAAATCACGATAAAAACCTATCTCGTCCGGTTTTGCCCCTTTATTCACGGCGATTTTTTCGAGAGCAATACGGTCGCTTCCCGAACTTTTTTCGAGTGCTTTTAGGAATAAAAATGTTTTTTTACCTTCCAAAAGATCACCTCCCACAGGCTTGCCAAGTGCAGAGGAATCTGCCGTAATATCAAGAAGATCATCCTGAATTTGGAAAGCAAGACCTATCAAAAATCCGTAGTTTGCAAGAGCCTCAACTTCGCCATCACTTCCACCTCCAAGTATGGCACCTACCGCACAACACATTCGGGAGAGTGCCGCGGTTTTTTTGCCAATCATTTCAAGATATTCATCAAGAGAGACAAGCTCCCTGACCTCAAAATCCTTGTCTAAACTTTGACCCTCACACACCTCAATTAGTCCCCGTGTGAAGTGCTCAACCGCCTTTGCATTTCCCTTCAAATCTTTTTGAAGATACTCGTATGCGGCGGCGAGTAATACATCACCCGTTAAGATTGCGGTACTCAAATCATATTTGATGTGAAGTGTCGGAACCCCTCTTCTTTTATCCGAATTGTCCATTATATCGTCGTGTACGAGAGTAAAATTGTGCAGCATTTCCACTGCGAGCGAAGCATGAAGCACTTCATCAAATGAGCCACCAACTGCTTTTGCGGAAAACATAACCAACACCGGTCGAATTCTCTTACCGGGACTGTCCATGATATAATCAGCGGGTTCATACAACGATGCCGGCTCCCGGTTTTTCATCACACGCGAGAGCTCATTATCTATTCGCTCTTTTACCACACCATAAAGTTTCTTAAATTCTTCCATTTATCAGATCAAATCCTGTTTTTTCTTAATTTTTGACATTCTCAACTCTTCAAGTGTTGGTGAACCTGTAAGGAACATCACCTTCTTAACGGTATCGAACCAGTTTTTAACGAGATTCACCACGGAATCTTCACCATTCTCTAATAATTCCTTCAGAATTCTCCTCGCTGAAGCTGTGAAATCAGCACCGAGAGCGAGTGCTTTAGCAACTTCCATCCCCGAATTTATTCCTCCTGAAGCTACTAATTTAAACTTATATCTTAATCTTAAATCGTTAATCATCCTGACACAATAACTCGTTGGCAGACCCCAATCCCAAAAATCATGCGAATTGTCGCCGCCATTGCGTAAAATTTCCACTCCGCTCCATGAAGTGCCTCCTGCTCCTGCAACATCCACCATATCAACACCAATCCAAAAAAGTTCGTCTGCAACCTGATCATCGATGCCGGCTCCAACTTCTTTAACAATAATTGGAATATTTAGTTCTTTTTTCAGTGATGAAATTGCTGTCAGAAGACCCTTAAAATTAGTTTCGCCCCCCTTTTGAAACAACTCTTGGGCAGGATTAAGATGAATGGTCAAAGCGTTTATATGAGATATCTTGATCAATCTCTCTATTTTCTTGATAATTCCCGTCTCGACCACCTGTGCAGCACCGATATTCCCTAATATTGGTACACTTCCCGCAGTCTCTCTAATTCTGTCAAAATGTTCATTAAATTTATTACTCTCAAGTGCATATCGCTGACTACCAAGACCAAGAGGAATATTCAATTCTCTCGCAGCTTTTGCGAGCTTTAGATTGATGTTCACCGTCTCGTCTGTGCCACCCGTCATACAAGAAATGTAGAAAGGATAGTCTATCTGATAACCAAAAAAATCACTCGATAAGTTTATTTCTTCGGGATTTACTTCTGTAATTGCGTTATGGAGAAAGCTGTAGTGTTCAAATCCCGCTGTGACTTCCCGAAATGTCACAGCATCAGAAGCACACAGCTCGAGATGCTCTTTTTTTCTATTCAGTAATTCTAATTCAGTGGACATTCAATTTTAATTTTCTATTGCTAAAATATTAAAATAAACATTTTTTCGCAAAAAATTTAAGGTTTTCCACTTCATGGAACCAAAATGATACACAAAAAGTAAAAAAGGAAGAAGGAAGGGCAACCGCCATCAACCGGCTGTTCTGACTTCGGTCTAATTAACCTTTTTCAGGTTAGACTCAGGCGTCTTCTAAGGCTGTCTCCCGCAACGGACAGCCTTTTTTTATCCTTGTTCGGGGTTGTGGTAGCCGGCGATTTTATTTCTTGATTTTATCCCAATACTCTCTCGCGTAACTTTCATCCCTGACAGTATAACCCCCGTATTCTCTATTTTTTGACAGGACTGAACTGATATGAACATTCTTTGATGCAAACTTAATATTTACAAACTCATTCTGGTCGAGGTGACTACGCACTTTTTCCTTAGTAAAACTCTTATCGGGGATTTCAACCGGATAGGGGAAGGTCCCCCATGTGGCATAGACCGGCTTTCCATATTTCTTCTTCCAAAATTTAATCTTTTTATCCACAATACTCCAGAACTCGTCGAATTTGACATCATGTCTCTCGATAAAGTCGGTACCCACTAACTCATCATTATTAATTACAAAACCCACCCGCCTGTGCGGATATTCTGTGGACTCACGATACCAATATTTTTCTGAGCCATCTTCAAGTTTCTGGGTCTCCTCCGGATCAGTTGTTACCATATAATAGAAAATCGCCTCTATATGAGTTAAACCAAATTTCGGTTCAATGTTCTGCGAACATAACGCGATTGTCAACATAACAAAAAAGAATAACACGGCCTTCATATAAAACTCCGGTTTAATAATACTTAAAAATAATAAATTAATCGGGATTCTGGTACGGTTCATAAATAAATATTTGATCTCGGTACCTACTCATAACAAATAATTTTGTCAAATAAATGGTTTCATTTATATTTCGGTAAACAACGAAATGAATTATGGAAGAAAAAGCAAAATTCTTTAAAGTACTTTCCGATCCCAACCGTTTGCGGATACTGAAAATGCTACAGTTGAAAGCCCTTTGTGTCTGTGAGATCACAGCGGTTCTCGACCTGGCAACATCAACAGTTTCGCAACACCTTAAAATGTTAAAAACCGAAGGCTTCATTCTGGAAGAAAAGGATGGAAAGTGGGTAAACTATGAACTTAACCACAATCCCTCTGACAAAAGGATATCTGCCCTGCTCTCTTCCCTTGATTTCTGGATTTCAGATGAATCAACAATTCAGTCGGATAAAGTGAAGGTTATGCAGTCAGATCGTAATATCCTCTGTTGCAAATAAAAAATTTTTTAACCAACATTTCGGTAAATAACGAAATATATAAGGCTAAAAAGCAGATTATTTTTAATCATTCAAGAAAGCGAATCAAATGCAAAACGATATAAAAACACAAGTTAAAGAAAAATACGCTGAAATCGCCGT
>CAYSJM010000116.1:0-6566 GCA_964431385.1 uncultured Ignavibacteriaceae bacterium | reverse complement strand
CATCGTTGTTCTGATCTCCCATATAGATTACAGATTGATCCCAGTGCCATGCCCGGCGGACAAGCACAACAGAATCGAACTGGGCACTAACCTCTGTTGTGCAAACAACTAAAAGAAGCAGCAATCCCAAAAACGGGACAGATCGAAAGGGGTTGTGTGTTAGTTTAAACATATAATTTCCTCACACAAGGTTTTGTGTTGATGGATTAAGAAATAAATATTTTTTAGAAATGTTTCCGGAAGGCACAGAAAGATTGGCAAACCCAAATCGAATTGATTTGGAATAACAGGCGATGACAGAATAACAAACCAAAACCGAGGTATGGCAAGTTTCCCGGCAGAAGACAAAAAGATTTCCCGGATACTAATAAAAAACCCGGCATTAAAAACAATAAACAAAAATGCCATAAGAGACAACCTGCTAACAATTATTACTTCCGTAATAAATTTACTTTTTTTCTTAATCCTGTGCAAGAAATATTTTCTTACTACTGAAATTTATTTCAAATATTTATTTTCAGGGAGTCTACAAAAATAGTGGCAAAGGTGAAAACAGGCTAATAGTGGGATCGATAAAAAATGATTTGGGAAGAAGCATTGATTTTTTTACTGACCCACATGCCACTAAATTTTTGTTGAAACATTTCTTTTCAATATAAAGGACGATTCGACAATTCATGATATTGAAAGTCACCAATATTACCTTTAGGTTGATATTCCACACTATTAATGCATTCCAACATCACCTGTTAACCACCATTTTTATCGCAGCCGACCGATTTCCCAACTCCAGCTTGAAAATGTAAACCCCGGAGGGAAGCCCCTCTGCATTAAATTTCAGTTCGTAGTTGCCTGCAACTGTTTCACCGTCGATCATGATTGCCACTTCACGCCCAAGGATATCATAAACTGCACCCCGTGCATAACCTGTGGATGGCAAAGAGAAACGGATAACCGTTTCAGGGTTAAAGGGATTTGGGTGGTTTTGGTTCAATCGGAATTCGGCAGGTACTGTTCCTCTGTTTTCATGAATGCCGACCAAAACACCTGTGCTAAATCTTCGCACAAGCGACCACTTTCCCCTCCCAGCCACATTTTCTGCCGATACTCTCCAATAATAAGTCGCATTACTCTGTAATTGCACCATTTGAATGGTGTATTTTGACTCAGTCAGGAGAGAATCGTTTACAATTTTGTTTTGGAAAAGTGAATCTGCCGCTATCTGTAGAGTGTAATGACCGGTTGTGTAGGCTGTATCCCAGTCAAGCCTGAGATCCTCTACAACACCTGTTGTGTCATTTGACGGCGAGAGTAAGCGTACCATGGAAGGTGGCTCCGCGGGATCTGTCAATTCATACACCATGCCACCCGCAGCAAACAATTTCCCTGATCTGTTTACTCCAAATTTATGAATTTCTGCATACTGACTCATCCCTGTGCTAAAGCTATGCCAGGTAAGACCCCCATCGACTGAACGATACACGGCACTACCTGATGTGCCGGCATAGATGACCCCTGCCTTCGATACATACAGGCAATACACCCATCCAGAGATCGCTGATACGGAAAGGACATTAACAAACCCCCCCGCAGGCTCCTTTCTGAAAAGTCCCTGCCTTGTACCGGTAAGTACTACCCCGTTGGGGAGACCCGCCACAGAATAAAGCACATCAGCCGGTCTTCCAAGACCGTTTCCCTGCCCGGGAGTAAAAATTATAACACCGTTTCCTGTTGCAGCGAGGAGAGAATTATCTTCATTTACAAATACATCCTTACAGACCACTCCGGTAAAAACTTTATTCCAGGAACCACCTCTGTTTGATGAAAAATGAATGCCAATATTATCATCGATAAATGAGGTCTCCCTGTAAAGGACGGCATATACCACCCCCGTGGATTGATTTACTTCAAGATCCCATATCTCATAACCGGAAAAAGCAATTTTTTCCCAGGATCTGCCGCCATTCATCGTGCGGTAAAGCCCGTTATATGTTCCCAGATAAGTCACTCCATTAACGGTATCCGATGCAATACTTTGTATTACAGGGAAACCCCCTGCACCAGGGAACCATTCATCAATTCTGTCTGGATGTAAAAACACCGAACCGAGCTCAGTTCCTGCATACATCGCACCCGGTCCGTGAATAGTTGAACTTGTGTCCTTTCCCGAAACTGCCACTCCAACCGCAAAAACATCAGAAGTGAGGGTAGTGCCCCTCCAGGTATTCTGTGAATAACCGACTGATAAACCTGTAAAAATCAAAACAACAAATAAAACCCGGTATTTCATAATTTTTCCTTGCTATTATTTTCACAAACAAAAAAAAGATAGAAGCTTTCAGACAAAAATAACTTTTTCCTTTTACTCACAGCTATTCAAACGATGTTTTGAAAATTCGCCTCTTAAGTTCGGGTGTATTTTAACAAGAGATAATAAATCGATCTCAAAAATATTAATTATTCCTTATCTTTTGCATCAAGAAATTTAAAAAAATAAAAGGTACCCGGATGTCAAACTTAAAGAAGAAAACTATCCTTTGTATCTCCAGCTACTATAAAGGTTCCGATTTTTTGGTAGCTGCCCATGAAACAGGCTGGCATGTAATTTTCATCACTTCACGAAGCCTCGAAGATGCCAACTGGCCCCGGGAAAGTATAGATGAAATTTACTTTATGCCCGACAACAACAAGGAATGGCATCTTCCCGACCTGATTAAAGCTGTGAGCTATCTTGCACGGCATGTTGTTATCGACAGAATTGTAGCCCTCGACGATTTTGATGTTGAAAAGGCAGCAGCACTCAGAGAACACCTCCGTGTACCCGGCATGGGTGAAACTACAATGCGTTACTTCAGAGATAAATTCTCAATGAGGATGAAAGCTCGGGATGAGGGTGTGCTGGTACCTGATTTTATTCATGTGCTCAATTACGATGAACTTAACAGTTTCATGGATTCAACCGAACCCCCATATATAATGAAACCAAGAATGCAGGCAGGCTCAATCGGAATGAAAAAACTCGAATCGAAGGCTCACGCGTGGGATGTTATTAATCAACTGGGTGATGAACAATCGGGCTACCTGATGGAAAAATTCATCCCGGGAGACATCTATCATGTTGATACAATCATTCAAGAACACGATATAAAATTTGCAATTTGCAGCGTTTACGGTCTCCCGCCACTCGAAGTGGCACATCAGGGAAGAGTATTCACCACCCGCACAGTACTTCGCGGGAGTGACGATGAAACTGCACTTCTGAAGATGAATGAAACCGTTCTCAGAACGCTTGGTATGAAAACGGGTGTTAATCATACTGAATTTATCAAAGGCAATGATGGTAAATTCTACTTCCTCGAGACTTCTGCCAGGGTTGGCGGTGCTAATATTGTTGAACTTGTCCTCGCCGCAAGCGGAATAAACCTCTGGGCTGAATGGGCAAAATTGGAAACTCTCGAGAAGGGTGAAAAATACAAATTGCCCAAAGTTAAAAAACATTATGCCGCACTTCTTAACTCACTCGCAAAACAGGAGTATCCCGATCTACAGGCTTATAACGATCCCGAAGTCTTCTGGAGATTAAAAAAACAGTACCATGCCGGACTTGTTATCACCTCCCCAAAATATGACAGGATAACAAAACTCCTCGATGAATATGTTAAGAGATTTTATAACGATTTTTTCCATTTTGTACCAATGGGTGATAAGGCTGCGAATTGATTATGAAATCGAAAATTGAAATGCACGGTCCGGTTCTAACATTTTTATTGGTCATTTCCCTCCTTTTCGCGGGTTGCCTTAACTATTCGCAGGAGACTGTCCTTAACAGGGACGGAAGTGGTACAATGAAAATCACCTATTCCTTCCCTCCGGGGTCTGAGCAAGGAAGAGCTTTATCACAAGAACTCGACACTGCAAAAATTCGTGAAAGAATTCAAGACACTCTTTTCACAATCAAGAAACTTTCAACCAAAATGGCTGAAGGTGATGCATGGTCGGCGACACTTGAGATTGAATTTAAGTCGATTCAAGACCTGAACAACACCCGTCTCTTTAATATGTTCGATATCTCTTATACAGACGGAGCGGCAGGACAGAAAAAATTCATGCAATACCTAAAACCTGCATCAGAAAAAGTTGACCCGAGAATGGAGTTCAAACGGACTTTCACCTTCGAATTTGATGGTGAGATGGTTACTCATAATGCCCATAAAGTTGAGGGTGACAAGTATATCTGGGAATTTAAGTATAACGAGATCGGTGACGGTAAATATATAGAAGCAACCTTCGCTCCGCAAGAACCCGATTATATCGTAATATATATTCTTGGTGCTCTTGTTTTAGTCGCCGGAGTTGTCTTATTCCTGATTAAAAGGCGAAAAGAAAAACAGTAATTTCCGTTAATAATCAAAAAAAAAGGCTGCCTCTCTTGAAGCAGCCTTTTTTTATAAAGGGGTTATCTTAGTAAACCATTATTCCGGCTATGATTCCATCTACCGCGTAGATGATTACACCATAATCTTCGAATACTAATTGTTGTTCAGAACCAAAGTCGTCAACATAAGAAGCTTCACCGAGAATTTTGAGGGCTTTATCAAGGTCATCATTCACGCTGAATGCTACACCGTTCACTGTAAGCTTCATTGTAGGATCGAATGAAACCACTCCGACAACTTTATTATTAAGATCGAAATAAATGATTGCTGCGGGTGAATCGTATGACCAGATGTCGCCATATTCGTCTTTGCTCTTTGAAGCAGGGAGTTTAAGTTTGTTTAATACATCACTCTGGCTCATTCCCATGTTCAGACCGGCGAGTGAAGGAGCGTTTTTGGTTGCACCGGCTTTGAATTTGTTTTTTGGTCTGGTGTCAGGTCTGTCGTCTTTTTTCGGAGCAGGATCTTTCTTCTTGTCTGCTGATGGAGCTTTTTTACCTTCGAGAACATCAAGTTTCTCTTTAGCCTGTGATGCGTAGTAGCTGTCTTTGAATTTCTGAAGGAAGTTTTTCCATGTGCTGATAGCTTCATTCTTCATCTGACCGTAGGTGTAAGCAAGACCCATGTTGTAGAGAGCTTCAGGTCTTGTAGGATCAGTTGTGTTTGCAGTTTTGAAGATGTCAGCTGCTTCTTTATACTTGTTTTGTTCGAGCTGGAGGAAACCTTTGGCGATCATTACATCGTATGATTTCTTTGAAACCGCTTCAGCTTTAGTGATTGCTTCGGTTGCAGCTTTTGTGTTTTTTGTTAAAGTGTTCAATACTGCGAGGTTAACATAAGCCTGGATATATTTTGGATCGAGTTCAAGTGCTTTTGCAAGAGCTTTTTCAGCTTCGGCAAGTTCTGAATTTTTAAGGTTGTACTCACCTCTTTTTGTGTTCACAGTGAAGATATTTGAAAAGAAATCAACTTTTGAAAGTGTGGTAGGCAGCAGCACTTCAAGCTGGATACCCTTCTGATTTAATTTCTGTGAAAGAACTGCTACTGCCAGGTTGTTATAACCCTCTTTGAAATTTGGATAGGCAGAGATGAATTTATTGAATGCTGTGATTGAATTTTTGTAGTCACCCGAGTTAAGGTAGATCATTCCAAATTCAAAATTTCTTGCGTATTCATAGTAGGTGGCGATATGTTTGAAAACTTCAACTACTCTTGATGTAAAGTTTGGATGTGTAACATAACTCATGGTGTGAGGTGTATATTCATATCCCTGGTTTGTCATATAGTTGAACCATTCAATGCCGCCTAAAGGTGAATATCCGGCTCTCATTGTGTAGAGAACTGCATATTTGTCTGCTTCAAATTCCATCTCACGGCTGAGTTTAAGGAACTGTTCTTCTGTAGCATTTGGATTTTTGTTAAGAAATTCGTCGCCTTTTGCAGGGTGTTTCATCAGAACATGTGCAAGTTCGTGGGCAAGTACAAATGCGAGCTGATCCAGGCTGTTTCCTACAGATTTGAATAATCCTGTGTGAACATAGATACTGTCGTTGATGTATGCGAAAGCATTTATCTCTTCATTCTGAATTAGTTTGAATTTGATTATGCCGTTTCCGCTTAGTCCGGCTGCCTTGTTCAATACTTTGGCAATTTCCTGGATTTTTTTGTATTGTTCTGTTCCAACTACCGGCTTTCCGTATGTAGCTATAACAATACTGTCGTGATTAATTTCAACTTGATTCTTCTTTCTCTGTGCCGACAAATCGGGGGATATAAAAGATGTGACAATAATTAGCGCGAAGAGTGCGACTAAAAAGTTGAACGATGTTTTCATGATGATGTCTCCGGGTTATTAAATTTGAAATTGTTTAATATTTCTACTGCCGGCGGTGAAACATGTTCCGGGGTTGTTTCATCCGTGTGATGAACGGCATATTTGGGTGATGATCGTTATATTTTAACTATTAAGAAAGTGAAGCGTTTTTCGATGCGTAATTTATGAAAAGAATTGTTAAAACAAAAAAGCGTCCGGGGGTCGGACGCTTTCAAAACTTATTTTATATCCGTTACTTTTGCCATGTCGTCAAGCTTTACGAATTTCTCGTTAAACTTGAAGGAACCTTTGTCAGT
>CAYSJM010000115.1:0-6669 GCA_964431385.1 uncultured Ignavibacteriaceae bacterium | reverse complement strand
GAAAATCCGCCCCCGCCAAGAGCTATTATCTGCCCCTGGCTCTGTTTTGTTACATGCCTGCCGAGAGTGGATGATATTTTGCGTGTAAATTTTGAAAGCGATCTGATCATAAAATCAGTATAATCTCCGGAGTTATTAAATTTGACAAAAATCGTTAAAATATGAGATAAATTAAATGTAATAAACATTTTATTTTTCTGCGGCATCGAAAGCAGTATATTTTCACAAAATGTATTGTTTAACACATATTGTATCGTTTAATTTGTGAATACTGCAACAACTCACTATCAAAAATGTATTTTATGGCTAAATCAAAAGCGGATACTGCCCATGAAGATAAAAGTCCGTTTACGGATAAAAATTCAGAACCGGGCTTTGCTGATCTTAATCATGTACTTAAGAAAACTGCAAAACTCTGGGAGCATTTGGAAAAATATACAATGGCGGCTTATCCAGCAGCAATTCGAAAATGGAATTTTCCCGGTAAAAAATACGGATGGAGCTGCAGGTTAAGCGATAAGAAGCGTGTACTGGTATATCTTCTGCCGCGAAGAGGATATTTCAAGGCGAGATTTGTATTCAGCGATAAGGCTTATAAACAGATCATGGAAAGCGCGATTTCTCAGCAGATCAGAAATGATCTTTCATCCGCAAAAGTTTATGGCGAAGGCAGAGGGATCAGGATAGAAGTTCACAATTCCAATTGTATAAAAGAAATCGAAACACTAATAGATATAAAAATTGCAAACTGAATATTGAAGGCCAATTTCATCAGATCCCAACGGCTCATAAACCAGCAGTTAGCCTGCAGCAGATTCAAAAGTCCCGAAGACCTGGTCAGATACATGGGCGCTATTCAGGCGCAGGTTTACCAGATGTCAAAATGGGCTGTGGGTTTACGCCTTGAGAGCTCCTTTGATGAGGAGGTAGAATCCGCATTCAACAGCGGCAAGATTATCCGCACGCACATCTTGAGGCCTACCTGGCATCTGGTTCATCCCGAGGATCTTCGCTGGATGCTGAAGCTCTCGGCCCCGCGTGTACAATCTTTTAACGCGTACATGTACAGGCAGCAGGAGCTTGATGAAAAGCTATTGCGAAAAACAGGCATCATGATCTGCAAAATGCTCGAAGGCAGGAAATTTAAAACCCGGGCAGAGGTAAAAGAGATGCTGAATACTAAAGGGATAAAAACGGATACGGTAAGGCTTAGCTGCATTATGATGCACGCAGAGCTTGAAGGCTTGATTTGCAGCGGGCCGAGGAATGGGAAACAATTTACATATGCACTGTTCGAAGAAAGGATACAAACCAGCCGTCATCTGGAAAAGGATGAATCGCTTGCCAGTATTGCAGAAACATATTTCAGAAGCCGTGGCCCTTCATCGGCGAAAGATTTGATTTGGTGGAGCGGCCTTACTGCAAAAGACGTAAAACGGGCTATCAACATGCTTATCCCAAAGCTCAAAATGGCACAAATAGACAATTGCGAAATGTACTTTTTTGAACCGGGTGAATCTGCAATATGCGGTAAAGGTCATCACACGATTTTAATGCCCGAATATGACGAATACGCTGCTTCATACTGCAACAGGCAAGCAATGTACAGCAGAACATTACTTGGAAAAGCCAATTCAAACAGGATGAATGATTTCAGCAGACAAATAATACACAAAGGAATGTCTGTAGGCAGATGGGATCCTACCCAGGGAAAGAACAAGATGCCAATGATTGAACTAAACTCTGATGCGGGTGGTATATCTGTAAAAAGAGCTGTGAAAAGATATTTAGAATTCCAAAAACAAACCTGATTAAATTTCTTAATCCTGCTCCTGCGATTCTGTTGTAAAAGCATAAATGAATGAGTAATTTTGAAAAACATGATCATAATGTTTCTAATTTAAACTTCAAAAAATGAAACAATTACAGGTAATATTGCTCGCGTTTCTATTTTGCACCGGCGTTTATTCAAACTCTGCCGAAAATGATCTCCATTCTTTACTTTTCCCTTTTGATAAAAATGATTCAGCACAGGTAACTTCACTTTCACTTGAGATACTGAAAGCGGTTAAAGAAAAAGATTATGGGTTCCTGTCTTATTATTTCCATCCGGCTGTTGGTATCAGGTTTTCCCCATACGCATATATTGATACAGCGGCTGACGTTGTATTGAGCGCAGATGAATATACGAGCCTGCTTACAAAAGAGAAAAAGAAGCTCCTGAACTGGGGCTCGTTTGACGGAAGCGGTGATCCGATAATGCTAACTATGAAAAACTATATCAAAAAGTATGTGTATGATGTCGATTTCTACAATGCCGAAAAGATCAGTTTTAACAGGATACTCGGCGCAGGAAATTCGCAGGATAACATATTCGCGGTCTATGAGGGCCTGCCATTTGTAGAGTTCTACTTCTCAGGCTTCGAAGAAAAATACAGCGGCATGGACTGGCGCTCCCTGAAGCTAGTCTTCAAAAAGCATGAAGACAAGTTTTACCTGGTTGGGATAATACATAGTGAATGGACAATATAACAAAATACTGTTAAAATGGAAAAAGAAATTGAACTTGCAGTAAAAAAATATCTGAATGCTTTCATTGCTAAGAAATGGGATGAGCTTGAAAATCTGCTGTCAGATGATTTTACTTACTTCACAGATACCTGTATCAGGCAGAATAAAACCGAATACATGAAATTTATGAGTACAAATCCATGGTACGGCAAACTTTACACTTTAGACAAATTGAAAGTAATATCCGGTAATGCACATGATATTGCAGTGGCCTGTTACGATTCAATATTTGTAGGAACATATAAAGATAGTCCGGCAAAAGTAGAAGCTATTGAAACTACTGTATTCAGAAAAATCAATGATTCATGGCTTCTGATTCACTCACATACCAGTAATAAATAGCAGTATATTCAGGTGAAACATCAAGTATTATGCAACAGGCGGGTAGACTATATAGTACGATAAGATATATTAATTAAGTTTAGTTATTTCGACGCAATTTTGGATAAATTCTCTTTTGAAAATATGGAGATTCGGCACTTTGATGAGGCTGCTGCCTTGTGGAAGGAAGAGCTGGGTCTAGGTCCAAATGATACAAGAGATTCAATATCGGCTTATCTTAGACGAAATGAAAATATGAGTTTTATTTGTAAATCTGATCCCGAAAATGAAATTATAGGGGCAATTTTAAGCGGCCACGATGGCAGGTACGGATATATCTATCACTTATCAGTCAAGAAAAGTCATCGAAGGAAAGGCATCGCATCTAAACTTGTAAGTTTGAGTACAGCCGAGCTTCAAAAAGAAGGAATATTGAGAATTAATATCGGTATAACATCAGGCAATGCAGAGGCGGAAGGTTTCTGGAAAAAATCCGGCTGGCAGAAACTGGATCTGGGTTTTTATTCAAAAGCAATTATAGATTCTGAATGAAGCTCTACCATGTCAGCGAAGATCCCGGTATTACTGAATTCCATCCGCGGCCATCGCCGCAAACATATGAAGGCATTAATGGCAATGTAGTGTTCGCTGTATCTGAAGATATGCTGCACAATTACCTGCTGCCGAGGGATTGCCCGCGTGTCTGCTACTATGCTAAAACAGATTCAACCCAAGAGGATATTAGCAAGTATATCGGCAACACAGATAAGAGATTTATTTTAAATGTTGAAGAAAGCAGTTTACAAAGTATAAGAAATGCAAAACTTTATTTGTATGAGCTTCCTGCCGGGGATTTCACAATTCTGGATAAGGGTGCCGGATATTATATCTCCTATTCATCGGTTAAGCCAACCAATGTAATTGTTATTGAAAATATTCCTGAAGAACTTGGCAAATATAGTGTGGAAGTTCGAACTCATGTATCATTAATAGAACTTGCAGAAAAAATTTCCAAATCATCGCTGCAATTTTCAATTATCAGGCTGAGAAATGCCGCAAAATACTCATAAATCATCTTTATTACTGAATTCCTAAATAATTAGAGAATGTTGAAAAAGTTATTCCACTACCTGAATCTTCAATCCGAACTTGAAGATTATGAAACAATTCATAATCACATACTGCAGGGAATTGTATTCAAAGGAACAAACCTGTGGATACTTATGATTGCTATAGTAATAGCATCAGTTGGATTAAACACAAATTCAACGGCTGTAATTATCGGCGCTATGCTGATCTCTCCGCTTATGGGTCCAATAAACGGGATGGGGTACAGTATTGCAACATATGACTCGCTGTTATTCAGAAAATCTGCAAAGAACTTCGCGTTTGCAGTAGTTACTGCACTTTTTACTTCAACTGTATATTTTGCGATCAGTCCTGTTTCAACAGCCGATTCAGAACTGCTCGCAAGAACATCACCTACTATTTACGATGTGCTGATCGCCTTATTCGGCGGGCTGGCAGGGATACTTGCAATCAGCAGCAAGCTAAAGGGAAATGTTATCCCGGGCGCGGCTATTGCAACTGCACTCATGCCGCCTTTATGCACCGCAGGCTATGGCCTGGCAAACGGAAATTTATATTATTTTCTTGGAGCATTATATTTATTTACTATAAATACTGTTTTCATCGGCCTTTCATCAGTTGCTATTTCTCAAATTCTAAAGTTTCCTATCAGGTCAATGGTAGATAGCAGCCGCAAAAGACGCATAAACAGATATATCACCGCTGTAATTCTTCTAACATTACTGCCCAGCATATATTTCGGTTACCAGCTTGTACAAAATGAAAAATTTACAGCGGCTTCCGAGAAATTCACAGAAAGTATTACTTATTTTGAAGGCGCATACCTCATAAAAAGTGAGATCACGCCTGAGACTAAAACGATCCGTCTCATATACGGAGGCAATGATCTTAGTGAGGGTCACAAAGAAAACATTCTTAAACGCTCCGGGGATTTTGATATTGGCAATGCAAAGATAATTATTGACCAGGGTTTTTCCATGAATCAAAATGATCTTGATGAATCAGATGTCCTCAAAAGTAAAATTAATTCATTGAATTTATCACTTCAGAAAAAACAAAGCACAATTGACAGCATAGTTTCAGTCCCGCAAAATGGCAAAGATCTCTACAATGAAATAAAACCGATTTTTCCGCAGATAACATCGTGCACATATTCCGGCGCCCTGAACTTCAACGATACAAGCGGAGCCGGCGATCCATACCGGCTTGTGGTTCTTACAACGCAAAGAAACAAAATTAACATACTTGACAGGACAAAACTGAATGACTGGTTAAAAAACAGGCTTAAAACTGACAAAGTAAAACTTATCATTGATGAAAATTGATGCTAACTGCATGATTGCACGAAAGCTGATCGTCCTAACAAAACTTCCGGGATGAAGAGTAAAAAGAATGTTAACTAAGCTGCTATCTTCTAAATAATCATAACTTGACACAACTCGAGTATAAAGGCTGGGTTTTATACGACGGCATGTGCGGTTTCTGCTCATGGTGGATACCGTTTTGGGAAAAGACCATTAATCGCACAGGGTACGGTATAGCAATGCTGCAGGATAAATGGGTTCGCGAAAAACTAAACTTGCCCGGTGAACTGGAAAACAGGGATATCATCCTGCTGTTTGCAGACGGCAGAAAGCTTGTTGGAGCTGATGCCTACATTTTCGGAATGAAAAAAGTATGGTGGTCAAGTCCGGCCGGATACCTGCTCGGTATTTTTCCCTTCCGCCAGGCAACCTGGCTGTTTTACAAGCTTTTCAACCGGAACCGCTTCTTCGTATCAAAGGTTTGCAGACTGAAGCCGGTAGTTCAAAATGTTAATGCAGATCATTGAATTAACGCTTCAAACAAAAGCAGATACATGCACAACTATTCGCAGCTTTAACAATTGAATCAGAATTTAAAACTTTAGAACAACTATGCAGGATATTTCCAACAAAAATGAAAACAGCAAAATAATTGCAAGGATCGAAAAGATCAACGCGGACTCAAAGCCGTTATGGGGAAAAATGGATGCGGGTGAAATGCTCTTTCATTTACAGGAGCCGATACGTGTTTCGCTTGGCGAGCTGAAGCTGAAACGCGGCCTGGCGGGGTTTCTCTTCGGGAAAATTGCGCTTAAACAGGTATTGAGCGATAAGCCTTTCAGAAAAGGCGTTCCAACCAGCGATGGATTCAAACCAATTGGCAAATATGAAATTGAAACGGAAAAGAAGAAGCTCATAAAGCTGGTTTCATCGCTGACCGAAAATAGCACCCTTGTTATAGGAAAAAATCCGCACCCGTTTTTCGGAGTACTCACCCCGGAGCAGTGGAGTATATTAACATGGAAACATCTCGACCATCATTTAAAACAATTTGGCGTGTAGCCCTTACTGCTGTTTTTTTATCAATATTTCTAACCGAATGTAAATCATTGTAACCGGCATCCAATAATGGAACGCCGGTTTTGTATTAGTATGTTAACACTAATAATTGAAGCATTAGTCCGGATTCTCATACTAATGCAAAAGCGGCCGGAAAGATCGCATCTTCAAAAGGTGTATCTTCCGGCTGTTCTTATATACGATAAATTCCTGCAATACAGCAATATGGTTTACGTGATTTAAGGTTGAAAAAATTCTGTAAATCAGCTATTTTACCATGCAAACTTCATCCAAACAAATGAGTAAAAAAGATAAGAGAATTGAC
>CAYSJM010000114.1:0-6958 GCA_964431385.1 uncultured Ignavibacteriaceae bacterium | reverse complement strand
CGCAACACAATCGCAGGTTGATACACCTGTTGAAGGTATTGTAAGATATAACAGAGTATCATTCGTTGAGAAAGATTCTATCTTCGGAAAAGTGAAAGTTGTTACCGGTAGAAGAGGAATTGTTGAAATTGTTGACAATAACGAAATTCTCCTTAGAAAATTTGATGTTCCATACGGTGCTGAATTGCTCGTTGACGAAGGTCAGAAAGTAAGGAAGAAACAACCACTCTATTATCATGATCCCTATAATGCTCTGATTCTTTCAGATATCTCGGGTACGGTTAAATTTGCAGATCTTATCGACAAGTTTACTTACGAACAGATAACTGACGATCAGACAGGCCATGTTCAGAAAGTAGTTATTGAACCAAAAGAAAAATCACTTTCACCATCTATTATCGTTGAAAACGCTGATGGAGACAAGAGATCTTTCAACATCCCTGCAAAAGCCTTCCTCTCTGTTGAAGAGGGCCAGGAAATTCCTGCAGGTACAATTCTTGCAAAAATTGCAAAACAAGCCTCGAAGACAAGGGATATCACCGGTGGTCTTCCAAGGGTAACAGAGCTCTTTGAAGCAAGAAATCCACAAGACCCTGCTATCATTGCCGATATCGAAGGTATTGTTACTTTTGGTGCCAAGAGAAAAGGTACCAGAGAAATTATTGTTACCGCTGTTGACAAATCTGACGAGAAAAAATACAATGTTCAGATTAGTAAGCACACCCTCGTGCAGGAAGGTGATGAAATACCTGCCGGCGAGAAAATTATAGATGGTCCGGTTGATCCGCATGACATCTTGAGAATTAAAGGTACCAACGCTGTACAGGAATACTTAGTGAACGAAATACAGGAAGTATATCGTTTGCAGGGTGTTAAGATCAACGATAAGCATATCGAGGTAATTGTGCGTCAAATGCTTCAGAAGATCAAAGTTGTACAACCAGGCGACACAAGATTCCTCGAGGAAGATGTGGTTGATAAAGCCGAGTTCATGGAAGAGAACGAAAAAATGATGGAATCTGTTATTGTTGCAGATGCCGGTGGTTCTATTCTAAAACCCGGTCAACTTATCTCCAGAAAAAAGTTATCCGAACTCAATTTGGAACTCAAAAAAAGAAGCAAACAAGAAATTCAGTATCGCGACGCCGAACAGGCTACTTTCGACCACATGTTGCTCGGAATTACTAGAGCTGCTCTCGAAACTGAAAGCTTTATCTCTGCCGCTTCATTCCAGGAAACCACCAAAGTACTGGCTAACGCAGCGATTCAGGCTAAGAGAGACACCCTAAGAGGATTAAAAGAAAATGTTGTGATGGGTCGTCTTATTCCGGCCGGAACAGGATTGAGGAAGTATCGTTCGCTCATCGTTAAAGATGAAGCTGAACTCGAAGTGGAATATCAAGAACGAGAAGCTGCTAAAATTACCTCTGCCTGACATATTTTTTAAGGGTCCCCGGAATGGATCGGGGACTCCCTCCTTTACAGATACCCCTCGGAATGGATCGAGGGTGTTGCTTCTGAGCAATTCAGAAGCCATAAAATAGTTTTATTTTTGAAGTCAAGTGAAAAAACTTGACAATTAATTTATTTTATCCTATATTTGAAGTCTGAATTTTTTTAAGTTTTGGACAAAATCAGGAGTTCATTTTGCCTACAATCAATCAGTTGGTGAGGAAAGGTCGTAAGATAGTGCTTTCTAAAAATAAAGCACCGGCCCTTTCTGCCTGTCCTCAAAAAAGAGGGGTTTGCACCAGAGTTTATACAACAACTCCGAAGAAACCAAACTCAGCATTACGCAAAGTTGCAAGAGTTAGATTAACTAACCATATTGAAGTATCAGCCTACATACCCGGCGAAGGCCACAATTTGCAAGAGCACTCGATCGTTCTGATTAGAGGCGGCAGGGTTAAAGACCTTCCCGGTGTTAGATACCACATCATTAGAGGAACGCTCGATTCCAATGGTGTTTCTGACAGAAAACAGGGAAGATCCAAGTACGGAGCCAAGAGGCCCAAACAACAAAAAGGCAAGTAATCAGTTATGAGAAAAAAAAGAGCACCAAAAAGATATATAAAACCAGATCCAAGATTCGGCGATCACTCATTGGCTAAATTCATTAACGCAGTTATGGAAGATGGTCATAAAGAAACCGCAAGAACTCTGGTATATGATGCTTTTGCAATTGTTGAAGAAAAAACTACAAAACCGGGTATTGAAGTATTCAAAAAGGCAATTCAAAACTGCCAGCCCGTTATTGAAGTGCGTAGCCGTAGAGTCGGTGGAGCTACTTATCAGGTCCCTATGGAAGTAAGACCTGAAAGAAGAATGGCTCTCGCTATCAGATGGCTAAAAAAATATGCCACTGACAGAAAAGATAAATCGATGGCAACTAAACTCGCTAACGAGTTCATTGATGCTTCGAACAATCAGGGCAACGCTATAAAGAAAAAAGATGATACACACAGAATGGCAGAAGCTAACAAAGCTTTTGCTCACTTCAAGTGGTAGTGATTAAAAAGTAACAGAATAGATAATGAGCAAAAAGATACCTATAGATAGAGTTCGTAATATCGGAATCATGGCACACATCGATGCCGGTAAAACGACAACGACCGAAAGGATACTGTATTATACAGGCCGTTTGCATCGCATCGGTGAAGTACACGATGGTGCGGCGACCATGGACTGGATGGAACAGGAAAAAGAAAGAGGCATTACCATAACAAGTGCAGCAACCACATGTTTATGGGATGATCATCAGATTAATATTATCGATACTCCCGGGCACGTCGACTTCACTGTTGAAGTGGAGAGATCCCTCAGAGTATTGGATGGAGCCATAGCTCTCTTCTGTGCAGTTGGCGGCGTTGAGCCACAGTCTGAAACAGTTTGGAGACAAGCAGATAAATACGGTGTTCCCAGAATAGCTTTCATCAACAAGATGGATAGAATTGGTGCCGATTTTTATAACGCTCTCGAAATGATCCGTGAAAGATTGGGGGCAAATGCCATTCCTTTGGCACTACCTATCGGTGCAGGCGACATTTTCGCCGGCGTTATCGATCTGATCGAGTGGAAAGCCATTATGTATCATGACGATACTCTCGGTAAAGAATTTGATATTATCGAAATACCTAAGGATCTCACAGAGCTCGCTCAGAAATATAGAACTGAAATGCTCGAAGCAGTTTCTGATGTGGATGATACACTTCTTGTTAAATATCTCGATGGTGAAGCTATCTCTGCTGAAGAAATAAGGGGCGTCCTCAGAAAAGCAACTATTGATAATGTTATTATACCTGTATTGTGTGGAGCATCATTTAAGAACAAGGGCATTCAGATGCTTCTTGATTCTGTAATCGATTTCCTCCCGTCTCCAATTGACGCAGCCCAAATAGAAGCCCACCATATTGGAATCAACGATCAGGTAACCAGAGAAATTTCAGAAGATGAGAAGTTCACAGCTCTTGCTTTCAAGATTATGAACGATCCTTATGTAGGAAAACTCACCTTCTTTAGAGTCTATACAGGTAAACTTGACGCCGGATCTTATGTTTACAATTCTGTCTCCGGCAAAAAAGAAAGAATCAGCCGTTTGTTGCAGATGCATGCCAACCACCGTGAGGAAATTACTCAGGTGAGGGCAGGAGATATTGGTGCAGCAGTTGGGCTCAAATTTACAAGAACCGGCGATACTCTTTGTAGTGAAGATGATCCGGTGGTCCTTGAAAGAATGGTATTCCCTGAACCAGTTATTCAGATTGCCATCGAACCCAAAACAAAAGCTGATCAGGATAGACTTTCTGAATCTCTTTCAAAACTCGCTGACGAAGATCCTACTTTTAGAGTAAGGGTTGACGAAGAAACAGCACAGACTATTATCGCCGGTATGGGTGAACTTCACCTGGAGATTATAGTTGACAGGTTGAGAAGAGAATTCAAAGTTGATGCAAATGTAGGCAAGCCTCAAGTGGCTTACAGAGAGACGATTACTGAAAGTGTGGAAGCTGAAGGTAAATTTGTCAAACAATCCGGTGGTAGAGGTAAATTCGGTCATGTATGGCTCGAAGTTACTCCTAACGAACCCGGTAAAGGTTTCGAATTTATCAACGGTATCGTTGGCGGTGTTGTCCCCAAAGAGTATATCCCAGCGGTTTCAGCCGGTGTTCAGGAAGCAATGCGTAATGGTGTTGTTGCCGGGTACCCAATGGTTGATATCAAAGTAAGACTCTTTGACGGTTCATACCACGATGTCGATTCAGATGAAATATCATTCAAAGTTGCCGGTTCAATGGGCTTCCAGAATGCAGCAAAAAAAGCAAAACCGGTTATATTGGAACCAATTGTATCGGTTGAAGTGGTGTCTCCCGAAGAATATCTCGGAGATGTCATGGGCGATCTGAACTCAAGAAGAGGAAGAATCGAAGGATTCTCCGCCAGAAAAGATGCTCAGGTCATCAAAGCCAAAGTTCCTCTTTCGGAAATGTTCGGCTATGCAACCGTACTCAGGTCTATGACCCAGGGACGCGCAATATACACTATGCAGTTCTCGCACTATTCTGATGTGCCTAAATCAATCGCTGAAGAGATATCGGAAAAGTCTTCCGGTAGAAGATCAGCTTCAACTGTCTGATAATTAAACCAAGCAGAAAAATTAATAGGAGATAAGTAGATGGCCAAAGAAAAATTTGACAGGTCTAAGCCGCATGTCAACATTGGAACCATCGGTCATGTTGACCACGGAAAAACAACTTTGACAGCAGCCATTACGATGGCATTAGCTCACAAAGGGTTGTCACAGGTAAGATCATTCGATTCTATCGACAACGCCCCTGAAGAAAAAGCAAGAGGTATAACAATCGCTACCGCGCATGTTGAATACTCGACTGCTAACAGACATTATGCACATGTTGACTGTCCTGGTCACGCGGATTATGTAAAAAACATGATCACCGGTGCTGCTCAGATGGATGGTGCCATCCTCGTGGTTGCAGCTACTGACGGACCTATGCCACAGACCAGAGAGCACATCCTTCTCGCAAGACAAGTTGGTGTTCCTCGCATAGTTGTATTCCTCAATAAAGTTGATATGATGGACGATCCTGAACTTATCGAACTCGTTGAAATGGAACTCAGAGAGCTCCTTTCTAAAAACGAATTTGATGGTGACAATACTCCAATCGTTAAAGGATCAGCTCTCCACGCTCTCGAAGCCGGATCAAGCAATGCTCCTGTTGATGATGAAAGATATACTTGTATTTGGGAACTCATGGATGCAGTTGATGAATACATCCTTCTCCCTGAAAGAAGTGTTGACAAACCTTTCCTTATGCCCGTAGAGGATGTTTTCTCGATCACAGGTCGTGGAACTGTTGCTACCGGTAGAGTTGAAAGAGGCGAAATTGAGATCCAGAAAGAAGTGGAACTCATCGGTCTTGGTCAGCACAAGAAAACCGTTATCACCGGTATCGAAATGTTCAGAAAAGAACTTGATAAAGCTCAGGCTGGCGATAACGCCGGTATCCTGATGCGCGGTGTTGGTAAAGATGAAATTGAGAGAGGTATGGTTCTTGCCAAACCTGGAACAATTACTCCTCATACCGATTTCGAATGCCAGGTGTATGTACTTTCGAAAGAAGAAGGTGGCCGTCACAAACCATTCTCAAATGGCTACAGACCACAATTCTATTTCAGAACAACTGATGTTACAGGCGTCGTTACACTTGAAAACGCTGATGACATTGTTATGCCTGGTGACAACAGGTCAATGAGAGTTAAATTGATCTCTGAGATCGCTATGGAAGAGGGACTTAGATTCGCTATCCGCGAGGGTGGTAGAACTGTTGGTGCCGGAACCGTAACTAAGATCATTGAGTAAGAGAATCTTTATTGCATCACAGACGGGGAGGTTTTCCCTCCCCTTTTGTGTCTTAAAAAACGAGGAAAATCAAAGTGGCCGGTAAGAAAATTAGAATTAAGTTAAAATCGTACGATCATATACTTATAGATAAATCGACCGAAAAAATAATTAAAACAGTTAAAAGTACGGGAGCTTCGGTTTCCGGTCCAATACCGTTGCCAACTCGCAAAACGATCTACACGGTATTAAGATCACCTCATGTCGATAAAAAATCGCGTGAACAATTTGAGACCCGTACGCACAAAAGAATTATTGATATCCATAATTCTAGTGCTAAAACAATCGATTCTTTAGGTAAACTAGATATCCCTGCCGGAGTTGACATAGAGATTAAACTCTAAGGGATTGCGGAGAATATATGTTAGGAATACTTGGTAAAAAAATTGGAATGTCTGCAATATTTGACGATAATGGCAACAGAATACCTGTCACCATCATCGAGGCAGGCCCCTGCACCGTAACTGATGTTAAAAGTCTTGAAAACAACGGCTATAACGCTATTCAGTTAGGTTTTGGTCAGGTGAAAGAGAAAAATTTGACCAAACCGGTCTTAGGTCACTTCAAAAAGAATAACCTCGAGCCGGTGCGTCATCTGAGAGAATTCCGCGTAGATTCCGTGGCAGAGTATAAAGTGGGTGACAGCGTTGATCTCGGTATCTTTACTGTTGGAGAAAAAATTAAAGTCTCAGGCAAAAGTAAAGGTAAAGGCTTTCAAGGCGTTATGAGAAGGCACGGTTTCGGTGGAGTCGGCGGAACGACACACGGTCAGTCTGACAGGTTAAGAGCACCCGGTTCTATTGGTGCCTCTTCTTATCCTTCCAGGGTTTTCCCTGGTCAGAGAATGGCAGGAAGAATGGGAAATGATAATGTTTCTGTTAGAAATCTTCAGGTCATAAGAATTATCGCAGAGAAAAACATAATTTTAGTTAAGGGCGCTGTTCCGGGTGCCATAAATTCAATTGTAGAGTTATACAAAAAATAGTTCAGGTTAGAAATGTTAGTCGATGTTTATAAAACAGACGGTACAGTCTCCGGACA
>CAYSJM010000113.1:0-7015 GCA_964431385.1 uncultured Ignavibacteriaceae bacterium | reverse complement strand
AATAAATATAATACAATTAAAAAATGAAGTCAAGTATAAATTAAGAAATTATTAATTATTCAGGGCGGATAAATGTCATATTCTAAAGGCGATTATATTGAAGACAAAAAAGGGACAAGTATAGCTTGTCCCTTTTTTAATAACTTGAAAGAAAACTTATTTTACCAATATCATTTTTTTTGTTTCTGTGAATTCAGCGGTCTTCATGGTGTAGAAATAGATACCGCTGGAGAGATTTGAAGCATCAAAAGATACTTCTTTTACACCCGCAGTTACAAGTTCATTGCTCGCTAATGTACGAACAAGCCTTCCTGTAATATCAAACACTTCGATGGTCACGTTTGAAGCCTTTGGAACTGCAAACCTGATAGTTGTTGAAGGATTGAACGGATTAGGATAGTTCTGTTTGAGAACAAATCCACTCGGTACTTCGCTGCTGATAGACTGAATACCGATAAGTGTTGATTTGAACACCTGGTAAACAGGAGCTATGATCGCGCTTTCGATCGAACTGCTGGGGCCGAATCCCTGGCAGCCCGGTACCGGGGTGCTCTGATATGTTACTAATGCGCCATCATTGCTGTTTCCGGTTTTTGAAACAGAAGGATACATTTCATCTTCGGTTGTTGTATTAGTGATGTTAACCGGTGTTGACCATGTTAAGCCACCATCAACAGATTTTGTGGTGTAGATATCGAAGAAGTTGAAAGATTCGGAAGAGGTATCAGGCCTGGCCACATCAAATGCTACGTGAATTACTGTTCCATCATTTGAGAAGCCAATTGAAGGATGACCGACAATACTTCCGTTAACCTGGTATGCAAACCTTGGACCAACGCCCTGGATAGTACGCAGCCTGGTTACTTTTTTGAATTTTGCAGTATCTGAAAGTACATCTACGTTCTGGTAACCTGCTACTCTTACTGGGTTTCCACCATTAAGGCCGGGACTCCAGATACAAATATTATAACCTCTTCTGTTTGAATCAAGCAAACCCTCGCTGCCGGGCTCCCAGTTGCCATAACCGCTGGCAGGCTGTGTGGTGAAGACCAAGTATGGATCCTGTGTTCCGGGTTTGAAAGCTGCATCCTGGTGCCAGTAAGCCTGAGCTGAATCTCCACCAATCATTCCTGAACCGAGGATCTTTGTTGGCGAACTCCATGTAGCGCCGTTGTCTGTTGATTTCATGTACCTGAATACTGGAATTCCTCCATCACCTCCACTTGCATCCTCATTTACAAAATTAAAGAACGAAGCTATAGTTGCCCCGTTTGATGAGGAATAGACATCATATGAAGCAACAGTATTAGAATTGGCAGTTCTGTACATAAATACTCTGGGACCAAATGTATTGCTAATTGTGCTGAAACCCTGATAGTAGATAGTATCTGCCCTCTGCCAAACGCCTGCAACCGAGTTGTTGTTGATCAACGAAGTAAAATAATCAGTGTTTCCGGCCTGTCCTGTACCCGGAACATAATAAACAGATCCGGTTGCAGCGCCCAATACCACATCAATTGCAACAGCACCTGCTCTCAAAGAACCTGTCCAAATTCTACCGCCTGAACCAATTGTAGATCCCGATGGAGTATTGAGATAAAAAAGATCCGGCCAGCGGCTCTTAACAGATGTAAGGTCGAACCTTGATGTAGACTCCCAGGTAGCTCCACGGTCAAAGCTGTAATTGTAAGCTATCCTTACGCTGGTACCTCCATTTGCGTTGGTTGCCTCTATAGAATCTAGGTACACCATTGCAATAACGATAGTATCTCCCCTGCTGACTATTTGCTGCAGTGTATTACCGTTTGTTGCATAATCAGAGAAGCCAATCATTCCCGGAATTGCGCCGGTGGGAGCTGACCTCATAAAAGGCGTCGGTACAACACCGTTCTTATAGAACGGATAGTTTCCTAACTTTACTGTTTCTTCTTTTTCCTGAAGGACCTTAGGGGCACGGGTCACATTGCTTTGAGCAAATACTAAACCAGTACATACAAAAGCCAACAGCAAAAAAAGTAGATTTTTTCTGAACATAAATTTCCTCTTTTCGGTTTTGTTTGAAGAATTTAAACTAAATATAACACAATTATAAAATGAAGTCAAGTAAAATAAAGAGAAGGATTAAAAATCCGGAAGATTGCAGAAAGAAACAGGGCATAAAAAAAAGGGATAAGTTTCCTTATCCCTTTTAATGCAAACATCTATGAATATTATTTTACTAATATCATTTTCTTTGTTTCAGAGAAGTCACCTGCTTTAATTGAATAGAAATAAACACCACTTGGGAGGTTTACTGCATTGAATTCAATTTCTTTTACGCCTGCTGTAACTGCTTCGTTCTTAGCAAGTGTAGAAACCAGTTTGCCTGTTACGTCAAATACCTCTAATGTTACATTAGCTGATTTGGATACTGCAAACCTGATCTTTGTCACAGGATTGAAAGGATTCGGATAGTTCTGTTCTAATGAGAACTTAGCCGGAACCTCACCTGAAATATTGTGAATACCGATCGGATCAGGGCCTGCCTGTGTAACTTTTCTGTAGATCTGCTGATTCCTTGTAGCAGGAGCTGTCGGGTTGGTGCCGTTGAAAGCTGTCGGACCATCACCCGGATCCTTCATGTACTGAATATTAAGCTCATATGTTGCTGCTGATGTACCTTTGTTCCACTGTGAGATCGAAACATAACCTTCATCAATTGTAGGTGTGTTTGTGATACGAACAGGAGCTGACCATGATGAACCGTCGTTGGTTGAATACTGGTAGAATATGTCCCTTGTGTTCCATCCGCGAGCGCCTGTATCCTGTACCGAAACTGAATATGCACAATAAAGTACATTTCCGTCTTCTGACCAGCCGAGTGAAGGATGATCTATACCAGTTACGCCGGCGATTGATTTACCATCAGTGATGCTTGTCATTACAGGAACATTGTTCGAATCTGCAATAACAACAGGAGTGAGGCTTGAGCTTCTGATCATATAAAGCCTGCATGACCTGAATGTTGAACCTATAGCGTTAACTGCATAGTACCAGTTTGTTGTACCGGGTTTGTAAATTACATCCTGTCCAAAAAAGGCAGTAATGGTATCTGTACCCTGTACGAACGGCCTCCAAATCTTGTTTGCGGAAGACCACGTGGAACCATTATTAGTTGTGATATAATTATATACGAAATTTGAATTAAGCGTATCGGTTAAAGAAACCGGATTTGTGATAATAATAGCGTTTCCGTTTGCGCCGGCAGCTGAACCCCATCTCTGGTTGCTAACCGGTGTGTAAGCAACAACTGGGCTCCATGGTGAAATTGATGTACCATTGAATATTCCGTAAACAAGTGAATCGGGAGCTGAAGTTGTATTCTGGTTTGCTACTATCAGCATGTTACCGTTTGTCATAATGCTAACCTGCGGCCAAATCCTTGCCGGGAGGTTCGCATTGTAGCTCTGCCATGTTGCAGCCTGTGGAGCAACATCGATATGAATCTGTGTATTTACTGGTGAACCTGCATGCATACCGATCACTGCTTCGCCAGTTGGCTTGAGGATCATATATCCAAAACCTGTCCTTACGTCTGAAGGAACTACTCCATTATCAGACCAAGTTGCTCCACCATCAGTAGATGTAGCATACTTTGTTCTTCTTGAAGAAGCTCCGCCCGGATCAGTTGAATCTGAAACGGTGTAGATCACACTGATTAGCAACGGATTTGTCTTATCGACCTGAATATAATGCCTGCAATCACCGTTTGTCATGTAATCATACCAGCCGGTTATTGTTGTAAAAATTTCTGGTCCAACAATTGCATCACCAGAGACGAACTGGCCTCCTAAAGGCGCATTCATAACATTGCCATAAACCGGGAAAATAACGTTCTTGTTATTTTCATTCGGCATGCCGTAATTGGTTTTGTCAACTCTTGAAGTTTTTCTGTTATCTGCATGTGTTGAGCCAAACAAGATCAACAACAGAAACAACGCGACGAATTTTGTTCTCATATTTTTTTTTGATTTAGGTTAATAGATACTATTTAATTAATATCATCTTTTTTGTTTCAGTAAAGTACTGCGATTCAATCCTGTAAAAATATACACCGCTGGAAACAGCAGCGCCGTTAAACTCATACTTATATGTACCCGGCTGCAGTTCCTGGTTAAAAAATGCAGTTTCTCTCCCCAGCAGGTCAAACACCCTTATCTTTACCACATCCGTTTTAGCCACGTCGAACTTAATTGATGTTGACGGGTTGAATGGATTAGGATAATTCTGGTATAGGCTGAACTTTTCCGGCATTACACTTGAAAGCTGTTGTATGCCGATCACGTTAAAGCGATTCTTAGCAGCGGTATTATTTGTTTTTATCTCTGCAAGATCGTTGCCTTTGAGTACTGCAAACCCAACAACAACCGAATCATTGTTGTTTAGATTTATCGGACCTGCGGATATCACATAACAGTTAATACCCGGTCCTAATCCCCCATTAACTATGCCGCCGCTCATTGCATCCCATTTCTCCTGGGTGGTAAAGCCGGTCAGGACTTCAGTAGCGTTCAGCGCCTTGTAGTTCAGGTTCTGACCTGAAAGCAGGCTTACACCAAGGTATGGATTAGTTGTAGTAGAGTTAAATGAATAAGCAAGTTTGCCGTTGGTATCTAAAGATGTCACGTTTGCGGTATTCAAACCGTTTGGAGTATTATACATGTAGATACCTGCGAACATATTTGTAATATTAGATCCGCTGGTATTTTTAATAGTATATTTCAAAATAATGTAATTTGCATCTGAAGGAGAACTCCATGCAAAACTTTCAGACCTCACAGTTACACCAATTTTATTTGCCCCTGCTCCATTATCGTTGAAGTAGCCTTTGCCATCTTCGTTTGAAACCGGGCCTGGTGATACGAGTTGGTAAGATGTTAAGGGCACAAAGTCAGTATCAGAAACATTTGCCGGAGT
Source organism: uncultured Ignavibacteriaceae bacterium (assembly GCA_964431385.1). Taxonomy (GTDB): domain Bacteria; phylum Bacteroidota; class Ignavibacteria; order Ignavibacteriales; family Ignavibacteriaceae; genus UTCHB3. The sequence goes on along the minus strand of CAYSJM010000113.1, from coordinate 2,059 downwards.
TGAGCCGCGGCGGCAATCGTCGGAAACTTTCGTATTGCTTGTTCCGATCATCAATCCGCCCTCAAGAACCTGGGTACCTGTGTAGCCGGGAATAGTTAACCCGCTGCCGTACGCCTGGGTTTTTTTGCCTATAGCGCCATCTTTTGTTAAGGATAGTTTCATATTGTTGACATTATGAGTAGCCCATCCCTGCCTGAATGTAACTGAAAAATTAGCCGTTACATTATCAATGTACGCATTGTTTGATGTGCGAAGAGTAAATGACACATTCTTATCGAACGGACATGTGCTCTTGGCTTTTACCCTGAAAGTTGCGTTAACCGGGGTATTATAAGTGGTGTAGGCGTTCAAATTCCCTACAAACACCGAATCCTGGACAATTTCGATATCCGGATCTGATGTTGAAAGCCTCAAAGATATGTTTGAGCCTGTTATCCAGATATTCTTGTACTGCAATGACAACGTTGTTACTTCGTTTATATCAAATACTCTGTCATTATTTCCGTATAAAGAATCACTTGGCGTATTAGAGATTAAGGATACAATCGGGTAATCGGATACACACTTAAACGCATTCACCCTGCCTGTCCCTATCAGGCCGACATATCCGGGATTCAGATTATAAATACTATCAACACCAAGAAGAAGCCTGTCAACAACCTGCTGTGGAGTCCATGAAGGATATTTAGATCTTATAAGCCCAACAACACCTGAAGTGACCGGAGTTGACATAGAAGTACCATCAAAAACAGCATAATTGTTATCCCAAACAGTGCTTAATATTCCTTGCCCCGGAGCAATTACGTCAACGGTTGAATGATAATTTGAAAAGCTTGCTTTAAGATCTCCCGAAGTGGAGGCAGCAACATTTACAACATTATCATATGATGCAGGATACCTTGGAACATTAAGTCCGTCATTGCCTGCAGAAGCGCAAATCACGACACCGGCAGCCCATGCATTGTTTATGATATTCTGTGTTGCTGAGCTGTATGAACCACTGCCGAAACTGCAGTTTATTACATCCGCTCCATTTTGGTATTGGTAAACTATTCCGTCGTTTGAATTGAATATGCTTGTTGATGCGAAATCCGGTGCATGCTTTGAGATTCTGAGCTTACATTTAAAACCTGAACCTGCTCCATGCACGCCGTTGTTGGTCACCTGTGAAGCATCGCCTGAAACATGTGAACCATGATCGCTGCCGCCCATAATATTGGGATCATTATCATAATAATAGAAATCCCATCCTTTAAAATCATCAATAAATCCGTTTGCATCATTATCTATTCCGTCAACAGGGTCAGCATAATTATATTTTATGTTTGCTGCGAGATCGGGATGATCAAAATCGCTGCCGCTATCAACTATACCGATAACAACATTTGTATCTCCCTGTGTAATATCCCATGCCTGGTAACAATTGATCTTTCCGATGTGATATTGGGAGCCAACAACAGGATCGTTCGGAATAAAATAAGAATCATAAACGAATTCCGGCTCTGCCCATTCTAGAATATCCTTATTCTTTTCAAAAACTTCTTTAGCCATATCTGTAGGGTCAATATTGCCGTCATATTTTATCCTGAAGAACTTTGCGAGGTCATCATCACCTTTCAGTCTCATAGAAGGATTGCTTTTCAGCGGGTATGGCTGAAATACACTCTTCACATCATACTGTGAAATTATATTGTCAATCGATTCAAAGCTCGTACTTCTGCTGGTATATTTGTTGTTAGGCTGTTTGAACTTAATATTAATTATTCCGGGTTGATATTTCGCACCATCGGACAGCCTGAGTATAACCCTTTCTTCGATTCTCTGGTATTTCACAGCAGGATTATCGGTGAAGCTGAACAAACAAATACAAATTGGACAAAGAAGAAGTAAAAAGAACTTTCTCATGGTAACACTTTTGTGGTTTTTTTCTAAATTATGAGTTCAAAGTAAAAATAAAATATGATTCTTGCAATGCTTTAATTAGAAGAAAATGTTGTATAGATTATATAATCATTAAATGAGGGAAATAGTTCTTATTGTGAAGCACTATTCTGAGTTC
>CAYSJM010000112.1:0-7119 GCA_964431385.1 uncultured Ignavibacteriaceae bacterium | reverse complement strand
CTTGGTGAGGGGTTAATTCCATACCTTAAAATTTTAATAATTGTCAGTTCAAGTTATTAAAATTTTAGGTAATAAGAAACTCTCCCCTGCCGGTAATCACTTCAGTACATTGTCGAGTCTGTTCACATCGGGGATGTTTTCATCACCGAGATTATACCAGGTCATTTTTCCGGGGGTTTCCAAATTTACTTTTATTGAGGTTTTGCCATCTTTCCAGATTGAGGCGGGCTGATAGTAAACGAGTTTTTTGTCGGTACCTTCGGCAAGATATATTTTTACGGGAAGTGGCAGTCGTCCAAGGTTTTCCACGGTGTATTCTGTTCCTCCCTCAAACTTAAGTTTCATATCGGGGTAATCCCAGTTAAAAAACCAGGATTTAAAATACCAGCTCAGATCTTCACCGTAAAAACTGCTCATGGTATTAAAATAGTCGAACGGCATCGGGTGCTTTCCCTTCCATACAGAGATATAGTATTTCATCCCTTCACGGAATTTATCTTCACCCATCATATCCTGCAAAAAGAGGTACGCAAGTGAAGGTCTGTTGTAAGCTGCCATTCTGTAGGTCTGCCCCTTAAGCTGGATGGAAGGAACCATCGGCGGCACTTCAAACTCTCTTCCGGCGAGTTCATCAAAAGCTTTCATCTGGCTGGCAATCGGATTGTATTTCCCAACTTCCTTTTGGAATTTGTAAGGGAGCATCCTTGCCCATCCCTCATCCATAAATGCGTACTTCACTTCATTTGTCCCCATAAAAAACGGGAACCAGGTGTGTGCAATTTCGTGTGAGGTTAAGCCAACAGCGGATGAATATGTGGATTCAGAACCGTCATTTACCATCATCGGGAACTCCATGCCACCCTGACCATTAAAAACGGTCATCACGGGATAAGGATATGGAACACCCGGCAAATCTTCCGAAAAATATTTGATTGCTTTCACGGAAATGTCGGCAACCTGATAAAAGTCTTCCGATTTTTCATCGTAAACGGCTGAAACAAATGCCTTCCGTCCCGTCGTTTTATCAACAATCATGGTTGAGGCATCCCAGAGGTAATCAACAGCAGAAGCGAAAGCAAAATCGGGTACAAAACTTGCTTCGAAGTGAAAGGTATTTTTACCCTTTTTCGTTTTGAGTTCAGCTTTATTCTGCATCGATATGATATTTACAATATTCTCTGATTCTTTGGCTTTATTGTATAAACCAAGAAATGCGTCTGAATAAACCTCTTTTGCATTTTGAAGCTCGCCTGTAGCCCAAACAAGGAAACCCTCGGGTACGGTTACTTTTACATCAAAATCGGCAAAATTATTATAAAATTCATGGTTCATGGTGTAGTTTTGCAGGTCCCACCCCTGAAGGTCATCGTAAACTGACATTTGAGGATACCAGTATGCCACAAAAAATGTGGAGTCGTTGTACTTCCCCATTCTCACTCTTGAAATCTCCGGAATTTTCACTTCCCATTTCATTTCGAGAGAGACTTTGGCACCCGATTTAAGAGGAGACTCCAATTTAACCGTCATAAGCGTACCGGATCTGGTTATTTTATCGCTTTTTATGTCAACATCAACCCCGTTGATCTTGAAGTCGGATATAACAGTTCCATCGTGAAGGTCTTTTGGATTTACCTGAAAATCGCGTGCGACACCCTTTTTAAATGAATCCTGATATAGTCGCAAAACAAGTTTAGTCAACTCATCGGGGAAGTTATTTTTATATTCGATATTTATTTTCCCCTTTACAATTCCTTCAACCGGGAACAACTCGGCATCAATTTTATATGCCACATCGTTCATTACGAAATTTTTACCGGGCTTACCATCGAGTGTTCTAAATCCTTTGGAAACAGCTTCCCTGATATTCAGAGGCATGTATTTGTTAATTTCAAAATTTTGTGCAATACCGGCAAACGACAGGGAAATAAAAATTGAGATCGCAATAAAACGGTACATTTTTAATCTTTCATGGAAATTGAGGCAAGTTGATCATAAAAAGCAGGATTTGACACCGCGACGCATTCAGATTGATTGACTTTTCCCCCTTTATTCAGAAGTGAAGCCAAAACTGAAAATGCCATGGCAATTCTGTGATCACCATAACTTTCGAATACGGCAAAATCATCCAAATCCTTCCCATATAACAAAAATCCATCTTCATACTCAGCCACTTCTGCACCACAGAACTGAAGATTTTTCACAATTGCGGAAATACGGTCAGTTTCCTTAACCCGCAACTCTGCCGCATTTTTGATTTGGAAACCACCCTCGGCAAAAAGACCCGCAATGGTAAGAGCAGGAATTTCATCGATGATCAACGGAATCAGTTCCGGTTCTATTTCAATATTAATAAGGTCTGATCTTTTAACGAATATATCACCCCATCTCCCGCAATTACCTGTTTCTTCCCTGTCAACTATTATTTGACCCCCCATTCGTTTCAGAATTTCGATCGCCATTATTCTCTCAGGTGAAAGAAGAAGATTTTTGATTCTGAGTGTGTCACCGGCAATCAGGGTAAGCACGATAAAAAACATGGCACTCGATATATCCCCGGGAATTATATACTCTCCCGATTTTGGATAATAAACCTTCGAGATGGTCATAACTTTACCTGAAGGATGCACTTCCCGCGGAATTCCAAGCATTTCTTCGGTATGATTTCTTGTTTCAAATGGATCAATGAGGGTTAGTTTACCCCTTCCGAGATGGAGCCCCGCAAGAATGAGTGCACTTTTTACCTGGGCACTTGCAACCTCGAGAGTAATTTCTGCAGATTTAAATTTCCCCTTGCTTATCGTCATAGGCAAAAGGTTGCCGTTAAGTTCAATTTTTGCACCAATTTTTTTGAGCGGTGTAACAACTCTCTCCATCGGTCTTTGCTTTAGTGAGTCATCACCGGTGAGAGTTACTTCAAAATCCTGTGCTGAAAGCAAACCTGCAAAGAGTCGTGCCGTTGTGCCCGAATTTCCCGCATCAAGTACAGTTTCCGGTTTTTTGAAGCCCTTAAAACCAACACCCGTTACCACCAGGTCGCCTCCCCTCTGCTCAAAACGGGCTCCCATCGCAGCCAAACAATTTATAGAGGACTGAACATCGTCGCTAAGGGAGATATTTTTAATAACCGACTCCCCTTCAGCCATCGCAGCGAATATAACGGCTCTGTGTGAAACCGATTTGTCGCCATTAAATAACAGTTCGCCTTTTACTCTTTTTATCTGCTTTAGTGTTGTTAAACTCATTCTTCTTCCAAATTAACCCCGGTATTCGCCGACGGGTTTGTTTATATAATTATTCTTTGTGTTTTTCGGGTGAGGATTATTTTTTCATCCACTTTGCAACCATCTCGTCATACTCCTCAACCGGAAGCCGGGACTGCTGATAGTGCCCTGCCATCAGTTTTTGCCTCATCGCTTCATATACCGATACAGCGGCTGCCACCGAGGCATTCAGACTTTGAATCATCCCCTTCATCGGGATATAATAGCTAAAATCGGCATTTGCAAGAGCTTCCTCCGAGATGCCTCTGTGCTCATTCCCCATCACGAAAGCAATTTTTTTTGTGAAATCGATATCATATAGCGACCTTGAATTTTCATCAAGATAACTCGCCGCAATAATAAATCCTTTTTCCCGCAAGGAAGTGTAACAATCTTCAACTGTTTTGAATTTTTCTGTTTCCACCCACTTCGATGCTGAGGCAGATGACTTACCGCCGAGTTTAGGGAATTTTTCGATATTGTATAGAAGTGATATTTTTTTGATACCCACTGCATCACAACTCCTGAGAATTGCACTCACATTGTGGGGGTCGTGTATGTTTTCGAGTACAAGGGTGAGATCATTCTGTCTGTTTGCTGCTACACGAAGTATCTTCTCGCGGCGGGATTGTGTAATTTCGCGGGATTTTTCCAATTTATTTTACTATCAGTTTGTAAATGCTTAAGTTGAAGTCACCCCCCGACTTATCGAATTTCAGCCTTTTTACATCATCAATTTTAAGGTAAAAAAGAGCAAGTTCGAGGATTTTTTCCATCACTTCATCCTCTGAATGAGCCCAGCTTTCGCAACCGTGTAACGATGGAATCTCCGCAGTGAATCCATCATCGGTTTTAGTAACTACCAGTTCCAGAACCACTGCCACCGCCTGTTACAATCTTAACGCTTGCACTCGCACCAATTCTGTCGGCACCACTTTCAACCATCGCCCGGGCATCCTCAGTTGTTCTGATTCCACCAGAAGCCTTTACTCCCAGGGTAGAGCCGACAACCTGTCTCATGAGAGCAACTGCCTGAACTGTAGCCCCGCCTTTGGAAAATCCGGTTGAGGTTTTTACATAACTTGCACCCGCTTGTTTACAAATGTGAGATGCTTTTACGATCTCCTCATCGGTAAGAAGACATGTTTCAAGGATCACTTTTACGATTATTCTTCTGTTCTTAGCAGGGATTACAATCTGTTGAATGTCATCAAAAACTTCTCTGTACATCCCCGATTTAAGCCAGCCAACATTTATTACCATGTCAAGTTCCTGAGCACCCTCTGCCATCGCCTGCTCTGCTTCAGCCCTCTTTATTGCAGTTGGATTGGAACCCAGGGGGAATCCAATAACGGTACAAACTTTTACTCTCGTCCCCCTGAGGAGGTCACTGCACAGTTTTACATGGCATGGATTCACACAAACGCTTGCAAATTCATACTGTTTTGCCTCTGCACAAAGTGTTTTTATCTCCGCTATTGTTGCATCAGGTTTTAAAAGTGTATGGTCGATCATGCGTGCCAGCTCGTGGTCACTAAGTTCGTGTCCGACACCAATTCCCGCTGAAATTCTTTCCGCACCGGCATTTACGATCTTGTTAACCGTCAGCGGTTGAGTAACTACATTTCTCTCCCACCCTTTGCAGGTCTCGGAAGTGCAGTAAAAATCACTAAGTTTTCTCTCGAGAAGAGCCTGATGCACAATTTTTGAAATTCTGTTTGAATCCATTTTACGATCCGTAATCTTTGAATGCTTTTACTGTGTTTTTTAATAACATTGCGATGGTCATTGGTCCTACACCTCCCGGAACAGGTGTGATGTAAGAGGCTTTTTCCGAAACCGCCTCAAAATCGACATCTCCAACGAGACGGTAACCGGTTTTAGTGGAGGGGTCTTCTATTCTGTTTGTCCCGACATCAATTATTACCACTCCCCCTTTCACCATCTCTTTTTTGATGAATTTTGGTACTCCCATCGCTGCAATAAGTATATCGGCTTGTTTTGTGAATATTGAAATGTCTTTGGCAGCAGAGTGACACACTGTTACTATCGCATTGGCAAATTTCTTCTTTTGCATCAATAGAAGTGCGGCTGGTTTCCCTACAATGTTGCTTCTGCCCACCACCACAACATGCTTGCCGGCGGGATCAATCTCATACCGTTTCAGAAGTTCAACCACTCCGGCGGGAGTGCAGGGTAAAAATGTTGGATTCCCTGTCACCATCTCACCCACGGTGGTCGGATGAAATCCATCAACATCTTTTTTTGGATCGATAGCCCTGATTATCTTGTCTTCATTTATCTGCTTTGGAAGGGGTAATTGAACAAGTATTCCGTGAAACTCCGGATTTTCATTATAAGATTTCACGAGATCGAGCAGCTCTTCTTCCGTGGTCTGCTCGGGTAAATTTAGAACAACCGAGTTTATCCCAGTTTCGATGCAAGATTTATGTTTGTTCCTCACATAAACCTCGCTCGCAGGGTCGTTACCAACTATAATTACCACAAGTCCGGGCACTTTTCCCGTTCTCGATTTTAATTCTTCAATCTCCAGCTTAAGTTCAGATTTAATATCGCCTGAAACCTTTTTACCGTCTATGAGGATCATATCAAACTATGCTTTTCTTTCAAATTCGGGGAACATAAATTTTTCTATTTCAACCGTTTTTCCTGTTTCAGTATCTATCTTCAAAGAGACACCACAAATGTGTACATCATCAAGGGCGGTTTCATACTTCTGAGGAGTCTGATATAAAAATCTGTTTAATGCGGGAGTCACTTTCATTCCAATTACAGAATTGTAGGGTCCTGTCATCCCGACATCGGAAATGTAGCCGGTGCCCTGTGGAAAAATTCTGTCGTCGTTTGTCTGTACATGGGTGTGTGTTCCGAGTATTGCAGAAACCTTACCGTCAAGATGATATGCGAGTGCTTGTTTTTCCGCTGTAGCCTCGGCATGAAAATCGACAATTATTACCTTCGTCTCCGACTTTATTTTATTCGCCAATATCCATTCAGCCGACCTGAAAGGGCAATCTATAATCGGCATGAATGTTCTTCCCTGAAGATTTAACACCGCAACTTTCCCCTTTGAAGTCTCAAATATGTAATGACCGTTTCCGTGTGCACCCCTCGGGTAGTTCTGTGGTCTTAAAACACGGGGTTCATTTTTAAAATATTCCTGTGCCTGCGGCTTATCCCATGTATGGTTTCCACCTGTGATCACTCTTACTCCCAAGTTAAAGAGTGCTTCACCCTCTTTTTGGAGTATCCCTTTTCCATCGTTGGTGTTTTCACCATTTACAATTATTGCATCGGCTTTATACTTCTGCTGCATCGTTGGCAACCAGGTCTGTACCATTTCAAAGCCCGGCTTCCCGACTATATCACCAATGAATAAAATATTGATTGACGCCATAAATTTCCTTAATCTGAATCCGAAATATAGCAAAAATTAGAGTACTGATTAGCCGAAACTATATCAGAACTGCGGAACCACGGGAGTACTTGAGTACTCACTTCACAAAAAGCATCTTGTCCGACCGGATGAACAGGGGTTTCAGGTTTGCATCCCGAACAGTCAGGTTATAAAAATATACCCCCGAAGACATGTCATTCATCGTTCCTGTCTTTCCCGGGGTGAAATCTCTCTCATGCTCTCCGGCAGGTAGCCAGCCGTTGTTCAATACTGCCACAATTGCCCCGTTTACATCATAAACCCTCAGGATAACCTCTCCGGGTTCTTCAAGCCTGAATCTTATTGTTGTCGATGGATTAAAAGGATTGGGATAATTTTGGTAGAGCACCACTCCCTTCGGTGAAAGTTCTCCTCCTTCTGCAATGTCTGTCAGTACTACTG
>CAYSJM010000111.1:0-7152 GCA_964431385.1 uncultured Ignavibacteriaceae bacterium | reverse complement strand
GGGATGGATAGAGTTAAACACCTTTTATCAGAAAACTCGATGCTCGGAAGTGAAGCTTTATCGAAAAAAATAATTGAGGAAGTGGAAAAGTTTGGGCAGCCGGGTGATGATTTAACGCTTGTTACAGTGAAAAGGGTATAACTCACCCGTGATCACCTGCTTGCTCTTTAAGGGGAAGACAACCTGATTTGAACTTCTGCGACGAGCGCAGAAGTTCGCAAGGCATTAAGCTTGTTTTAAGCTGTTAATATGGAGAGTCAGTCTCGATTTTTTGCGGGAAGCGTTATTCTTGTGAATTCTTCCTTTAACACTGATTCTATCGAGGTGAGCAACAGCTTCTTTATAAAAAGTGGTAGCTTCATCTATAGTTGTTGTAGTGAGAACTTTTTTCACCAAAGTTTTCATCTTCGAAAGCGATGCTTTGTTGATGTCGCGTCTTCTCGCACTTTGTCTGATTCTCTTTTCAGCAGATCTGTGGTTTGCCATAGTTAACTTTTTGGAATCTTTTTGTTTGTTTGAGTTAATTCAAATTTAGTCTGCAAATATAACTGAAATAAATAAATTGTGCAAGAAAAGTTTTTTTTATTACCAACCCCGCATTACTTCCCCTTGATAAAGTGGTATCATCGCCCATTTTCACACACTAAATGCCCTTTTTTTGTTAAAACGGGGTTAGCGTCTCTCCAAACCGATTATTAAGCAGTTCAAAATAGTAGCAAGAGGTTACCCTAAAGAGTTAATAAGTACCTTGCTTTCCCCCCTTCGAAAACAGTATATTTCGAGTCTTAATTTTTTTATTTTTTGATATTGGGATGTATAGCTTTGAGAAGATTGTTATCTATAATCTCGCTGACATTTTTGGTTTTAACCTGGGGAGTAAATGGTCAGGCTAATTTTACATCATCCGGTGCATCTGCATACCGTGATGGTGACCTTGATTACCTTGAGCAATCACAAACCCGTAGGATAATTCCCCTCACAGGGAAGTGGAGTGTACGATTTGCCGACGAACCTTCGGGTTCCGCCGGGCAGGTTGATATACCCTCTTCTTTTGAATCTGAATCTGAACTCGTATTTGAAAAGACACTTCCATTTACACCCGGAAGTGACAAAAATTACAAACTCACATTTCTTGGTGTTTCCAACAAGGCAGAAATATCTTTAAACGGAAGAATGATTTACCGGCATCTTGGCGGAACATTCCCTTTTTCGTTTCTACTGCCGAGGGATATCCTCAAAAAAGATGGAAATAATGTAATTTCAATTAAAGTTGATGGAAATCTCGACAAAAAAGAGACTTTCCCGTTCAAGATGAGTTTCCTGTATCCCTACAATAACAAAGGAATTTTCCGCGAAGTTTTTGTGCAGGAATTGCCAAACATTTTTATCGGCGACTACTCTGTTAACTACAAAGTCTCACCAAACGGTAACCGTGTTGAACTAAATCTTTTAGCCTCCATTAGTAATCGTAATTACGGAAAAGTAATAAACGACAGTATCGGAAATAAATTCGACCTCACCATCACAATTCGTAAAAAAGAGGGTGAGGGTGAAAAAGCCGGCTCCGCAGTGGAAAAGTTCACAATAGCTGCGGGAAAAGATAGAGAATCGTTGATATCGATGGTTCTGAGTGACCCAAGATTATGGACACCATCGGCTCCCTATCTTTATGATGTCACATTTTCGCTCCATTCAGGAGATGTTCTTATAGATGAAGCTGTTATTCCTGTCGGATTTTTCCTCTTTAAAAGTGGTGATAACACTTTTAATCTGAATAACAACAAGTTCTCATTACGAGGTGTGACCTATATCCCTTCTCTCGCCCGTACGGGTGGTATGTTAACCTATGAAGAGATGACCAGGGATATTCGCATAATAAAAGCTGCCGGATTTAATGCAGTTCGCTTCGAGAGAACAATCCCTCATCCATTCCTCCTTCATTTGTGTGCCAAAGAAGGATTACTGGCGTTTATTGAAGCACCCATTTCAAACCTTCCGGCTTCTTTTGCCGATGACCCGCTCCTCACTGAAAATCTCATCAGTTTTTCGAAGCTATATCTAAAAGGATATAAAAACTTCTCCACGGTGGCGGCTTTTGGTTTGGGGACAGGTTACCTTGGGAACACAAAAAATTCATTGGATCTTCTTAAGAAAATTGCAAGTGAAGTGAAGAAAGAAACCAGTAAGATGGTCTATGCTTCGTTTGCAAAAATGCCCACAGCTCCAATTGATGGAATTGATACCTACGGGATGGAATTTGTGAACAGACCTTCTGAAGAGGTCGTTAAAATTTATCAACAAGCAGCCAAAACTCTTGGTACCGGAAGGGTAATGATAGCCGGTGCCGGTTATATTATCGATCCCGAGAAATCGAAGACAGGCAGCAAACATTCCGCAGAGGCACAAGCCAAGTTTTTTGAAGACCTGCTATTGTACGCCGGCGAAAATCCCGGATTTTCATTCTTCTTCACAACCATGTTTGATTACAAGAGTAACTATCAATCGATAGTCTCCGGGGCACAAAGCGAAAATCTGGTTTACCTCGGTTTACTCCCGGAAGACAGAAGAGCGGGAAGACTTGCTTATAAAGTGGTTGACGCCCTCTTAAACGGGAGAGAGAAAGTAACAATTTCACTCGGTTTCGACGGTGATGACGCACCGATGATTTTTATACTGTTTGGGTTAGGTTTGGCTCTTCTGTCTGCGATGCTCTTGAATACAGGGAAGAAATTTAAAGAAGACGCACTTCGTGCCATGCTTCGTCCCTATAACTTTTATCAGGATGTTCGGGATTACAATCAGATATCTCCATTCTTAACCACTTATGTTGGCTTACTAATTTGTGCCGTTATGGCATTGCTCACCTCGAGCCTTTTGTTTTACTGGAGGTATGACCCCTTCCTTGAAAGGATCCTTTTAAGTTTTGGCTTTGAGCGATTGCTTTCTTTTATAAGTTACTTGAGTTGGAATCCATTTGAATCACTGTTCCTTCTTACAGTTGTTAATTTTTTACTTGCACTGGTTTCAACTCTCCTTGTAAAGTTTGGCTCCCTTTTTGTGATAAACAGGGTGACCATCGTGAAAAGTTATCTTGTGGTAATGTGGGCTTCACTTCCATATATAGTTGCTCTTCCCGGTGCAATACTTCTTTATCGCATCCTCAATTCAGGAATTGGCAGTGAAATTATCTATGTGATTTTGGGAATCTTCTTTATCTGGAATCTGCACCGTCTGCTCAAGGGGATGTATGTGGTTTATGATGTGCCGGCTTTTAAAGTTTATTTCTTCTCAATCTTGCTCGCGGTTATTGTTTTGGCCTCCTGGTTGTTCTATTATCAGATGACAAATTTCAGCGTTGAGCAGATTATTCAGGTTTACCTGGAAAGTAAAGCAGGCTAACAGTTGTACCTTTCGAAGCTCGAAATATTCGGTTTTAAATCGTTTGCACAAAAAACGGTAATTCACTTTAATAAAGGAATTACTGCGATTGTGGGTCCAAACGGTTGCGGAAAAACCAATATTGTTGATGCTTTGAGGTGGTGTATTGGTGAGCAAAAATCATCGGTTCTTCGTTCCGACAAGATGGAAAATGTAATTTTTAACGGCACTTCCACGAGGAAACCCCTCGGAATGTCAGAGGTCGCTTTAACAATTCAGAACGACAAAGGGATTCTCCCCGTTGACTATTCTGAAGTGATTATTACCAGAAGAATTTTCCGGTCGGGTGAAAGTGAATATCTGCTGAATAAAAATATCGCTCGTTTGAAAGACATAACAAGTCTTTTTATGGATACGGGGATGGGTGCAAATGCTTATTCGGTTATCGAGTTAAAGATGGTTGAATCGATACTTAGCAATAAAGCTGAAGAACGACGCACCATGTTTGAAGAGGCTGCCGGTGTAAACAAATACAAAATCAGAAGAAAACTCACCTTAAAAAAACTTGAAGAGGTGAAATCTGATCTTGCCCGGGCGAATGACTTAATCTCAGAGATAGAGAAGAAAGTAAATTCGCTCGAACGACAAGCAAAAAAGGCGGAGAAATATCAACAGCTCGCCAACAGGTTAAAGGAAATTGACCTTAAATCGGCTGCCTGCGACCTTTATGTGATGATCTCGGAACAAGCTGTCTGGCAACAACAACATTTTGATGCTACAATTCAGAAGAACGAGATTGAAATTACTCTTAGCCGACTCGATGAGATATTCTCAGGCATCAGGGAAAAAACTTACATCACAGAGAATGAACTCAAGGAAACCAGAAAAAAAATTGGTGCCCAAACCGAACTGATTTATAAGTCGGAAAGAAATATTTCTGTTGCTCAGGAATCTCGCCGTTCACTCGAAAGTAATATCAAGCGATTTGAAACAGAGATTTCAGAATTTGAAAATCAAATCGAAGATTCAGAGGGGAGTCTTGAGGATTTAACATTCGATCTCGATGATAAAAATGTCGATGAGGAAAACCTTATTGCCGAAATTGATGCAAAAAAGAGTGAAGTTGATGCCAAACGGGGAAGGTTGGAAGAGGCAAGAGAAAGCATTAAGGTTTTTTCATCTTCTGTCCTTTCAAGAGTTCAAGGTTCCGCCGAAAGAAAAAATGAACTGACAAATCTTGAGAAAACTCTCGGTAGATTAGAACAGACTGCACAAAAAACTGCCGGCAGATTAACCGTATTAGAAGAATCAATCGCCAAAAATTCGGCGTTTTTTGAGGAAATAAATTCAGAAAAAACGGAAACAGCCAATAATCTTCAGAACGCTGAAACTGTTTTTAACGAAACCACCTTAAAAAAAGAGACTCTTGAAAAAGAGTTGGAAAATCTGCGTGAAGAAGAATTTGAGATAAAATCTTCTCTTAACGATCTTAAAACCAGAATCGACTTCCTTAGCGACTTGATTAACAATCTTGAAGGATTTTCACTCGCTTCCAAAAAATTGATGGAAGATAATGCCTGGTACCAAGGGGATAAAAAATTAATCTCAGATTTTGGTGAACCAGTCGAAGAATTCAAATTTGCAATCGAAGCTGCCCTAAAATCAAATTTTAACAGCTTTATTGTTTCTGAAGTGCATGATGTCGAAGCAGGTATAAATCTCCTTCTTTCCACGAACAGTGGTAAAGCCTCTTTTATTGTGAAATTGGATCGGGAGTCGGGTTCCAAATCCCTGATTGATAAAATTGCCGGATTTGCCAATAAGAAAATAACGAAGCGACTTGCAAAAGAAGAGGGTTATGTAAATTTTGCACACAATCTGGTGACAGTGCCTTCAGAGTATCAACCGTTTTTTGAATCACTCCTCGGTAATGTTGTTGTTGTTAAAGATTTGAGGGCTGCACTTCGACTTGCGGGAAAATATTCGGGATTTAAGTTTATTACTCCTGATGGAGATATGGTCGGCGATAACGGATCTGTTGAGGCCGGTTCCCGTCTGAAAGATGAAGATACACTCTTTGGAAAAAAAGCTCAGTTGGAGCACCTCAGAAGTGGGATAAAACCGCTCGAAGAGAAGTTGAATGCAAAAAAACAGACCATTTATGCTGCGGAGTATGAACTTCATCTTATCGATCTTAAAGATATGGGTGATGCAATCAGAATCTATCAAAACGATTTGATGCAGTTGGAAAAACAGGCTGCCCAGCTCGAGTTTGAAGTTAAAAAAGCTGAAGAAGAAAAAGCTACACTTGAGGCGGAATCGAATGCACTCAGTGAGCAAATTGCACGACTTCACGAAGAAATATCGCGACTTAAGAGCGAAATAGCTGAAGATGACAAGCATAAAGAGGAAACTACTGCAAGGCAGAAAGAACTCGAAACAGTTTCACAGGATTCTGAAAAAGATTTTACTCTTTCCTCCCGGGAGTATAACCAAAAAATTCTCGACCTTGAGAGAGTAAAAGGTGAAAAGAAAAATTTGATTAACTCGATTGAAAGAGTTAACCAGTCGCTTGTTTCGCTCAAAAACTCAATCGAGAAAAGAACACGGGAAATCGAAGTCGCTAAAAACGAGATCGAAATTCTTACCGATACAATAGAAGATGGTGAATTTGATCTTGAAGAGCAAAAACAGGTGAGAGAAGTTCTCAGAGGGAAAGAAAAAGAGATCGAGACTGTCTATTTGCAGGAGCGAGAAGAGCTCGATAACCTGGAAAAAGAGAAAACGGCAATGAGGAAAAATCGCGATAAAACCAGCGAAGAACTCCACCGTTCAGAACTTAAGTATAACGAATATACAATTAACATTAGAAACCTCAAGAAGCGGATCAACGAAAAATATGAGCTCGATGTCACTCCCGTTGAACCAAATGAAGAAGAACTTGAGCAGCTCGCGGGGTGGCGTGCTGAAGTTAGAGAGATAGAACATCAGCTTCATCAGATTGGTCCGGTTAACCTTCTTGCATTTGAAGAGTACGATGAAGAGAAGCAAAGATTCGATTTTTTTGCAGCACAGAGGAGCGATCTTATTCAATCGGAAAAAGATCTGATTAAAACTATTGATGAAATTAATACAACTGCCCAGAATCTCTTTTTTGAGACATTCGAGGCGATAAGGGAAAATTTTCAGAAAATATTCAGAAGTCTGTTCAGGCAGGAAGATGAAGCCGACCTTCGACTCGAAGAGGGGGTTGACCCATTGGAAGCCAGAATAGAAATAATTGCAAAACCGCGGGGGAAAAGACCCACATCGATAGAACTGCTTTCGGGTGGTGAGAAAACACTTACTGCAATTGCACTTCTTTTTGCTATCTACTTGGTGAAACCGTCGCCATTCTGCATTCTTGATGAGATTGATGCTCCTCTTGACGATGCGAATATCGACAGATTCACAAAGATCATCAGAGAATTTAGCGAAAATACGCAATTTATAGTGGTTACTCACAACAAGCGAACAATGGAAGCTGCGGATACGATGTATGGTGTCACCATGCAGGAAGAAGGCGTCTCAAAACTTGTGAGCGTCAGATTTAACGAAGATTTCAACATTGTAGCGTAGGAGAAATTTCACTATGAGACTTATGACAAAGTTTTTTACAATCTGTATTGTTTTACTCGGGTTCACTGCTCAGGCACAATGGAATCCTGACCCCAACTCACCCAAGCAGATAGTTACTGCATCTGTTTCACCGCAAAATATTTATGCTGTGAAGAA
>CAYSJM010000110.1:4433-7647 GCA_964431385.1 uncultured Ignavibacteriaceae bacterium | reverse complement strand
GAGCTATCGCGGAATTTTCAAACTTTTAATATTCGGTTAACAGCCGTCCCGATTCATCGGGAGAGCTATCGCGGAATGTTTTTTACAAAACAATTTCAAAATGAGCTTCAAATATAAGGAATCTCTGCATTCCAGTCAAGAGATATCAAAAAAATATTCTTATTGATCTGGAAAAATTTCATTTCAATATACTGAAAGTATGATTCACTAACGGAGAGGGGTACCGAATTGCACCCCACTTCATCTTACGAGCACCATCTTCCTGGTTTGAATAGAGCCATCTGCGACAAGCTGATAAAAATAAACACCACTTGCAAACTTTAACCCGTCAAAACCGACAGAATGCTTCCCGCTTTGAAGATGCCCGTTTACGAGGGTTGCACATTTACGCCCGTTCACATCAAAAACATCGAGCCGCACATCCGAACTTTTTGTCAATTCATACTCGATAACAGTAGCAGGATTGAACGGATTTGGATAGTTTTGTTGAAGTGAAAACAGAGTCGGAATGCTCTCATCTTTAATATCGGTCGTAAATTTATTATAAGGCAACGAAATTGCAGAGAAATGCATATTTACGGAGTCCCGTACATCCACACCAAAGACAACATGACCCGAGTGAAGGCGTGAATCGGCAGTTGTATAACTACCTGACAACAACAATAAATTGTCACCGTAAACAGACATGTCAATTGTATTCCAGGATCGGGTAGTTACGAACTTGATCCAGGTTATCCCTTGCAATACAACGGGGGCTGAGTTTACAGCTATTGGAGCTATGCCACTACCGGCAAGATAACCTACCTTCAAAAGATCGTCCTCGACCCACATACCTGTGTAATAGTTGTAACCGTACACCCTCCAGACACCAAAACTTCCATCGTTCATTGTGCCGGTACCGGTAAAAGACAGTTCAAAATCGGTTACTGCACCAACCGGGGGTTCTACATACAAACTTGCCAATTCCGAGCCAATATGACTGATATTCAAATTACCATTACTGATACTAACGGCTGATGCCACTTTTTCCCAGGTACCCATCTTTATCCATGGACTTGCAGAATCGTCAAATGAGTCGTTATAAGTTCCTGTTTGCGATTCGATAAAGGGATTGTATTGAATATTTACCCTGTTCAGTTTAAAATCAAGTCGGTCACCAACCAAACTGAAGATCATGTGACCTTTCAACAGAGGGGTTGGTGCGTTCAGTATGGTGCTCGAGTGCTTCAGGGTATCGTTAATCCAGGCGGTTACGATAATGGAAGTGCCCGCTTTTTGGAGAGAGCATTTTGTTTTTAAGGAATTCTCTTACACAGGGAAGGAAGCTATTGTAACAAATGGGGGGTTCATATAGTCGGTAATGTTTACAGCGTACACAATATTTACTGTGTCCTCATCGTAAAGCAAACCGATTAAAGAATTAAAACCATTTCTGCCGAGGAAACCACCGCTGGCGAGAGAGGCGGTATCGGCTATAAGTTCAATTGAGAAATCGTTAATTGTTGCCCCAATCGGGGGATAAATGTGGGCGATCTGAAAATCAGTTCCCGAGCTGACCACATTTAATTGTCCGTTCTGAACGGAAACACTTGCATCGGTATAAAACGCCCATCCTTCAGCATTTCCCGAATCGAAAGATTCCAGGAAATTGTGGGTCGTCTGTGCAAGGATCAAAGGTGATAATATCGCCGCAAAAAACAGCGAGTGAAACAATGTTTTCACTTCGACCTCCAATCAGATTAAAAGAACAATGCAGTTTTCAATTGTGGTACAATCGAATTCTGCCGGGCACCGATTTATCCTTTAATGAGGAAACTCCACCGGTACCCCGGCAAGATACCTAAATTATTAATGAATGTCAAGTAGAGCCATCACATAAATAGGCGAAGGGTCGTTTTTTCTACTTGATAAGCAAAAGTTTTTTCAATTGTGTGAACTCTTTTGAACCATCCGCTGGAATTGCAGTCAATTTGTAGAAATATATTCCTGAGACAAGCCCGGAGGCATCAAACCTGACGGTGTGCGTCCCACCCTCCAAACTGCCCTGAAGCAGAATAACTATTTCTTCCCCAAGGGTATTAAACACCTGAAGTTTCACATCACTTTCCTGAGAAAGGCTAAATGATATGGTTGTTGAAGGATTGAATGGATTCGGGAAATTCTGTTCAAGTTTGTAACCGGATATCTGCATTCCGCCTTCCTTAACACCCGTCGTTATCAGGATATCATCTGCACTTCTCGGCAAAAGCTGGTAGCCTCCGCTGAATGGAGGTGTGGCTTTAAATTGACTCAATACGGAAGTAATTGTAAATATCGAATTTTTCGGAGCAGGAAGACCAACAAGATCGGTCCCGGTTGTAATTCTGATTTCCAGGGAATCGACACCGTCAGTAACAATATAGTTAGTATTGCCCGCCCAGGTGGTAACTTCAGAGACGAGAGAAAGTCCGGGTACTTTAACTAATTTCCCTTCGTACAATTCTTCGCTTCCCCAATTTTGATTGAGGATATCCGCAATCGAGATTTCAACAGCATCAACCACAAGACCTGAATCGAGCTTTTGGAATTCAATAACGGGATTAATTTCAGTGAGACCGTTGTAATTAACCACTTTCCCCGTTACTTTTACGAAATCACCCTTGTTAAGTGACTGCGAAAAAGCACCTGCACCCCTTCCAAAAACTGCGAGTCCACCTGTCGAGTCCTGCAGAAATGAGGGACTGTTAAATTCGTTCGCGACGGTCACAATTCCCTTTATTATAACAACCTTACCTGTATCAAGTGACACCCCTGTGGCATCATTCAGATGCAGATGTGAAATGTTGACCTCAGGAATCGGCATTGAAATAGTGAATAAACCTGATGAACTGTTCACTGCTGCATTCGAACCGTCACTCAATCTGATCACACAATTGGCTGAGGGAGTTTCAGGTACAGTCCATAAGTATGAACCGGAGGAGGCGGGAGTGGAGGCAACCATGGTTGTCCAGTTCGTTCCATTATCGGGAGAAAACTCCAGTTTCACATTAGTAACCGCCGTTGAACTCCAGGTCAGATTGGTCTGCGAACCGGTGAGAAGGTTCATCCCTTGTAGAGGAGTAAGCAAATTTACTGTTGCGGGTTCGGGTGCCGTAACAGTTACGGTAAAATTGGGAGCATGGTTCCACTTGCTTTTAACCGCACATCCGGTGGCATAGAGAGTCTGAGTGCCGGC
>CAYSJM010000110.1:0-4333 GCA_964431385.1 uncultured Ignavibacteriaceae bacterium | reverse complement strand
GCGAAGAGAGACCCTGTTATTAATAAAAAAAGGATTGCAAAAGTTGTAACACTCGTATGGAAGATGACTTTCATTATGAAGTCTTTCAAAAAATATGTGATTGGTCGGTTGTTTATTAAAACAATATTTGAAGCGTAAAAATAATTAAAATGTTAATTAATAATGATACAATTATTACAAGATGAATCACTTTAAGACATATTTATTTTAACAGGATGGTAAAACAAGTGTAATTTTTGCATCGGAACAGTCATCTTAACTGAAATTTGACTCAATATTGTTAATTTTGCCGTTTAATTAATGTATATTGGGAGGAATTTCATCTTCGATAATTTAAACCTTCATCAAAATTCATGAAATGACAACAGCAATTATAGGTATCGGACTAATAGGCGGGTCGCTCGCCCTCGACTTAAAAAGGAATGGTTTTAGCGATTTTGTTATCGGGGTTGACGGTAATAGAAATCATGCACAAGAGGCTCTTGACCTAAAACTTGTGGATGAAGTATCAACTCTGGAAGATGCTGTTAAGAGGTCGGCATTGGTAATAATTGCGGTACCTGTGGATGCAACCATTCCCGTGCTCAGAGAAGTCATGGGTTTTGTGACTGATCAAGTGGTTACCGATGTGGGTTCCACAAAGCAAATGATCGTGCAGTCACTCGAGGGTTTCCATAACAGGAGTCGATTTGTAGCCGCACATCCCATTTGGGGTACTGAAAAAAGCGGACCCTCGGCTGCTCTTAGTGGTGGATTTAACGGAAGAATCACCGTGATTTGCGACAGGGAAAAAACCGACAAGGACGCACTTCAAACTGTTGAAGCAATGTATGATGCAATTGGTATGAAGAAAATTTATATGGATTCGACAAGCCACGACATCCACGCCGCTTATGTCAGCCACATTTCACATATTACTTCATTCGCTCTTGCACTCTCTGTTCTGGAAAAGGAAAAAGAGGTTGACACAATTTTTGATCTCGCAGGAGCGGGATTTGAGAGCACAGTCAGACTTGCAAAAAGTTCTCCCGATACCTGGGTTCCAATTTTTGCACAAAATCGTGATAACCTTCTCGAAGTATTAACGGAACAAATCGACCAGTTGTCTCTCATGAAAGAATTGCTTCAGAAAAAGGACTACCAGAAATTTCATAAACTGATCGAAAAAGCAAACGCAATAAAAAAGGTATTGAATAGAGAATAAACCACACAAATCTTTGTATTATTGTTGTTGTCAATTTAATTAATATTACAACCTTCATAATTTTTTTCCTTACATGAAATTGCTTATGTATTTTATACTCTCCTTGATTATTGCCACATCGATGAATTATGCTCAAATTTCACCTGAATTGGTGTCGTCTTATGCATCCGATACAAGAGATACAGCCTGGGTAAATAAAGTTCTCCACCTGACCGCTTCGCAACTTACCACAGATTTAAACGGAACAATCGGCTATATTTCAAGTGTGAAGGCAATAGCTCAAAAACTTGGTTATGCAAAAGGGGTATTTGAAGCTACAATCCAGCAAACTGAGTATTACCGCCTCTCAAGACAAGTTGATTCTGCAAGCCGATATGTAACAGAAATCATTGAACTTGGTGATAAGTCGGGAGTTGCAACTCTGAGGTGTCGGTCTCGGATTGCAAAAGCACTTTACCTCTCGACGAGAGAACGAAATTCTGATGCTATCGCTACCTACGATGAAGCCATTTCGTACATTGATACGAGTAAAGAACAATACCTTTATGCTTCAGTCTTAACCAATAGAGCCATAAACAGCAGTAACCTCGACCGGCACGAAGAAGCTGTGCAGGATTATCTGAAAGCTGCAAGAATTTTTGAAAAAATCAACGATCTACCGGCTTTTGCTGTAGCTCTTAATAACATCGCTTACGAATTAGGCAGGCTAAAAAAATATAAAACTGCAATCGGATATTATGACAGAGCAATTGAGATTAATGAAAAAACAGGGAATTTTTATGATCTCGCAATGTGCTATTCTAATGCTTCTACAATTCTTAGGACTCTAAATCTGCTCGACCAGGCTCACAAATATGTATCTAAAGGGATGGAAATTGCTGAAAAAAGAGGCTACAACCTTACTTTAGCACAATGTTACACAAATTCGGGGAGTATTTACAAGGCTGAGAAAAATCCTCAAAAAGCTGAAATGATGTTTAAAAAGTCACTTGATTTATGCTATAAGGCCGGAATTACTTATGGGATAATGGTTAATTTTACGGCTCTCGGTGAACTTTTTGACCAGTTTGGTGACGAGATGAAGGCTGTTGCTCATTACGATAGTGCGATGAAGTACGCAAAACAGATGGATAGCCAGGAGAATATTTATGACCTTCACGATAAACTTGCTGATGTGTTCGCAAAAACAGGAAATTTCACAAAAGCTTACGAACACCTGAGACTTCTTTATGACTATAAAGACAGCACCCGGAATAACGAATCATCTGCCAGAATTGTAGAGCTCGAGAAGTTATACGAAACCGAAAAACAGAGGGCTGAAATCGTTCGGCTTGAACAAGTGACATCCAATCAACTATTCATTATCATCACACTGACCGGAATTGCAATTACATCTTTGCTTTTGATATTTTTCTTCAAATACAAGCGGAAAAAAGCCGAGGAAGCTGCGGAACGAGCTGCCAAACACTCTGAAGAAATCGAAAAATACTCTGAGGAACTTCGAGAATTAAATGAGTCAAAAAATAAATTATTTTCATTAATCTCGCATGACATTAGGGGTCCATTTATGCCGATCCTCATGTTTTCTGAAGAATTGGCTAACAATTCTGACCATTTATCGAGAGAGGAAATAAACCAAATATCTGTCGATTTACAAAGAGTATCAGAAAGTACTTTTTTCTTGATTAGCAATCTCCTCGATTGGGCAAGAACTCAGATGGGAAGAATTCAGTTTAATCCTGAAAATATTCTACTTTCTGATATCGTTTCCCGCCTGCAAAAAGGACTTGGTTATGCCCTCTCTGAAAAAAATGTAACTCTAAAAATTGATATCCCGGAAAATGTTGAACTTGTTGGTGACAGAACCATGCTCAATTCGATTTTCCAAAATATCATCCAAAATGCGATTAAATTCTCTAGAGAAGGGAGTGAAATCAATCTTAAAGGCACCGTCGCTAATGGCTTAATCACTCTCTCTTTTGTTGATACTGGTGTAGGTATGACTAACGATGTACTGAATAGTCTCTTCCGTCTTTCTGGTGTTGCATCCCAAAGAGGGACGAATAATGAAAAAGGTACAGGACTTGGAATGAGCATTACCGCTGAATTTGTTGAAAGACACTCCGGCACCATTAATGTCGAGAGCGAACCGGGGCTCGGCACTACTATTACCGTGATACTTCCTTTGTCAGGTCCAAAAAGTTGATTTTTACCAAATCTTAACGCAATTACCTTCCAAAGCGGCCGTAACAACAAAATCGAAGCTTATGAGAGGTAAAATTATATCAAAAAAAAATATTTTTTTCGCATTCATTAATAAATATCTTGCATCTGAATTTCAGATAATATATATTTGTCCATGATAAATATGAAAAAAGCCACAAACACCTCCTTTTACTTTTACTGGTTTTACTTTACCGGTCGCGGGTGGCTTTTGTAAAATTTTGATGTAATCATAAGAAATTTATAAATCACCCGGAATAAACATCCGGGTTTTTTCGTTTTTAGACCACTAACAAATATAGAAACAAAGATGGAAACATTGTTAAAAAAGAGACCTTTGATCATCTCGGGTCCGTGCAGTGCTGAAACAGAAGAACAAGTTATTGAAACCGCCACACAACTGGCTTCCCTCGGAATGGTCGATGTTATGCGTGCCGGAATATGGAAACCAAGGACAAGACCCGGCACTTTTGAAGGGGTAGGAACAAAAGGATTACCCTGGCTTCAGCAAGCAAAAAAGATAACAGGTTTCCCTCTTGCCGTCGAAGTGGCTACAACAAAACAAGTTGAAGATGCTCTTCATTTTGATGTCGATATTTTGTGGATCGGGGCGAGATCTGTCGTGAATCCGATGAGTGTACAAGAGATAGCCAATGCTTTAAAAGGGACTACCGTTCCTGTCTTCATCAAAAACCCTATGAATCCTGATATCGAATTGTGGAGCGGTGCGGTGGAACGAATTGGAAATGCAGGCGTTACAAATATCGGTTTAATCCACAGAGGTTTTAGTACCTACGGAAATCTTGAATACAGAAACGCCCCCATCTGGCATCTTGCGATTGAGATGAAGAGAAGATACAGCGACCTGATGATGATCTGCGATCCGGCTCATATCTGTGGCAGAAG
>CAYSJM010000109.1:0-7688 GCA_964431385.1 uncultured Ignavibacteriaceae bacterium | reverse complement strand
GCTAGAGTGGTTGAATAGGCTCGCCTGGAAAGCGTGTGTACTTTTACCGGTACCGCGGGTTCGAATCCCGCCCTTTCCGCTCACAAGAAAAAGATCAGTATTAACTGATCTTTTTCTATTTTAAAGAAGTGGTTTGGCTGACTTTCAGATTTCCAAAATCTGAGAAAAAATCGTAAATGAAAAGTATCAAAGGGATATGATTGTGGATAGGATTCTATGAGTAGCTTCATTTTACAATTTTATAATCAAAAAATGAGCGTTTATCTGGTTTAATGTCCATTTATCACTAAAAGATTTGCATTTTGGCATTGCGGATGTAATTTTACGCTGTAAACAAACAGGAGTCCAAAATGGAAAAGAGAGTGTACAGATCACGAAAAGAGAGAATGATTGGTGGAGTCGCCGGTGGAATAGCCGAGTACTTTGAAGTTGACCCAGTAATTGTTCGTTTTGCATTTATTGCACTGACATTATTTAATGGTGTTGGTCTGGTTTTATATATTGTCGGACTAATAATAATTCCCGAGCAAGTGATGAGAATAGAAGTGAGTTCTGAGAATTCAATTCCTTATGCTGTGCCTCCTGTGACAACAAATTCCGATAGAAAAGGGAAGTTTTCTGTCTTTCTGGGAGTAGCACTTATCATAGCCGGAATATTGTTTGGTTTAGACAATTTTATACCCCAATTTGACATGTTTGACGCATTTCCCGCAATTCTGGTACTTCTTGGAGTCTGGATAATAGTAAGCGGTAAAAATAAACGCCAAGGAGAAAGAAATGAAACCGAGTAAAATATTCTGGGGAGTTTTCTTCCTGGGACTTGGGGTGTTGCTTCTGGTTAAGAATTTTTCAGATGTTGATTTTTATCTTCCTGAAATCAGAAAGTTCTGGCCATTGTTGCTCATCGCAGGTGGAGTGGTTTATCTTACAAAAAATTTGATAGTTCGAAATGTTCTTGCGGGAGTAGCCGGTTTTTGTTTGGCCTTTTTCTTGCTGACCGTTTCTGCATCTCTTCATAATTTGCCGAAGAAATTCTTCTCCCATACCAAGTCTGCAAAAGTGAAAAGCGGATTGATATCGATCAAATCAGAACCTTACGATACAACGATAAAATTTGTTGATCTCAGTTTTGATGGTGGTGCCGGTACCTACATTGTAAATTGTAGAGACAGTAACCTCATGACACTTCGAACCGACAGAAGCAATCGGAAGTTTTCGGTGAAAAATAAGATAGAAAATGGAAAAGCTGATCTAAACATTGAAATGGCAGAATTCCATTTTGATTCGGACGACACTTCATTTGCTTCTTTGGTTGAACTAAATGTGAATCCAAAACCGTTTTATGAGAATCTTAACTTTCAGATTGGTGCTTCTGAATTTGAGTTGAATATCAACGAATTAAAGTTCAAAAAATTGAACATCGATATGGGTGCAAGTTCTACAAAATTATTCCTTCCAAAACCGGCACCCGGTAGTAGTGAAGTGGTGATTGAGTGTGGTGCGAGTAGCATCGAGTTGATTGTGGATAAAGATTCGCAGGTAAAAATTGTAAATTCGCTTGCACTAAGTGACAGCAATGTACCCAAAGGTTTTATTGAGAAAAATGGTGTAGTCTATTCGGAAAATTATACCGGAACCGGTGACATCATGACGATAAAAATTGATGGGGGAGTGAGCAGTCTGAAAATCAGAAGACAATAAAATTTTAATCTCCCTTGTAAATATTTAAAGAAAACGGCTGAAATATGCCGTTTTTTTATTTTTATTGAAATATAGGGTTGAAATAGTGCGGTAGCTCCTTTTTTATAATCTTAATAAAAACTATATTAGATAATAGAAGGAACAAAAATTTCACACACCGATGACAGAAGACATACTTTCGTTCAATTACAAATTTAAACTTCCCAACGAGGTCAAGGAATTCACTGTGATTCTTCGTCGCTCTGATTTAAGTATTATCCGACAGAATGAAGAGGTAGTGAAAAATGATTGGGCTCTCCTCGAGAATTTTGCCTGTTCACACTGTCCTCTCGACAAGTTATCGCACAAATATTGCCCCTTGGCACTCAATCTCTATGGATTAATAATGGAGTTCAACCACTTCGCCTCCTATGATGATGTTGAAGTTGAAGTGGAGACATATTCAAGAAATTTCATGAAGAGCACTTCGCTTCAATCCGGTGTAAGCAGCTTACTCGGTATTTTGATGGTTTCGAGCGGTTGTCCGATAATGGGGAAATTAAAACCACTTCTATATACGCACCTGCCTTTTGCAACTCTCGATGAGACTCAGTTGAGAGTTTTTTCACTCTATTTACTTTCTCAATATATTCGTTTTAAAAAAGGGGATGAACCTGATTGGGAAATGAACAATCTTGTGGAGATTTATAATAAAATCTCAATCTTAAATCGAAATGTCAGCAAACAGATAGTGTCACTCGAAGAGAAAGATGCAAGTATAAACAGTCTCATAATCCTGAATAATTTTGCCGAATATGTAACATTTACAATCAATGAAAAAATGATTGATGAGATAGAGTTTTTCGTAAAGTCATTTAACGAATAGCAGTTTTTAGAAAGGGACAACCACTTTGAAAGACAAACCGAATTTAGTTTTTCTCTTCCTTGGAATGTTTTTTGTCGCAAATGCTGTACTCGCAGAGTTCATCGGAGTGAAAATATTTTCTCTCGAAAAAACTTTTGGAATTGATCCCGTCTCTTTTTCCTTTTTTGGACAAGACAACCTCTCTTTTAACCTCACCGCAGGAGTTCTACTCTGGCCAATCGTTTTTATCTTTACCGATATAATCAATGAATACTTTGGTAGAAGTGGAGTTCGACTTCTTTCGTTTATCTCTGCCGGATTAATCGGTTATGCCTATGTGATGGTTTATTTTGCGATGGGACTTGTGCCAGCGGACTTTTGGATTTTGCGCGATACTGCAACCGGGCAAGTAAATATGGATACCTCGTTTAATGTAATATTTGGTCAAGGTCTCTGGATAATTATTGGCTCATTAGTGGCATTTTTGGTAGGGCAGATTGTGGATGTTACGGTATTTCAGTGGGTCAGGAAGCATACCGGTGCAAAATGGATTTGGGCAAGAGCCACGGGGTCAACTCTTGTGTCGCAATTTATCGACAGTTTTGTCGTCTTATTTATTGCTTTTTACTTCGGTGCCAACTGGAGTATTGGACTTGTGCTTGCGATTGGGCTGATGAATTACATCTACAAATGTACGGTTGCCGTCTTCATGACGCCAATTTTGTATGTATTGCACACTATAATCGATCGTTACCTCGGCAGGGATGTTGCCCACGAGTTGATGGAAAAAGCTGCAAAAGAAGAAACCGCTTAAAGCTCGAGATTTTGAATATCTTCGATGGTTATTTTAACGAGATCGTCGTCGCTTAGATTGCTAAGCGTTAAAATTCTTTCTTCCTGATTTCCGATTGCCTTGTAAAGGACATTTCTTACAGTTCTGGCATTTCCAAAATTTTGATCTCTATTGTCATATATATCTTTGAATATATGATTCAAATGATCAAGTGCAGTATCATCAATTTTATAACCACTCTTCTCACTTAACACCTTGGTAATCTCGATCATCTCTTCGGGAGAATAATCCTCAAACATGAAGAAGTTTGTAAATCGACTTTGAAGACCCGGGTTTGAATCAAGGAAATTTCTCATCTCGTTTGGATACCCGGCTACAATTACAACAAGTTTATCGGAATAATCTTCCATTCTCTTCAGAAGTGTATCAATTGCTTCCTGACCAAAATCGTTTCCCCCTCTTGAGAGGGTATAGGCTTCATCAATAAACAAGGTGCCACCCAGGGCTTTTTTGATTACATCCTCGGTTTTTTGGGCAGTTTGACCTTGATATCCGGCTACCAATGAAGAGCGATCCACTTCGATCAAGTGACCTTTTTCCAATAGTCCAAGTTCTTTATAAATCTTGCTCAATAATCGGGCAACTGTAGTTTTTCCCGTCCCAGGATTTCCCATAAACACTACATGGAGGTTTTTCTTGATGACCTTTAGTCCACGCTCTTCTCTCAGTTTAGCTATTTTAAGTGAACTGATTAACTTTTCAGTCGCTTTTTTCACTTCACCCAAACCGGTTAGCGATTCCAGTTCTTTAAGGTGTTGTTCGAGTAATTTAGCATCACCTTCGACTCTAACCTGTTTTTTAGTGGCGGTTGGAGCGAGTTCTTCTATATCCTCAACGGTTATGGCAGATGTGACTTCATCGGTTATCGATTCCTGTGGTATTTCTACAATTCTTAGCAATTGTCGTTTAATCGCAGCTTCAGCAATATTTCGAACCATTCTGGCATTCGAGAATGTTTTGTCTCTCTGACGATATTTCTCGTTAAAATAGACTTTAAGCTTTGCCATTGTATCGGGGGTCATTGTGAGGTTTTTCGATTTGAAAATATTCACTGCAATACTTACTAATTCATCAGGTGTATAATCTTCAAAAAGAATGAATTTCGTAAATCGTGACTTCAATCCGGCATTACTGTCTAAGAATTTTTCCATATCTTCGGTATAACCGGCAGCAATAACAATAAATTTTCCTCGATCATCTTCCATCCTTTTAAGAAGTGTATCGATCGCTTCTTTGCCGAAGTCGCTTCCCGAGTTATCACCCGATTTAACGAGTGTATAAGCCTCGTCAACGAACAATGTGCCACCAATCGAGTTATTGATCATCTCCGTCGTCTTTGCGGCTGTCTGACCAACATAACTTGAAACGAGGTTTTGCCTGTCGGTTTCTACAAGATGCCCTTTGGGCAGAATACCAAGTGCTGAATAGATATCGCTAAAAATTCTCGCTACTGTGGTTTTGCCTGTACCCGGATTACCAAGAAAAATTATGTGATCTGAAAATTTATTCTGAAGATTTTCGCCTCTTTCAAAGTAGAATCTCGCAATTTTTACAAGTTCGTTTATCTCCTTTTTTACGAGGGTTAAACCCATAAGTCCGTTAAGTTTATCGAGCGATTCTTTCAGCTTTTCTTCATTAATTCCGACATCAAATTGTTTGGCTTCATCTTTTTTAAATACTGCAGAGATATCTTCGGGTTCAAAAGTTGTTAATGACTTTTCGGTTCGCATCCCCGGCGGCAATTTTAGATAGCGTTTACTTAACCGCATTTTTGCATCGTCGTAAACATTTCTTACCAAGCGTCCGTTACCGAATGTTTTGTCGCGATTTCTATAAAGATTAGTAAACTCTTTATTTAATATTTCTTTTGCCTGATCAGAAAGTGTGTAATCTTCCTTTTTTGCCATCATTTCAAAAATCTGAATCATCTCTTCGGGAGTGTAGTCTTCAAACTGAAAAAATTGGGTAAAACGGGATTTCATACCGGGATTTGATTCGAGGAAATCGTTCATTTCATTAGGATAACCGGCAACAATCGTTACAAATTCACCCGCTTTATCTTCCATTCTCTTAAGTAGGGTGTCGATTGCTTCTTGTCCAAAATCCTGCCCTGTACCACCCTTTTTCACAAGCGTGTATGCTTCATCAATAAAAAGAATGCCGCCCATCGAATCTTCAATCACTTTTTCTGTCTTTTGTGCAGTCTCCCCGACATACTGCCCTACAAGAGTAGCACGATCAACTTCAACAATATGCCCTTTTGGAAGAAGATTCATTGCCTTAAACACATCCCCAATTACTCTGGCGACCGTTGTTTTTCCTGTTCCCGGATTACCGAGGAAAACAGAGTTTACAGAGAGACCTTCTTTTGTTTTAAGACCAAGTTTTTTTCTTTCTTGAATGAAATTGAGGTAGTCAACAAAATCACGCATGGTTTGTTTAACTGTACCCAATCCGATAAAACCATCAAGATCAGCGAGAACTTTATCGACAGTCAGTTCACCTTCTTCACCACCAAAAGTCTGGCTTTCTTCCATTTCCTCGATCTCATTAATATCGTAATGTTCCAGATCGTAGATTACCGAGAAGCCAAGTATGAACCACTTTGTACAAATTAATTCATTATTAAGATAAATTTCAACTTTCCCCTGTCCGGGGCTCCAGAAACCGGGATTACCTGTGCCCCAGCTTTGGACTACAGCTACATTACTCCATTCTGATTCAATCTGAAGTTCAAAATTGCTTTCACCCATCCTTTTATCGTTTACAAACCAAACTGCCTGTCCATCAACAGATACATCTTTTGTGTTGTAATAGGGATTTTTTACGATCAATTCAACAGCAATGAAACCTTGGGCGGGTGCATTAAATTGATGAACATAATATTTTCGACCCGTATTCAACTGTTCTGTTAAATCGAAGGTTCTTGCATAATAACCCCTGAATTTCACCCCTTTTTTTAGTTCAATATCTGTTCTTTTGCCCGAGGCGGCGGATGGAGTGATAACAGGTTTTTCTTTTTTTGGTTCATCAACTTTGCTATCTTTTTTATTCTCGGGGGTTAGCTCGATGATACCTTTGCTTTCAGGTTTTTTTACAGGTTCCTCAACAATTGGAAGAGTTGGTTCTTTTGGAGTGGAAACCGGCTGAACAACTTCAATCTCATCTTCATGAGCAGCACTTCTGCTTTCTATCTCTTCCATTTTAACGGCAATCTCGATCAACAGCGGATTTCCGGGGAAAATGGGATGTAATTCTTTTAGTAAAGCCTTTGCGGGTAACAACTTAAATTGGTTAAACAATATTTTAAGTTGTAACAATTTTGAGTTGTTCTTTTTATCCTGATCAGCAGTTCCGTCGATTACCTTTTTGAGAGCATACTCTGCATACCAAAGTTCTTGATAAGCAATCGCTTCTTCAGCGTCGATGAGCAAGTCACCTGCCGGGGCGAGAAGTTTACTTAAGAAGGATGATTTTTGTCCGGCGAGGCTTTTTAACCATTCGCGGAGTTTTGGTTTCCGGTGAGAAAGAGAGTGATCAATACTGAGTGTGGTATCGTAGAACCGCATAGCTTCGGCGTATTTTCCGAGAGCGGCAAGGCATGAAACTTTATATTCGAGAGCTTTTGCTCCAAATTCTGCAGAAAGATTTATGACATAGTCGAAGTCAGTGAGTGCAGATTCGTACATACCCATTCTGTACTGAATCTGACCACGATAAAACCTGGCGTTTGGTTCTCTGTCGCCGAGTTTTACGGCGATATTAGCATATTCAAAGGCATCAGAAACACGGAAATCTTCGAGACAGACGAGAGCATATAGGTAATTGGCCTCGGGGTCAACAGGAAATGCTTCCAACAACCTCGCAACCGCTTCTCTGGCGGCCTTGATATCCATTTTTCGCAGGTTTACAGTAACCTGATCCTTCAATTGTTTTATATCTTTAGAACTTAAAACCTTGTCCATTTTTTGTGCTGATCTTTTCCGGAAACTTCATAAATCGAAGTAAGAATATACTTGATTTAAAAGAAAGATAAAAGAAGTGAATTACATAATAAAAAAAAAGCCCCCAACATTTCTGAAAGGGGCTTAAAAAGGGGAGAACTATTGATTAATAGTCCATTCCGCCCATACCTCCAGGAGGCATCATTGGAGCGGCTTCTTTTTCTTTTTTCTCATAAACTACAGCTTCGGTGGTAAGGAGTAATCCGGAAACCGAGGAAGCATTCTCAAGTGCTGTTCTTGATACTTTAGTAGGATCAATAACACCAACTTTGATGAGGTCTTCATA
>CAYSJM010000108.1:0-7912 GCA_964431385.1 uncultured Ignavibacteriaceae bacterium | reverse complement strand
TTACTCTTTCGGTTCAATCTTTCTAAATGCTTTCATTCCGCCTGTGACATTCACAGTTTTAAAGCCTTTTTCACTCAGCAGGGTGCAGGCTTTCCCCGACCTGTTTCCTGATCTGCAAATTATCTTTATTTCTTTGTCTTTATACTTATCGAGTTCATTGGCTCTTTTGTCAAGTTCCTCAACCGGTATGTGTATTATTCCAGGTATTGAACCAAGCTCACCCGTTAGTTCAGCCTGAGTTCTTACATCGAGAAGAACCAGGTTGCTGTCTTTAGCATCAATTAATTTCTTCAGCTCATCAACAGAAATTTCAGTTCTTGCCGAAGTTTTGCCATCATTTTTTGTTTCCGAAGAATTATTTTGTGCATTGCATCCGACAAAGCCGAATATCAGCAATGCCAGTGGCAGAATAAATTTGTTTCTCATGATACCTCTTGATTTATTAATGACTGCACGACCCGCCACCACAGCAACCGCCACCCGTTTCACAAGACGGTGCAGAATATGATGAGTAATCTTTTGAAGAAAATCCACCGGGCACTGAAGCAGCGAAAGTCGAAATAAGTTTTTTAATCTTGACAGATTTGCATTTTGGGCAGTTTACATCTTCAATCTTTGTGATTGAGCGATGAAGAATCTCAAATTTGTGTTCACACTCTGTGCATTTGTATTCATAAATTGGCATAATTATCTCCTGTGGTTATTCAAGACCAAGTTTGCTTAATAAATTTTTGTGGAGTTCATCTGTGAAATCGGGGTTATATTCCCTGTACCAGTCGATGGTGCATTCAACGGAGGCACAATAATCTTTGCATGCATCACATTTTTCGATGTGCTCTCTGATCGATCTGCATCTCTCGGAGTTGATATCTTCTTTCAGATTTTCGCAGATGTGTAGCATCACATCTTTACATTTTACTTCTTCAAATTTCATTTTTTGAAAGCCTCTGATATCTCATTTCTTAAAAAAGCTCTTGCTCTGTGTAACCGTGATTTAACAGCGGGCACTGAGAGCCCTGTTATGCCGGCAGTTTCTTCTGTCGAGAGTTGCTGCACATCCCGAAGAGTGAAAACTATTCGATATTCGGGTGCCAATTTGTTAATTGCCTCATCTAAAATCCCTCTCAATTCGGCATTTTCAACCGATTTATATGGGATATTCGACCAATCGGCGGCATATTTCTCATTAAAAAGCTCTTCATCATTATCAGGCTCAACAAACAATTCCCTCTTTTTGCTTCGTGCCGACATGAGGCAATGATTCATGGCGATCCGGTAAAGCCAGGTGGAAAGTTTAGAATTCCCGTCGAAACCCTTGAGTGATTTTAGCAAACTCAAAAAGGTTTCTTGCATCACATTTTCAGCTTTGTCTCTGTTTCTGCAGATTTTGAAAGCAAAGCTGTAGATTGTTTTTTCGTACTTCTTAACGAGGTCGCGAAGTGCGTCTTTATCACCCGCTTTGGCGAGGTCAATTAATTGTTCTTCTGACATAAAGTGAGATGTTTCTAATCAAAAAAAGATTCAATAAATCGGAGAAGTTGCACCTGGTGTATCGATGCTCTTCCATAAATAGTAACAGGCAATAGTGTTATATGGTGCCCAATTCCCTTTTTGTGAAATTTCAGCTACTTTTTTAGCATCGGGCATTTCCGGCAGATCGTAGTTGATCATAATTGCTCTTTTAATTCCGAGATCACCCACAGGGAGAACATCAGGTCTAATGAGGGTAAACATGAGGAACATGTGGGCAGTCCATTCGCCGACACCTTTTATTTTCACAAGTTCGTTTATTATTTCCGTGTCACTCATTTCGGGGAATTTATGGAAATGGATTTCCTGATTCAAAAAGGCAGTGGCTATTGCCTTCACATAAGTTACTTTGGCATTTGAGAGACCGAGAGCCCTTATATCCTGATGATCAGCATCGAGAATAGCCTGGAGATCGGGTGGGTCACCAAATTTTTTGAGGAATCGTTGCTCAATTGTGTAGGCAGCTTTAATTGAAAGTTGTTGGTTCATAATCGCCGTAATAAGGTCTTTTGCATACTCTTCACGGGGTTCATAGTAGTAAGGAGCTATTTTTTCTGTCAAAGGTTTAAGGATTGGGTCATTTTTACGCAAATGATCTATACCTTTTTCTATTTCATTTCGATGCATTTAATTAAGTTAGTTGTTTATAAAAGAAAATTTTTTTAATCTCAAACATAAATGTTAACAACTTCAAAATTAGTCGAAAAATTAAAGTCAAACTTTTTCTTCAAAAAAGCTCCCGATGTAGCCGCCTCCTTAGGTAGTTTAAAGAGCAACATCGCCGAAGTATCTGAAGGCAAGATAGTTTTCCAAAATGGAGAAGTGTCGGATAATGTCTATTTGATACTTTATGGACTGGTTAAGATCAAGATAAAAACGAAGACAGGTGCAAAGATTATTTCGCGTGCCGCCGGAGATTTTTTTGGTGAAAGAGAAGTGTTGGAAGGGAAAGAGAGAACCTCCACAGCTATTACTGAAATTGATTCAGAGTTTTTTGTAATAAGTCGTGAGCGATTTATCTCCCTGCTTTATGGGAATAGTGAGATTAAAATAAATGTCAAGATTAATCTTGCCAAAACCTACGACCTCACAAAAGAAGGTGCCGAGGCTATAATTGATAATAATGAACCGGGTGAAAATCAGTTTGCAATTATCGCAGAATCGACGATCGAAGCCAATGAACCTGATGAGGAGCAGTTTGCCGTGGTTGCAGAACCCGAAGCGGCAGCGGTACCAATTCCAGAGCCTGAAGAAGAAAATATTGAGGAAATTGAGGAATATACTCCTGTACAGGATCAATCAGAAGAGTTAAAAGAAGAAGAATCAGAAGATGTGGGAATCTATGATGACTTCGATTTTGAAGACGATGAAGAAGAATTCCCCGACTTTGATGAAGACGATGAAGAAGAATTCCCCGATTATGAAGATGATGACTTTGAGATAGAGGAAGTCTATGAGGATGATTTTGAGTCTCCCGAAGAAAAAGAATTTGTCCGGGATATCGACAAAATCATGTCGGAACTGGAGAATGAAGAGGCACCACCGCTTGTTGAACCTCGATTAGAAATTGAAGAACCTGACTATGACGCACTTCAACTGTTAGAAGATGACCTTAAAGAGGAAGAACCCTATTTTGAAGAGGAGGGAGATTTTCCACCGCTCGAAACAGAAATAGCAGGTTTTGAAGATTCTGCGACGGTTGAAGAATTCTCCGATGAAACTGAGTCACCAACAGATGCTCCTCCGGTTGAAAAAATCACCATTGTGAACAGTGGTGAAGTAGCTGTCCTCAAGAAAAAGCTTGAACTCGTAAGCTCTATTTGTCGTGTGGAAACACCCGTTGAAATTTTCGAACTCGTCAAAGACGAAGTTATGAAGATGGTGAATGCAAAAGAATTTGTTATGTTTGTATTCGATGGTGGCTTCCTGACCTCTGTTACAGGACATAAATCGGAAGATACCAACTTTGCAGTGCGTGAAAAAATAGCGTATGAACTGATAACCATGCAGGAACCGGTTACCCTGTTCGATCTCGATAGTTCAGGTATGATGGAGGGGTTGGAGGGTATCGACGAAAACGAGATACCTTCGTCACTTCTCTATTATCCATTGATAGGAAAAGAGAATAAAGTTAACGGTTGTTTTCTCTTCTTTTCATCGAATAACGGCAGATTTACCACCAATGATGTGATGTCGCTCGAAGAGATTGCAACGGTCGCATCCGGAATTTTAGACAAGATTTCCGATGGCAAAACTTCTCTGACAGGTAAATATGAAGACCTTCAGAAATATACCGCCTTTTTTGGTTCTGAAATAAAAATTGCGGTTGAAACAATCCTCTCAGTCAGCGAAACGCTCGATAGAGGAAAACTGACAGATAAGGTGAGATACGGATTTGATATAATCCGCGAAAGAGCAGCGGGATTAAAAGGATTTCTCGACTCGATACAGTTCTTTGTCGGTAAAGTATCCGGATTCTCAAAACAGCCCTACTTAGTGAGTGAATTGCTCGACGATTTCCTTGTGAAGGTATCAGAACCGGCTAAACAAAGAGAGGTTACACTTCTTAGGAAATATAACGCTGATATGGTGATGTTCTTCAATAAAGAACTTTTTATTCATGCTCTCACTTTGATTACACAAAATTCTTTCGATGCCATGCCCGAGGGGGGTAAAATTTACTTCTCCACTTCGGCAAATGAATCGAATATTCTCATCTCGATCAGGGATACAGGGAGCGGAATTCATCCCGATCTTCGGGAAAAAATATTTGAACCGTTCTACACCTACGGAAAAACAGGTGTCGGGTTGGGACTTCCAATCGCCAACAAGATAATTAAAGAACATGGTGGATTTATCTACCTTGAATCATCAAAAACTCATGGAACTGAAATAATAATAGCTTTGCCCGTATGATGTATGATTATATTGCAGTAATAGGAGCGACCGCAACAGGCAAGACCGATCTTGCCGTGAAAATCGCTTCTCTCGTCGATGGAGAGATAATCTCTTGCGACTCAAGACAGGTTTATCGTGGCATGAACATCGGTACCGGTAAGGACCTGAATGCTTACAAAACTCCCAAAGGGAATATCCCTTATCATCTTATCGACATCCTCGAACCAACTGAAGACTATAGTGTTTTT
The DNA here is from genome assembly GCA_964431385.1 of uncultured Ignavibacteriaceae bacterium. Taxonomy (GTDB): domain Bacteria; phylum Bacteroidota; class Ignavibacteria; order Ignavibacteriales; family Ignavibacteriaceae; genus UTCHB3. Next base: position 3,236 of record CAYSJM010000108.1, on the reverse strand, counting down.
CGATTTCTCGAAGATTTCTACAATTGTTATTATGATATTGTAAGCCGCGGAAAAGTACCAATTTTGTGCGGTGGTACATACATGTATTTTACCGCCCTCTTCCTCCGTTATCCACTTGTTAAAGTGAACAACCTCGAGGAAAAAACCGAGGCACTTATGGTGTGTGATCATGAAGAGCTTATAGCTGAATTAAAAGCTGTAAATCCACTTCTGCATAACAGAACAGATCTGCTGGAAAAATACAAAACAGCCAAGGCACTCGTAATAGCTCGTGAAAGTGTTGATTATGAGAAGAAAAACGGTTTAACACACCCCCCACTCGAATTGACTCCGCTTGTCTTGTGCACTCAGGTATCGCGAGAGGAATATTACAAAAGGATTCGGATAAGACTGGCAGACCGCCTTCGTGAAGGTCTGGTTGATGAAGTAAGAAACTTGATGAACTCCGGTATAAAGTCAGAACGACTTGAATATTTTGGACTCGAGTATAAGTTTGCCGGAAAGTATCTAAAATCGGAACTCACTAAAAACGACATGATCCAAAAACTGCTGAATGCAATTAACGATTATGCCAAAAAGCAAATTACAGGTATCACCAAACTTGAAAAAAATGGCGTTCATGTTAACTGGGTTGCCCCCGAGGACATTGCCGCAGCCAGAAAATTGATCGAAGAAGCAGGATTCGAAATATTTGAATAAATTCAAAGACCCCATCTCAGCATATCTTGCAAAACGGGGTCTTAATCTTCCACCGGTATATAAAAATTTTTCCGGCTTTAGGGAAGTGGTTGTTGTAGTTCCCTGCTTTAATGAATTAAAAAACCTCCCCCATCTCCTGAGTTCTTTTCTCGCCAATAATAATTCTACATTTGGGGAAATCACAACTCTGTTTGTAGTTAATCACCCCGAAAATGCCACCTTTGAAAAAAAAGCTTCGAGCATCGATACAGTAAAATTTTTGATCGACTTTGGCAACAATTCCAATCTCCCCATGGCAATTATCGATATGCCGGGTGAAGGGCGGGAAGTGCCGGCAAAATTTGCGGGTGCCGGCTACCCGCGAAAAACGGGTCTCGATTCCGCAATTTCCCTCACCGATCCTGCCCGACCCGATAACTCTCTTCTCGTCTCTGTCGATGCAGATTGTCTCGTTTCCCCATCATATTTTACAAGGCTCATCGGACTTGCCCGGAGAGGTTGCAAAGCCGCAGTTTTGGAATATAAACACAGGGAAGATGACCCCGATAACATTGATGCAATTCGAGAGTATGAAGCATATTTGCGGTCTTACACCGAAGGACTCAAATATGCCGGCTCCCCCTATGCATGGCATTTTATCGGTTCTACAATGGTTTCTAATGTTTCAACTTATGTAAAGGCAGGGGGTATGAACACTCGAAGGGCTGCAGAGGATTTTTATTTTCTCGAAAGTATTGCAAAAGTCACCCAGATTGAAAGTATTAACGAAGTGCTGGTGTTTCCCTCAAACAGAGTGAGTGACAGAGTGATTTTTGGAACGGGAAAGGCGATGAACGACCGGAAAGGGACAGGAAAAGCGATTATGCCCTATCCTCCTGTCGTGTTTGAACGGCTCAAATCCTTTTTAAGTGTTTATCACGAACAACACAATTCTGCTGAACAACTTACAGATTCAATACGAAAATCAGATGAAGAAACTTTCATCTTTTTGGAATCATACAAGTTCAGCTCTGCAATGAATAACATCTACAAATCATCGAAGAGTGCATCTCAGATTTCAAAACAAAAAGACATCTGGTTCGATGCTCTGAAAACCATGAGGCTGGTCTCTCTTTTCAGAACCTCGGAACCTCAGCAACCCAGAACCTGTAAACTTCGGAACCTCGGAGCCTCTGAATCTCAGATCCTGTGAACTACAGAACCGGAGGGGTATAGAGGTGCCGAAATACCGGTTCACCTGAAAAATCTGTGACACGCCTGTCAGTCAAAAAAAATGCTTCTTCCCGAATCATTTTTTATCGATCCCACTATTAGCCTGTTTTCACCTTTGCCACTATTTTTGTAGACCCCCTGAAAATATATATTTGAAATTAATTTCAGTAATAAGAAAATATTCCTTGCATGGAATTAAGAAAAAAGGTAAGTTTAATGAGGAAATAATTATTAGCAGGTTATTTCATATGGGATTGTTGTTTATTGTTTTTAATGCCGGGTTTTTTATTAGTATCCGGGAAATCTTTTTGTCTTCTGCCGGGAAACTTGCCATACCTCGGTTTTGGTTTGTTATTCTGTCATCGCCCCTCATTCCAAATCAATTCGATTTGGGATTGCCAATTGTTATGTGCCTTTCAGCAACTTTTCTTCCTAACCGTTCATTTTTTGATCCACCAACACAAACTTTGTGTGAGGTAATTTTATGTTTAATCTGAAACAAAACCTGCTTCGAATTGCGTTCTCTCTTCTTTTCGTAATTATTGTGTCAACAGAAATTAATGCCCAGTATGATACAATAGTGTTCAGCAAGCAGGGGTATTTCTTATACGAGTCAATAATTTATATGGGTGACCAAGATTCCGATGGGTACGATGATTTTGTGATAACATTAAGTGAAACAACGAACCTATTGGATGCAAGGGCTTATTTTTTCAGGGGTGGAGATCCCATTAATCAAAATGCTGCGTTCTCTATTCCTATTCTCCATTCGAGAGCAGTTACAGCATGTGATTGGAATAGGGATGGGTTCAGAGATATAATTACAGTTCACTATGCGCAACCCGATTTGGTCAAATTTCTGGTGTATTATGGTGGAGCTTCGTTTGATACTATTCCAGATCATGTGTTCTATTTTACATTCCAAAATACTGCTGACAATTTGCTATGGTTGAAGGGACAGAACTGGCCAATTGATTTTAATGGTGATGGGTGGGAGGAATTAGTTGCTTATCATCCTTTGAAACCATCTAAATCCGGCAGTATTGTTTTCTTTGAGACCGGTTGCACAGACACACTCCCTCCATATCACATGCTCTCGGATACAAGCATGCCTTACTATTTTCATGGCAACCATTCGACTGTATTTCAACAATTTGCTGACATAGATGGCGATGGATGTACAGATATTTCAATGGAATATCTACCCATGAATATTCCTGACAGAGAATTCAGGAAATTCTATTACGGTAATCCCTCATTCGCTTTCTCCGACACTTTTAAGATATATGATACAACACATATAATAGCCATACCGGACATGAATG
>CAYSJM010000107.1:0-8239 GCA_964431385.1 uncultured Ignavibacteriaceae bacterium | reverse complement strand
AAAAAATGGCGCTTCAAGGCAAAATTGTACAGGTAATCGGTCCTGTAGTTGATATTCAGTTTGAGAATAACCATCTTCCGGGAATCTTAAACGCAGTTAAAATACCCCGTGAAAACGGTGAAGAATTAATAGTGGAAGTTCAGCAGCACCTTGGAGAAGATAAAGTTAGAGCTGTGGCAATGGATACAACAGATGGTTTGGTTCGCGGTATGGATTGTTTCGATACCGATAAACCGATTATGGTACCCGTTGGTCCAAACACTCTTGGTAGATTGATCAATGTAATTGGTCAACCAATTGATGGAAAAGGTCCGCTTGAAACTGAAACTTATTATCCAATTCACAGACCTGCCCCTGAATTTAAAACTCTTTCTACCAGTACAGAAATGCTTGAAACCGGAATCAAGGTTATCGATCTTCTCGAACCATATTCCAAAGGTGGTAAAACAGGTTTATTTGGTGGAGCCGGAGTAGGGAAGACTGTAGTAATCCTTGAACTTATAAACAATATTGCTACACACCATGGTGGATATTCTGTATTTGCCGGTGTAGGTGAAAGAACCAGAGAAGGAAACGATCTTTATCTGGAAATGAGCGAATCGGGCGTTATCAACAAAACCGGTCTTGTTTTTGGTCAGATGAATGAACCTCCCGGAGCCCGTCTTCGTGTTGGATTAACAGGTTTGGCACTTGCTGAATATTTCCGTGATGAAGAAGGAAAAGATGTTCTTTTATTCATTGATAACATATTCCGTTTTACACAAGCAGGTTCTGAAGTGTCGGCTCTTTTGGGTCGTATGCCTTCAGCTGTGGGTTATCAGCCAAGTCTTGCAACTGAAATGGGTGCATTACAGGAAAGAATTACATCAACCGATAAAGGTTCAATCACATCAGTGCAGGCTATTTATGTACCTGCGGATGACTTAACCGATCCTGCTCCGGCAGCAGCATTCTCTCACCTTGATGCAACAACTGTATTAAGTCGTCAAATTTCAGAGCTTGGTATCTACCCTGCGGTTGATCCTCTCGACTCCACTTCAAGAATTTTAACACCTGAAATTGTTGGAGACGAACATTATGCAGTCGCAAAACGAGTAAAAGAAATACTACAACAATATAAAGATCTTCAAGATATCATCAACATTCTTGGAATGGATGAGCTTTCCGATGAAGATAAAATTGTGGTTAGAAGAGCCCGTCGTATCCAGAGATTCCTCTCGCAGCCATTCCATGTTGCAGAGCAGTTTACCGGTTACAAAGGTAAATATGTTGAATTAAAAGATACCATTGCCGGCTTTAAAGCAATTCTTGATGGCGAATGCGACGATCTTCCTGAACAAGCATTTATGTATGTAGGAAAGATTGAAGAAGTATTTGAAAAAGCTAAAGAGATGAGCCAATAATGAAAGAGTTTTATCTGGAGGTCTTAACACCGTCGAAGAAAGTTTACGAAGGAGAAATCCTTTCTGTTTCTCTTCCCGGTACTGAAGGCGAATTTCAGATTCTTTTCAACCACGCTCCAATCATTAGTACTTTGGAAATTGGCAAGATGAAGATTCGTGATTCAGCCGGAGTTGAGAGCCTCTATGCAATGTCCAATGGAGTTGCAGAAGTTCTAAAAAATAAAGTTTTGATATTGGTTCGCTCAGTGGAAAATGTAGCTGATATCGATGTGGCAAGAGCTGAAAAAGCAGCTGAGAGAGCGAGAAAACGAATCGGTGATAAATCTGATCCCGATGTGGACTTTGCAAGGGCTCAGGCTGCGTTAGAAAGAGCCATGAACAGAATAAAACTTAAATCTGCATTATAATATTAAAAAAGGCTGCTCGATACAATTTCAAGCAGCCTTTTTTTTAATTTAAATATCCATCACTTTGCATTAACTGTTTCATACTCTCCTTAACATCCAATTCAACCGCAAGTTTTTTCAGATGTTCAATCAGGAAGTATAATCTTTCACCTTCATTTTGCAATGTTATCAATGACTGTTGTTGCTCCAACGATAAACCCGCTTTTTCGGCAATTTTGAATGACTTAAATTTTGATTCATCCAGGTTAAGGAAAAAACTGTCCCCGGGGTCAAAATTAGCTTTCTGAATCACGATATTAAAGGCTTCGATCATCTCGTTTTCCAGGTCACTATAAGATCCGGTTATCATATCTTCATATTTATCTACATCAGCCTCAAAGTACCCAATACTGTTTTCCTGCATGGTCTTCAGAATAAACCTTTCTTCACCACGCACCACAATATCAAAACTTCCGTCAGGATAACTTTTTGTAACAGATTCAACTTTTACTTTGGTACCAATTCGTCCTAAAGTCTTATTTTCATAGACTATTATTCCGAATGGCACATCTAATTTCATGGCAAATTTAACCAGGTTTTTGTACCTCTCTTCAAAGATATGAAGAGGATATTTTGAACCGGGATAAACAACAAGGGAAAGGGGAAAGACAGGTAACATATTTATACAAGTTTAGTTGGTCCCGGCTGTAGAACCGGGACCTAAAAAATATTTATTTTGCTTCAGAGAAAAGTTTAGATACTTCGTCCCAATTTACAACATTCCACCAGTTGCCGGCATATTCATTTCTTCTATTCTGATATTTGAGGTAATATGCATGTTCCCAAACATCCAAACCGAGAATTGGTGTACCTTTCACATCTGCAACATCCATCAATGGGTTATCCTGATTTGGTGTGGAAGAGATAACAAGTTTACCACCGGATACCACGAGCCACGCCCATCCCGATCCAAATCTGGTGATTGCTGCATTATTAAACTTCTCTTTCATCTCGTCAAATGAGTTGAAGGTTGAGTTAATCGCATCAAGTAAAGCTCCCGACGGGTTGCTGCCGCCATGTTTCATTACATTCCAAAAAAGGCTGTGATTAAAATGACCACCACCATTATTTCTAACAGCCACAGGATACTTTGAGATATTCGCCATCAATTCACCGAGGCTTTTACCCTCCATTTCAGTTCCTTCAATCGCTTTATTCAGGTTGGTCACATAAGCCTGATGATGCTTTGAGTGGTGGATTTCCATAGTCATCTTGTCGATCACGGGTTCGAGTGCGTCGTAGGAATAGGGAAGTTTTGGTAATTCAAATTTTGACATTGCGTTTTTGCTCCTCATATCTGAGTTTAAATTGTTGAATTTTTCAATAGTACTTGATATTGGTTTTACCGTTGCAGCAGCGGATATCACTCCGAGTGCTGACAGGAAATTTCTTCGCTTCATTTATACACCAAAAGACTGACCACAGCCGCAGGTCTTTGATGCGTTAGGATTATCAAATGTAAATCCTTTGCCGTTTAGACCATCAGAAAAATCGAGTTCAGTACCCATAAGGTAAAAAAGACTTTTTGGGTCAACAAACAGTTTGACACCTTTTTGATCGATAATTGTATCCGATTCTTTTGGTCCATTATCAAAGTTCATGGTGTAAGAGAGACCGGAACAACCGCCACCTTTAACACCAACTCTAAGTCCGCTCCCATCAGGAATCGAATTTTCTTGCATTATTTTAATTATTTGAGATGCAGCTTTATCAGAAACTGCAATCTCACTCGTAAACTGTGTATCGTTCATTTCGACCTCTGTTTATTTTGCCTCTCCGGCTGTCTCGACGGGTGCCGGGGTTACTGTTGAAAATTCGGGATAGTTTAACATCCATGTAAGTGGACTCATGTAAACGAAGATTCCTTGACTTACAAGATGCTTGATAAATTCTTGAGTAACTTGAGTTAATTCTTTTCCTGAAATCGTAATGTTTCTGGATTCAAGATAATACTTGGTGGAATACTCAAGGTCTCTGTAAAAGACATTCGACTTATGGAAAACAGGGAACCTGAATTTGTAGTAGTTAAGAAATTTTTCTTGTTCACTTACTATCAGATTGTATGCGTTATTCATTTTTTTCTCTTTAATTTTATATAGTTACCAATCACAGTTGTGGCTTCGATTATCTCATCGACAGTGTTAAATCTGCTGAAACCAAAGCGTGCTGTGGATGAAATATCTTGATTGTTCAAGCCAATCGCTTTAAGCACATGGCTTTTATTTCCACTTTCAGATGCACAAGCCGACCCGCTTGAAAATGAAATTTGCCTAAGATCAGCTATCATTTCATGTGTCACCATTCCCGGAAAGCGAATACTCAAATTATTGTAGAGACGGTTTTCTCTGCTTCCATTTATCTCAAATTCAATTCCCATCTGCTCGAGAGATGAAAGGAAGGTATTCCTTAGATTCGAAATCGAATCATTTTCTTCACCCTGATTAGCCGCCATTAACGATAACGCCCTACTTAATCCAACAACTAAAGGAGTGTTTAAAGTTCCGGGCGAGAGCCCCTTTTCCTGACCTCCGCCAAACAAAAGAGGGTTAATCTTTTTGATTTTATCTTTCTTGTTCACTGCTAAATACCCGATTCCTTTGGGACCATGAATTTTATGAGCTCCTCCGGAAATTAAATCAAGATTTAGAGCTTTCATGTCTAAGGGATATCGCCCGGCGAACTGAGTGACATCAGAGTGGAAAATCACATTCAGGGAGCTGCAAATTTCTCCGATTGAGCTTAAATCCTGAAGTGCACCAATTTCATTATTCGCACCCATAACCGAGACGAGTAATGTCTCTTTTTTGATTGCATTTTTCACATCATCAGGATTTAAAATTCCGTTATGATCAACCGGTAAAACGGTAATTTCAAAGCCAAGTTTTGCGAGATGATTAAAAGTCTCTAAAACTGCCGGGTGTTCGGTTGCCTGAGTAATCAGGTGATTTTTTGACGGATAATTTGCATATGCCAATCCGGCAATTGAAAGATTAATTGATTCAGTTGCTGAAGATGTAAAATAAAGATCACCATCCGTAATATTAAACATCTGCTTAAGATTGGTTCGGCCCGATTCGACAGCTACGGAAGCTTGTATGCCATGATTATGCGAAGAGGAGGGGTTACCATACACCTCACAGAAGAAAGGTCGCATTGCATCAAATACAATTGGATCAACGGGGGTTGTAGCGTTGTTATCGAGGTAGATAAATTTTTGTTTTTTCATCTACCTCGAAAATATCTAAAATCCTGCTATTTTCAAAGTCTCCCGAGCCAATTCGACTACAGGGGAGAAATAAATACCCAGGATGAGTAAGGGGAGTGCCAAAAGAAGGAGAAGAGATTTATTCCCCATTGACAGCACTGGGAGAACTTCTTCCGAAGTGGATTTTTCAAAATACATAGTCTTAAGTATTCTGAAATAATAAAAAACTGCAATCACAGTATTGAAAACTGCTGCAAATGCAACCAAATAAAGTTTGGCTTCCATTAATGCGGTAAATACATAAAACTTAGCCCAAAATCCAGCAGTTGGAGGCAACCCTGCAAGTGATACCATGAAGATAACCAACATGACTGAGAGGAATGGCAGCTTGTATCCAAGACCTTTATAATCTCTGATATCCTCCGAGTTAATCCTGCTTTTAATCAACAAGACCACGAGGAAAGCACCAAAATTCATGAGGGTGTAAATCGAAAGGTATGCACCTATTGCGATCAAACCGGTTTCATTATGTGCGGCAAGAGCTGCAACTACAAAACCGATATGACCAATGCTGGAGTAGGCGAGAAGTCGTTTAATATTATTCTGGTAAATAGCAGTAAGATTACCGACAGTCATTGTTATGATCGAAAGGAAAACCAATATTGTGGTTATGCTAAATCCCATTCCTGCCAACTCGGTATTCTCAAGCTCGGGGGCAAATGTAGCGGTTACATATCTTACGAAAACTGCAACACCGGCAACTTTTGACGATACAGATAAAAATGCAGTAACCGAAACAGGTGAACCTTCGAATACATCCGGAGCCCAGAAATGAAAGGGGACCATCGATATTTTATATCCAAATCCACCGATAATGAACAATCCTGCCAACACAGTCAAAATACCATTAGGCATTGCATTCCCGATTCCTCTAACTGCTTCAAAGGAAGTGGAGCCCAGACTGATGTAAAGAAGCGAGATTCCGAACAACATTACACCGGAAGCAACAGAGCCAAATAACAAATATTTGAGTGATGCTTCACTGCTTCGCTTGTCTCTTTTGAGGAATCCGGCAACTACATAGGATGGAAGAGAAAGAACTTCGAGAGCAACATACACAGCGATCAGATCACTTGCGGAAGCCAAAAGAAGCATTCCCAGAACCATTGAGTAGAAAAGGATATAGAATTCACCTCTTCTGCTTTTATAATCGTTTATTTCATTGTCATGTCTGAAGAAGTATAAAATTATAAAAGATGAAGCGAGTATCAGAAATTTGAATATGAAAGCGAATCCGTCATTCACAAAAATTGCTTTTGAGTCTGCTATTTTCACTGTTGCAAAGAGACTTCCCGAGAAGAAAATCGTTACAAGCAGCGATATAAGCAATCCTGACATGGCAACTAACGGAATCTTTGAGGATATTTTTTCATTACTTATATCCATGAAAACTATCGCCATCAAAAATATGATGATGACAAATTCAGGGATCAGAGTAGCTAAAAAATTTAAATGATTCATCGTATCCATTTTATATTCCGTTTACTTTCCCAATGCAAGAAGAAGATTGCTGATAGTTTTATTCATAATATCGAGCATTGGTGTTGGGTAGATACCGAAAATAATGACAATTATTCCGAGAGGAACAAACATTATATACTCTCTGAGAGTGAGGTCTTTCAGTTCTTTGTGTTCTTCTTTCAACTTGCCAAGGAATATTTTTTGGAGTGCTCTAAGCATATAAACTGCACCCATCACGATTCCGATTGCGGAAACGATAGTGAGCACTCTAATAGATTCATTGCTAAAGGCACCGATGAAGATCATTAATTCGGAGACGAATGAACTCAAACCGGGAAGTCCAAATGCTGCAAAGAAAGCAAGAGTTACAATTCCGGTGTACATTGGAACCTGGGATGCCAAACCACCAAAATCATCAAGTCCTCTTTTTCCTGTGCGTTCGTAAATTACTCCTACGATAAGGAATAACATTGCTGTAACTGTACCGTGGTTGAACATTTGAAGGACCCCACCGGCAAGACCAAATTCATTAAAGGCTGCAATTCCAAGAACCACAAATCCCATGTGAGAAACGGAAGAATAGGCGATGAGCTTCTTAAAATCTTTTTGACCAAGGGCACAGAACGCACCATAGACAATATTTATCATTCCGAGGAAAGCTATCCAGTAAGCCCATTCGTGAACTTGTTCCGGAAATATCGGATAGATAATTCTTAAGATAGCGTATCCACCCATTTTCAGGAGAACACCGGCAAGTATAACTGAAATCGGTGTAGGTGCCTCGACATGTGCATCAGGGAGCCATGTATGGAAAGGGAAGAGCGGAATTTTAATCGCAAATCCTATAAACAACCCGAGGAATGCAAGGAAACGGAAGTTGTTTGGGTTAAGAAGAGACATAATGCCATCTTTAGCAAAATTGCTCTTATCCATCATCGCAAGCATATTGAAGGTATGAACTTTTGTTCCGTCTATGTTTTCTTGAACACTCAGGTACAAACCTATAATTGCAAGAAGAATGAGTACAGAACCCGCGAGAGTGTAGATAAAAAACTTAATAGCTGCGTATTCTCTTCTTGGACCGCCCCAGATACCAATCAGGAAGTACATTGGTAAGAGTACAAGTTCCCAGAAAATGTAGAAGAGGAAGAAATCGAGAGCTACGAAGACACCAAGAGTTCCTGTATTAAGGATAAGTAAAAGAATGAAATATCCTTTGCTTGAGTTTGGTTTATGAGTTGAATCTTCAATATTCCAGGAAGAAATTACCGCAACAAATGCGATGATTGAACTCAATATAACCATTGGCAGGCTGAGCCCGTCGATAGCAAGGAAATAATCAATCTTAAAGGTATCAAAAACCGGAAGACCGGTCATGTAAATCCAGGTGAATTTTTCGATAAACTGATATCCTTTGATATCATTTATGCCTGTAAGGTCGAAGTTAAAGTTCATCCACAACAAAACTGTCAGGAGGAGTTGAACGATAACAACACCAAGGGCAGTATATCTAATGGCGTTTTTCTTTTCAGCCGGCACAAAGATTAAAGCGAGTGCCGCAATAAGGGGTAGAAAGGTCAGTACTGAAAGATACGGAAATTGTGACATCTTATATTCTTCCGGTTTCTTTAATTAGAAAAAATATACATTACAAAAATTACTAT
>CAYSJM010000106.1:0-8736 GCA_964431385.1 uncultured Ignavibacteriaceae bacterium | reverse complement strand
AAGATCTTAACGCCAAAGAGGACTGGGAACTTTACGCCGAGAATATGTTCCCGGGGGATCAACACATGATGATATCCCCTGTATTCAAGATAATTCACAACGACACCACCACAAATATTTCCTTCTCTCACACCGATATCCGTCCTTATAGCGATATCTCCTATAAAAAATATGCTTACCGGAAAGGTGCTTCAAACGGTGGGGATATCACAGTCACAACGAAGTTCGGTTCATTTGATGATGAAAAAACTTACCGCAACAAAAAGATCGACACCATTCTGAACTTTGTGATCCCCAGGCTCTGCACTCTTGCCGGTGATGATTATCCGGAAGAAAAAGACCTCCTGAATATGCTTAAGATTTATTGGGTGGAAAACCTTGAAAGGATTAATAGATCCATTTTCGAAGTGTATTCCCCGCTTGACGCGAAAGCAAAGTTCAAATGCGGTCTCTCAGTGATCTTTGAGGATGAGGGGAGGGAAATTCTTCCGTCGGAATTGGTGCTCTTCAGAAAAGCTCTCATAAACCACGCGACGGAAGGATTGAGCTCTTTCGCCGGTGTGGTCTCCGAGGGGAAAAACTCTGTTTGTTCAATCTGTATGAAGACTCAACCCCGCCTGCATGGTTTCGCGTCACCCTTCAAATATTACACTGTTGACAAAAAGGGATATCTCGCGAACTACTTCAATCTGAAACTCGCCTGGAAAAATTATCCCGTTTGTTCTGAGTGTGCTTCCAACTTCTATCTTGGTTCCAGGGTTATTGAAAACGAACTTAGTTACTACTTCTATGGAAGGCCCTACATGGCTGTACCACGGGTTTTGGTTTCTGATCCTGAACAGGAAAGAACAGTGGTTGAACTTTTCAAAGAGTACAACAAAGCTGACAGAAGTAATCAAGAGTCATACGAAGATGAATTGATGCTCTATATGGCAAATCAAAATAACTTCTTTAATGTTGACATGATATTCTATCAAAAGAATATGACAACCGGAGCAATAAGACTAAAATCGCACATTGAAGAGGTATTCCCATCCCGTTTCAAAAAAATATTTGTCGTGGCAAAAGACTATGTGGAAACCCACCCCGCTTTTACCAAGCATCTCGTTTTTGAGGAAAATGAGGCTATTAAAGGCAAAAAGACCGGTAAGAAAATCCTCTTCCATCAGAAGTTCAGATTCGGAAAATTGCTCTCTTTCTTCGATAAGGAAGACTATTCAATAATTCAATCCGTTTTTGACGGTACCGAAATTTCCGACGATACTTTGTACTCCGCTTTCATGAATAAATTCAGAGAGAATTACAGTCAGGAGTTGCAAGGAAAAATCTACCAACAAAGAAGAAAATTAATAATTGACGCGATCTCAGTGATCTATTTCCTCCATTATTTGGGTTCGCTAAAGACCAACACTAAAAACTATGAGGTAATAATGCCGCAGGATATCGAAAAACCCGGCAAGGGAGGCATCGATCTTGATGCCATAAAGGCTTTCATTGATGACAATCCGGTATTCTTTAATAAAGAGTACAAGATCGGCATCTTTTTATTGGGTGTTCTCGTAAAACTCGTGATGAATGCCCAGCAGGTCAGACTGAAAAACACACCCTTCGAAAAAAAGCTAAAGGGCTATAAAATTTCAGGTGTTGATGTCGAGAACATTTATGTTGAAGCATTATCAAAACTTCAACAGTATTATGATACTTACGCTTACGGTAATCTTCGTAAGTTAATGACAGAATATTTTAACCTAAGAATCCCAGAGATCAAAGTTGCCTCTTCTGCCGAAGTATCATTTTATTTTGTAACAGGAATGGAAACACAATTCAAATTCAAATCACAATCAGAATCGGGAGAAGACAATGAGTAGCACGATCAACAAAAAAACAGAGTTATTATTCGTTTATGATATCGAGAACGCTAATCCTAATGGTGATCCACTCAACGAAAACAGACCAAGATTTGATCCTGAAACAAATACCGCCCTTGTTTCGGATGTCCGGCTGAAAAGAACGGTCAGGGATTACTGGTTCGAGTATGAGGGATTCAATGGCCAGAACGGTAAAGATATCTTCGTCAGGGAGACCTTCTACAATGAAGAAAAGGACCCATTGAAATCTTATGTAAAAGACGGCAAGCGACGCGCTGCTGATTTTAACGAAGAGCAAAAAATGGTGCTTGATGTATGCATCGACATCCGTGTTTTTGGGGGAGTAATTCCTCTGAAAAATGACTCTATAACTCTTACCGGACCCGTACAATTTCAGATGGGACGATCACTAAATAAAGTTGAAATCGTTACTGAACAGGGTACAGGAGCATTTGCATCGAATGATAAGATGAAACAGGCTACTTTCCGCACGGAATATAAACTCCCTTACGCGGTGATCGGCTTTAATGGCATCATTAACGACAAGGCTGCGGAAAAAACCGGTATGTCTGATGATGACCAAAAGCTCCTCATCAAAGGAATTTGGGAAGGAACCAAGAGCCTGATTTCCCGTTCAAAGTTCGGGCAGAAACCTCTGTTTCTATTGGCAGTTACCTTCAAAGATTCATTTTATCTTGGCGGTTTAAGGCAGAAGCTTGGGCTTGTTTCCGAAATGAACGAAGAAGCCATTCGCTCAACCAACGATTATTCTCTCGATCTTACCGGAGTGTTGGCTTCACTTAATTCGGTCAGTAACAAAATCGCAAGCATTGAAGTCAAGATCGATCCAACCCTTAAAGTTGTGGTTGACGGCAAACAGGTGAAAGTTAAAGAAGGAATCTCCGATACAGTCGCCGGTTTACTGGCTTAAGCCGGACGGAGACCACGATGAAAATTCTGATCTTTGATGTTTCCGGTGAGTTCGCTCATTTCCGGAAATTCAATACAACAAGTTCACCTTTAACTTACACTATCCCCACCCGTACGGCGATTACCGGACTGCTCGGGGCAATACTCGGGATTGGTCGTGAAGAGTTTTACGATCATTTCCTGAAAGAGAAAGCCTCACTTGCCGTACAGGTGTTGAACCCCATCCGGAAACAAGGATATGGTTTCAATCTGATTAACACCAAGGAGGGAATGTACAGGATAAAAAACCGTACGCAGGTTCGCTTTGAGTTCGTTGCCGATCCTGCTTACAGGGTTTTCCTGGCACACTCCGATCCGGAAATATTCAACGGATTAAAGGAGAGGATCGAAAAGAAGGACTATACTTTTCAGCCCTACCTTGGTTTAGCGCAGCTTACCTCCGATGTCACTTTCGTCGGTATGGTCGATGCAGCGGAGGAAAGCTCAAACGGCACCCCCGTTGATGTAATTTCAGCGGTAAATCTTGACCAATGTACCGGAAAGAAAGTTGTGATAGACCCCGATCTGAAATATTCCTCCGCGATCATGCCTATGGAAATGGTGATCGACAGAGAAGACAATACCGTAAAACCCCCTGTTGACGGGTCACTTCCGAAAAACAGAAAAACAACCGAGTACGCTGAAGTGCTTTATGAAACAAGCGGTTTACCGGTAAAAGTAATAGTTGATTCATTCATAAATGTGCCGGGTTATGGAAACATCCTCTTCCTTTGATACAAATTCTTTCTCCCACCCCGGGGAAAGACTCGGTAACCACCTTGCCCGGGTGGCAGGCAATACAAAAATGTTGCTTGAACGGGCGGGGTACAAGTTCTCAATTGTTTCTTCTGAGCATCTTGAGAGGGCGGCACTTCTTGCTGCTGCCCTCCATGATATCGGGAAATCAACAACATATTTTCAGGACTATCTTCTCACCGATAAACCTTTCGACCCTGACCTGAAAGCTCACGCCAAGGTATCGGGGGTTTTGGCTCGTGAAGTGTTGCAAAAATCTTTGGAAGATGGGATTAAAGACCCCGTAATTTCTGCGTATCTCCCCCTTCTAACATGGTTGGCTGTAAAAAGACACCATGGGAACATAGGCGATATAAAGGATGAAAATGATCTACCGGGCTCAGCCCTGGAGGCTGATGTGCTTGCAAAACAACTAAAAGCGATGGATACCAATGATCTCGCCCTGGTTTCCCTGCTTGTTGAACAGATGATCGGATTTAACCCTGATCTCCCTGAACTTGTCGAAAACTTCGATGTCCCCGGGTTAAAGTGCAGAACCAGCATTGTTATGCCTTCTCTTTCATATAAAAAATTAGATGAACATGCCAGACTCCAATACTATTTCCTCGGTCTAACTCTGGTTTCACTGCTTTTGCACAGCGACAAGCGTGATGTGATATTGAAGGAAACAGATCTTAGGCCACAACCACTTCCCGGTGATCTTGTAGAAACCTACAGGGAAAGAAAGGGGTTCGGAAAAGGAAAATCAGAACTCGATCTCCAAAAAGAAAAGGCCTTTTTTGGTGTCCTCGATAAACTGAAAACTGATTTTGACCCTGCTAAAAGGTTTTATTCGATAACACTCCCTACCGGTTTGGGCAAAACCATCACTTCTTTCAGGGCAGCACTTGAGATGTGCAACCTTGCCGGTGGTGACCGGCGAATGATCTTCACGATCCCTTTCACCTCGATCATCGATCAGACTTTCGGTGTTTATGGTGATATTGTTGGCTCTGATGATTCAAGGTTCATGATCAAGCATCATCACCTTGCTGAACCTTCGTACAAGGCGGGAGACGACTCCCCCGGACCGGAGAAGAGTGAGTTCCTTATCGAAACCTGGGAATCTTCGATAGTTGTGACAACATTTGTTCAGTTGTTCGGTTCGCTGATCACCAATTCAAAAAGCCGGTTGCTCAAACTTCCGAATATCGCCCGGTCTGTTATTGTACTTGATGAAGTACAGAACCTGCCTTACAAGCACTGGAAATTGGTTAACCACACATTAAAGGTGTTCGCGGAAATTTACGATGTTTACTTCATCCTTTTAACAGCCACACAACCTTTGATCTTCATTCCCGGTGAAGAGATACATGAGTTGGTGCCTGATCATGAGAGTTTCTTCAAATTTTTCAACCGTACGCGGCTTCATAATCTTCTTGGGTCACCATTCATAAGCGCGGAGGAACTCGCAGGGCATGTCGTTGAGTCCGCCACCGGCAATCCGGAAAATGATGTGATGGTAATACTTAATACCAAACCGGTGGCATCAGAAGTTTTTGAACTTGTCGCAAGACTGCTCCCGGATGAGAAGGTTTACTATCTTTCAACCTCAGTCTCCCCTTACGAGCGGAAGATCATCCTTGAGGAGAAGATTAAAAAGGATGACACGCCGGGAAGAAAAATACTAATCACCACCCAACTCGTTGAAGCAGGTGTGGATATCTCATTCGATACCGTGTTCAGACAGATAGCCCCGATCGATTCGATCTTACAGGCTGCCGGCAGGGCTAACAGATATAACACTTCAGCGGAACCCGCTGATGTCTTTATTTTCTGTTTTGAGGGGAAAGAGGATAAGAGCAAATTTGTTTACGGTGCTGAGCTTCTGGATGCCTCAAAAAGGTTGCTAAATGCTAACCTGCCGGAGGGTGGACTATCGGAGGAACATTATCTCCGGTTGATTTCCGCGTATTTCAAGATCTTAAAAGAGTACTCGGAAAACCTCTCGAGCAAGTTTCTCGATCACGCCTGCGCGCTGGAGTATAAACAAGCGGGATCATTCAATCTGATCGAAGAACTGGGGAATCCGGTTTCCGTTTATCTCTTCCTTAATGATGAAGCTCGTACACTTTGGGCTAAATTCAAAGAGATCATGAGGAAGGATGCCCCATCCTACGAGAAAAAGAGGGAGTTTTCAGTTATTAAATCGCGGTTCTACGACTTTGTTATAAATGTGAATGTCCCGGAGAAGGAACGGATGAATATCTTCAACCGCGAACCGGAGTTTGGCTTCCAAACCTGGGACCCTGAACTTCAGGACACATTTTACACATACTCCCCTGAAAATTTCAGAGAGAACAAAGGATTCACAAAAAAAAGCTCGTCAGTTTTATGAAAAAAATCGATCATGCAATATTCCACTGTCCCGACATTTCACTTAAAACCAGGGATGCAGTAAAATTAAGAGGGTATATCGGGAATCTTTTTAAAGAAAGATCGCCCCTCCTTCACAACCACCTCGAAGATGGAAATCTGAGATATAAATACCCTTTCGTACAGTATAAGGTGATCGAGGGACAACCATTTATTGTGGGTCTCGAGGATGGTGCAGCACTCCTTCGGCAACTATTTATGGAGATAAAAGAATTGGTAATCGATGACACGCGATACCGTATCACCGAAAAGTTCCTCGGTTCCGATGCCCGTTATACCGGCGTTGACGATGAACTCCACTCATACAGGTTCCTCACAAACTGGATGGCACTCAACGAGGAGAATTTCAAAAAATACAAAGACTCTCAACACTCACTTGAAAGAAATGACATGCTGATGAAAATCCTCACCGGCAACCTCTTGAGTATGTTTAAAGCTCTCGGACACCACGAGGAAAATAAAATTATGGTTTTAATGGAAGTGAGAGGAGACCATTCAAATTTTAAAGAGAACAGAATGCTCACATTCAAAGGTGAGTTCACTACAAATGTTCTATTACCTCCGCTTTGTGGACTCGGCAAAGCCGTCTCCCGGGGATTTGGAACCATAGCCGAGAAAGGAGTCCCCATTGTATCTTACGATTGATTCTTACGGTGCTTATGTTCATGTAAAAGATGGAATGTTCGAGATTATCATCCGTAATGGAACACAAGAAATAAAAAAACTCTTCTCCCCCTCCAAGATTACCACGATCTCACTAAACCACGGTGCCGCCATCTCTGGGGGAGCCGCAGAACTTGCATTAATGCATAACATCGATATTATTTTTCTCGACCGTTTCAACGATCCCGTGGGCAGAGTATGGTTCCCCGGGTTGGGCTCAACTACCAGAATCAGGAAGGCACAACTCTATGCTTCTGTTAATGGCGAGGGATTAAAGATGGCTGCCGGCTGGCTTAAAGCTAAAGCAGCGGGAAGACTTGAGTTTATCGAGAGACTGAAAAAACATCGCCCTGAAAAAAAGAAATTGATTGATGAGGCAATCTCTGCAATTAAAGATGGGGTTGTTAAACTCACAAATTTTAATGCCGCCACTTCCGAGGACCCCGCTGCACTTCTTCGCGGAATTGAGGGTTCACAGGGAAGAGTGTATTTCTCACTATTGGGTGAACTTATTCCCTCTGACTTCAAATTCGAAGGTCGAAGTTTTCGACCGGCAAAAGACCATTTCAACGCATTTCTAAATTACAGTTATGGCGTATTGTACGGAAAAATAGAGAAAGCCCTCGTTATTGCGGGAATTGATCCTTACCTCGGATTCCTCCACAGGGACGACTATAATATGCTCAGCATGGTTTACGACTTCGTGGAGCCGTTTAGAGTTTATTGCGAAGAGTCAGTTTTTAAACTCTTCTCCCAGAAAAAAGTGGCAATAAAGCATGCTGACAAGGTTCTCGAAGGAGTACAACTTAATAAAGAGGGTAAGGCACTTCTGATTGAAGAGTTGACTAAGGTTTTTACCGAAAACAAGCAGAAATATCGTAACAAAAGCCAGGCAGTCGATAACATCATAAGGCTTGAAGCCCACTCAACAGCAATGCAATTACTGAAAAAAAACTTCAATCCCGTGGATTTTGAGTATTTCTTCACTACACAATTTCAGGATGAAACATGATTTGCTGGGTACTCTATGATATTAAAAATGATAAAACCCGGAGCAGGATAGCCAAGGCATGCCTTCAGACAGGACTGAACAGAGTGCAATACTCTTGTTTCGTCGGGAATCTTGATGAAAACGAATTGGATGAACTGCAGGTAAGAATTGAAGACCTGTATAATAAAGCTGAAGACAGTGTCTATATCTTTCCGATGAGCAGAAAAGACTTTAATCAAACGGTGCTTTTAGGTCAGGCTTTTGATAAAAAGTATGTATCAGGCGATCTAAAAAATATTCTTCTTTAGGTGAACCATGTTTAGCATAACGCCATCTGTTATTATAGAATACCTGTATTGCCCGCGTTTCACCTATTTTGAACATGTTCTTAAAATACCCCAGTTCGAAGAAAAGAATTACAAGGTAATGAAGGGTAGAAACATCCATGAAGAAAAATTATCAGTAAACGCCGCTTATTTGCGAAAAAAAATTGGGGTGGAGAGTAAATTAAACGATGTGTACCTTTCCGATGACATCCTCAGAGGCGTAATAGATGAAATTCTCTTTCTGAACGATGGCACTGCTGCACCTCTCGACTATAAATTCGCCAAATTCGAAGGTGAGATATATGATACATATAAAACACAACTCTACTGTTATTCATGGCTTATACAACAGGCAACAGGTAAAAAAGTAACCAGGGGCTTTTTAGTTTATACAAGATCAAAAAACAAGCTTATTGAGTTACCCGTAGCACCCGACGACATGGCTGGAGTCCGGAAAGTTGCAGAAGATATACTTAATCTTGTGCAGACCGCCGCTCTCCCCGAAGCTCATGCAAATTATAAAAAATGTGTACAATGCACCTACGCCAATATTTGCCCGAAGTGACATTCCTCCCGGCAATTTATCAGGATTTTTTCCATTTAAAATTGTAATTTGATGTAAAACAATGGGTTACAGCAATCAAAGTTTACGGAAGAGTGTCGGAAAAGGCAGATTTTACCACACTTTTGACTAAAGAATCAGAAAAATAATTCATGGAGAAACGAGCTAAAACATTTATATTTACAT
>CAYSJM010000105.1:0-8786 GCA_964431385.1 uncultured Ignavibacteriaceae bacterium | reverse complement strand
TGTTGGTGATGGATTATATGTTAAGAACATGAAAGATTCAGAATGGAGTAAAGATAATGATCCAGACTTAATAACAATTTACTGCATAAAAGGAATCAGGCTAAATGATATTTTTGCAGGTGCTTCATATGACAGGTTGTATCATTTTAATGGTATCAAGTGGAAAAAACTGTTTCCTGAAAACCCCAATTCATACTATAGCAAAATAAAAATAAAGAATGATATTGTTGTGGCAGCAGGATCAGATGGAAATCAGGGTTTGATAACAATACTAAAAAGATAAAATTAAATTACAGGAGGTCTTATGTTTCATCCACCTTAGAAGTTTTGCATCGGAAATATTTTATAATTAATTAATGAATTAGTTATAATCAAAGTGGAGCTAATATGTATTTCATAACAAATAGTATAAAAAAAATTTTCCTTACGATTTTTGTTTTATGTAATTCGTTTGAATGCTCAATCGCTCGAGAGCAAGACATCATATTCCAAAACGATGCTGCTTAAGTAGCGAAGAATTGAAATAGCGGAGAATCAGAATAGATTACAAAACCAATAGCTTTCGAAATCATTCGGAGGAATTGAATACAAAATCTATATTTGTTTTTTTAGGCTGTCTCGAAAGGAGCAGTCATTTTATTTGATAATGAGCCATCCAATTTGCTTATCTGCATCCGATCCACTAAAAACCATTATATTTACAGATTAATTTTAGCGTTTTGAGAGAATGACAAAAAAGAAGATCGTAATTATTGGTCCCGCCTATCCCTACAGGGGGGGGAACTCTCTGTTTGTTTCGAGTCTGTATGATGTATTAAAGGAACAATTTGAAGTTAAGGTAATCAACTATAAATTGCTTTATCCGTCATTCCTTTTTCCGGGAACGACACAATATGACCGGAGCGAAACGAATATTAAAAAAGCTCCAAATGAACGGCTTATAAATTCGATTAATCCATTTAACTGGTTTTCAGTGGCGAAAAGGATAAAAGAAGAGAAAGCTGATTTGGTGGTTTTCGACTGGTGGCAGCCATTTTTTGGACCTTGTCATCGTGTTATTTCCTCTCTGATAAAAGACACTTACAAAAATAAAATACTCTTTATTACGGAAAACTACATCTCCCATGAGGGGAGTTTTATCGATCACACCCTCACAAAAATTGGACTAAAAAATGCAAGTTCCTTTTTGACTCTTTCCGCAAAAGTTGCTGAAGAGTTAAAAACAACAGCGGGTGACAAGAAAATTTACAGGAGTGAATTACCCGTTTATGACTGTTACCAAACGGGAGGCACCATAACGGGTGAAGAAGCGAAGGTTTCCTTTGGATTCCCGCGGGATTCAAAAGTAATCCTCTTTTTTGGGTATGTCAGAAAATATAAAGGGCTTGATCTTCTCCTTGATGCAATGCCGGAAATAGTTAAGCAGGACCCGTCGATCAAACTGTTGGTTGCAGGTGAGTTTTATGATGAATTTGAGTTTTATCGCGGAATTATAGAGAAGCTTGATCTCTCATCCTCGGTATATATGATCAACAAATTCATCTCGAATGAAGAGGTTTATAAATATTATGAACCTGCTGACCTTGTGATTCTCCCTTACAGAAACGGTACACAATCCGGCATTTTAAATGTTGCTTATGGTTTCCTTAAGCCTGTGCTTGTCACCAATGTTGGTGGTCTGGCGGAGTTTGTGGATGAAGGGAAATCAGGATTTGTGATCACTCCCGATTCTCCGGAGGCAATTGCTGAAGGGGTGATTAAATATTTTGAAGCAAAAAAGAGCTTTAATTTCGCAGAATATATCTCGCAAAAAGTTTCCCGGAATGGTTTTAACGATATGCCGCTTCTATTTAATGAGATAATTGAGGATGCTGTAAAATGATTCTGAAACACGATTGTATCCACTTCCCGGGCGACCGCCCCTGTAAATTTAATAAACTTGAGGGCAGGATATGCACCGATTGCAGAGATTACATAAAATATGATCGAGGTGAAAAAGGGTTCAGAATTTTGATTATTAAGCTTGATGCTTTGGGTGATGTGTTAAGAACCACTTCAATCCTGCCGGCGGTTAAAAAGGTGTGGCCCGGGTGTTCCATAACCTGGGTTACAAAGAGGAACTCGGTTCCGGTGTTTAAAAATATTGATATGGTTGATGAGGTTATTGCCTTTGAGGACACTGTTGAAGTATTAAAAATTGCAGAACAAAATTTTGATGTGGTGATTCATCCTGATGCCTCGCCTCAAAGTGCTCCGCTTGCGACTCTTGTCGGGTCATTCAGCAAACATGGATTTGAGACTGATTCACAGGGAAAAGTTATCCCTTCTGACAGTAAAGCTGAAGAGTGGTTTGAGATGGGAGCTTTTGATCATCTTAAAAAGGCGAACACCAAAACTTATCAGCAAATTATCCACGAAATTGCCGGTCTCCCTTATGAAAAAGGGGAAATACAGTTAAGGTTGGTTGAAGAAGAGCTTAAGACCAAACAACTATTCATCAAAAAACACTCTCTGAATGAGGCAAAATATCTGCTGGGAATAAATGTTGGTGCATCGGGCAGATGGCAGTTGAAACAGTGGAGGATGGATGGATTTGTCGAGCTTATTAACTACCTCTATGGTGTTGTTCCGGGAATTGAGATACTTCTTTATGGTGGCAGGGAAGAGGAGGAGAGAATAAATGAACTTACGGAAAGATTCCCGAGACTGATTTCGACCGGCACAAATAACGATCTCCGAACATTTTTTGCTCTTCTCGACATACCTCAGGTAGTGATAACGGGTGATACGATGGCTCTGCATGCCGCCACGGCATTAAAAAAGAGAGTCATCTGTCTTTTTGGACCCACATCTTACCATGAGATAGAGGATTACGGCAGGATAACTAAAATCTATCCAAAAATGGATTGTCTCGTTTGCTACAAACCGTCGTGCGACTTTAAACCAAACTGTATGGAAATGATTTCCACACAGATGGTTTTGGATGCAGTTCTTTCAGCTTTTGGTTTGGGCCTCGCTTAAAAATATCACTTTAAATAGACCAATTTAATTGTTTTGCTCCTTTTCCCGCTGATAAGTCTTGCCAGGTAAATTCCGGAAGATACTTCTCGCGGTTGAAATAAGACTGAATGATAGCCAGCCGGTAAATCCTCATTTATAAGTTCAGTAACAACTTTTCCGCTTAAATCATAAACAATCAGTGAGGTTTTTCCACTTACCGGAAGCTGAAACACTATTTTAGTTTCCGGGTTGAAGGGATTGGGAGAATTCTGATAAACATCAAACGAATTTGGTGAAACAACCTTCTCATCTACCGAGACAGGACCTCCGGGGAAGAACCACTGTATCATATTCATAAGATTAGCACGCCAAAGCCCCCAACTGTGCCCTTCGGGGAATTCCTTCGTCCAGATTGTGTAGCCTTTGGATGAAAGAGTATCCCTAAAACTCCTCATGTTACCAAAAAGTGACTCGTAGGTGCCCCAAATCGCAAAATATTTTATCTCTTTTTTTGGAGCTGCGATAATTGTGTTGTAGATTTCGTAGTTGTTGGGCCAGAATGCACCTGAGTGCAAGCCACAATTCGCAAAGATTTCGGGGTATTTCCACGAAATAATTGCAGAAATATTCCCGCCAAAAGAGTCACCGAGAACCAATCTTTTATTTTTGTCAGTAATGGTTTTATAAGTGGCGTCGATGAAAGGTACCAACTCGAGTGCAAAGAAGTCGGCGTAGTTATTTCTTATTGTTCCTGCATACTCTTCATTTCGGTTATTTGGTTTTACAAAAATGCCGATTACCGGCTCAATTTTACCACTGTCGATTGCATTATCAAGAACTGTAGCTGATTGAGCGAGAGAAAGATAATCTGTTCCATCTTGTACATAAACCGTGGGATAACGACGGGTAGCCATTGAATCGTATCCGGGTGGCAGATAGATGTAATAGTTAAATGACGAGTTGGTTTTTGTGCTGTTAATAGTGTAAGCAAGCAGTTCACCTGCGGGCAAACCCGGTCTTCGAATTATTTCCCAAGGCTGAACATACTCGGGCATGGCAAGTTCGGAGTTGGGACCAAATCCACCCGGGCATTGTTTTGGGTTTAGGGGGTCCAGAATCCAGTTGCTTCCATTAACAACTATTTTGTAATCAACACGGGCATTCATCTCGAAAGATCTAAAGTAGTAGAAAAGTTTTGTATTTACGATTCTGTTCATTGAGACGGATGCGTTCCAGGCAGTGAAATCCCCTGCGAGTTGAACTGTGTTTGCGTTTGCATTATAGAGGAAAATCGCCATATTTCCCTCTTTTATTGGGATGCCTGTAGTTCTGTTGGCATTCACAAAACTGTCTGCGACTTCAGTTTTTCTCACGGGGTCTTGAATGGTATTTATGTATGAAAGGAAGTTTAGAAAGCCATTCTGAGAAAAAACGGATGAGATAAAGAGGATGAAAGATAGCAGGAAATATTTAATTTTCATTTTTTTTGTTTCATTTATTCACATTTTGTATGCGAATATATTGAAACTTACGCCAATAAAAAACCCCGGAAGTTATGGCTACCGGGGTTAAGCAATTTAAAAAACCGGGTTATTGTTTTTTGAGCGACATGTTAAATTTATAAGTGGTATCGGGAATCATGGGATAACTTTTAAATTTTAACTGTAATTCACCGTTAACTCTACCTGTTGTAGAGTTCAGTTTCCCTTTAAATTCCCATTCATTTTCGGAACTTGAACTAAAGACGATGAACAATGAATCATTCCTGACCGAACCAACGGGGCTAAGATTTCTCGAAACAGTGACGGTACTTGAACCTGATTTTCTGAATAAGAGAGATCCCTGACCGGTGAGTGTTGAAGTGGTGCCGGAACCCGCAAATGTTACTATAGCATACTCGTTACCGCTGCTTGACTGAACCGAATCTTTCCATGAGGCAGCATAAACTGATGGTGTATTGTCAACCGGTGGGGTAACAGGGTTATCATCTTTGGAACAACCGGCTAATATAAAAAGGAAAATGAAGGGGATAAAGAGAAATTTGCGCATTTGTATTGCCTGTTGAAATTAAATAAATTGATGAGCGAATATATGCAAACCACTTCTAATCACAATGTATTTTTGAGCAAATTTTATAAAATATTTTTTTTGCTGTCAGATAATAATTACCGAATTTTAAAGGGAATATAAATCAATTTAAATAAACCTCGATTCTCCGTGAAAAAAACATTTACCATCCTTCTCCTCCTCGTGTCAATTCTTTTTGCACAGGAAACATACAAAAAAGTTAAAATTTATCCGGCAGCTTCGGAAGGGTTTCGTGCAATAACCCAATTTGCTTTTGATCTTGAAGAAACCACAGTTGAAAAAGATGGATCGATTAAGATTTTCCTCAATTCGAAAGAGTTTCAACAATTGCAGACTTCCGGACTCCGTTATGAAGTTGTGATCAATGACTGGAACGACTTCTATAACTCGCTTCCAAAGCTAAGACCTGAAGAGAAGAGTGCATTCCTGGAGGAGAGCAGAGAACAATATGGGATCGAGGGTTTTGGTTTTGGTTCGATGGGGGGCTTCTACACTTTCCAGGAGGCGATAAATCAACTCGATTCTCTGCATGCAAGATTCCCCAACCTGATTACTCAAAAATTTCAGATCGGTGAGACTGAAAACGGAAGACCAATATGGGCGGCAAAGATCAGTGACAATCCGAATCTGAATGAAGATGAACCCCGGGCACTGTTTGATGGATTGATTCACGCTCGTGAACCGATTTCAATGATGACCGTTCTCTATTATATGTACTATTTATGCGAAAATTATGGTACAAACCTCGAAGTGACTTATCTCGTAAATAACAGAGAGATATTTTTTGTTCCTGTGGTGAACCCCGATGGTTATGAATATAATCGTTCAACGAATCCAAACGGTGGCGGGATGTGGAGGAAAAATAGAAGAAACAGCGGCAGCGGAAATTATGGTGTCGATCTGAACAGGAATTTTGGTTTTATGTGGGGTTACGACAACACAGGTTCAAGCCCTGATCCCTCTTCCGAGACTTATAGAGGACCGTCAGGATTTTCAGAACCTGAAATAGCAGCCATCAGAGACATTTCAATACTGAAAAATTTCCGAACCTACATCAACTTTCATTCTTACGCAAACGCCATGCTCTACCCTTGGGGTTACATAAATCAGGTTACTCCCGACAATGCAATTTACAGCGATTTTTGCAGCTACATGACACAATATAACGGCTTTGAGTATGGAAACGGTGGGACGATCCTTGGTTACAATTCGAACGGCAGTTCCCGTGACTGGTTTTACGGAGAGCAGAACACAAAGCCAAAATCGTTTGGATATACATTTGAAATTGGTGGAGATGCAGATGGTTTTTGGCCCGCACAAAGCAGAATTTTCCCGCTGGTGCAGTTAAATTTAAAACCGCTTCTTTTCAAATCGTGGGTGGCAGGGGAATATGTCTCATTGTTTGCTCCACGATTTGACAGGCAATATTTTAATCCGGGTGAAACCGTTACCATGAGCCCTGTCTTTAAGAACAGAGGCTTGTCTCCTGCGACCGGAGTGTCTGTGGAGCTTGTTTCACTCTCTCAGGATATTTCCGTTGTATCGGGATCAACCGGTCTCGGCAGTCTTGCTTCAATGGATACAGCTGTTGTTATGCAACCGTTAAGTTTCTTAATCGGCTTGAATGCCGGAAGTGGAGTATCGCATAAGGTTCTGGTGAAAACTGTAAAAGAGAACGCTGTAATGTCACAGGATACACTTCTGATCACTCTTGGTGTTCCAAATTACATTTTTCTTGATACCACCGACAATCCTTTGACGAACTGGACTGTTACAGCCACACCGGGAACATCACCAAAGTGGGAAGCCACCACCTCATCATTTGTCTCATCCCCTGCATCATTTACAGACAGCAAATCCGGAAATTATATAGCAAATGCAACTGTGATGATGACATCGACCACTCCGGTGAACCTTTCGGGAGTAAACAGCCCCAAACTCGAATTTTGGCTAAAATATGATATCGAATCCAATTATGATTATGCCCAAGTGATGATTTCTACAAATGGTGGTTCATCATTCACCGCACTTCAGGGGAAATATACCGAGATGAGTACAGGGTCGTTTCAGCCACCAAATCAACCTGTGTATGACGGATCGAGAATAAACTGGGTAAAGGAAGAGGTTTCTCTTCTCCCTTATGCAGGGCAGCAGGTGTTGCTTAGATTTAGACTCGTGACCGATGGGAGTCAGCAAAAAGATGGTATTTATCTTGATGACATCGGAATTGTAGCCTATTCAGTAGTTCCCGTTGAGCTTACTTCTTTCACTGCAAAGTTGAATGCACGAGGTATTCCTGTTATCAAGTGGGAAGTGGCGACCGAGCTAAACAACAAAGGTTTTGTCATCGAAAGAAAAATCGGTGAGACATCCTGGATGGAAGCAGGCTTTGTAGAGGGGGGAGGAACAGCTGAATCAGCCACCGAATATTCTTTTGAAGACAACACACCCGGGATTATGAACGGGAATATTTGGTATAGGTTGAGACAACTCGATTTCGACGGCACTTCAAATATTTTTGGACCTGTCGAGGTGGAATTTACAAATCCAATGGTCTATTCACTTGGGCAGAATTATCCCAATCCATTTAACCCGGCAACAAGAATCAGCTATGCATTACCCGTGAAGAGTGTTGTGAAACTTGAAGTATTCGATGCTACAGGTCAGAGTAAAAAAGTTCTTGTAATAGGTGAAAGAGAGGCAGGCTGGCATTTTATCGACTTTGACGCTTCAGGTTTGACGAGCGGAGTTTATTTATACCGGATTACAGCAGGTACCTTCACGGAGACCAAAAAAATGTTAATTTTGAAGTAATGAAAACGGGAAATAATTGTTAACCAGTTTGAAAGCAAAGTGTATATGAATCCAGAACTCCCGGTCGTATTTTTAATAGATGATGATCATATGATGCATGACCTTGTAAGGATTATTCTCGAGGGGATTGCGGAGTTGAACAGTGCCCATAGTTTTGATGAAGCAAGGGAATATCTTGAGAGAGGTGATTTTAACCCCTCGATGTTGCTCGTGGATTTAAACCTGGGTAGAGGTGGAAATGGTGTTGATCTTCTTAAATATATAAAACAGTTACCCCGTTACGATAAAGTGCCTGTAGTTGCCGTTACGGCATATTCGATGATAGGTGATGATGAAAAACTTCTTGAGGAGGGTTTCGATTATTTCCTTTCCAAGCCATTTCGTAAAAGAGTCTTACTGAACATTTTTCAAAAAATAACCGAATTCAAATAAAAAAAAGGCTGCCTTTTGTGAGACAGCCTCTTTTTAGTCCAAACAGTTTTATTTCGATAACAGGTAATCGGCAATTTTACCAAGATCTTTTGGATCTTTGTTTCCGTATGCCGGCATAATACCTGAAGCATATTTCGTTTTATAGTCATCGAATCTTGCACCTGTTTTATTTTTATCAGGATTGCGCAGATACGCGATCATAGCCTCTCTATCGTAATATTTACCAAGCCCGACAAGGGGTGGTGCTGCTTTTGTACCTTCAAGCTCGTTGCCGTGGCAGTTCAAGCAACCAAATTGAGAAACCAATTCTTTACCACCGGCTCCTGAAGTTTCCGAACTACCCATTCCTTCACTATATCCCGGACCCGTTGTAGAAGCCCCGGTATCACGGGTTAAATGTTGAAGAAAGAAGAGTCCGGCAAAAGCCGCAAGAAAGATTAGAATCCATACTA
>CAYSJM010000104.1:0-9311 GCA_964431385.1 uncultured Ignavibacteriaceae bacterium | reverse complement strand
GTCGAACGGAAATTACCGTCCTGCCGGATTTTCATATATTTCACCGGTTATAAAGAGTTTATTAATAGCGAATGTCGCGGTTTTCTTTCTTGAAATGATGCTTAGCGGCATTAATTCGGGTGGTACCCCTCTTGGCTATTTTTTCACTTCAATTTTTGCTCTTTTCCCATTGGGCGATGGATTTGGACCATGGCAACTTTTTTCCTATCAGTTTATGCATGCCGATTTTGGGCACATATTTTTTAATCTTTTTGCTTTGTGGATGTTTGGTACTGAGGTTGAATACACACTTGGATCAAAAAAGTTCTTGATTTTTTATTTGGCGTCAGGTGTCGGTGCCGGGTTGCTCCATCTTCTCACACCACTTTTTGGAATAACACCAGGACCAACAATCGGAGCATCGGGTTCGCTTTATGGGGTTATGATCGCATTCGCGTTATTTAATCCCGACAGATACATCTATATCTATTTCCTTCTTCCTGTAAAGGCAAAATATTTAATTGGATTTATGATCCTTCTCGATCTTTTTATGTTCCGTAGCCCCGGATCAAATGTTGCACATCTTGCTCATATTGGGGGAGCGATCACCGGATTTTTATTCCTTTTCTTCGATAAATCCGTATTCTTTTCACTCAAAAGGAAACTTAAAGGTGGTGGAGGTTCGGGTTATCAAGGATATTCTAACAGATACGACGATGATGATGACGGTCCATCAATATATTCTGACAGGACGAGCAGTACCAAAAGTGGATTTAATTTCAGCTTTAAGACTAAAAAATCTTCTGATCAGGTTGTAGATGCCAAGTTTAAAGATGTATCTGATAGTGAAATCAGTCAGGAAGAAATTGATAAAATATTAGATAAAATAAGCGTTTCGGGATATACCAACCTTACAAGTAAAGAAAAAGATTTACTCTTCGAGGTCAGTAAAAGGATGAGGAAAAAGGAGTAACACGGAAATCCGTTCTATGCGTATTTTTTTTATTGTATCACTTTTTGCTTCGGTACTCTTTCTTTTTGGATGCGGCAGCAAAGAGGAAATTATCCCACGGGATCAATTTGTTTCAATTTATCTTGACTTGCTTAAAGCACAAGATACCATTGGCACTTCAACAATGTTTACGAAGCCTGCCCTCGAACAAATTCTGAAAAAACATGGTGTGAATAAAGGGATTTACGATAAGACTGTGGATTTTTACATGAGAAATCCACAGGATTTTAAAGAGATGATGTTGGAAGTGGATGCCGGGGTGGCAGCATTTCAGGTGGATTCTCTAAAAAAACAATAACTTAATTCGATAGCTCTTTTGTACACTGATCGATAACAATTTGAAGATAAATATCTTTAGGATTAATCTTCAAAGCTCTTCTGTATAATTCAAGCGCACCTGCAAAATTCTTCTTGTTCATCAGTTCGTCACCACTTCGCTTAAGTGAAAGAAGTTCTGTTTGTGTGGGTTTAACACTCATGG
Organism: uncultured Ignavibacteriaceae bacterium; assembly: GCA_964431385.1. Taxonomy (GTDB): domain Bacteria; phylum Bacteroidota; class Ignavibacteria; order Ignavibacteriales; family Ignavibacteriaceae; genus UTCHB3. The sequence goes on along the minus strand of CAYSJM010000104.1, from coordinate 7,839 downwards.
CAGGACTGATTCTAATTTCACTATGGCGTTTCAGTTCATCTTCACATTCGGTTTTGCAATAGAGAAGGTATGGATTGTCAGGATCGCTCAACAAAAGTGAATTGTATATCTCTAAAGCTTCGGCGAAATTCTTTGAAGCCCGCAGAGTATTTGCTTCTTTCAACACTTCTTCATAAGCTTCTTTTTCATAGTTCTCTTGTGGTTTCGCCTTTGGCAGACCCCGTTCTTCTTTTTCTTGACTTACAAGATGTTCCAGCTCCTGAATGTAAACATCCAACGAATAATCTTTTGGCTGGTCACCTTTTGCTTCTTTAAAGTAGAAGAGAGCATCTTGAAATCTTCCCTCACTAAACAGTTTCTCGGCAACCGATCGTGAATTAAGATTATCGGGATTTGTGGTAGAATTTGAATCTGTTTTTGGACTCAGTTTTTTACTCTGGTTCAAAAGCATTTTATCGATGTTATCATCTGAAAGCTCGATGTTTACATTCTCAAGCCCAAACCCTGAATTCTCAGGCTCGTTCACACCCTCTACTACGATATTATTATATTGTTGGACAATTTGTGGGTACTCAGACTCAACTATGACAGGGGGTTGGGAGACTTCTTTACTAACTGAAGCGGAAGAGGAGTCACCTGCTTCTTCGGGAGATTTTAAGATTTGGAGGACAGAATCCAGTAAGTTGAGGGAGTATTTTTCGTCGAACTTCTGAGCAAGTTGTATCGCTTCATGAATCTTATTCGATGAAATCAGTTCAATTAAACGGACGAAGTTATTGATTATTCTGGTTTTCTCAGATGAAAGAGATGAAATTTTATCTTCAAATTTTTCTTTTGACTCATTAAACGATCTTTGTTGTGAATCAAATTTTCTTTCAAACTCAAGTTCGAGTTTTTTCCTCTCTTCAGTTCTGATTGACTCAATAAATGCGAGAGGTATCTCATCGATTGCCGGTCTTTTTACATTGCTGATTATATGCTCAAAAACATCTGAAATAATCTTAATATCAGCCGTGGCAATTTCCCTTATTTTTTTGTTGGGTGCCCTCAAACCAAACTCATATTCACTCTTCAGCTTTAGAAATCGTTCTTCAACTAATTCTACCGATTCAGATTCATCAGTCAGAAGCATCTTATAGGCATCTGAAAAAGTTAGTGACCCTTCAGTATCTGAACCCTTTATTAAAAAGCGATATGCCTCTGAAAGTGCTTGCCGATTTTTAATCAAAGTCTCACGAAGAAATTTCGATCCCGCTGATTCAATCTGGCGGGTGATATCGCTGTTTAGTTTGTTAAATGCTTTTGTGACGATTTCGGGATCTGCACCTTCTCTAATTCCGAGAATGTCACAAGCTTCTGAATGAGTCATTTATAATAACTTTTTGTTACAGTTTAAAATTAAACACTTCCAAGGGGTTCTTAGCCACCACAAATGTTTGTCAATATTAATAAAATTATTGAAAAACCTTTCCAAATGTAAATATATTCAATTATTAAATTTTAGTAAATTTGATTTTTAGAAAGTAACTGATTTCCGTTTCGCTTCACAGACTCACACAAAAACAGATGATAGACGCCAATACCGCAACAATTTCTCAAGAAAAATCCACTAAACCGATAAAAAAGGGTTTACGAGAGTTTGATGATCTGAGAGTGGCAGTAAAAGCGATGGAGTCGCACAATGCAGGATTTTACTTCACCCCAAAATTGGATGATTTTGCACCGTTAGACAGGATAACCGAGGAGAAAATTTCGAGGCTGGAGTGTAAATGCGGTGATTATTTACGAGACAGAGACAACTTCCTGAAATCATATAAAATCCGGTTCTGTTGCAAGCACATTGCTGCGAAATTAGTAAACTTTCCCCTCCATCCACTTACGCAAATAATTCTTCAGAACAGATCCCGTCACGGGACAGAGCGATTTGTTTATCTTTCATCCGCAGAGCCTGTCATTCTTGGTTTCACTTCTTTTGTAAAATTGCGATGGATAAATGTGTATCACTTCGACAAAAAGCGGAATCTGGCTATCAGGTTTTCATTTAATCCGTTCGAAAACAAATGGTCTTATGGTAAACTGCCACCAGATGGCAGGGAAGTGCAGTCAACAATATTGTTTTTGCTCCGTGATTCGCTCATGAGGAGAGACTGTCGCTGATTTCATTTAGTGACTTCATTCTGATCAAGATTTTTCTTCAAAATATAGCTCCTCTTTCAAGTCAACAATTTCCACTTCACCATTTGCAAGGGCAAGAATATTATTCACTATGGTCTCCGCTTTTTCTGATTTCAGATACACATCGAGAGTCAGTCCTGTAGAATAATCGGATGAGTTAATTTTTACATCTTCACCCCCCAGGTGACGATATAGAAATGAGGAGAGTTCCCAGGGAGCGGAGAAGAGATAGCGAACAAATCGGTGCATTTCAATTTTTTGTCCTGCTAACAAGGCTTCCAGGGCTGTTTCGTAGTATGCCTTCCCGAGTGGACCGACTCCAAGTTTAACACCTCCAAAATATCTTATCACAAACACCGCTATATTTGAAAGGTTTTGATGCTCGATTGCATTCATCATTCTTAACCCGGCAGTTCCGGAGGGTTCACCGTCGTCAGAATATTTGATGGCTCCATCTATTAGACGACATGCGGAGCAGTGGTGAACAGCGTCATAATACTCTTTTCTGTAACGATTTAGCAGATTATCAAACTCATCCAAAGAACTGACAGGGTGCACAAAAGCGAGAAAGATTGATCCCTTCTCTTTATATTTCGAGTCTGATTTTGATTTTAAAGTTGAGTACTTTTGAATTTTATCGGGCATAATGAAATTTAATTCATGAAAAGATTGTTCTAAATATAGAGTTTTTCATTGTTCAAATTGGAAAGAAATTGTTTCAAGACAAGATAATCGTAAAAGGCGCACGCGTTCACAATCTCAAGAACATCGATGTGGAGATACCAAGAAATTCCTTCACTGTAATAACAGGGTTATCAGGATCGGGTAAGTCCTCTCTCGCATTCGATACAATATATGCTGAAGGGCAAAGAAGATACATCGAATGCCTCTCTGCTTATGCCAGACAGTTCCTCGATATGCTTGAAAAACCGGATGTTGATCTGATTGAAGGGTTGAGCCCGGCAATTTCAATTGAACAAAAAGTTACCTCAGGAAATCCTAGATCGACAGTAGGAACAGTAACCGAAATTTATGATTATCTGCGTCTGTTGTATGCCCGACTCGGGGTAATAAATTGTTACAATTGCGGAACACAAGTGCAAAAACAAAATCCGGGTCAAATTCTTGAAAGAATAGGAAGGGAATACGAAGGAAAAAAAATAGCACTTTTTGCACCTGTAATTCGTGGCAGAAAAGGGCATTACAGAGAGCTTTTTGAGGACATTTCTAAAGATGGATTTTTAAAAGTGCGGGTTGATGGCGAGATCAAAGAGATTGAAAAAGGCTTTCAGGTCGATCGATATAAAATCCACAATATTGATATAATGATCGATAAGTTTACTGTTAAACCGGAAGTTCATTCTCGTCTCGAGGCGTCGTTGGAGGTAGCTCTAAACTATGGTAATGGAGTAATGATGGTGAACGACGGCAAAGATGATACTCTTTTCAGTCGCCACCTCAGTTGTCCAAACTGTGGAATAAATTATCAGGAGCTCGCCCCTAATTCATTCTCGTTTAACTCTGCTTTTGGTGCATGCCCGGAATGTGATGGTCTCGGCGAGAAGAAGGAATTTGATCTGAACATGATAATTCCTGATATGAAAAAATCAATAAATCAAGAGGGAATTGCGGCTCTTGGGAAACCGAGGTCTATCTATATTTTTAACCAGCTCGAAACTCTTTCCAGGAAGTTTGGATTTGACTTTGATACACCTCTTAATAAAATATCAAAAGAAGCTTTTGACTTAATTATCAACGGCTCAACTGAAAAATTTGAGTTTTATTACAGTTACGGCGGTAAAAAAGAGGTGGTTTACAAACACAGATTTACCGGTGTGATTGGCTACCTGCAAAACTATTTCACTTCCACCTCCTCTGCCAAAATTCGTGAGTGGGTTGAGTCATACATGAATATCGGCAGATGTAAATCGTGCGAAGGGGGAAGGCTAAAAAAAGAGTCACTCGCTGTGAGTTTTGCCGGGAAAAATATTAGTGAAGTTACTGCTCTTTCAATAGCTGATTGTAAAAAATTCTTCGACAATAGTATCCTTCATGGCAGAGAAGAAATTATCTCGAGACCAATCTTAAAGGAGATTAAATCACGGTTGGATTTCCTGTTAAATGTTGGTCTTGACTACCTGACTCTCGCCCGAAGTGCAAGGACTCTCTCCGGTGGTGAATCACAAAGAATTCGACTCGCAACTCAAATTGGTACCCAGCTCGCCGGAGTTCTTTATGTGCTCGACGAACCCTCAATCGGGTTGCACCAAAGAGATAACATAAAGTTGATAAATTCGCTAAAAATGCTTCGCGATCTCAATAACACAATTATTGTTGTTGAACACGATAAAGAAACCATCGAGAGCTCCGATTACCTGATTGATCTTGGACCCGCAGCAGGGGAGCATGGCGGGGTTGTTGTCGCAATTGGTGAAACAGCCGGATTGATGAAGAAAAAATCAATTGAGGGCTCTCTAACACTCGATTATCTTCATAATAAACGAAGTGTAGGCATACCTGAAACCCGCCGTAAAGGAAATGGTGCGTATTTGACAGTCACCGGTGCAAAGGGCAACAACCTTAAATCAGTTGATATTTCGATACCACTCGGCACATTCACAGCTGTAACAGGTGTAAGCGGGTCGGGTAAATCGACTTTGATAAACGAGACTTTAGTGAAGATACTGATGAAAGATGTGTATAAAACCAAAGATGTGCCTCTTCCATTTGAAACGGTCAGCGGTCTTGAGAGTCTTGATAAAGTAATCGAAGTTGATCAGTCACCAATCGGAAGAACTCCGCGATCCAATCCGGCAACCTACACCGGATTGTTCACTTTTATCAGAGACCTTTTTGCACAACTTCCTGAATCAAAAATGAGGGGATATGCTCCCGGCAGATTTAGTTTTAATGTCCCGGGTGGAAGATGTGAAGCATGCGGTGGTGATGGTTTAAAAAAGATTGAGATGAATTTTCTTCCCGATGTTTATGTAAAATGTGATGTCTGTAACGGCAGGAGGTATAACCGTGAAACTCTTGAAGTATTGTATAAAAAGAAGTCGATAGATGATGTGTTAGAAATGACAGTGACCGAAGCACTCGTTTTTTTTGAAGATATGCCAAGAATAAAACGGAAAATTCAATCAATTTATGATGTGGGATTGGGTTACATTCGCCTCGGTCAACAGGCGACCACACTTTCAGGCGGCGAAGCACAAAGGGTTAAACTCGCAACTGAATTGAGCAAGGTTTCAACCGGGAAAACTATCTATTTTATGGACGAACCCACAACAGGTCTTCACTTTGAGGATGTTAATGTCCTTCTTAAGGTCGTGAATAAACTTGTTGATAAAGGAAACACCGTGGTGGTGGTTGAGCACAATCTTGATGTGGTAAAAGCTGCCGACTGGGTCATTGATCTCGGACCTGGTGGGGGTGAATCAGGTGGTAGAATTGTCGCTCTGGGGACACCGGAAGAAATTGCGGGAAACAAAAAAAGCGTTACGGGAAAATTTCTCTAAATAAAGAAGGCTGCCGAAGCAGCCTTAATTTATTGAAATGTAGTTGTTGTAGAGAATTTATATTCGATTGTCGCGGGCCAGGTAGCGGGACCATTTGCAATACCGGCAGAGTCAGTTGCCACAGCGGTTACTTTAAACACGACATAACCATCAAGAGCTTTTGCAGCCCAGATATCGCCATTTTTAAGAGCTGTGCCGCACACATCGGCTGACCATTTTGTTGTGTCAATTGATTTAATATTGGTTAGATCTCCAGGTCCGATCCTATAAAGTTTGTCATCTCTCGATCTGAACCAAATACCTTGCATCCATCCACCACCACTCCCGTTAGGGCACCAGGCAATGGTTTCGCCATCAATTTTTTCGTTAGCCAGGGGAGTACCCGGGTCTCCGACCTTACCCTCCGAGAAATCCACTCCAAAATGAGCAAGTGTCATTGTTTTTGTGGTTGGGGTTGTCGGGTTTGTACCAGCGTCATCTTTTTTGCATCCGTTTAATGCAACAAAAATAATCGCTATTGCGAAGAATAACACGATTAAATTTTTCATTGTAACTCATGAATTAATGAAAATACAGTGATTAAAATAACAAAAATCATTATTAAACAAAACAAAACTTTAAAATATTTTAGAAATTTGACATATTCATAAGCAAATGTGTGATTCTTGCTACAAAAATTTAAGAAAAGAGGGGAAACAGAGGGTTTAAAATAGAAAAGGTATGAAGCACAAAAATAAATTTTATGACTTCATACCTTAAAATCAGGAAGAATTATCCTTTATAGTTCAGTGAGGCGAGACCTTTATAGATTGCAGTAGTATCCAATTCTTCTTCAATTCTAAGAAGTTGGTTATATTTTGCAATTCTATCAGTTCTGCAAGCTGAACCCGTTTTAATCTGTCCGGCATTTGTTGCAACAGCAATATCAGCAATGGTTACATCTTCAGTTTCACCACTTCTGTGTGAAATAACTGCAGTGTAGCCTGCATTTCTTGCCATTTCAATTGCATTCAGTGTCTCGGTGAGTGTACCGATCTGATTAACTTTTATCAGGATTGAGTTACCACATCCAAGTTCGATGCCTTTTGAAAGAATACTTGTGTTGGTTACAAAAAGATCATCACCAACCAACTGTATTTTGCTGCCAAGCTTGTCGGTAAGTTTCTTCCAACCATCCCAATCATCTTCAGCAAGACCATCTTCGAGCGACACGATTGGATATTGATTCACCCAGTTTTCCCAATAAGCAATCATTTCATCGGAAGAAATCTCTTTCTGAGTCGATTTGAAGAACTTGTAGGTTTTTCTTTCAGGGTGCCACATTTCAGTAGAAGCAGGATCGAGAGCTATCATGATGTCTTTACCTGCAGTATAACCGGCTTTGGTAATTGCTTCAAGAATAACTTCAATAGCTTCATCATTTGATTTAAGGGAAGGAGCAAATCCACCTTCGTCACCAACTGCTGTGTTATAACCTTTTTTCTTTAAAACGCTTTTAAGTGTATGGAAAACTTCAACACCATATCTCAGTCCTTCTCTGAAAGTTGGTGCACCAACCGGCATAACCATAAATTCCTGGAAGTCAACATTATTATCGGCATGTTTTCCACCATTGAGGATGTTCATCATCGGGGTTGGGATAACTTTAGCATTTGTTCCGCCAATATAGCGATAGAGGGGGAGACCAAAAGCTTCTGCGGATGCTTTTGCAACTGCGAGTGAAACTCCGAGTATTGCATTAGCACCAAATTTTGATTTATTCGGGGTTCCGTCCAACTCGATCATGTATTCATCTATTCCAACCTGATCAGTGGCATCCCATCCGATAAGTTCGTCAGCAAGTTCATTATTTACAAAATCAACAGCTTTTTCGACGCCTTTTCCCATGTAGCGGGAAGAATCACCATCTCTAAGTTCACAAGCTTCGTTTGAACCGGTTGAAGCTCCACTGGGAACTGCGGCTCTACCGATGGTGCCACCTTCGAGTAAAACTTCTGCCTCGAGGGTTGGGTTACCTCTTGAATCGAGGATTTCACGGGCAATTATATCTATTATTTCAGTCATTATTATTCTCCATTAAAGTAAGAGTGGGTGCCCCCGGGGCGACTCGAACACCCGACAAACAGTTTAGGAAACTGCTGCT
>CAYSJM010000103.1:0-9354 GCA_964431385.1 uncultured Ignavibacteriaceae bacterium | reverse complement strand
CTTGGGTGATCCGCTCAAAACTGATCCTGCCACTACCCTCATTCTGGGAGAAAGCTATTCCGGTTAAAAGGAAGACGAAAAGTAGGAGTGTTTTTGTACGCATTTTGTACCTCGATTAAATTGGAAGATTAAAGATTTAAATTCAAAAATCGTGAATATCACAGTTTTGTAAACAATTAAAATAGTATTTTGTTCCAAATTCATGTGTCTGAATCAGGATTTTCCGAATTTTAGGATTTTCAGGATGCGGTATTATAGATCATAATGGTATTCGAGAATCCTCATTCTTCAAGGATCACTAAGTGAGCTGTGCCAAACAGAAACATTTTGCTGTGCACTACTCGTTCTAGCTCAGTTGAGGATTTATAGTCTTAACTACCCAGTCATCAGTATTTAATCCAAAAAATGAAACCGCCCTCCTGCAAAAATTGTATGCCGTTTGAGCTGCCATATTCATTTCTGCGAAATATGAATCGCGTATGATGCGGTGTGACCTAAATCTTCCAGTATCCTTTGATAAAAAAGTGGGATTATTTTGTGCGAATTCATCAAACTTTATGGGATCAAAATCGTACAAGTAATTTAATGTTTCATTGAGAACATCACGCCATGAGTTAACAGGGAATGTTGAATCTCTTATTATTAATTCTATTGGCCATAAACCGGTAACGACCTCTTTTAAAGGAGTATATTCTTTTCCGAAATACTTCCATCTCTCGATTATTAGTGCAGCGAGTTTTAAGGACCTCTCTCTCACATCTTCAGGTCGCCATGAGGGAATAGAATCAAAATACCTGTTGATTTCAAGATGACTTTGTGCATAGAACTCTTTCTTTCGCTCGAAACTCATATTGGATAATTCAGAATTATAACCCGTCAATGTTAGATTTCCTAAAACATCAACATAATCTTCGTGCCATTGAATACCTTCCTCTCCCAAATATTCGATCCACCAATCATTCAAAGTTCTTGGCATTATATGTTCAATGGTCAGATTTTCCAACTCAATTTTTTCTTTGTGATTGAATGATTCTTCCAATGATTCCAAGATGAATTTCGTTTTTAACTGCCTGTCGCCACCGCCGTATAATTTCCTTTCAACAATATCCCGTTCAAGATCAGAATTTTTTGGGTAACCTTTTGTGCTTAGGAACTCAGCAGTAACTATGGCTACATCCTCACCATCTTTATCTTTAATAGCAGCTATCAAAGATGGGAATATTTTATTCAGCTGATTAGTAGCAATTCCTGCTATATATCTCCTGATCAGATAGTTTTCGAGAATTTCAAGAACATTTACGAATTGGTCTTTATTTATCCTGTGCAATTCAGTAAATTCATATAATTTTAACAAAAGCGGGTAGGCGGTGGTAACTTCTATCCTGTTGATTCTGTTTAATTGCTTTTTTAATCGCGAGTCACTCTCATATTCAGGATTTAATATTTTTTGATAATTATTGCCGTGATAAGCTAAATTCATTAAATATTGCTGGGCGTCTAATTTGCCCAGAGATTCTTTGAACCGATCGTAAACCTCACTGTTTTTAATTATCTCGCCCTCTTTCATCAAAAAATGTCTGATGAACTCGGTAAGTTTTTCACCTAAGGATTGTTCCATCGGTTGCCAACTCTCTTTATACTTTTTCTCTTGTTCTTCTTCTGTTATTTTCATAAAAATATAATTCTTGATCAGATCGGCTTGTGTAAGCGACTTTCCTTTTGCGTTCAGACTTTCAAATACCAGGAAGTGGTTATCGTCAGTATCTAACAATATTGTTACCAAAAGAAGCGAGTGTGTAATCACCCTTTTGAACTCCAAATAGTCTCTTTCGCTTTTTTCAATTTTTTCCCTGTAAAAATTGTATGCCTGCCTGATCAGATTATCGCCATCCCCCTCATCGCCTTCTATGATTCGTACGATTACCTCCCTGTCCTTTTGAGATGACCAAAGTTTGTAAAACTCTTCCTCTTTATGTCTACTATGGTAGTTTGTGAGATATTTACCATGAATTTCTTCGGCGGTTCTGTCGTCACCCCTTTTTTTTGCAATATCTCTAATTGCCGCCAAAGCTATTATAATCGTTGTCAGCCGTTGCTGTCCGTCAATAACTATATACTTGGAAGCAGAGTCTGGCCCTGTACTGAGTTGATATGTAACGATCGCGCCTAAAAAGTGGTTTTTATTTTTTTCACTTTCCAAAACATTCTCAATATCCTTCCAAAGTGCCTCCCACTCCTTCTTCGTCCAAATATAATTTCTTTGGAACAATGGTAATCTGAATTGTTTGCTTCCATCCAGTAGCGGTGCAATAATAGTTTTGTTGGCTTCCATTTATTTTTCTTTCGAATAATTAAAATTAAATTTTGTTATTCTTTTTCTACCCAAACGAGACCCCTCGCGGGACCAAAATAATCCGATGGAATACACCGCTACGAACATTTAATCCCGCAAGCGGGATATTTATGGAAAATGGGTTTTCTTTCTACGAACATTTAACCCTCTTCGAGGGTAGCGGCTTTTTTATTGTGTCGATTTCTACGAACATTTAATCCCGCAAGCGGGATAAGGAAAAACCACAGAGCACACAGAGCACACCGAGAATTTTCCACGATAGGGCAGATAATTCAGATGCGGTATCCTGTCCATCCTGATATATCCTGAATATCCTGTTCAAAAACAAATATCCTGTCCATCCTGTTAAATCCTGAATATCATGTTCAAGACAAATATCCTGTCCATCCTGTTAAATCCTGAATATCCTGTTCAAAAACTCCATATCGCCGCAAATCATGGAGTTGAAACCCCATGTTATTGGTTTAATTTCTACCTGCATGTCATACTTCATACATCAAATTTCAGCCCTCAGCCCTCAGCCTTTACCCCTCATACTTGACTCCCTCTTCATTCACAAATGTCATCCGATAGTCCTCTTCGCTAAGAACGGTATCATACAGCCCGACGGCCTTTCCGGTGTGCTTGTCGATACCGGTATAGACCAGACTCGAGTCCTCGTACCGCTTGAACTTGTAAACCGCATCATTCATAAGGCCTGAGTTGAAAACTCCGAGACTGACAAGCAGCTCAAAATCCCTCACCTCGAGACCGGTTACCTTCTTGAAGAGCCCCGGCTCAAGCTTCGTGATAACATCCTTCAGCGTTCGCTCGCGGTAGTCAGTCAGGTAGAGGAAAACGGGGATGCGCGTGGCGAATTTTATCAGCTTCTCCTGTATCTCTTTCCGTTTCGACTTGTACTCCTTCTCCTCCTTTGTTAGCTCCTTCTTCTCTTCCGGTGTGAGGTGTCGCTCGTTGGCCTCCCTCTTCAGTTTTTTGATATTTTCCGACTTGTTGATGATCGTCTCAATATCCTGATTTAGAGTTCTAAACCCCTCGATTTTACTGAGTGCCGCCATCGCAGCCTCACTGTTAAGCAACCGGTTTAGCGTTCCGTTATCCACATTCACCAGCAGGGCACTTTCCCATCTTCTGGCAAGAAGTGTCGCCGTGGTCCCGCTCATCGCCATGTCAAGAATGCCGGCGGCATCCACCTGCTTCATCGAACTGCCATCGTATGCAAGCACGGGGAGGAACTTGATGAACTCTGCCACCTTCTTTTCGGGGTTGTCCTCATTCACATTCAGCCGGCAGCTGTAGTCGGCGATCTGCCTGAGAGCCCGGTCGGGAGCGAAATCGAAGATGTAGCACTCGTTCTTCAGGATAAGTTCTTTATTTGGTGAGAGGTTGTCGGGGTTCTTTATCGTCCAGGGGGTCTGAACTCTGAATGCGGCCTGGAAGTAGGTTTCGGGACTGGATGAGTTCCTCAGCATGAAGATCCCCGTCCACGGTTTTACCGAGACCCCGGTTGTCAGCTTGCCGCATGAGAGGGTTATCGACTTCGTAACCAGGGGGTTCTCCATCGCGTACTGAACGGGCGGAAGGGCATCAACGCCGATGCCGGCACCAATTCCCGCTGCCACAACAATTTTGTATTCGTGGTAAAATCTGTTCTGCGGTTGCTTCAGAAGGTTTGCCATCGCGTGGCACGAGGCGACGCTGGGGAGGAACCAGAATGTATGGTTCAGCACGCCGAGCAGCCGCGCATCCGAAAAAGGCATCGGCGGTTTCTGCGCGCCGAGCTTCAGGTTATCCACCGTGGTCGCGAGGTAAGAGCCGCGGATAAGGTCGAGCCACTTCTGCACTTCATTCAGGTGCCTGAAGATCGCTTGCCCGCCATCCCCCTCCGCCTTGAAGAACTCGTTCAGGTCGAACTCGTCAAACTCGCCCCCTTTTATCACATCCTGTATCGAGGGGGGAAGCTGATAAGTGAGAAGAACCATCCGCGGAAGTGAGGCGTATGGATTCGGCTCACCCTTCCACTCACTTTTTGCCCTCTGCTCATCCGAGTAGGTCCAGTTGTAAATCTGCTCCTCGATGAACTCACCCGAGGCGATCGCCCTGAACGGCGTCCCCGAGAGGTAAAGGTAGTGGTCGGTGGTTATCGGCATAATCTCCTCATCGAACCAGTCGAGCCCCGTCCCTTCGGCGAACTGTATCTCCTTTTTATCCTCCGCCTCAAAAAGGTCTTTCGCGTTCTCCCGCCACGCGCCGTAGTGATATTCGTCGAGGATCACGCAGTCCCAGTTCGTGGTGTGAACCCACTCGTTGCGCGCTTTAATGCCGCCGGCCTCGTTCTTACCGAGGAAATCCTGGAACGAGCCGAAGCAAACAAGGGGTCTTGAAGTGTCGGCAACCTCCATCGATGAGCCGTTCCTGCTGAAGAACTGCCACCCCGTGAAGTCAACATGGGTCATCAGGTCTTCCTCCCACGCGCTCTGTACGGCGGGTTTGAAGGTGAGCACAAGTAACTTCCGCCACCCCATCGCTTTGGCTAACTGATATGCCGCGAAGGTTTTTCCGAACCTCATCTTCGCGTTCCAGAGGAAGTGGGGTGTTTTACCCGGGTTCTCCTCCTTGAAGCTGCTGAAGTATGCCATCGTCTTCTCAACGGCTGCATGCTGCTCGGGCCTCATCGGGAAATCGAGCGTCCTGTTATCCTCGAGCCATACTCCGCTTTTGATGGTGAGGATCGCCGACTTTACATCTTCAACCCCGCACTCGAACCATTCACCGTTTGGATTTTTGATTCCTTTTTTCCTGAGAAATCTGTGAACATCATGGTCACTGAACACCGAGCCGTCGTTCCGCATAGCCGGTTCTTCAAGTAATATTCTGTATGGCGGTTCACCGGGTCTTAGTGTCGGGTATTGTTGTGCCACCCTCGTCTGAGCGTCGAGGTTTGTGAACCCCACTTTAAGGAGACCTTTATAAGTTGGGTTGGTATCTTCGTAAGCATAAATGGTCGGGTTTGTTTCCGGCCTCTGTGGGAAGAAGGTTTTACTCATAAGAAGCCCTTATTATGATATTCTTTGATCTATATAATCCCATTCAGCCGAATCTATTTTCCAAAGGTTGATAAGCAACTCGTCGGAAAACTCATTTTTGTACTCCTCAAGATCCGGAATTAGGAAAAAGTTCTGCCTATTTACATGCTGCGAGATAACAGTTTGTAGTAGAAGAAATCTAACAATTTTTGTAAACAGATAGGATTTAAATGATAAGACTTCCTCAAGAGAATCCATTGCACAAGCAACTAGCCATGATTCTGTACAGCATTCACCTGGTTTCGCTATTCTTATGTTACCATCATAATAAAATTTGACTGGTTTTGAAAAGTCAGTTTGTCCAGCTATCGGAGTTGCTGGAATGAGTAGTTTCCACTTGTTGAGATGTTTTTTTTCATCAATAATATCTAAAGAATTAGCATATTTAAGCCCAATTCGTTGGATAAACCAACAAGGAGTTCCTGAATTTTTTGGTGGATAGTTGGTCGGTAATCCAAAAGGTTTTCGAGGTGATATTCGTTGACTAAGATTTTTTTGCTTTACATCGGAATTGGTTTTTACTTTTTCCAGGATAGAAAGTGCTCTTGAATCGCGAATGAAAATTTCAAACTCATTCAACTTACGCGTCGATACATAAATTTCCTCGCTTCGGTTGGTTGTTACCTCACAATCGCCTATTGAATCTCGATCCCACAGAAAATAACAGATCCCGCCCGCGATGTCGACTCCAGGAAATACATCGGCCGAGTTCTCAAAATCTACCAACTTTCTGATTCTTTTATCATTCAACATCTCACTCCGGAATTCATCCAATCCCTTTCCACCCGCAAACCATCTAGCCGGGATCACCATGGTTAAAAATCGTGGACTGAGGAGTTTTGCCTGGTGGACAAATCTATGATAGACTGGTTTCGCACTTCTACCGAATCCCCCATCACTCAACTGGTACGGAGGATTACCGATAATGACATCAAACTTCATGTTGAAAAACTCTTCGGGATTATCTGTGTGAATAAATTGGTAAGCGTGTGTTTCGAGTTCTTCGCCGCGGGAATAAACCTCTTCCGAGGCACCGCAGAAAGAGCATCTCCCCTCAACCCAGGTGTGTTCAATTCTGTCAAAAAGGATGTTCCCCTGCTCGTCATCAAACCCTTCGACAACGGAATACTGACCATTGGCGGTTTTTGAGCAATAAACACTCCTCCTCGAAAGAAGCGAAGTAAGCTGCGTGATGGCGATTCCGAACAGCTGGTTGCGGTAAATGTGGTTTATCCTCTCCTGCCGGTCGGGAATCTCATCCTCCAGACCGGTGATCAGCCTTTTGGCTATCTCCCTCAGGAACACCCCCGACTTGCAGAACGGATCGAGGAACCGGGCGTGTTTGTTCCGCCACAATTCGGGAGGGAGCAGATCGAGCATCCTGTTGGCGAGATCGGGCGGGGTAAAAACCTCATCGTTACTCAGGTTGGAAAGACATGAAAGGACATCGGGATTATAGTTTGTTACCATCATCCGCTCCGATTTTAAGGAAGTGTTGCAGGGGGAATTCAGCCACGGGCGTGGGGAGGAAAGCGCGGTCGCCCAAATCGGAGAAGAGGTTCTCCTCCTCCATCGGCTGACTTTCAAGGAGGTTCGCCATAGTGAAGTCGCGCCGTTTTATCATGCCGTCTTTCACGGGACTCCATTCAGAAAAAATTATCGGGCGGTGAGTGTCATCGGGTGTTTTAAGCGTGAGGGCATCACCCCATAAGATGTTTCGATTGAGAATAAAACGGACTGTTTGGAGGCATTCAGATCGACATTCATCTTTAAATATTGAATGATAGCGATCTGAGAAAATATTAAAGAGGCGTTCCCGGCATTCGGAAACATTATCGGGGAGCAGATCGATGCCATAAATGCTCGTAACCGCAAGCACCGCATAGAGTTCCCATTCAACCCGGTTGCTTTTATATCGATTATCGACGATGGTAAGTTTCCGCCGAAGAATCTCCACCAAAAAATTACCCGTGCCGCATGCGGGTTCCAGGAATCGTGATTCGATTCGCTCAGTTTCATGCTTCACCAGATCGAGCATGGCATTCACTTCCCTTTCAGAAGTGAAAACTTCCCCGTGGTCAGCTACCCGTTTTTTCGATTTTACTTGTTTTTCGCTCATCTTTGCAGATTCAAACCCTGTTTAATTACAAATCGTAAAATAAACATTTTTGGGAATAAATCAATTATCTACGAACATATAATCCCGCAAGCGGGATAAGGAAAAACCACAGAGCACACAGCTTGAAAAAACCACAGAGCACACAGAGCACACCGAGAATTTCCCACGATAGAGCAGATAATTCGGATGCGGAATCCTGCCCATCCTGTTATATCCTGAGTATCCTGTTCAAGACAAATATCCTGTCCATCTTGTTAAATCCTGAATATCCTGTTCAAAAACATAGAATCCTGAATATCCTGTTCAAGAAACAAAAAAAAACCCTGTAAATCATTGTAAAAACAACAACTTACAGGGTTAAATCTGGTGGAGATAAGGGGAGTCGAACCCCTGACCTCTTGAATGCCATTCAAGCGCTCTCCCAACTGAGCTATATCCCCGGAATTCAGACTGCAAATATAAAAAATATTTGTATTCTGTGCAAAAACTATCTGGTTTCGGGTACCAATTTGTGGACTTCGGTTTTCATCCTCCACATCAAAGCCACACCGAGCATCGACATAAAGAAGCAGGCGATCCACATCCACCTGGAACCCATTCCTTCCATCATAAAAGCACCCGCAGCGGGACCAATAAACAATGAAATATTAAAAACGAGCTGTAAAAATCCCATGTACATCCCCTTCGAATTAACAGGGGCTATCTCTGCGAGGTAGTTTGCCGAGGCGGGTGAAAAGATCATTTCTCCAAAGGTTAATATAACCATGCAGATTACAAGAGCAGGTACGGTATCGGAAAAAGCAAACATTCCAAATCCGATTCCGGTTAAAATTCCTCCGATACTCAACAATTTACGGTCTTCCCAATCGGTCATGGCGTTGTTTATCGGTACTTCCAGGAAAATAATCATGATGGTATTTACCAAAAAGAGAACTCCGATGAAGGGTTCAGGGAATTGTAATTCATTCACAACATAGAGTGAAACGGTGCTGATTTGCGAGAAAAAGACGATATAAACGGGTGAAAGTGCAATGACATAATAGATCAATCTCGAATCTTTGAATGGATTCAGTTTTATTTCCCCCGTCTGTCTTTCACGGTCAGCTACCTCGCGGCGTTCTTTTTCTTCTCTTGAAAGTGAAGTGAAGTAGAGAAATGCAAGTGCTGACAAGGAAGTTAAACCGTCGAAAATGAACATCCAATGGTAGTCGAAAATTATAAGAAAACCACCAAGAAGTGGTCCGATACTAAAACCGAGATTTACAGCCAGACGGTTAAGAGCAAAAGCTATTTTACGGTCTTCGGGCTTAACAATTTCCGAGATCAACGCAAGATTTGCCGGTCTGAATCCCTCACTCACCCATGAAAGAAGTGTAGTCAGAACAATAATCATCCAAAATTCATGGAAAAAAGGGAAGAGAAAAAGGACAAACGCGCTTAAAAAGAGGGAAAGTTTCATTATAGGCATGTTACCGAATTTATCGGCGAGTTTACCAACTACGGGCCCGGCAGCAAGTGACCCGATACCATAAGCTGCCAAAACATACCCCGCATAATCTATCGAGTAACCTTGATACTTTGTAAGATAAATCGCAAGGAAAGTCAGGAACATCGACCCGGCACGGTTGATGAAAGTCGCAAATGAAATAGCCCACATGCTCTTCGGCATCCGTGCGAGAGAGCTCCAGGGATTTATTTTCCGTAAAACGGGCTTTATTTTTTTAGAAACCAAACTCTGAAATCAAAATTGTTAATATTGTTATAGCAACTGAACCGAGTTCAAGTTCCCTGTGATT
>CAYSJM010000102.1:0-9433 GCA_964431385.1 uncultured Ignavibacteriaceae bacterium | reverse complement strand
ATGCAAAGATACTGATGATGAATCTTCATTCGGTCATTGTGCAGGATGCAGAGGAGGAGTTAAATCGAGAGATAGCGGAAGGGAAAAGGAAGCTTAAACATGAAAAATACAAGGTCAACAAAAATGTAAGTTATGGCATTATTCGACCGAAACTTGAGGATCTACTCAGAGTTGACTCGGAAGATTGGACTTTGGTGTACGATTCTCTTGTAAAGGAGGTAAAAAGACACATAATACCTGTTATACCGGGACGAAGTAATCCAAGGCAAGCAAAGATTAAACAAAAATACTACATGAACAGACGAAGGGCCAACTGATGTTAGCCCTTAAGTTGACAGCATTGCCTTATAAAGGTGGGGGAAGATGCATTGGAATTGGGTGCTGTGTCATCGGGACGGGAGAGCCCTTGTGGCGGCAAGTGTACATAGCCCTAAATGTTGTAAGATCAATAAATAATTGATGGAAATACAGTAATTTAATTAAGCGATTAAATTAAAAATTCAACAGGAGCATCAGATGAAAATCCAAGTGGTTTTATTGTCAATAATAGCATTCATTTCAATATCTTATCCACAGGCGAAGAATCAGAAAACCCTTAAACCGGAGTTGGTATTCGTTGAAGGAGGTACTTTCACTATGGGGAATAATGACGAGGAATCATCTGCTAAACCAATACATCAGGTGACAGTAGACAGTTTCCTGATCGGTAAATATGAAGTAACTCAGGAGCTATGGGAGAGTGTGATGGGGACCAATCCATCAACAATCAAAAATGGTAGTAATCCTGTAGAACAAGTTAGTTGGTATGATGTTATTAAATTTTGTAACAAGTTAAGTGAGAAAGAGGGGTTAAAAAAAGCATATTCAGGCGATGGGGATAACATAACTTGTGATTTCAGATCAAATGGATACAGATTACCAACAGAGGCAGAGTGGGAATATGCAGCCAAGGGAGGGAATAAAAGTAAAGGGTATAAATACAGTGGTAGCAATAATATAGATTTGGTGGCATGGTATGAAGACAATTCTAAAGCGATCTCTCATCCCGCAGGAAAAATGCAACCTAATGAACTTGGTCTCTATGACATGACCGGAAATGTATGGGAGTGGTGCTGGGATTTGTATGGAGATTACACTGCAAATAATCAAAAGAACCCAAAGGGACCAATTAAAGGTGGTACCCGTGTTACTCGTGGCGGCAGTTATCTCGATTTGGAGACAGTCGATGTTACGCTCCGTGGCAGTCACGACCCATACGCTTTAGGTAACGGTCTTCTCGGTTTCCGGTTAGCAAGATCAAAGAATTAGTTTTCTTTTTAAGCACTGCACAGGTGCCCGAATCCTTGTGCATTCTCCCCTACCGCCCCTTATAAAGGTTGGGGAAGATGCATTGGAAATGGGTGCTTTAACATCGGAACGGGAGAGCCCTTGTGGCAGCATGTGGGTAGAGAGCCAGTTATGATTTATGAATTATTAGTTATTGGTTGTCTTAAACCCCGGAGGGGTTGCGTATGGGTAGAATGATTCAAAATCAAAATGCGCCCCGGACGGGGTGCCGTATGGGTAGAGATTGCCATGTGGGTGGAGATATATAACACATTACAAAACAATAAATTAACATAAAATTTGTATGATAACATTAGATATGTTATATATACAAAATGTACAATAAATAGAGAATGAAAACATGAATTGGTATTTGCCCGAGATAAGTATTGACAATTTTGCAAATATAAAAGAAGTTAGAAACGCTAGACTCGACTGGGGTGAATTTGAAGGAGAAAAGAAATATCTGCTTGCAATAGCCGAAGTACTTGGGGAAAGATGGGAAGCCTCAAAACCATTTTTGCATGGGAACAAACTTGATTTATTCGATCAGGAAGGTTTCGTTTTTCTTTGGTTCAGGCGATACATGCCAGAGGTCTTTGCTTTCAACCCCTGGATGCTCTCTGATCTGTTGGAAACAATAAAAGTTCGAAACGGGCACGAGTATCACAAGATTTCAAGTTGGTTGGATTTTTCGCATTTCAAAATAGCATTTAACATACCGGATGCTCTTATGACCACATTTGCAAACGCTGGGCATGACTCCAGTTTGGCCAGATTTTTGGTGCAAAAAATAATATTCTGGTGTTATGATCATAGTCCGGGTAATGAAGCTCCACTCCTCCGTGCGTTAGCTACTGCGCTACAAAAGGATTATACAATCGGCTATCTATTCGAATTACTAATCCTGCTTTACGGAAATCCAAAATTAAGATCATTAATCGAACATGTGGCATCGACCGCTTGGGCTAATAAGGAAATCAAGTTTGATAATGAATTTAAGGAATTCCTTGAAGGTAAGCGAAATAACTTAAAAAGAAAGAATCCTATTCTTGGAATCATTAATCATGTTATGTCTCAGGTTTTCTTAATTCAAATGGATGCCACATCCAAGTACTTCACAGACTCTGTAACTCAGATGGGTATCTTCGATCAGGCAGGTTTACTAAGTATTGTAAAAAAGCGATTTGAATCGGATATCATGAACAAGAATTATTATGTTCTTGAAAGGTCTGATTCAGGTGATGTAACTTTGTCAGCTGTATCTCGTTGATTTGAAGTTATATGAATAGTCCTCGAAAGTCTGAGTTTTTTGCAGGTGGTACTTTTGTTAAGCTAAAGGATGGGGAACATGAATAATATTAAAATTCAGTAATCGCGACAATCTGTCGCAAGCCAGGGGTGAGGTAGAGAACATACTGTCTGGAAGGGAGCGTGAAACCGGACGAAATTTTTAATAAAAGGAGAAAGCAATGAAAAGCTCTCAAAGCAAAGTTTTGATTTTATTGTTGACTGTAATTATCGTGCTTATGGGCGGTGTAATGGCTGTTGTTCTTCTTAAGGAGAATAAACCTGTTGTCGCAGAGAAAAAGGAGGCACCTCCTGAGAATGAGGGAAAGGTTTACGAAGAGAAGGGTAAGCCCGTTTATGATAAATTTGAGTTGGGTTTGGAAATGGTGCGAATTCCCGGACAGACATTTCCGATGGGGAATTATGACGGTAATCCTGAAGGGACAGAAGATGAACTGCCGTCTCATGAGGTCAGATTAAATACTTTTTACATCTCGAAATATGAGATAACACAGAAACAGTATGAAAAAGTAATGGGCACCTCACCGTCATTTTTCAAAGGTGAGAATATGCCCGTGACAAACATTGACTGGAATGACGCTGTTAAATTTTGCAATGCTCTCAGCACCAAAGAAGGATTAACCCCTTGTTATGATATCAGTTACGGAAGTGACGGAAAAGTGACAAATGTGAAGTGGGACCGGAGTGCGAACGGTTACCGTCTTCCGACAGAAGCTGAACATGAATGTGCCGCCCAATTTGATTTTCAAGGACAACCCCTTGATGCAACGAGATTTGGTTGGATGTTTATTAACGGTGACCGGAAAATTCATAATGTCGGACAAAAGGAACCAAACAAATACAATCTGTATGATATTATCGGTAATGTGTGGGAATGGTGCTGGGATATATATGGACCGTATGAGAACGGCCTTCAGGAGAATCCGGTCGGGCTGCAATCCGGTGAAAAAAGAGTTTCAAAAGGAGGAAGTTATACGACGGAGAATACGCTTGTAAGAGCCAGTGATCGTGGTAACGGGAAACCCGTTCTAAAGGGAAAAGATCTTGGTGTCAGGGTAGTGAGAAGCAGCCTTTGAGGTTTTACCGCCCCCCTGCCCCCCTCCTTAATAAAGGTGGGGGAAGATACAGAGGAATCGGGTGCCGGTTCTACACACATGTCGCCCAAGGGCTCTTTTGAGGTTAAATCAAAACAATAGTTTGTATCATAAAATTTGTATTATAACAAATAAAATGTTATATATACAAAATTAATGTTACACAATTTGAAAAACTAAATATGCAGACCTTTACAGCCATAAGAAATTATCTTGTTCACACAACAGGAATCCAGGCAGGATTTCTTACAGATCAGAACTTTGACATGCTACCAATCTATCTTTTACATCGTTTTGAGATGGTTGAAGGAACATTATTCAACAAAAGTGTGATCTTCGCAATTGACAAAGGTTTAACTAAATTGACTCCCTACGACATAAAAAGGTCAATGGATGCGATTTTTAACAAACTTATGAAGCCAGTAATTTATTGTTCGCCCGCCATTTCTACAACAGAACGAAACAGATTGATGCAGTATGGAGTACAGTTCATCATTATTGGGAAACAGATGTATTTACCGGAGTTTTTGATTGCATTAGAAGACAGGGTCGAGAAAATTGCAAGAAAGAACGAACCATTTGCACCTGCGACACAGTTCGCATTTTTGTATCTGTTGAACAATTCTCTGTCGGAAACCACCATGGAAGGGTTGGTTGAAAAATTAAACTGCTCAAAAATGACTGTGACAAGAATTTTTAACGAGCTTAATGATAAAGGTATATTTACGGCATTTAACTCAGGGCGGAAAAGATTACTCCGATATTCTGAGGACCGAAAGACCACCTGGGAGAAAGGGAAGAAGTACTTGTTCAACCCTGTAATTGCCACAAAATTTATCAAACTGGATCCGCAAAGACTGACTGATGAATTTCTCGAATCGGGAATTACAGCCCTTTCACACTTCAGCATGTTGAGTGATGATGACAAGAAGACGATTTCATGCAGCAAAGATTCTTTTGAAAGGTTGTTGCATGAAAACAGAATTACCATTGTTGATTTTGAAGAGGACGCTGAAAGAAAACTTGAGATATGGCGATATGATCCGAAAAAATTAGCTTCCGGGGCGATTATCGACAAATTTTCCCTTTACGCAATTTTAAAGGATGATCCCGATGAGAGGGTACAGCAGGCACTGTCAAGAATGTTCGAGGAAATCAAATGGTAAAAGGCTCTGTGGTTAAATCCCCCTCTGCGTTCTTTGCGCCCTTTGCGGTTTATTACTCTGTGTTCCCGGTGTGCTCTGTGGTTAAATCACCCTTTGCGGTTAACTTTAAAATCTTTATAAACTGAAATAGAAACATGAATCTTAAACAACAACTGACAAAAATATTTGAAAAGAAGCGGATTGTCGTCTGGTACGATACAGGCGGCGAATTTGCTGATACTTCCTCTGAATGGCTTCCCGAGGGTGTGGAGATGATAACCGTTGAGAACAATGAGTTTGGAATAAAGACCCGTATCTACAGTGAGAAGAATCATAAATTTCTGATATACGCGAACAAACCGAAGCCTGAACCTGATGAAAACTGGTTGCTTGACCTTGCGATGACGGGGCATGAGTTCAGTGCCGAAAAGGTTGCTCTTCTTCTTCAGGAGCTGGAGTTCCCGGCGGGGTTACGGGGTTTCGTGGAGGAGAGGCTTCCCTTTTTTAACAGTGATGCACGAAAAAAGAAGCTTGTTTCACTTATAGACAGGGAACAGCGACTGACGGAGGCTTATCTTTCGCTTATGATGTCGGCGGTTGCGATCAGTGAGCAACCCGTAATGGATGATATTCTGCTGTCTCTCATCAATGATGCCGGACAGGGAGGCGACAAGCTTGCACAGCTTCAGAAATTTAAGCTTGACGGATTTATACGGGACTGGCTTGTCTCGAAGTTTGGATTTCAGGGGAAGCTTGAAACTGTCGGTGAACTGCCTCTTTTCCTTTTCAAAAGCGAGTTTGAGCGACACATCCCCCGTGAAAACATGAAGGTGTGGAACAGCCAAAAGGAGGAGTGGACACCCGCTGCAGAGTCGTTTTTCAAGAGCTGGATGAACAATACGAGGTTTTCTGAAAGCTTCGATCATTTTGCGGTAATGTATCAGGATGGGAGTCGTGCACAGGAGAAACTGACGATTCATGGTTATGAGAAATTTATCGACTGCAAAGTACCCGAGTGTGTGGAGCAGGAGATTGTCAGAGGGCTTGCGAGGGGGGTTGAAAACAGAAGCATTGCCTCCTCCCGGATAAAGGAGATAATTGGCAAGAGGCTTTACTGTTTCTATTTTGAAGAGTACAGGCATCTTTATGAAGCTCTCTATCAGGCTGCACTTCTGACCGAAAGTGTGAAACTTTATCCCCCGGGGTTCAGGACTGCAGAGGAGGGATTCAAATATTATCAGGTGAGCGGTGCCGGAATTGACACCTGCTACAGGAAATTTTATACCTCGATAAAGGGGCAGAAGCATGAGAGCGTGCTCAAGGGTGTGGCTGAGATGGTCGAGCAGGTCTGGTTGAATCAGTTTCTTTTCCCTCTTGAAGTGGCGTGGAAAAAGGCTTTGGAAATGCAGGCAAGGTGGTCTTTTTCTTCCGTGATAATGCAAAACAGGTTTTATCAGAGTTACATTCAGCCGTATCAGGGGAACGATAAAAGGATATTTGTTGTCATTTCTGATGCATTGAGATTTGAGGCTGCGGTGGAACTGACTTCACGGTTGCTGAAGAATGACAGATATGATGCAAAAATTGAGATGATGGCGGGGATGGTGCCGAGTTACACACAACTCGGGATGGCGGCACTTCTTCCTCATGAAAAATTAGAGATTATTCCGGGTGGCGATTCCGTTGCCATAGACGGTAAGCCTGCTTCGGCGGGGTACAGGGAAGCCAGATTGAAAGAGAGAAATCCGCGGTCGAGGGTGTTTGCCGCATCAGAGTTTGTAAAAATGGGCAATGATGAGGGACGGGAAGCGGTGAAGGCACTTGAGGTAATTTACATTTACCATAACAAAATAGATGCCACGGGCGATGACACCACCTCTCAGGACGATACTTTCAAAGCGGTAGAGGATGCCTTCAACGACATTGAGAACCTTCTGAGGAAAATTGCAGCTTTCAACGGCACAAATGTATATATAACCTCCGACCACGGATTCCACTATCAGGAATCAAAGCTACCCGAAAATGAGTTTATCGATGCCGGAGCCTACGGTAAAGTAGAAACGGTGAAGAGGCGGGTGGCTTTTGGATCCGGTTTCGGAACTGATGAAAAAGTGATTAAAATGACAGCGGAGCAGGTGGGGATTGTATCGGAGAGCGAGTTCCTTTTCCCCGCGGGGCGAGCCAATTTCAGACTTGCGGGTTCGGGGAGCAGATTCGTACATGGCGGGCTCTCACTCCAGGAAGTGGCGATTCCCGTCATTAAGTTTAATAAAAAGCGGACGACCGATACAGAACCCGTGGGTATCGCAATCATATCGAAGGGAAGCAGCTCGATAACCACAAACAATCCCGTTTTTGAGATGATACAGAGCAAACCCGTTAGTGACAAGGTTTTGGAGAGGGAAGTGACGGCAGGAATTTACGCCCCTGACGGCACACCGCTTTCGGATGAGCAGATACTTCTGTTCAATCTCCAGGGGAGTGATGCACGGCAGCTTCTTAAGGTGGTGAAGTTTGTAATGAGAGGCGACATTTCAAGATACAACAATAAACAGGTGTCGCTTGTGGTTCGGGACAAAAATGCGAAACCCTCGGAAGACCCCGTTGTCACAAGAATGGAGCTCTTCCTGAATATACCAATCGCAAACGATTTTGATGATTTTTAAGGAAAAACAGAATGCTTGAAGGACTTGATAAAAAACTTTTTGATGCTTTCCCCGGGAAGGTGGTAAGAAAAGACCTGACAAAAAACCTGCGTGCAGGGATAAATGTTCCCGTTTTTGTGCTGGAGTATCTTTTGGCACAGTACTGTGCTTCTGATGATGACCTCACAATTAAGGATGGCGTAGAGCGGGTGAAGCAGATTTTGGAGCAGAATTATGTAAGACCCGACGAAGCCGAAAGGATTAAATCGCGGATCAGGGAGAGAGGGAGTTTCAAGGTTATCGACAGGGTGACGGTGAAGCTTAATGAGAAAAAAGATCTTTATGAGGCTATTCTCTCGAATCTTGGACTAAAGATGGTGGAAGTGCCGGCGGATTATGTAAAGAAATATGAGCGGCTGCTTGCGGGTGGAATCTGGTGCATAGTCACACTGAAATATTTTTTCGATCCCGATTCCAATGTCTCTCCATTTATCATTTCCGACCTGAAACCTATTCAGATGCCGGGTGCTGATCCCGATGAGATTCCCGGAAAGAGAAGCGGTTTCACAAAAGACGAGTGGATGGCAGCAATTTTACGAAGCGTAGGATATGAACCCGACACACTAAGTGAAAGCGTTCGCTGGCATTTTATTGCAAGGATGATACCGTTTGTTGAGAACAACTTCAATATGCTCGAGCTGGGTCCGAGAGGAACGGGTAAATCGTATATTTATGACGAAATTTCACCTAATGCGATACTTCTCTCAGGGGGTAAGACGACCGTGCCAAACCTCTTCTACAATCTAACGACGAGGCAGATCGGACTTGTGGGGATGTGGGACCTCGTTGCTTTTGATGAAGTGGGTGGCATCGACCTGAAAGACAAAGACACTATCCAGATAATGAAGGGTTACATGGCTAATGGTGCTTTTGCAAGAGGCAAGGAGCATGTAAATGCAACGGCATCACTCGTTTTTCTGGGTAACATTGATGGTGATGTGAATGAACTGGCAAAAACGAAGCATCTTTTGGTGCCGTTTCCCGCGGAGATGATCGACTCGGCATTTATCGACAGGTTCAACTGCTATATTCCGGGTTGGGAAATTCCGAAGATGAAGCCGCAATTCTTCACTTCAAAATACGGATTCATAAGCGATTACCTCGCCGAATGGTTCAAGGAAATGAGAAAGAAGACATTTTCCGATGCTGTCGGGAAACATTTTCACTACGGGCATGATTTGAATCAGAGGGATATCATTGCCGTCAGAAAAACCGTAAGCGGACTTATAAAACTGATTTACCCCAACGGCGAATTTACCAAGGATGAACTGAAAGAATGCCTCGAATATGCTCTCATCTCCCGCAGAAGAGTGAAAGAACAACTCTTCAGAATCGGCGGTCATGAATTCCACGAGGTCAACCTGGGGTATGAAGACCAGGAATCAGGCGAGAAGGTGGTTGTGACGCCGCCGGAATACCTTTTTTGAGGGCTGAAAAGCGAAGGCTGAAATTCTGAAGTATGAAGTATGAAGTATGAGGGCTGAAAAGCGAAGGCTGAAGTATGAGGGCTGAAAAGCGAAGGCTGAAGTATGAAGTATGAGGGCTGAAAAGCGAAGGCTGAAGTATGAGGGCTGAAAAGCGAAGGCTGAGGGCTGAAAACCAATAGCCTGGGAATTTATTCCCGGGTAGAGAGAATTATTAGGACGCAGATGCACGCAGATTAAACGGATTAACGCGGATGGGGGTTTTCTGACTTCAAACATAAAAAAAAGGCTGCCCGATTAGAGCAGCCTTTTTAATTTTAGCAGAATAAGTTATAACTCATAACTCATAACTAAAAATTCTTATTTCGTTCTCACGAACTCAATTCTTCTGTTTTTCTGTCTGTTGGCATCGGAATCGTTTGGAACGA
>CAYSJM010000101.1:0-9542 GCA_964431385.1 uncultured Ignavibacteriaceae bacterium | reverse complement strand
AATCGGCTGTGAAGGAGTTGATGGAAAACTCTATTGATGCCGGTGCCACGGAGATTGAGCTTGTGATCAAAAATGCCGGGCGAACCCTGATTCGTGTGATTGACAATGGCGAGGGGATGACGGAAGAGGATGCACTTGTTTCGATTATGAAGCACGCAACGAGTAAAATTGTGGAGGAGAGCGATCTCGATGCCATAAAAACTCTTGGTTTCAGAGGTGAAGCTCTAAGTTCGATTGTGGCTGTTGCACAGTTCGAAATGAAAACAGGGACGAGTAATGAAGAGCTTTCTACAGTTATAAAGATTGATGACAGCAGAACAATTTATAAAGACAAGGGAGGATATTTTAAGGGGACAGATCTTAGTGTCAAGAATCTTTTTTACAATATTCCTGCCAGAAGAAATTTTTTAAAGTCCGATTCAACTGAATTGCGGCATGTGATAGATGTGTTTCAGAGGCTGGCTTTAGGCAGACCTGATATCAGTTTTAAATTTTTTACCGATGACTCAATTGTTCATGATTTTTCAGCCTGCGAACTGGACGAACGGCTCGTACAGGTATTTGGGGACAAAGTAAAAAACAACACAATTTTTGTTGAAGAAAGAACCGACTACCTCTCGATAAAAGGCTATCTGGGGAAACCCGCATTGGTTAAAAAAGCGAGGGGAGATCAGTATCTATTCTTGAATGGAAGATTTGTTTCATCGAAACAGGTCAATTTTGCAGTTTTTAATGCCTACGAAAACTTTCTGGAGAAGGGCGATTACCCTTTCTTTGTTCTCTTTTTGGAAATTGATCCAGCCAAAGTGGATGTGAATGTTCATCCTTCGAAACTTGAGGTGAGATTTGACGAAGAAAAAGACATTTACAATTTTGTGAGTGCTGTTGTAAGGAAGGGATTGGGAGAATTTGATTTGGTGCCCTCACTTTCCTTTTCGGTTAACAGTCTCGGTGAGACCGCAAAGCTGGGGTTTGATAATTATTCGCGTACAACCAGAAGCGATTTTAGTGACAGACCTGAAAGCAATCAAAGTTTTACAAACAGGGGGCAACGGGATTTTCAATCCGGTTCCTCCTCAATGTCAAAGCGACCCTTAATAAACGACAGCGATATCGACCTGATTTTTGGGGCGATTTCGAGGACTGTTGAAACGGGTGAGCAGACCGATGATGAAGATCATCCTTTTGCGGATGACAGTTCAAGTGATGGTTTGGGAAATGCAACCGTTCCCGGAGGCAGGACGGTAAGCGGAGGGGCATATTCTGAAAGAAATGCTGAGTCATACACCCCAAAAATATTTGAACGGATTCCCGCAGATACGGCAGAAACTGACTCGACACCCTTCATAATTCAGTTGCACAATAAATATATCCTCTGCCAGATCAAAACGGGGTTGATGATAATCGACCAGCATGTGGCACACGAGAGAATTTTATACGAGATGGCAAAAAAACAGTTGACTGAGGGAATACCTCTGTTTCAACAACTCCTTTTCCCAAAAGTCATCCATACCGATCCGGCACGGGTGATGCTTGTGAAAGAATTGCAGGAATACCTCCAACGGCTGGGATTTATCGTTAAAGCCATTTCAAATACTGATGTGGTGGTTGAATGTATCCCTTCACAGGTAAAGACAGGTGAGGAAGAAAAAATTCTTCTTGAGATTCTTGATCAGTATATTGAGAATAAAGAAGAAAAAATTTTGGATGCCACTGAAAACATGGCAAAATCATTCTCCTGCAAAGCTGCCATTAAAGCAGGTGAACGCCTCTCACAGGAGGAGATGCGCCGGCTGATAGATGAACTCTTTGCCACGGAAAACCCCTATGTCTGTCCACACGGCAGACCCGTCGTCCTTAAAATCTCTCTCGATGAATTTGACCGGCGGTTTGGGAGGACGAGTTAAGTATTAGGTATTAGGTGTTAGGTATTAATTTTTGATTGTTATTGGGTGCTTTCTCTTAATGGTTTGTGCCTAATGTTGGCTTTTGTTGGGCGAGATTCTTATATCCCGCAAATAAAACCAATAGCCTGTGGTTTCAACCACAGGGAACGAATTTTTTAGGGCTGAAATTTTGACGGCTGAATTTCTGAAGGCTGAAGGCTGAATTTTTGAGGGCTGAAGGCTGAATTTTTTATGGGAGTAGGAAGAAAAACAAAATGAAAAACAGGAGATCAATATGAGTAATTCACATTACTATGAAAAGTTGAACGAGTACTACGAGAAAGTTGCCCGTTCCAAAGACCAGGGACTGAAGTACACTACGGTAAGCGGAGAACCCGTAAATGTACTTTATGTTCCAAACGACATTGAAAATTTTGACTATAACCGCGATTTAAGTTTCCCGGGCGAGTATCCATACACAAGGGGAATTCATCCTAATGGTTATCGTGGCAAGGTATGGACGATGCGGCAGTTTGCCGGATTTGGTTCACCAGAGGATACAAATGAGAGGTTTCATTACCTTCTAAAAAATGGTCAGACAGGTCTTTCAGTTGCTTTTGATCTTCCTACACTTATGGGGTGGGATGCTGATGCACCATTGAGCGAAGGGGAAGTGGGTATTTGTGGTGTTTCAATCTCTTCACTTAAAGATATGGAGATACTTTTTAAAGGTATTCCGTTGGATAAAGTCTCCACATCGATGACAATTAACTCACCTGCAGCCATGATCTTTGCGTTTTATCTTGCTGTGGCACAAAAACAGGGGGTCGATTTTAAAAGTCTTAGAGGTACACTTCAGAATGACATTTTAAAAGAGTACATCGCTCAAAAGGAATATATTTATCCTCCTCATCCTTCGATGAGAATAATTGTGGATATGATAGAATATTGCACAAATGAAGTGCCGCAATGGAATCCAGTCTCGGTGAGTGGTTACCACATAAGAGAAGCCGGCTCCACTTCAGTTCAGGAACTTGCATATACGCTCGCAGATGGATTTGCATACATCGAAGCATGTATGGAAAGAGGTATGGATATTGATGAATTTGCTCCCCGGATTTCATTCTTCTTCAATTCTCATCTCGATTTCTTCGAGGAGATTGCAAAATTCAGAGCTGCAAGAAGGATTTATGCCAAGAGGATGAAGGATAAATATGGAGCAAAAAATCCAAGAAGCTGGTGGTTAAGGTTCCATACACAAACTGCCGGATGCACACTTACCGCTCAACAACCCGAAAATAATATCGTAAGAACTGCATTCCAGGCACTCGCAGCGGTTCTGGGTGGAACGCAGTCGCTTCACACCAATTCAATGGATGAAACGCTTGCACTTCCGAGTGAAAAAGCGGTAAAAATTGCATTAAGAACGCAGCAATTAATAGCTTATGAGACGGGAGTTATCAACTCGGTCGATCCTCTTGCGGGTAGCTATATGGTTGAATCGATGACCAATAAGATGGAAGAGGAAGCCAACAGAATCTTTGATGAAATTGATTCACTTGGAGGAGTAATTCCAGCCATTGAGACGGGTTATTTCCAAAAACAGATTGCAGATGCAGCTTATGCGTATCAAAAAGAAGTTGACAGGAAAGAAAAGATCATCGTTGGTGTTAATGATTTTATCGAAAAAGATGAGATTGTTGATATCCCCATTCTGACGATTTCGCCCGAAGTTGAAAAAATTCAGAGGGAACGACTTGCAGAATTGAAGGAACACAGAAGCAGTGCCGAGGTTGAATCTTCACTTGAAGCCATCAAAAATGCTGCTGAGAATGGAAATAATTTGATGCCCGAATTTGTGAAGGCAGCTTCAAATTATGTTACACTCGGAGAAATGATTGATGTTCTAAAAGAACCATTCGGAATATATACGGAAGAAGCGGTATTTTGATATTCAAAAAATATCTGAGATTGATCAGGGCACCACACTGGATAAAAAATGTTTTCCTGTTCGTGCCCTTGGTCTATTCAAGGAAGTTGTTTAATGTAGATGATCTGATTCTCTCATTACTCGGATTTATAGCATTTAACTTCGCATCAAGCATAGTTTATGTGTTGAACGACATTATCGACAAGGAGAGGGACAAACTCCACCCAAAGAAGAGATTCCGACCCATCCCTTCCGGTGAGATTTCTGTAAAAAATGCCCTTTTTGTTCTCTTGGGTTTGGGTTTGCTGGTGATTCTTTTCACTCTTAAACTCAATTTCCAGTTTCAGATTATTGTAATTTTATATATTCTGCTTAATATTGCGTATTCCTTCAAGCTCAAGAACATTGTGCTTCTGGATATATTTTCGATTGCAGGTGGCTTTATATTAAGAGTATGGGCAGGCACAGTAGTAATTGGTGTTGAACCTTCGAGCTGGTTGATACTTATTACTCTTTTCATTTCCCTTTTTCTTGCTGTTATGAAAAGGATGTCGGAGTCGGAACTTCTGAATACGGAAGACCAGGATTCAGCTCATGTCAGGAGAGTCCTCGAAAATTATTCGAAGAGATTTATTGACCAGATTTCCGCTGTTTCGGCAGGAAGTGTAATCGTTTTTTATACTTTATACACCGTCTCACAGCGTACAGTGGAAACTTTTGGGACCGAAAAGCTTATTTACACTACGGGATTTGTAGTTTTTGGAATTTATCGATATATGTATCTTGTTTATTTACATCATCGGGGTGAGAGCACCATCGAGATTTTATTCAAAGATATACCAACTATTTTGAATGCAGTGTTATATTTAGCGGCTACAATTCTAATTGTATATAAGGTTTTATAGATGAAAAAAGCATTTTTTCAGTTTGCTATTATTCCAACGATTATGCTGCTGTTTGCCGGTTGCTGTAACTGTGAGAAAGATGGTAACTCTTCAACTGTTAACAAAACAACAGAAAATCAAGTGCAACAAGGTTTTTTAAAAATTGACAAAACAGAAGCCTGGATTGACATGATGCCGGGTGGACCCAATGGATTTCTCTTCACAGGTGAAGCTATGTTTGCTGCCTGGGAAAGACCGGAAGCTGATAGTATTATCTGTGTGAATGCAACAATTTTCTCGGAAGAAAAGGAGATTGCAAAGTTTCCTTTTTTAATTTTACCAGATGAAAATAAATTTCAGAAACCGGGAAAAACGAGTTTTATCAATTTCCGATTTTCCAACAAAGAGCGGAACAGCACCAAGGGATTGACCGATCTTAAAGCCATCGATATCAAGCTGGAAATCAGTTATAAAGGTGAAATTTATATCGGCAAAATCGAAGGTATCGAGATAAAGAGAACCTATTAAATGGAAACCCAACTTCTTCTTCTCGCAATTTTAATACTTTTCAGTGCTTTTTTTTCCGGCACCGAGATGGCATATATTGTTTCGAACAGACTAAAGATTGAGATAAAAGCCGGGAAAAAAAATCCCGGTGCCAAAGCTGCACACTATTTTATCAACAATCCTGATAAGTTCTTCTCAACACTTCTTATCGGTAATAACATTGCCAACATAACATTTGCCTCCATTTCCGCAATCTTTCTGCATGAATACTTCGGCTTCAACGATTTCGCAATTTTGATAATCTCTACGCTCTTGGTGCTCTTTTTTGGCGAATTGATTCCAAAATATATCGGGCGTGAGATGAGCACGACACTACTGGTTTTATCGTCAATTCCGATGCGTGCACTCTATTTGATCTTTTTTCCTCTTGTAAAACTTTTTGGTTATTTCACCCTTTTTATTAGTCGCAAAAAATCCTCCTCCGACTCTTTACACGAAATTGTCAGACGAGAAGACCTCCAACTTCTTATTGAGGAGGGCGAAAACGCTGGAAATGTAAATAAAAAAGAGGGGCAGGCAATCAGAAAGTTGATCGAGATGCAAGATCAACGGGTGAACGAGGCTATGAGACCCAGAACTGAGATTGTGGGTGTTGAGATTAAGAGCAGTCTTGAAGAGGTTATCGAGACATTCATCGATTCCGGCTATTCAAAACTCCCTGTTTATGTCGATAATCTCGACAATATTACAGGATTTGTACTTGCCTACGATCTCTTTAAACAACCAAAAAATCTTTCTGAAATCGTTCGCCAGATTCTAAATGTGCCAGAAACTAAAAAAAGTGTGGAAATGCTGAACGATTTTCTCAGGGAGAGAATTTCGATTGCTGTTGTTATTGATGAGTTTGGTGGTACTGCTGGAATTGTAACCGCGGAAGATTTAATCGAAGAAGTTTTTGGCGAAATTAAAGATGAATATGATGTTGAAGAGAATGTTTGTAGAAAAACGGGAGACAACGAGTATTTGATCGGTGGTGATGTAGAAGTTGATAATATCAATGAGAAGTTCGATTTGGGGATACCTGAAGGAGACTACAACACCATTGGTGGCTTTATCATGGCGGAGACCGGACGAATTCCGGCTCAGGGTGAGATAGTAACCGCCGGATTTTTTAAGATTCATATAATCAGATCTTCCGCCAGAAGAATTGAAATGATCAAGCTTTCGAGGATTGAGGATGTCTGAAAAAATTATCGACAAAAATGTAATTTTATTCGATGGGGTCTGCAATTTTTGCAATTTTTGGGTGAATTTCATTATTGACAGGGATAAAAATGATAAATTCAGATTCGCCTCACTTCAATCACCATTCGGGCAAGAAACTCTCTCAAGATTAAATCTACCACAGACTGATTTTGATACTTTTATTCTTCTTAAAGGTGAAAAACATTACACAAGCTCTACAGCCGGACTACGGGTTGCAAAAGAGCTTGGTGGCTTTTTTGGATTGCTCTACGGCCTCATCATTATTCCTCCCTTCATCAGAAATTTTTTCTACTCCCTTATAGCAAAAAACAGATATCGATTTTTTGGCAGGGAAGAGGCATGCAGAATTCCGACTCCTGAAACCAGGAAGAAGTTTTTAGGTTAGATTTGCAGAAAATATCTGTATCCATCATTACCCTTAATGAAGAAAAAAATATTGCTCGTTGCCTGAAGAGTGTTTCATGGGCTGATGAAATAATTGTAGTGGATTCCGGAAGCAAAGACAAAACCGTTGAGATTGCGGAGAATTTGGAGGCAAAAGTTATCTTTAATGCCTGGAAAGGATTCTCGGATCAGAAAGATTTTGCTTTGAGAAGTTGTACAAATGAATGGGTTCTCAGTCTCGATGCAGACGAGGAAGTTTCTGAAGATTTGCGGGTAGAAATCTCGAGAGTGGTGAATGATAACCCCGTTGCCGAAGGTTTTTTCATCCCCAGAAAAACCTTTTTTAACGGTAAATGGATTAAGTCATGCGGGTGGTATCCGGGTTATCAACTTAGGTTGTTTAAAAAGAGCCTCACTCGACTGACCGATAGAAGGGTTCACGAGGGTTTTGAAGTTGATGGTAAGCGAGAATACTTAAAAGGGGATATACTTCACTTCACCCATTTTGATCTAAAAAGCACAATTGCAAAAATCAACAATTATTCTACCCTCGAAGCCGAGGAAAGATATCAGACCAAAAGCTCCACACCACTAAATTTTATTCTAAACCCACTTGCCGCGTTTCTGCAACACTACATACTGCGTCGTGGCTTCACAGATGGAGTTGAAGGACTTATCATTTCGCTGCTTCACGCCCTCACAAATCTCATGACTTACATGAAAATTTGGGAGATGAGGCGTGAGCGGGGGAAATAAAAGATTTTACCTCCCCCCCTCATCTAACTAAAAATTACTTCAAGTAAATTACTTTAGCGGTCTTCTTCTGTACCGTGCCGTTTGAATGGTAAAAGGTGATTACTACGGGATAAAAACCTGAAGACAGATTCAGATTGGTAGCATCAAGCCCCAATTCGTAACTTCCTTTTGAGACTTCACCTGAAAATAGGGTGGAGATCAAACTACCATCGGCAGAATAAACTGAAATGTTTGCTGAACCCTCGCCGGGTATCTCATATTTGAGCTTTGTGACAGGATTAAATGGATTTGGGTAATTTGAGATCAGGAGGATATTTTCCGGAACGGGATTCTCTTCTTCTGTCGAAGTAAAAAGATTTATGGCAGAATTCACCCAGAGGAGTCTTCCGGCGATCCAGTTCTTAAGGTAATTTATCTCATTTGGATAGTTTCCACCCACATAATAATTTGGCCAGACATATTGATTAAGAATTGGCCATTTCTGGAAATTTCTTGTTTTGCTTTCATCGAGATATGTGACGAGAGAGTCGATAACACCGAAGATTCTTGTTTTGTCGAAGGCAGTATTTTTAAGGATCGACCATCTTTCCTTAACTTTTGACTTAAAGCGGGGTGAATCTTTTAGTTTTTTCCACCAGAAAGGTACCTGAAAATAATCAGTGGTCAAAAAGCTTTGATCAGTTGTCAGATAATCGAGTTCCCATCCATTTCCAAGCCAGGCATCATAATAATTTGCATTTCCGAGTGCACCGTTAAAATCCCACGCCGGACCCATATATAATTTTGGATCTCGGGAATCACGATCTTTATACATGTAAGCACTTAATCTGTAAGCATCCACATTTTTTGAAACTTCACTTATGAGAAACATATCAGCAAAAGAATTTTCATCAACAATAGAAGGGTAGCCATAAACAGGGTCATCAAATGTTGGAGACATCATCACTGTTTCAAAATTTTGAATGAATGATTTAATGTAATTGATTTGTGGAGTTACAATATCCGAAGCTTTGGGGATGTGGAACTGATAGTAAATAAATTTATCTGAGCCGGGGTAGGGGGGGTAGGTCGAGTTCCAACCGCCATTATCTTCACCGTCAAGTTTGTCAACTTTTATAATGTAGCCACCCGTTAAAGGGTCACCCGAAATATCTTCAGGATCAAGTTCTTTGATAACAACGCGATTTTTGTCTTGTTTTATTTTTTCGAACAGAACATAAGTTCCGAGATATTCACCATTAATCACAAGCTCAAAATAATGCGATCTTGATGCGTATCTTCCGGTTCTTCGTGCCATATCATAAACAAGCACATTTCTCATCAACGATTTATCGTTGTATTCAGCGTTAAAGACCCAATCATTTTCTGAGGGCATCCCAAGAAGTTGGACATTAAGATTCTCGCCTGCTGAGTCTCTTGTTTCAACTGCATAGCCTTTTTTAGGAAATTGTTGTGAGCTTGAGCCCCTGAGTTCGATTCCAATTTTACCGTCATAGTGATTTCTGGGACCGTTCAGATAGTTTCTAACTCCTTCACCGTTAAAAATTACCCCCATATCGGCAGTAATCTTATGATCATTTACGATGGTTTGTCCATTTGTGTTAATTACAACAATAGGGAGATTTGAAGAGGTGAATTGAGCGGAGACAACCAGAGTAAAGAAAAGAGAGATAGCAAGAGATTTAATTAATGCGTTCAATTTATTGGTTTTTCAAAGTTCAGAAATTGTATGATTTGTATAGTAAAATAATTAAATATTATGATAAAAAGAATTAAAGTTGAGCTCTTGGTGCGGTGTAAAAAGAGTTGATTTAAAATTTATTTGTTTAATTCCCCGGTAATGGTTATTTTTATGTAGATTAAATCTAAATAATTTTAAAAAGAAGTGAAAAACAACCAGGCAACCGAGTTATTCAGAGACTTCCTCAA
>CAYSJM010000100.1:0-9820 GCA_964431385.1 uncultured Ignavibacteriaceae bacterium | reverse complement strand
CTTCGGGCACATTCGGTTCTTGAATATTTTCACCTTTAACAATCGACTCATACACTTTGGTTCTACCGGCGACATCATCACTTTTTACTGTGAGAATTTCCTGAAGAATATGTGAAGCACCGTAAGCTTCGAGAGCCCACACTTCCATTTCTCCAAATCTCTGACCACCAAACTGGGCTTTACCGCCGAGAGGTTGCTGCGTAATAAGCGAATATGGTCCGATTGACCTAGCGTGGAGTTTATCATCTACAAGGTGACTCAATTTAAGCATGTAGATATATCCACATGTTACTTTTTGATCAAAAGGTTCACCTGTTCTACCATCGTGCAGATCGGTTTTGCAACCAACCGGCAGACCGGCTTTCTCAAGGTAATCATCCACATCTTTCACTTCGGCACCGTCGAAGACAGGGGTGGCGAACTTGACACCGAGTGTCTTGCCAACCCATCCAAGGGCAGTTTCATACAACTGACCGAGGTTCATACGCGAAGGTACGCCGAGGGGATTAAGGATCATTTCAACCTGAGTGCCATCCGGGAGGAAAGGCATATCTTCCTGTGGTACAATTTTGGCGACGACACCTTTATTTCCGTGTCTTCCAGCCATTTTGTCGCCCACCGAGATTTTTCTCTTTTTAGCAACATATACTTTTGCTAACTGAATAATTCCCGGAGGAAGTTCATCACCAATTTGTATCTTTTGCTTTTCGCGTTTGTAATCTTCATCGACATCGGCGAGTTTTCTCAGATAATTTTTCATCAAAGCTCTTACGAACTCATTAGACCTTTCATCTTCGAACCAAACCGATTTGTCATCGAGTCTTTCAATAGTATCAACTGTTTCCAAAACGGCACGATCGATTACAGTACCCGATTTAATAACAGTTATTCCGTGTTCATCTCTAACACCGAGAGTTTTTTTGCCTTCGCAGATCTTGGCAAGCCGGTCGATCATTTTGTCGCGAAGTGTAACTTTCTCTTTAGCGTATTTGATTTCAAGTTCTTCGGAAAGTTTTTTCTCGAGTTTTTTCGATTCAGCATCTTTTCTCCTGCGGCTGAAAAGGCGAGTTTTAATAACCGTTCCTCTAAGTCCGGGAGTAGCACGCAAGGAAGCATCTTTAACTTCGCCGGCTTTTTCACCAAAAATCGCTCTTAAAAGTTTTTCTTCAGGGGTAGGATCCGACTCACCTTTAGGAGTCAGTTTACCGATAAGAATATCACTTTCCTTAACTTCGGCACCAATTCTGATGATACCGTTTTCGTCAAGATTTTTAACAGTATCTTCGCTAACATTAGGAATTTCACGGGTTAACTCTTCGTCACCTCTTTTGGTCTCACGAACCTGAAGTTCAAATTCCTCGATGTGAATGGAAGAGAAAACATCGTTCATCACAAGTTTTTCTGAAAGGATGATAGCATCCTCGAAGTTGTAACCTCTCCAGGGCATGAACGCAACGAGGATATTTCTGCCGAGAGCAAGTTCACCCTGATCAGTTGCAAAACCATCTGCAAGTACATCGCCTTTTTTCACTTTTTGACCAAGTTTTACAATCGGTCTTTGAGTGATGCTGGTTTCCTGGTTGGTACCTGAAAACTTGATTAGCTTGTAAGTTACTGTTTTTACTTCATTAAACTCTGTGAGAGCTTCAAATGAAAGTGGATCGATGTTGTAGTCAACCACAATTTTTTCTGCATCCACGAAAACCACATCGCCATCTTCTTGAGCCACGATCACCGATCTGGTATCGCGGGCAACTCTTCCTTCAAGTCCGGTTCCAACGAGTGGAGCTTCCGGTTTGATGAGAGGAACTGCCTGGCGTTGCATGTTTGAACCCATGAGAGCACGGTTAGCATCATCATGCTCGAGAAATGGAATAAGAGCCGCAGCCGCACTTACAATCTGTGCAGGTGCAACATCCATAAACTCGACTTCCTGTGGATGAACAATGGGGAAATCACCTTTTCTACGGCATTTAACTCTTTCTCTGATGAACTTGCCGTTCTCGTCGATTGGAGCATTTGCCTGAGCGATGGTGTACATATCTTCCTGCTCGGCAGTCAGATATACCACATCAGAAGAAACAATACCGTCTTTAACAACACGGTAAGGTGTTTCCAAAAATCCATATTTATTCACTCTTGAAAAGATAGTCAAAGAAGAAATAAGACCGATGTTTGGACCTTCAGGAGTCTCAATCGGGCAGAGTCGTCCGTAATGAGTATAGTGAACATCTCGCACTTCAAATCCGGCTCTTTCTCTTGTGAGACCGCCTGGTCCTAAGGCAGACATTCTTCTCTTATGAGTTAACTCTGAGAGAGGGTTAGTCTGATCCATGAACTGCGAAAGCTGATTTGTTCCGAAGAACGAGGTAATCACGCTGCTGATGGTTCTTGCATTTACAAGGTCTTGTGGAGCAAAGCCTTCAGCATCTCTAATCGACATTCTGTCTTTAATGGTTCTAGCCATTCTTGCAAGACCGGTGTTGAACTGCATTTGGAGCTGTTCACCCACTGTTCTTACTCTTCTGTTACCGAGATGATCGATATCATCCGAAGCGGCGTTTTCGTCCTTCATCTTGATGATATATTTCATAATTTCGATAAAATCCTGAATATGCAAAACAGTTAAATCGTCAGGAATAAGTCCTTTAAGATTCAACTTGTCATTCATACGATGTCTTCCCACTTCGCCAAGATCGTATCTCTTGTCGTTGAAGAAAGTTTTCTCAAGGAGACCGGCGGCAGTGTCGATATCAGGTGCTTCACCCGTTCTTAACTGTCTGTAGATCGAGAGAAGAGCTTCGTCTTTACTGTGGGTAGTATCTTTTTCGAGTGTATTTAAAATTAAATTTTGATCAAGGTTCAGGTCGGTTCTGATCAAATTGATCGATTCAACGCCCGAATTTCTGATCATTTCCACGGATTCTTCGTCAATTACATCGTTCCTGTTAAGGAAGATTTCGCCTGTATTCGTATCGTACACTTCAGTGGCAACAATACGGGAAAGGAGTGAATCAGGATCAACTTCGTTCAAGTCGATTGTCTCATACAAGTCAAAAATGCTCAAGATTTCATCATCGATTTCATATCCAAGAGCTCTAAGAAGTGTAGTTGAAGGGAATTTTTTCCTTCTGTCGATATATACATTTAGTACATAATTAATATCGGTTGTGAACTCTACCCATGAACCTTTTAGAGGAATTATTCTTGCAGAATAGAGGGGAGTTCCGTTGGGATGTACTGTCTGGGAAAAAGCAACACCTGGTGAGCGATGAAGCTGTGAAACCACAACTCTTTCGGCACCATTAATAATAAAAGTTGCCTGGTCTGACATAAAAGGAAGAGTACCGAGGTAAACCGTCTGCTGAACTGAATTCACCCAGTCGCCTGTATCAGGATCTTTTGATGAGAGGGTCAGTTTAGCTTTGATGCTTGCAGAATAGGTTAATCCTTTTTCTCTGCATTCCTGAATAGAATATCTTGGTTTTTCGATGTAATATTCGTTGTAATCGAGGCGATATTTTGCCTTATGATTGTCGGGATTATCCAGGATGGGGAAATTGCTTGTAAATACTTGTTGTAAGCCCTTGTTCTCTCGTTCGGAGGGGGCAACATCGATCTGTAAAAAATCAAAAAAGGACTCCTTTTGAACGCTAAGGAGGTCCGGGATTTCCAAAACGGAATTTATATTACCGAAGGTAATTCTGTCATTGTTCAATTGAATAACCTCAAAGTTGTTGTGTCAAATCCTATGCTAGCAATCATGATCTGAACATAAATAATAAAAAGCGATAAGACGACATAGATCGTCTTATCACTCAAAAATCAGGTTAAAGAATAAAAGTAAATTGATAAATTACTTTAATTCTACCTTTGCACCGGCTTCTTCAAGCTCTTTTTTGACTTTTTCAGCTTCGTCTTTAGAAACTGCTTCTTTTACTGGTTTTGGAGCTGCTTCAACGAGATCTTTAGCTTCTTTTAAGCCTAAGCCTGTGTGAGCTCTAACAACTTTGATAACACCAATCTTGTTAGCTCCTGCTTCAGCAAGAATAACATCAAATTCGGTTTTCTCTTCTACCGGAGCAGCAGCTTCAGCAGGAGCAGCAGCACCCATAACAACAGGAGCGGCAGCGGTAACACCAAATTCATCTTCAAGAGCTTTTTTCAATTCGGCTGCTTCAACGAGGGTTAAAGCTTTGATTAATTCTACTAACTGAGATACTTTCTCTGACATCTTTAGTTCTCCATTTTTAAATTTTTTCTAAAAAATTATGCAGCTTTCTTTTTGGCAATTTCATCAATAACGCTAACGAGATCTCTCATTACCGCATTAAGTGTGCCAACGATACCTGAAGCAGGCGCATTGATGCTGCCAAGAATACCTGCTATAATTTCTGCCTTTGTCGGCAGTTTTGCCAACACATCCAACTGGTTGCCGGAATAGTATTGTGTCTCGATGTAGCAGGCTTTAAGCCCAAATTTCTGAGTATCATCATTAAATTTCTTAATGATTTTAGCAGGTGCAACAGGATTTTCGAATGCGAATGCAAATCCAGTCATTCCGACCATATTCTCAGCGAGATTGGGATATTTGCCTGACTCTTCGAGTGCGCGTTTAAACAAAGTATTTTTAATTACTTTATAGACGACGCCCTCTTTTCTAAACTCATTTCTAAGTTTGGAAATTTGAGCCACATTAACTCCGGTGTAGTCAGTAAGATATATAGCGGTAGAATCGTTTAGAAGCTCTACGATTTCCGCAATGACTTCACCTTTTTGTTCTCTGTTCATTTAACTCCCGAATCAGTTTGTTTATACCTCGTCGGTATAGAAGCAGTTCGTTTTGTTTGTGCGTAATAAACTTTAATTAAGTTCTTCTTTAGCTATTTTTAAGCCGGGACCCATAGTTGAAGAGAGGAAAACGCTCTTCATATAAGTTCCTTTAGCTGTAGCCGGTTTCAGTTTGTTAATCTGACCGATAAGTGCTTTAGTATTTTCTTCCAGCTGTTCGGTGGTAAAGTTTAATTTACCAACTGCGGCATGAACAATACCCTGTTTGTTAACTCTGAAATCGATCTTTCCTGCTTTCACTTCCTTAACGGCTTTAGCTACATCCATGGTAACGGTACCGCTTTTAGGGTTTGGCATAAGACCTTTAGGACCGAGTATCTTACCAAATTTACCAAGTTGACCCATTACATCGGGGGTAGCGATTACCACATCAACATTTGGGACTTCATTTTTTTCAATAAGAGAAAGATATTCCTGGAATCCTGCAAATTCAGCACCAGCATCGAGAGCTTCCTGAATTTTAGGACCCTGAGCAACTACCAGCACTTTTACAGTTTTACCTGTTCCGTGTGGAAGAGATACGGTACCTCTAACCATCTGATCTGCGTGTCTTGGATCAACACCGAGACGAAGTGCGCATTCAAGTGATTCTACAAATTTTACATTTGATGCTTCTTTAAGGACATCGATAGCGGCTGCTACTGTATATTCTTTATTAACATCAACTTTTTTCAATACTGATTTGTATCTTTTTGATATTTTCATCGTTCAG
This sequence comes from uncultured Ignavibacteriaceae bacterium, assembly GCA_964431385.1. Classification (GTDB taxonomy): domain Bacteria; phylum Bacteroidota; class Ignavibacteria; order Ignavibacteriales; family Ignavibacteriaceae; genus UTCHB3. Next base: position 4,257 of record CAYSJM010000100.1, on the reverse strand, counting down.
CCTTCCTTATCCTTCAACCGTGATGCCCATGCTACGCGCAGTACCGGCAACCATAGATGCGGCTGCTTCGAGAGTGTTAGCATTAAGATCAGGCATTTTTAATTGAGCGATTTCCTCAACCTGTTTTCTGGTAACTTTCGCTACTTTTGTTCTGTTGGGTTCGGCTGATCCCCCTTTTAAGCCTGCAGCTTTAATCAAGAGAACTGCTGCCGGAGGGGTTTTAGTGATGAATGTAAACGACTTGTCGGAGAATACGGTGATCACAACTGGTATGATCAATCCGTCCTGTCCGGCGGTTCTGGCGTTAAATTGTTTACAAAACTCCATTATGTTCACGCCCTTTTGACCTAAGGCTGGCCCTACCGGTGGAGACGGGTTTGCCTTTCCTGCGGGAATCTGGAGTTTTATATATCCGGTTATCTTTTTTGCCATTATATAGACCTGTTAATTATAAAGTTTTTTTAATGAACTAATTCTGCTTGCACAAAATCGATTTCCACGGGTGTTTTTCTTCCGAAGATAGAGACGAGAACTTTTATTTTCATTCTCTCTTCATTTACTTCTTCGACAGAACCCGAGAAGTTGTTGAACGGTCCATCTATTATCTTTACCGTATCTCCCGTTCTAAATACAGTATCCAATCTTTCAAGATCCTCTTCCTGTTTCACTCTTCCGACAATTCTTTTTACTTCATCGTCGCGAAGTGGAGCGGGGTTTTTTCCACCCAAAAATCCTATAACAGACTGTGTGTTGTTAATAAAATCTTTAACTTGAGCGTCGAGATCTACACAAATGAGAATATAGCCCGGTAAAAAGCTTCTAATTTTGCTTTTCTTTTTACCGTCTTTTACTTCATAAACTTTTTCTTGAGGAAGCAACACTTCCGATATCTTTTCGCCAAGCCTCGTATTATCACGAACACCCAACTCGATCAAGCCTTTAACCTTGGCTTCGTGACCGGAGAGTGTTTGCAATACATACCATCTATGTTCCATTGTGCTCCTTAATACAAAAAGCTGAAAAGGAAAGATATTCCTTTATCAATAACGAAACACAAAGCAGCGAAAACGAGTGACGAGGCCACAACTACCTTGGTCGAACTTTTAAGTTCGTCCCTGGTTGGCCAGGTAACTTTTTTCATCTCTTTGATGATATCTTCGTATAGCTTAATTATTTTCTGTTTCATTGTGGACTTTCGGACTGTTTAAGCACGCTGGGAGGGAATCGAACCCCCAACCTGCGGTTTTGGAGACCGCTGCTCTGCCAATTAAGCTACCAGCGTATTGGATTATTTAGTCTCTTTATGTACTACCGGTTTGTTGCACCAGCGGCAATATTTTTTATATTCTACTCTGGCAGGATGCTTGCGCTTGTTCTTTGTAGTAGAGTAATTTCTTCTCTTACACTCAGTACATTCCAGGGTGATTATATCTCTCATATCTCTACCTTAAATAAAAAAGTTGAGCTGACGACCGGGATTGAACCGGTGACCTCATCCTTACCAAGGATGTGCTCTACCAACTGAGCTACGTCAGCTTAAATAAACATAAAAAAAATGAAAGCAGCCGGTGGCTCACTTTCATTGTGTTATCTCAGAGCGGGAGACGGGACTCGAACCCGCGACCAACAGCTTGGAAGGCTGTGACTCTACCACTGAGTTACTCCCGCAATTCTCCATCTCTTTTGTGGGCGGCGAGGGATTCGAACCCCCAAAGGCGTAAGCCAACGGATTTACAGTCCGCCCCGACTCTCCAACTTCGGCGTCCGCCCAACTATTGTTTCCTTGTCCAGAATTTTTCTGAAAGGGACTTCTAAAGTAAGATTTTTTTAATTTAAATGCAAGCAGTCAAGTGAAAATATTTAAATTATTTTTCACAGAAAAAAACAACGAGTAAAAAATCTTGCTAAAAACCATTTAATCGTTTATTTCATAAGGACAGCTTTAATAGTTTTTGTGAAATTTCCACTTTCTGAGGTGAGAGTTTGAGCATTTAATCTGAAAATATATACACCAGACGAGAGTTTTGATCCGTCAAATCTCTTTTCGTATATCCCTTTCTCCATCACACCCGATGAAATATCGGCTATTTTTTCTCCGGAGATTGTGTAAACCGACAAAGTCGCATTACTTCTCTCCATTAGTGAAAATTTTATTGTTGTTTCTGGATTAAAAGGATTGGGGTAATTTTGCCATAACGCAAATTCCTGCGGTACGAGGAATTCTTTTTCATCAAGCCCTGTGGGATAATAATGATACTTTGCACCGAAGTGGGTGAAAATTTCATCAATTCTCGCTTTGGTCACAGTAACCGAGTTTAACTGATCAGTTCCACGCCCAACCACAATCGCATTATGGAAAGTGACAGTGTCGCCCATTGCCAGATTGAATGGTCCTGAATTAGCCATTGATCTTTGATCAGTGGGTGTATTGTTTAACCAACCTGAATTTGTTACGGGATCACCTGAATAAACAAATATTTTCGAGGCGGTGCTGCAAGGAATCCCACCATAAAACTGACCAAAACCCCAGGTACATGGATCAATCGACAAGCCTGTTTTCTGTTTCCCTTGCTGATAGTTTCTCAGTTCAACAGAATAATTGGGATCTCCGTGGGTCGGGTGCGATGACATATAATGCTGAGAAGATGTCAGCCCAAGATTTGAAGCCCCCGGGATTTTTTTATTCTGAAATGGCTTTCCCATCGGAATAATGGCTGTATCAAGAGCCACATCCACTCCCGGATCATAAATGCTGTTCCCATTTAGATCATGAAATGAAATTCCGGGAATAAAAACGGGCTCTCCGAACAAAATGGTTTGAAAAACAGCCGGAGGGTTTACACCAAATTGGGCATCATTTCCATCATTGTAGATGAAGGAGCTGTTCCTCAGAGAGTCTGTGCAAAAAAGATCATCTGTATAATCTCCCAAATCAGTGTCTGTCCAGGCTGAAAAGAAAGCATCTGATATTTCAGGTGTAACCGTTCCTTTATTTACAATTTCATACCTAATAAAAATTGCATCTTTTACAGCCTCCATTGGTGAATTGGGGAAAGCATAAATTGTCTGTCTAATTTCAATTCCGGCAGGAATTTCAGTAAATCTCCTCTGTTCCTTAGGGACACCATCGTTATAAACACAATAGTATGAAATTTCACCGAGGATTTCCGGCATATCTTCATTCGGCTCCCAGGTTCCGTTATTGTTTAAGTCGATCGGATCGTAAATTCCATTGTGATTTCCGTCCCAATACCTGGCACCGGTCTGCACGGCATATTTCCAAAGTTGCCAACTGGTACCAAATACTGAATCCTGAATTGCGACTCTGTAAATTCCGTTTCTTGGGTCTTCCGGCAGAACTCCTGCCGGTCCCGTCTGATAATCATCAATTCTCGAAGCAGACATCACACTCGCCGACCAGACGGCTCCATCCTTAATACCTGAGAGAGAGAAACCATTTGAAAAGATGACAGGAATTGAATCGTATCTTAATGATGATTTTCCGTCAATAGTTACATCTGCAATCACACCATTTCTGTCGAATGGTACCCATAATCTACCCGTCGAAAAACCATCCATCGCAGCAACTCCATTGATTAAAAAAGCAAAGGTAAACTCTGCCGAAGAAATGGAGTAAGGACCGCCGGTCATTTGTACAGTTAGCCGCCCATAATCTCCGGGAGAGGCTATTTTAGCAAAACCTTTAAAAATACCGTCGTTTGCTGTGGAATCATTGTGGAGACCGTCGTCGTAAAGGTTAAATTCGACCGGTAGCTCATTTATTGTCCCAATAATTTTCCCATTTAGACCCGCCTGATGATATCCCGCATAAACGAGGAAGAATATGGAATCACCAAGGGCAGGAACAGCTGGAAGCATTTTAGTTGAATAAATAACGGGTGGTGCTGCTATATCCCCCATAGTAAGCCCGTCCCCAAACCATAATCTTGTTTTACCATTTGCTGAATATCTTAAACCTGAAAAAACAATTATCGGCGAAACAGATTGCGGGTTTATATTCAGATTGGCATCATCACCCTTATACCGTGTTAACTGAACCGGTGTTTGCCAGGTAACGCCATTATCGGAACTCGAAATTCTGAAATAATCAGAATTTCTGAATCCACCGATGGCATATTTTATTTCCCTGTAAAAGATGTGAAGATTCCCCTGGGTATCTTTATAAAGCTTAGGATTTCTGATCTCATTTACTGAATTCGCCACGACAGTGGTATCATACCATTTGCCGGTGGAGGC
>CAYSJM010000099.1:0-9827 GCA_964431385.1 uncultured Ignavibacteriaceae bacterium | reverse complement strand
CGAAAATTCCTTCACAGCCACCATCATTATTCCGGGGGGACCGAATGAATCTTAAAGCACTTATTGTTGATGATGAATCGCTTGCAAGGTCTTTGGTGAGACGATATTGCCTCGATTCCGGGATTGTGGATGTGGCGGGCGAAGCGACGAATGGAATTGAAGCCCTGAAATTGATAAATGAACTACAACCTGATGTAGTGTTTCTTGATATTCAGATGCCGGGAATTTCGGGTCTTGGTTTGCTTGAACTTTTAGAAGATCCTCCATTTATAATATTTGTAACTGCATACGATGAGTTTGCAGTAAAAGCATTCGAAAAAAACGCAGTGGATTATCTCCTGAAACCCGTTGAATATGAAAGATTTGTCGATTCTGTTAATAAATTGATCGATAGAATTGCAGTGAGGAACATAAACTCCGAATACGCTGCCTCGCTTGAAAATCTCCGGAAAGAGACAGCACCTTTTGTTTCCACAATCTCAGTGAAAGAAAAAGGTGATTTTATCATCATCAAGGTTGAGGAGATTCTCTTTTTCGAGGCGATGGATGATTATGTCGCCATCAATACCAAAAATAAAAAATTCCTGAAAAAAGGGACACTAAGAAATTTGGAACTGAAAATTGATCCAAAGCAATTTTGCAGGATTCACAGGTCGTTTATTCTTAATCTGGACTTTCTCTATAAAGTGTTGAATGACGGGAATGAAAACTACAGAGTAATTTTAAAGAATAGTGGTGAGTTGCCTGTCAGCCGTTCAGGTTTCAAAATTCTTAAAACAATTATTTCCTGATTTGTAACTCATACATTAAGATTCAACCGATTGAGATCTATCTCCCCTGAGATTTCTCTATATTTTGGTTGACTGATTAATGTGGTTGACATTTTTTTGAAAAGCTGAGTTTTGGTTTGATATTCAGAGAGATAAAAAATTTTCACCCTGTCCCTGTTTTGAGCTGCCCAGTTAAGAATAATCCGCATCCTTTCATAGTCTTCATCGGTCGGTTGCAAATCGAGTCGTTCGTTTCCGTCAAACCAGTCATCGAGGGCACTCTCGAAATTATCGTAACCCCCTGAAGAAAAATTCCTGATATAAACTTTCCCCTGAAGCAAAAGGAAATGATCCATCACTCCGCCGTCTCCCGAGACTGATATCCACACATTGGCTTTGTTAACGGGTTCCCGCAGTAGTGATGATTTATGAACCTGTTGCAGAAGTAAATCAACAGTTTTCTTCACTTCCGCTGCCTGTTCAAACTTCAGTTCTGCTGAAAATGCGGACATCCTTTGAATCAATTGTGCGAGCAGATCACTTTTTTTACCCGACATAAAATCATAAAACCTGTCCAATTCTTCCCTGTATTCGCTGTAATTTTCTTTTTCACAAGGGGCAACACAGCGGTCAATTTTAGCCATAAAACAAGCCTTCGCCTTGGAAAACTCCTTCTGCTCACATGTCCGTAAACGGAAAGATTTCTCTGCAATCTCCATCACATCTTCGGCTTTTTTTCTCGTTCCAAACAACCCGAAGTAGTCATTTCCATCAAGTTCAAACTTATTAACCAGTTCGAGTCGCGGGTACGGATGCCGCAAAGAAACACGAATGAAATATTTATTTCCGTAGTTTGTTAGCTGAATGTTGTGCTTCGGCTTCGTTTTTTTGATGAGTTGAGCCTCCTTCACCAATGCCATCACCTCGGTGGAAGTGGTTTCATACCTTAAAATTGTTGCACTTCCCAGGATGAGTTTGCTTTTGCCTGCCGCATTGTCCATGAGATGAGACGATAAGCGTTTTCGAAGAGATTTTGACTTGCCGATATAAATTACAGTCTCAGTAGCATCCAGGAACCAGTAATTCCCGGGAAGATCCGGAATTGCAGGGATGTCAAATTCGGTTTCGGAAAGAGTTTGAGGGAATTTACGGGCGATATCTCGCGGCGGGATGTACTGAAATCCCAGAATTTCCTTCAGACTCGTGAGTTGGAATTGCCGCTCAAGTTTCCGTTTCACTTCAATAAATATACCCGCAGTTGCAAGTGCGTCGGAATAAGCCCTGTGCGTGATACCGGGGGGGATGTGCAGATGGTCTCTTACAGCCTCGAGCTTCTTGGATTTTAATTGCGGGAACAATCTCCGGGCAGCCCTCAGAGTACAAAAAGTTACCGGATTAAATTTTTCGTATCCTGCGTTAAGGAATTCAGCCTCCAAAAACTTTACATCAAACTGAATATTGTGCCCGACAATCACAGACTCAGATAAAAATTCCATCAATTTTGATGAGATATTTTCGAACAAAGGGGCTCCTGCCAAATCCTCATCCCTTATTCCTGTAAACGCAGTAATATAAGGATCAAGTCGCCTTTGCGGATTCAAAAAAGTCGAGAAACTGTCAACTATCTCCCCCTTCTCAACCCTGTACCCCGCAAATTCAATAATCTTCTCCTGCCTCGGGTCCAATCCCGTAGTCTCAACATCCAAAACGGTGTAGGCAACCTGGTCGGCATCTCGGTGGTAGAGGGTTTCGAAGTTCAAATATTTTTCCGGTTTATCAAAAATTTTAAATCCAAAGTTTAATTTACCGTTTTACTGTATAATTATATCCCCTGTCCACATGTCGGCTCTAATCATGGGGTTGAAACGCGGCAAAACTAATCATGGAGTTGAACCCCATACTATTGATTTTATTTCTCGGCGAAAATCCGTTGCATCTGCGTGAACTTAGTCCGCTGTGGCGGATCTGAGTCCCCTGCTCACATGTCGCCATAAGGGCTCAGCCCTCATGCATCAGCCTTCTTTAGCCATTCATTTTCTACCACGATTTTTCCAAAAACAAGTGTTAATTTTAAAGATCATATTTCGGAGATTAAATGAGATACAAATATATTCTGTTGTCAGCTCTGGTAAGTTTTCTGCTTACACTTTCATGCACAACTAACCGACCTGTTTCAACCAATTTTTCGTATGAACCATCAAAACCGGTCGCGGGTGGCGAAATTACGGTAACTTTTGATGCCAGTGGCAGTCATGTTGAGAAGGATTCAACGGTCAATTTGATCGTGTTTGAACATTCTTCAAAGGAGCCGGTTGCAAAAGAAGTGGTGATGACCAAAGACGGGAGCAGCTATAAGGGGAAGTTTAAATCGGAGACGGGCACCAAATCCCTTGTTGTAGTTTTTAGAGGGGATAAAAACCTCGAGAACAACGAAAAAAGAGGATTCAGGATTCCACTTCATGAAAAAAACGGGGATGAAGTTAAAGGATCTGACGCAGCTTATGTTGATTTTCTGCGGAATTATGGTGATTTGGCTAACATGAGTTTAAAGAACAGTGAACTCTTTAAATTGATTAATAACGATTTTGTAATTAACCCCGGGCTAAATGTTCAGTATTACCCTGTGTATGTGAGCCTGCTCCGCCGGGTGAAAGCTGACATTGCCGATAGCCTCATCAGAATGGATATGGCTGAATTCTCGACACAAAAAGACCTTGACGAAGTTCACCTCGCTGCCCTTGTCAGAGGATTTGAGATATTAAAAGAGACTGAATCGGCTCAAAAATACAGAGACATTCTCGCTTCAAAATTCCCTAAAAATGAAATGGTGGTTGCTGATCGCGTTCAGAAAATCAGGAAAGAAACTGATCTCAAAAAACAAAAGGAACTTACACTTCAATTTATTAAAGACTTACCCGATCACAGATCTGCCACCACAGTAACTGATGCTTACCTGAATGCGTTTGCAAAAGATAAGGACTGGCAAAAAGTGGAAAAAGAGATAGTTAGTTCGGGGTTTGAGCCCTCCCCTCTTTTCTATAACAGATACGCGAGAAAATATCTGAACGATAAAGAGCCAAAACCTGATCTTTCGCTTCTGATCAGCAAGGTTGCTCTTGATAAAGTTGTGAAGGAATTAAAAGAATTTAAGAAAAAGCCGATTTCGGCATACGAGTCGCTTTACAGAGATGATATGAATTCAACTCTGGCGATGATCGCCTACACGAGAGGACTCGCTTTCAAAAAACTCGGAAAAAGTACCGATGCCCTTGAATCGTTCAAGCTTGCTGTTGATGTCTCCAAAATGGAAGATTTATCTGTAATTCCCGACTATCTCGCAGCTTTGGCGGGGAGCGGAAAAAGTAAAGAGGCTCTTGATCTCGCCAAACAACTTAAAGGTGAAGCAAAATCGAATCCTAAACTCGACAGTCTGATTTCGGTCTTTTACATTGCACAAAATGGAAGTGACAGCGGATTAAAAGAGCTGATGACTTCTCTTAATAAAAAAGCAGAGGAAGTGGTGGCAGGTAAACTTAAAAAAGAATTACTCGACTACCCCGCTTCAGATTTCACCCTAATGGATTTGAATGGACAGGAAGTATCCCTCTCAAAATTAAAGGGGAAAACCGTGGTGATCGACTTTTGGGCGACCTGGTGCGGACCCTGTCTTGCATCGTTCCCAACACTTAAAAAAGCGGTTGAAAAATATGCGTCAAATCCGGATGTGGTGTTCCTCTTTGTAAATGCGTGGGAAAATGTTAAAGACAAAAAGAAAAACGCAACCGATTTTATTACAAAAAACAGTTATCCGTTCCATGTGCTTCTCGACGAAAAAGACAAGGTGATAACAGACTATGAAGTATCGGGAATCCCCACAAAATTTGTGATAAGTAAAAACGGGAAGGTAAGATTTGAGTCGGTGGGTTTTGAGGATAATGAAGAGTTATTGCTCAAAGAACTCGATATGATGATCGAAATGGCTAAATAGCTACAAATACCCCTTCAATTTAAAACAATAAAAGCTGCCTCGACTAAAATCAGGGCAGCTTTTTTTTGAAACTACTTTTATTTTTTAAGTGATGCCATATCGATTACAAAACGATATTTAACATCACCCTTTGCCAGTCGGTCAAATGCCTCATTTACTTCCTGGATATTTATCAACTCGATATCGGCAGTAATGTTGTGTTTAGCACAAAAATCGAGCATTTCTTGAGTTTCAGCAATTCCACCGATACTCGAACCGGCGAAACTTCTTCTTCCCAAAATCACACTAAACGCATGAACTTCCAAAGGTTCGGTCGGTAAACCAACTATCACCAGACTACCGTCTTTTTTAAGAAGGTTCAGGTAAGTGTTCACATCGTGTTTTGCAGAGACTGTATCGATGATGAGGTTCATTTTCCGAGCGTATTTTTTCATTTGCACGGGATCGGATGAGATGACAGCATCATCAGCACCGAGCCGTTTAGCATCTTCAACTTTTGACGGGGATGTAGTGAAAACCACCACTTCCGCACCCATCGCTTTTGCAATTTTTATTGCCACATGACCAAGACCACCCATGCCCAAAACACCAACTTTTTTGCCAGGACCTGCCTGCCAGTGTTTAAGAGGTGAATAAACTGTAACCCCGGCACAAAGCAATGGGGCTGCAGCAGCGAGATCAAGATTTTCAGGTACGCGAAGTACAAAACTTTCGTCGCATATATAAGTTTCTGAAAAACCGCCATAAGTAATTTTTCCCGTGTATTTGTCGGGGCTGTTGTAGGTAAAAGTGACTCCGGCTTCACAATATTGTTCGAGACCATCCTCGCAATTTTCACATTTTCCACACGAGTCGATGATACACCCAACGGCAGCAAGTTCTCCGACCTTAAATTTGGTTACCTTGTCGCCGGTTCTCGTCACTCTACCCACAATTTCATGTCCCGGTACGATAGGATAAGCAGTCATTCCCCATTCGTTCCGCACCTGGTGAAGATCAGAGTGACAGATACCACAATAAAGTATATCAATTTCAATGTCAGTCGGTTGCAATTCCCGCCGCACTATCCCCATTTCAAACATGGGGGCATCCATCTTGTCTGTGCCAAATGCTTTCACATTTTTTGTATTCATCTTTTTCACTTTCTGTTAAGTATCTCAAAAGTTTTCTGTGCAAAATTACTAAAGTTGAAATTAGAATTTACAGATAAAATGTGGTGTTTTTTCCCTGTTTTAGATAAAAAAACGGCACAAAATAACAGCATTAGGATTTAGTTTGATTTTTTAGTAAGTTATGGTTCATCAACTGATTTATTTGATGGCAGAACAGTTTATGCCGGGAGGAAAATATGTTTGGGAAGTTTCTTTTTTCGTTTTTAATTGTTATTTCCACTTTGCTCAATGCCCAATGGTACCGTCAGGAAGTGCCGCCGGGGACTGAACAAAGCCTTTCTGTTTTTTTTATTGATGCCGGCACGGGTTGGGCAACCACTGCACAGGGCACTATCCTAAAAACCACCAACGGCGGCAGAACCTGGTTCAAGCTCCGCGACACTTCAAACACCGGTTTCAGTCAAATCTTCTTCATAGACCAAAATTGCGGTTGGGTTACGGGTTCCTACGGGTATGGTTACGGGTTCATTGACCGGACAACTGATGGAGGTAAAACCTGGTCTTCTGCTCTTACTACAATGTTTCCCTTTAAGGAGATTAAATTTATTGACCGCAATAACGGCTGGGTGATTGGAGGTCCGGTGAGCAGGATGAGGATGGGTGCGATTGACAGAACCACGGACGGTGGAGTGACCTGGATAGAAAATCCGACTGACCATGATGCAATTTACACAGATCTTGATATGGTTAACGACCAGCTCGGCTGGATGATCGGCGTTTATGGTACGATTCATAAAACCACAAACGGTGGAGCCATTTGGAAAAGTGTTAAGTCAACTACTGAAAGCATTCTTTCAAGTGTTGATTTTATAGATTCTCAAACCGGTTGGGTTGCCGGCTCACAAGGCAGGATATTTAAAACCACTGACTCCGGTGATAACTGGACGACTATTTCGATTGGTGATAATTTCCAGATAGAATCGATTGTATTCACTGACCGTTCCACCGGTTGGATTGCAGGTTACGACAAGCTTACAAATCATGGCTTTATCTCAAAAACCACCAATGGTGGTGAATCGTGGTACAAGCAAACTTTGAGTGATGACAGAGTGAAAACATTTTACGACATTTTCGCTTTGGACAGCAAACACCTTTGGGCATCGGGAGATAATGGTGGAATCTTTTTCACTTCAAATGGCGGAGATATTTACCGTTCTGCGGACTCTGAAAAGGGCTTTGTCCTTCTGCAAAACACCCCTAACCCTTTCAGCAGCACCACACTCATAAAATATGCACTTCCACCCGAATTAAAAGATCAACGGGCGAGAGTGACTCTCACAATTTTTGATCTTTCAGGTACACAGGTAGCTCGACTCGTTGACGAAGAAAAAGCCTATGGCACATACGACATCCGCTGGAATGCTTCGGGGCTGCCGTCAGGGGTTTACATCTGCAGGATGGTAGCGGGTGGAATTGTCGCTTCGAAGAAGATGGTGGTGGTGAGGTGAAGGTAACACGGTTCGGCGAGGTGAAAAGCAAAATGTGAAATGTTTTGGGTTCTTATTGGTAAAGTATCCTTGGCAAACACTGAATAGGTTTTCTTATTGTAAGTCATTTTTCAATAATTCATTAATATAACAGATAATAATGGTACCAGACTTTCAATCTTTAATGCTCCCTCTACTGAAACTATTAGGGGATAAACAAATCCACAAGAGTTCTGAATTAGTTTCACAGATTGCAGATCATTTTAAACTCTCGGAAGAAGACAGAAATGAAATGCTTGCGAGTGGCACACAACTGAAACTTACTAACCGCGTTCATTGGGCAATATCTCATATGAAACATGCCGGATTACTTGAGAACACCTCACGGGGAAGTTGCCGGATAACTGATGCGGGACTCGATGTTCTCTCAAGGTCGCCGAACCAGATAAATCTTAAGTATTTGAGGACATTTCAGGTTTTCAAAGATTGGGAAAACGCATTCAGACAACCCAAAATTACTGAAGGACAGTGTGACAACGGTGAGATCCTCACAATTCCACCGGAGGAACTGATGGAGACTTCACACACCGAATTGACAAAGGTCTTGCAATCTGAGATATTGGATAAGATCAAGAGTTGCTCTCCGAAATTTTTTGAGCAACTCGTCATAGATCTTCTGCTTAAAATGGGATATGGCGGTTCCAAAGTTGAAGCTGGGGAAGTGCTTGGGAAGAGCAATGATGGTGGAATTGACGGACTGATAAAGGAAGACAGGCTCGGATTGGATGCAATCTATGTGCAGGCGAAGAAATGGGAAAATTCGGTGCCTGTCTCTCAGGTTCGTGATTTTGCCGGCGCGCTTCTGTCGAAAAAAGCTAAAAAGGGAATTTTTATTACAACATCCTCATTCCCAAATTCAGCCAAGGAATATGTTGCTTCGATCGAGCCGCGAATTGTCCTGATTGATGGTGAACAATTAGCAGAACTGATGATAGAACATGATCTTGGTGTTTCTGTAAAAAAGACTTTCGCAGTCAAAAAATTGGACATCGATTATTACGAGGAGTGATTCGCTTTGTTAAAAGTTACATTATCATTCATTCTCTATTTAGTACAAAAACGAAAACAGATAAAGCGGAATCCTTCTGCCGAAACCTGTTTCTATGCCGTCCGAAACGATGAAGGAGTTTTCGACATCTTTAATCTGCGAAAAGTCTTTTGAGCGTCCGCCGATCTCGAATGTGTATGTACCGTCAACGAGAAAATCGGCGTGCTGCGAATAAGTGACTTCGTGGCGGGGTTTTAGTGAATTGAGGAAAAATGTTTCTCTCACACTCCCCGGATCAACACTCCCAAACCTGCGCATCGAGTGAAGCAAATTTGTATTGTTGAAATATATCTTTTCAGGTTTTGCCATCTGCCTGAAGTTATCTTTCTCTTTAAATAGCAGATTGATGATACCGGCATTCTCAAGGTAACGGAAATAAGTTTTGAGAGTCCTTTCGTCGATTACTTCAATAAGACTCTTGAGTTTTATCATGTCTGGTACAAAAGGCACCATTCCGCTCATGATCGAAAGCAGCTTTGTAATTCTCCTGATGCTTACCCCCGTAAGTTCAGGATGAACCGCAAGAAGATCACTTTCCAGGGTAGTTCGGATGTTCTGCTCGAGTGCAGTATGAAACAACGCTTTGTCCTCAAAGTTCAGTGAAAACGGATAGTACCCTGTCTCAAGATATTCATTGAATACCGGCAGTATCTTCAACCCCTTTTCCTCCACCCCTTTTTTAATTTTCAGAGCCAATTTCTCATGATCGGTGATCAGGTTTTCGAGTCGGATTTCGGAGAAATCGATTCCATGCTTAAGTCCGAGGTATTCCCTAAAAGAAAGTCCATGCATTTTGTAGATGATCGCTCTTCTACTCAGATCGTGACTCCCCTTCTCTATCTCAAGCAAAGAACTCCCCGACACTATTATTTTCAAATCAGGAAATGTATCGTAGATGCTTTTAAGTTCAATCGACCACTTGGGATATTTGTGTATCTCATCTATACAGATCAGTTCGCCTCCCATCAATGAGAATTCTTCTGCGATCCGGTAGAGTGAGCGGTCACCTACCAGAAAATGATCAGCCTGTATGTAGATGGCTTTACGGGTGGTTAGGTCTCTTTCGTAGCGGGAAAGTATGAACTGTATTATTGCCGTGGTTTTACCCACACCACGATGACCGATGATGATCGAGAACCTGTTCGACAGATCATGTTTTTTGATGAAATACCGAATGTATTCGCGATCGTAAATGTTTAGAAAATGGGAACTCAGTTTGAATAATTCATCCAACATAAAAATCTCTTAGTAATGCGTTACTAATATAACACAATTTTTTAGTAATGCATTACTAATATAACACAATTTTTTAGTAATGCATTACTAACTGCAAAAAAAGAGGCTGCCAAAAATGACAACCTC
>CAYSJM010000098.1:0-9954 GCA_964431385.1 uncultured Ignavibacteriaceae bacterium | reverse complement strand
TCAAAATTGTTAATATTGTTATAGCAACTGAACCGAGTTCAAGTTCCCTGTGATTAACTGCCTCAAAAACATCGTTATCGGAATGATGAAAATCGAAATACCGCTGGCTGTCAGGGACATACCCAATCAGGGCTTTTGCATTTTTAATTCTGGAGATGTCGGCACCACTTCCCCCTTTTCTGAACCATTCAATGCCCGTCCTCCTGAAATATGGAAGCCACGATTCCATCCGGCTTATAATTTCAGGGGTTGCGTCAACGCTGAAGCCGCGGGGGGTGAATCCACCTCTGTCAGATTCGATGGCAGCATAATGGGTAGCATTTTCAGTAGCTGCAAATTCGCCGTAACCCTTACCGCCAACGAGTCCATTTTCTTCATTTGCGAAGAGGACTGCTCTGATTGTCCTTTTTGGTTTAAAGCCCGATTTTTTGATTAATTGCAGCACTTCAACCGCCTGAACACATCCTGCCCCGTCGTCGTGAGCCCCCTCCCCTTTGTCCCATGAGTCGAGGTGGGCACCTGTAACAATTATCTCATTCTTTTTTTCGCTGCCCCAAATTTCGCCGATAATATTTCTTACGGTTGTTGTGCCGGCAGTTTCACAATCGAGCTCCAATTCAAATAAAAGTTTAGCGGGGTCTTTCGATAGTGCCAATCCTTCCACAAGTTTGTGCAGCTTTACGGCACTTTCGACACCAAGAGCGGCAGCCGGAATTTTGGGAATTGTATCCACATACCGAAGTGTACCCGTATGGGGTGTATCATCATAATTTGAGGCTACTGATCTGATTAAAACTGCTACAGCACCATAGTCCGCCGCCTTAATTGCACCGTTCACTCTGTAGTTTACAGCCGGACCGTAAGATTCAAACGACTCGTAAACGCCCTGTGGAAATTCAAAATTATAAAAGACTATCTTCCCCTTAACTTCATCTTTTCTCTTTTCCAGCTCTTCAAAATTTGCAACTTCAACTACTTCTGCCCGTAAAATTCCTTGAGTCCCTACGGAACCACCCAAGGCGGCGACTTTATAGTGGATATCAGCTCCGGAATTTTTGCCCCTCCACTTAAAATTTTCCTTTGTACCCCTTTTCCAGTTAACGGTAGTAAAAGACCCGGTATAAACTGTGTCAACCCCTATCTCTTTCAGCTTTTTGATGAAGAAATCTTCTGCACGGACAAGGTTTTTGCTGCCCGAAAGTCTGTTCCCAATCATGCAAAGCTCTCGAAGCAGGTTGTATCCAAAAGTATCAACGAGAGCAATCTGAGCTATCTTATTAAAACTCTTTTCTATTGTGGAGTCGATTTGTGGTTTTTGCTGAGGTTTTAAACTTGCGGTTAACAGCAACAGAGAGAGGAAAAACAAGGAGATAGATTTCATTTTCCGGAATGATTACTTAAAAAAACTAAACCGCAAAGATACTCTAATCGTAGAGAATTTTCAATGAAAATTTATTTGCGTATTGAGATATGCTTATTCAGGTTCAGATCAAAACTCTTTTAAGATTCGGTATCCAAAATTTACCCCTTTTGTGCCCTGGCTCACATCTAAATGCGAAAGGACCCTAAAAGCAGAAATCATAATCATTTTTTTCAACTTTTTCCTTTGATTGTAATAATACTTTTGTTACATTATAGTAGCTAAATTTTATTATTCATTTAATCAGTCGAAAATTGCGTTTTAACCGGACAATAAGACCATTCGTCTAAAATAGTTTTTAATCACCTCATAATTACAGGAACCAAAACATGAAGAATTTACGCTTCTTGTCTTTTCTTTTCACTACAATCCTACTGGGTTTTTCTCTGCAGGCTCAACCGTTGACGGTAACTTTGGATTTACCCGTTACAGCTTCAAACGGTGCGTCTCTTACCCCAAACCTTCAGTGGACTGTAGCTGACGGCACACCCGGTTACAACAGCACGGTTAATATCTACACCGACGCAGGTCTGACAAATCTTGTCTATACCGCAAATGTTGGTGGAGCCGTTACTCATGCTGTTCCGGCACTGACTCTTACTTACAACACCAGATATTACTGGACTGTTGAAGTAACAGATGCCTTCCCGACTACCATTACCTCTTCAACTTCCACATTCACCACGCTTCTCGCTACTCCCGTTCTCGCTTCACCTGCCAATGACTACATTTCGCTTGTGATGAATCCGACCCTGTCGTGGACGATGGAAGACAGCAAAACCAATGTGAAATACAGATTGTTGACGGGTACGGCTCCCGGACTTACTGTAGGTGCAAACCTGAACAGAACAACCGGTATTAATCCCGGTTCTCTCTCAACCACACCCCTCGCATTATTACCGGCTACCAAATACTGGTGGACTATAAACGCGATCGTGGACGATGCAGGTGCTGACAATAACGGAGAGTTCAACCAGGCAGCAACCGAAAGAACTTTTTACACCCCTCTCGATGTTCTAACAACCCCAATCAACGGTGTTACGGGACATACTCTCGAACCAACTTTTGCTTGGACTGATGTTCTGTTTGAAACAGAATATGAATTAAGAATTTCAACCGCAGGCGGGTCGCAACTCGCATTTAACGCTGGTGTGTTTTTTACCGATCTTGCCATTCCGGCAAACACCACAACTTTAAGTTATGACGAGAATACTCTGAACGAAGGTCCCGGACCACAATATGCCTTCCCTCTTACCGCCAACACAACCTACTACTGGCAATTGGTGGCTAAAGACGGAAGCGTGAGTATTCCTTCACCAATCTGGCATTTTACCACATACCCCGCGGTTACTGTCAGTCAGTACAATCCTGCAAACGGTGACTTGGTTTATCTGAATGATGTAATCTTCTCATACGGAATCAATCAGGCAACAAATGATCTGAAGTTCAAACTTCAGGTTAAAGCCGCAACCGTTGCTCCTGTAAAAACAGACTGGTTAACTTCAAATTTCAGCGGAACTTCAGTTAATCTGAATCAGACTGTCAACCTTTTGGGTGGAACAAAATACTATTGGAGAGTCATACTCCTGAATAACGCGAATCAGGTTATGGCTTATTCACCAACCATTTACTTTAATACGAGTGGTGGTGCTACAGTTCCATATCCATCATGGCCTGTTGGTGGTGCAAAAGTTTACACTAACGCCCCACAACTCTACTGGTACACAGCAGGTTACAGTGCAGATATCACATTTGATGTGCAGATCAAACTTGATTCAACTCTGGTACCTGTTGCTTATAGTGCAACAAACCTAAGCAATATTTACCATCAGGTTGCCACAAATTTGTTACCCGGAACCTTCTACTACTGGACAGTCAGAAGTGTTTACAAACGCGGTACACCCGATGAACAAATTTCTGCATGGAGTGCATACCAGAAATTCCAGACATGGGGTTCAGGCACACTCGTAATTCCAAATCCGTCGTATCCAACCGATAACCTCGATGTTTACACCACTTCACCATATCTTTACTGGTGGCTTGGTCAGGATGGTACCGGTTTAAGATATGACATTCAGTACGGAACCGATCCTTTATTTGGCAGTTTCACACAGATCGACAATGTAACCGATCAGTTTTACATGCTTTCAGGCCTCATCCCGGGTACAACCTACCACTGGAGAGTCAGATCTGACAATACCGTAAACGAATCAGGCTGGTCAACTCACGCTACATTTAATGTAGTCGGAGGTGTAGCCAACGGATATCCTGTTCTTAACTGGCCGGTTGGTAACCCAACAGTTTACACAACACTTCCTTCCCTCTCATGGTACCTCGAAGGTTCAGCCCTCGGAATTACCGGATATATAGTTAGATACAAAGTTGGATCGAATTCCGGTAACTGGGATGGTGACTACACAGGTACATTTAATGTAGTTGGTTCAGGCAATACATTCTACAATTTTGTTGTTCCATTTGCTGAAGGGCAGGTTGTTTACTGGGCAGTTGCCGCCACCAACGGCGTCACCCATTCAGCATGGGCATCAAGCTATTTCACCATCTACAGTGGTGCAACACCGGGTGAACCTGTAATTTCATGGCCCTCAGGTAATGCTCTAATCTACACAGTTGATCCACAGTTGAACTGGTGGGTTAACGGTTCCACATCAGGAATCGTTGGTTATCAGGTTGTTTACAGCTACTCTGATGTTTTTGCTCCCGCTGCAACCACAACTGCATACTCAACCTCCACTTCACTTAATGTGACGGGATTGGTTGAAGGAGCCACTTACTGGTGGAAAGTCAGAGCTCATTTTGGCGGTCTCTCATACGGTGCTTTCTCGGCGGTTGAATCGTTCACTGTTAATCCTGGCTCGTTTGCCCCTGTTACTCCAATTGTGGGTGGACCAGACAACATAATGATTACAACCACTTCACCTGTTCTGTCATGGGTAGTTCCAACAGCTCTTGCCGCAGGGACTAAGTATGAACTTGAATTTGCTGACAACCAGAATTTCACAGGCTCATCTGTTTTCTCCGATCTTACCATGGCCCGCAAATCAATGGAAGGACTCGCAAAAAACAAGAGTTATTTCTGGAGAGTAAGAACCAAAAACAGTGACGGCAACTACTCATACTACTCAGCGCTTGGTAACTTCAGAGTTATCGAC
This sequence comes from uncultured Ignavibacteriaceae bacterium, assembly GCA_964431385.1. Taxonomy (GTDB): domain Bacteria; phylum Bacteroidota; class Ignavibacteria; order Ignavibacteriales; family Ignavibacteriaceae; genus UTCHB3. The sequence goes on along the minus strand of CAYSJM010000098.1, from coordinate 5,364 downwards.
GGTGTAACTGATGTAAAAGACGCTTCACAGATTCCTGCTGAATTTGCTCTTGGTCAGAATTTCCCGAACCCATTTAATCCTTCAACAAAGATCAACTTTGCTCTCCCCGCAGATGTGACCGTAAAACTTTCAGTTTTCAACACTCTCGGTGAAAAAGTTGCTGAACTTGTTAATGGACCGATGGTTGCCGGAAATCATGCCGTTGAATTCAACGCTGCTGCTCTTCCGTCAGGCATCTACTTCTACAGAATTGAAGCCGGTGCAAATGTTGCCGTCCGCAAGATGACGCTGTTGAAGTAAGCTTTTGAAGGATGAATTTTGAAGGCTGATGGCTGAAAATCAGAAATCATAAGTAATAATTTAGAAGCCGCTCTGAAAAGGGGCGGCTTTTTTTATGTGATATTTCGCATAACGCCCCCTCCCGATGAATTATTTTTCAAAAACTTCATTTTCTCTTTGGCTGCTAATAATACTTAATGTAAATTATAACGACAAAGCATAATTTTTTGACGCTTTGGGGGAGTTTTCTTCACCTGCAAATTACGGGTGAAGTTTTTCATCAAATTTAACCGAAGGAGAAACAGATGAAGTATTTAAGGTACTTTTTATCAGTTTTTACGCTATTAATTTTTACCACCTCAGTTTATGGTCAGAATGGTGGAAACGCTTTGAGTTTCGACGGTACTGACGACTTAATAAAAGTGGATGCAGGTGCGGGAACAGGACTTAACCTTAGCGGGTCGAGTCAGTTTACAACCTCATTCTGGGTTTATCCAAACAACCCTGCCGCTGTGGGTAATCAGTATCTGTTTCACAAACATTTTAGTGCAATCGGAACAGTTCAATACTCCATTTGGATGAATGCAGGTGTTGTCAGTTGCCGCATTGATCGTTTTTCAGCAGGTGGAAACTACTTTTTAACCGGACCCTCCGTCATAATAACCGATTCAAGATGGTACTACATCACTCTTGTAAAAACTGCAACCCAGTTTCTTGTCTATGTGGATGGAATTCTTTACAACACAGGAACCATTCCCGCTACACAGCTTGGAGCTTCAGCTTCCATTGGTAATGTCCTCTTTGGGCGCGACAATGACGGTCTTGCCCCTCTCAATGGCAAGATGGATGAAATTAAAGTCTGGAATGGGGCAAGAACAGCAGATCAGATCAGACAGGATATGTACAGAACTGAATCTGCGGCAACTTCAAACCTCACCCTTTACTTGCCTCTTGATGAAGGTACAGGTCAGACTCCCACCGACAATGGAAACGCCCCTGCTAACACTGTTACACTCGGACTAACCGCCGGAGTTGATGTTACCGACCCGACATGGGCAGTCTCAGGTGCCACCGCAGGACCTCGTCAGGCAATTAAATTTGATGGAGTTGATGAATTTGCTCAATCTTCAGCACCCGATCCTGTACTAAATGCAACCGATCTTTCGATAGAATTTTGGTTACGCCACACAGGTGGAGGAACTGAACAAGTGGTACTTAAGCAGGGTACTGCCTCAAACAATCAGCAACTCACTGTCGGCTTTAAATCATCAGCCGATATCTCCAACCCCAATGGATTTTATCTCTCTTTTTACGGGAATGAACTGGTGGGTCCGGGTGGTCCTCTCGATGTCAACTGGCATCACTACGCAATAACCTACAACAGAACCTCGGGTGTGAGAAAGCTGTATAAAGATGGATTTGTTATTGCACAGGATGTTTCGGCTGCAACGCTAAACTCAAGTGGTACAATGTTCGTGGGCTCACTCGACGGTGTTCAACATTTTGTTAATGCATACATGGATGAATTAAGAATCTGGACGAACGAACGAACCGAAGGACAAATACTCGAGGGTATGAATACTTCCGTAAACAGCAACGAATCAGGTCTTTATGCCCAGTATCGTTTTGATCAAACCCCAAATGTTTCCCAGACATTTTTCTACGATTACACTTCAAATCAATTTAATTTAACAACCTCCAACATTGAAGGCGACATCGATTTTTCAACACAGTCTCCTTTCCATTCCTGGGTTGGCGGAGTGAGCAGCGACCTTACAAATGCTCAGAACTGGGGCAGTCTTACAACTCCCGATAATACAAGCAGCGTGGGTCTGAATGCAATTTCATCTCTCGCAAACATTCCTTCTCTTACGGGTGGTATCTCTTGGTTTAATGCGACTGTTACAACGCCGGGTATCACAAGCACATCGGGGATGATGGTGGCAGGCAGTCTTCTGGGAACAACACTTCCTTTAGACCTGACAGGCAGCAATATTTTTATGGGGCAGTTTGGTAAATTAGTTGAGTCGGGTTCAGGTCTGCTGAGCAACGGCACAATTATGACAAGTGTTCTTTTGAATGCACCAAATAACGATAATGCAGCCAATTTTGGAATGAGTTTAACTTCAACGGCTAATTTGGGTCCAACACTCGTACAGAGGACTCATTTTGCATGGCCGTTGGGTGCTGCAACCGGCATAAAGAGATTTTTTAAGCTCAACCCTACACTTAATACCGGACTTAATGCAACTCTCGTTTTTCACTACGATGATTCTGAACTAAACGGGAACACAGAAAGTGACCTCGTTCCGCTGAAATCGACTGATAACGGCGTAACCTGGTCTGCTGTTCCGTTTACGCTTAACACCGTCAACAACACCCTTACGATTACAGGTCAGAATTCACTCGGCATGTACGCCGCATTTGGATATGTAGCCCCGATTATAATACCTGTACAACCTGCTGTTAATCAACCTTTTGTAAGTTTAACACCGACGATAGGATGGATTATGGGAGGTGGAATGCCTGCTTTCAGTTTCGTGGTCGAAATTTACAGCGATGCCGGACTCACAAATCTGGTGCATGCTTCAAGTGCGTTCTCGGGAGCTCCGACTTACAATGTTCCCCCGGCTGTCTTGCAATACAACACAAGATACTACTGGAGAGCAGCGGTAACCGATGCAGCGGGTGTGACAAATTATTCAGCAACACGATCATTTACTACTCTTCTCGACACCCCTGTGCTCGTTTCACCGGTAACAGAGTATGAATCATTAGTAATGTCGCCCGATCTCGAATTTAGCATCAATCCGAATACAAACAATGTTCTTTACCATCTGCTTGTTGGTACTGCTCCCGGACTTACAGTTGGTGCAAACACCAATTTGACGACACCCGTAAATCCCGGTTCGTTTGTCGTTAATCCTGTTGGGCTGGCAATTGCCACAAAATACTGGTGGACAATTAACGCTGAGGTAAGCGATATGTCAGCTCATAACAATGGTGAGAACCATACAGCAGCCACAGAGAGAACATTCTACACCCCACTCGACATTTTAACCACCCCCATAAACGGAGTGACAGGACATACTCTTGAACCTTCTTTCGCCTGGGATGATGTTGCATGGGAAACAGGATACGAATTAAGAATCTCGACAGCAGGCGGGTCGCAGGCTGCGTTTAATGGTGGTGTGTTTTTCACCGATTTAAACATCCCTGCAAATACCACGAGTGTCGATTACAATGAAAACACAGAGGATGAAGTATCCCCTGGGACATTCCCCTTCCCTCTTGCACCTAACACAATGTATTACTGGCAGCTTGTTGGTAAAGATGGCAGCGTGAGCATTAAATCACCTATCTGGCATTTCAGAACATACCCGGCAGTTACAGTCAGCCAGTACAATCCTGCAAACGGGGACTCTGTATTTCTTAACAGCGTGATGTTTACCTATGGTATTAATCAGGCAAACAATGGTTTGAAATTTAAGTTACAGGTTAAGTCAGCTCTTACTGCACCGATAAGGACAGATTGGCTTACTTCAAATTTCACAGGCACTTCCACAAATCTTTTCCAAACAGTTAATTTACTCGGAGGTCTTAGATATTTCTGGAGAGTTGTACTGTTAAATAGTGCAAATCAGGTGATGGCATACTCTGCTACACATCATTTTAGTACAAGTGGGGGAGCAACTATCCCAACTCCTTCATGGCCAACCGGTTCCGTGAGAGTTTACACTAACAGCCCTCAACTGAACTGGTACACCGCCGGTTACAGCCCTGATATAACATTTGATGTTGAAGTGCGGGCTGGTTCAAATGCTGCACCTGTAGTTTACTCTGCAACCAACATTTCAAATATATATCATCAAATAACAACTCCGTTATCTGCTGCTGTATATCATTATTGGAGAGTCAGAAGCGTTTATAAACGAGGCACGGGTGATGAACAAACCTCCGACTGGAGCCCATTCCAGATATTCCAGCCATGGGGTGGTGGAGCTCTTGTAACTCCACAACTTTCATACCCGATAAACAATGCACTTGTTTACACAACTGCTCCATATATTCACTGGTATTTGGGTGAAGCCGGAACCGGACTCGATTTTTATGTAAGAATAAGTACCAGTCCATCGTTTGCAACCTGGACCGACTTTTATGCCGGCACAAATCTTTTTGTGCAGGTCGCAAACCTGACTCCGGGAACTACATATTATTATCAGGTTCGTGCACATAATGCCCTTAATCAGACTGTTAATTCAGCTCTGGGAGTATTTACAGTTGCAGGAGGTGTGGCAAATGGTTATCCTGTGCTTAGCTGGCCGACAGGAAACCCAACTGTTTATACTACCCTGCCATCTCTTTCATGGTATCTTGAAGGCTCACCTCTGGGAATTACCGGGTATGTGGTCAGATGGAAAATTGGATCAAATTCGAGCAACTGGAACTCAGATTATACGGGTACAGTAATGGTTCTCGGAGCATCCAACACTTTCTACAATTTCACTATACCGTTCGCTGAAGGACAACATATTTACTGGGCAGTTGCCGCTACCGATGGCGGTTCCAATTCAGCGTGGTCATCCGATCATTTCACTATCTACAGCGGAACCACACCTGGAGCACCAATTCTTTCATGGCCTGTTGGTAATGCAATTCTGTTCACAGTCGATCCACAGTTGAACTGGTGGGTTAACGGGTCAACGAGTGGCATAGTCGGCTATGAAATTGTTTACAGTTACTCCGATGTATTTGCTAACGGAGCAACGACAACCGCATATTCAACCACCACTTCGTTAAATGTTACAGGTCTTGTTGAAGGTGCTACCTACTGGTGGAAAGTAAGGGCTCACTTTGGTGGTCTTTCTTATGGTGCTTTCTCAGCGGTTGAATCGTTCTCGATAAACCCCGGAGCGTTTGCACCTGCCACTCCGATTGTTGGTGGACCGCATAATGTGTTGGTTGGAACAACTTCACCTGTGATTTCATGGGGACTTCCAGCAGCAATAACACCGGGAATGAAGTTTGAACTTGAAGTGGCTGAAAACCCCAATTTCACCAACTCAACTCTGTTCGAAAATCTGA
>CAYSJM010000097.1:0-10012 GCA_964431385.1 uncultured Ignavibacteriaceae bacterium | reverse complement strand
ACATAATTTGGAATCACAAACCTGGTTATTCCATACTCTTCTTTATCGATAGTCAGTAGTCCATTATAAAAAAGGACAGATATTGCATCAGCCCGTCTATATGGCATCTCAAGATTAAACTGGGTCGCAATTCCCCCCTCAATTGCTTCGTTTATATAAACTTCATCTACGATCGAGTCCCTGTCTTGTCTGGGAAGTTTTGCTAAAATATTACTTATCTTCTTCCAGTCACTTGTTACATTGTTGTCAGTGATTTCGCTTGGATAGGAATAATCAGAACTAAATGAGGAAAGAAAACTCAGCACCAATTGTGGATTATAGAGCCTTTCACCCCCACGAGGTGAAAATCTGCTTCCGTTAAACCAGGTACGCATGTCTATAAGTAATTTTTCAATGTCAAACTTCCCTTCTTCATATATTGTACCAAGAATCAGTTCTTTTAATTCAGCTTCAGTAAATCCTGCAAGAGTATGAAATCTCGGATCAAGGGTGATGTTGTAAGCAATATTAAATCCGCTCGTCATACTGTCCAATGTGACGGGAGCAACACCTGTGGCGAAAAAGCGACTGACCAATCCTTCACCTGAGTACTGTTTTATCACTTCATAAAACTTTCGTACCCATCCGTTTCTTGAGACAACTTCTTGAAGATGTTCTTCTCTAAAGGCAAACAATTCGTTTGCGAAATGGTCATATTCATCTATTAAAATGAAAATTTTACCACTAAATCCCCTAAAAAGCAATGTGGGGAAAAATTTTGTGAGGATATCAGCCGGTGTTAACTCATTAATAAATGAATCTACTTCACTATCTGTAAAAAATCCATATTGCATGGCAAAGAGTTTTATACCCGCCAGCACTTTATTCTTGAATGTTGGCATGATATTTTTAGAGTTAGAGGTATCAATACCAGCAAATTCAAATTTAAGAGTATAATATGAGTTTTTAAGCGGAGTAGTGTTATCAGGTTGTCCGATATAGTAATTGCCAAACAATTCATCAAACTGATCGTTGTATTGAATACCATAATAGTGTTCAAGCATGGAAATAAGCAAGGATTTTCCAAAACGCCGTGGACGAAGAAAAAACAAGTAGGGATTGGAGCTATTTTCCAAAAGCGGGATGTAATGCGACTTATCAACATAATAACCGTTTTTTTCGATTAGAGTCTTAAAGTCGGACGAAAGATAAATTTGCTTTTTCATATAATCGAAATTTTAATTGTTTGGAATATACAAATATAGTGATCTGCAGGTAACAACACTTAGAAATCAGATGGTCAAATTAGTGGAGAAACACAGGCTTTTTCACTTGAACAGGTAGCCAAAACTGCTTAATTATTGCATTTTTGCATTAGTCAGGACATCAAGTTTTTCTTTAATCTCCGGGTTTTCGGGGTATTTTTCCAGGAGGCTGCGGAGCATATCGATTAATTTCCCCATATTGTTGGTTTTGATGTAATAATCGAGCAGCATATCGTAGGGGCTACCGGTGTCATCGTAGGAGAAGGGGTCAATTTCAAGTTGTTTCAGGGCAAATTGTTCGGCTAAAATTCCCAACCTGTTAAAATCATTTATTTCACCGACTCTATCATAAAGAAGTGCCGCTCTGTAGATTGTTGAATAATTTCTAATTAGATTTCCGGGCTTAAGGTTCATATCAAAATAGATCATCACCCTTCGAGCCTGTCCTTTATTATCCAAAATCAAGTATGAATCTGCGAGATCAAAATAGAGGTTTGAGTAGTTATCAATCAGCGAATATAACGACTTGTCGAGAACCACTTCCTCTGAATTAATGGAACTAAAGTCGAAGGGCATCCCAAAATTTGCAGTTTCATCAAAATAATTTGGAGGAGTACTCAAAAGCACTTCGAGTAGATCTCCATTTATTCTCTCATTTCTGCTCGCAGTGTTATAAGGCAGCATTCTGTATGCAAGCCCTTCTGATCTAAGATAACTCGAAAAGAGAGTTCGTACCCTCCCCTGGTAGGTTGGAGTAAAGCAGATATCCCTGAGCCATTTTGTTTTATTAATCACATCCAGCATTACCTGCTCTGATGCTGACACAATAAATTGAGAAGAATCCCCGCCTTTTTCGAGTGCTGGTGGGAAAACAAATGTCAATTTTGGAAATCGTTCCTTGCTTTCGACTTTGTATTTATCAAGGATCGAAAGTGGTATCTCCATATTAAGTTTTTCAGGTTTCTTGAATTGAGGCTGAAGATTTTCAATTTCATCCTCTGTCATATCCATACCGGCGTTGTAACTACCCAAGAGGTAGTTTGTTTTTACCAATTTAACATACTCAGGTGCATTCAAAAATCCGGCATGAAGAAAAGTTACATCTTTTCTCAGCCCATCCATCAACTGGAGGTAATAAACGATGAAAGTTTCCAATTCGTCTTCAGAAAAAACGATGGCATTTTGCGGAATGGATCTAAGGAGATTCTCGCCATACTCAAAATAGGCTGCCGAAATTACTCCATTTTTCATGATCTGTCTGAAACAAATTTTTGCAGAATCAGGCTTCCCCTTCACCATGTATGACAGGGCAGCACTTCCCCAAATTGAAATAATCTTTGAATAAGCACTTAAATGCCATGATTCGCCTTTGTATTCAGGAGAAAGTTCGATTGACTTAAGAAAATGAACAACTGCCTTCCTCAGGTAAGACATATCGAGCATTGAAAGATGATTCATGGAGGGGAGAGATATCCTGTCGTACGAATATCCCAGAAAATAATGGGCTTCGGAATTTGTTGAATCGTGCTCCAAATACTGTTCGAGCAAATTGGCAGCATCTTTATACAGCTCAACTTGAACTGTATCATTAGTTTCAGCTCTGCGGAAAATATCTTTTCCATCCTCCAGGAGGTTTTGAGAAAAACCGATAACCTGGAGGATGAAAAAGAGTAAAACTACCGATTTAAATTTGCTCATCAAAATTCTTGTTATTCGCTAAGCAAAGATAAACAAAAGAGGGAACAGGAGAAGTGCTACATCCCTCTAAGTGCATTAACAATATTTAGTCGTGCAGCCCTGAATGACGGCAGAAATCCGCCGATAAAACCCATAACCAGTGAAAACATCAGCGATGTTACAATAATCGCCGGAGAAAGTGAAAAACTGAACGCAATCTCCGAAAATGAGGCAAAATTCAGTGTCGAAATTTTAACAAATGAGAGAAAAGAAGCGAGCCCAAGCCCAATTAAGCCTCCCAAAAGTGCAAGGAAAAGGGACTCAATCAGAAATGCAAGCAGGATGCTCCTCCTGCTGAATCCGAGTGCCCTCATCGTTCCAATTTCAACAGTACGATTTGCTACCGCCGAATACATTGTGATGGTGGCACCAATAGTTGCACCAAAGCTGAAGATTACTGTAACAAAAATTCCTACGATACTAATGAACAGTGAGAGAGCCTCAGACTGGTCAGCATAATATTTTTGTTCAGCCATGGCTTCATACTGATTTAATCTTTTATCTTTCAGAAGGAATTGATTGAATTGGTCGAGGCTCTCAGGTGTCAAGAGTTTTGTAGTCATTGTGCTTACAGTGCTGCCTCTGTTGAAGGCAGTAAGAATTTGGGAAGCATCTCCCCAAAGCTCTGAGTCAAATCCACTTCCGTCAGTAGTGAATATTCCAACCACAGTCCAATCACCACCGGCAAACTTGATTTTTTTACCAATTTGTGTCTCCGGGAATTTAGCAACGAGGGCGTCACCCACAATCAGTTCGTTTACTCCAAACTTAAACTCGCGACCTTCAATAATTTTAACCTGAGACCTCAGTTCCTTGTAAGAATCATTTAATCCTCTCACGGTCAAATTTCCTGTGGCACCGTCATCCCGGGTGAGGTTGATCAAAACTACAGGTTCCTTCGAGATAAGTGGTTGCCCGGATTTCGATTTACTGATTAATGGTGAAGTTGCAATTATTGACTGTGCGTCACCATCTATAAGACTCGAAATCTCACCTGTTGCAGATTTTCTAACAATTTTAATATTGTCAGGAGAACCGGTCGATTTAAGTGTTTTTTCAATTCCATAAGCCATCATCAAGACTGCGGCGAACACGAAGGCAACAAGTGCCACTCCTGCAATTGTAATAGAAGTGGTAAGTTTTCTTCTTCTCAGACTGTTTATTGTATATTTTAATGGTATCATAAAGAGTCTCCTTAACCTACAAATCTGAATCCATCAACAATTTTGGTATTGATGGCTTTGTGAATAGGGAAAATGGATGCTATCATTCCAACAAGCATTGCTGAGAAAAATGCAAAAATTATAGTCATTGTCTTCACTTCGAGAACGGGGAAAATAGTCTTTGGCACAACCTGACTCAGTCCGTCAACAAGTGAAATGCCGAGCAATAAACCAACCACTCCACCGAGGAAAGAGATAATCAATGATTCTCCAAGAATCAGGCCGGTAAGATGTTTGCCGGAGAATCCGAGAGTTTTCAAAACTGAATATTCTCTCGATCTCTCTCTTGCAGCCATAATCATTGTGTTTCCAAGTACGAGCATTATAATGCCGATGATTACATAAGAAACGATGTTCATCGCAGTAATTATTGCACTGGTGGAGGCAAGAAAACCTTGATTAAATGCCCGTTCCGACTCTGTTTTAGTGGATGATGAACTGTTTACAAAATAATTGTCCACTTTTTGCGAAATTGCCGCAATTTTATCGGGATTGGTAACTTTTATTATATACCAACCAACTTCATTAGCTCTTGTGGGGGATTCCTTTTCCAATCTTTCATTAAGATAGTCCCAGCGGAAATACATACCGGTAGCATCGGTAATTTTGTCGCGAGCTTTATAAACAGCAGCAACTTTAAAATCCCAGTTTCCGGGGTAGATATCGCCCTCGATGGTTACGATATCCCCTTTTTTAATGTTAAATTTTGTTGCTGTTGCTTCACCGATAACGCATGATTGAATATCTTTTTGAAATGCAGCCTTCTCTTCCGGAGTTATCATAAATTCTGGATATACTTCAAAAAAGGTGTTATGGTCAACTGCCATTCTGCCAAAGAAATTTTCTTTATCCTTGTAAACTCCCTGAAACCAATTTGCCCAGGAAACAGTTTTTACACCATCGATTTTCTCGATTTTGTCTTTATATGCGACAGGGAGAGGGAAAATAAATGAAACAGAGTTACGGACTATTACTCTGTCGGCAGCAGCGGCTTCAACGCCGATATCCCAGGCAGTAATAATTGTACGCATCACGACAAATGCGATTACAGCGACTGAAATTCCAAGAATTGTAAGAAAAGATCGTAACTTGTGCCGAAGTGCATTTTTCAGCATAATCTTTAAGATTTTCATTTCGTCTCCTTAACCAATTCACCCTTCTCAAGATGAAGAATCCGACTCGCACTTTCGGCTGCGTGTGGATCGTGTGTAACCATAACAATCGTCTTTTTATACTCTTTGTTAAGTTTTTCCAACAATGATAAAATTTCTGTAGCCGAATTTTTATCCAAATCTCCTGTAGGTTCATCTGCCACAATTATAACGGGATCTGTCACTATCGCACGGGCGATGGCAACTCTCTGCTCCTGACCACCGGAAAGCTGTTTTGGCGAATGATGCATCCTGTCACCAAGTCCGACGATGGTTAAAGCCGTTTCCACATGTTTTTTTCGCTCGTCTTTTTTGAGTTTTGTCAACAATAGTGGCAATTCGACATTTTCAAAAGCAGTGAGAACGGGTATCAGGTTATAAAACTGAAATACAAAACCAATGTTTGCCGATCTCCATTTGGCAAGATTGGACTCACTCATCCGCCCGATGTCCTCACCGCTAATGTTTATTGTACCTTGAGTTGGTCTGTCAATTCCGGCTATCATATTTAGAAGTGTTGTTTTACCTGAACCTGATGGTCCCATCAGTGCCAGAAATTCACCACTCTCGACCCCAAGGCTCAGTTTGTTTAGTACAGGAATCTCGAGATTATTTCTCCAATACGATTTTTGAAGATTGTTGATATCTATTAATGATGACATATTTTGCCTGTTATTGTTTGATTTTCACTTTTAATCCCGGTGTAATTTCTTTTGTGACCTTCTCGAGAATTTTATCTCCTTCAGTCAGACCGGCTTTTATTTCGACAGTAGTACCATATTCTTTCCCTGTAGTTACAGGAATTTCCACTATTTTGTCGTCAATTACTTTGTAAATATACTTTTTGTTTTCTCTCGTCACCACCGATGTTACAGGAATGGCAAGAAACGGCTTTTGATCAGTGTTTTTTACAGGTTCAGCAAGGAATGATACCCTTGCCCTCATTTCAGGCAGTACTTTGCCGTCGTAATCTTTAAAACCGATCTTAACCAATACCGTAGCTTTTGACCTGTCGGCTGTTGGTACTACCTTGGCAACAAAACCGGCGTATCCTTTATCGGGATATGCATCGAGGTAAACCTGGCACTCCATATTCAATTCAATTTTATCGATATTTGACTCAGAGACATCAGCCTCAACCTGCAACGAGTTCATATCAGCAATTGTTACTACTGCGGCTCTTGAGTTGGCACCTCCTGAAAGAGGAGAAACCACCTCACCGACTTCGGCGTTTTTTGTTAAAACCGTCCCGTCAAAAGGTGCTCTGATGAGGGTGTTTTCAAGGTCAACTTTAAGTCGTGCAATCTGAGTTTTTGCGTAATCGATACCAGCAACAACTCTTTTAAGTCTCGTTTCTGCAGCATCGAGCTCCATCTCGGTGGTTGCATTTCTCTCGAACAGTTGTTTTGTCCGTCGGAAATTGTTTTCAGCCTCCTTCAGATCAGTCTCTGCAAGTTTCAGATTCGATTCAGCTTGCTCAATCTGTGCCAGAATATCGGTGTCTTCGAGCCGGGCAATCACTTCATTTTTTTTAACTTTATCTCCCTCCACTACCTTAAGGTAAATGAGGCGTCCCATGGCTTTTGAAGCAATCGATGCCTTCCGTTGGGCAACAACATAACCATTACCTGTAAGAAGTGCTTCGCTTTCAGTAGGTGTCTGCATTACTGCTGTTGTAAGTTTCACTTCCATGGGCGGATTAAAAATATCGCCAAAAAAGTAGTAGATTGCCCACGCAAACGCAATGAGAAGGAGTATAAAGACCCCTGTTTTTATATATTTTCCGCGATTTTCTGGATTTTTTCTCTTCGAACGGTCAATTTTTAGTGTGGAAAGATCCATCTCTGAATCAGGCATATTAAAATCTCGACTGGATTGGATTTAATGAATTTATATACTGTCAATTTATAATAAGACAAAAATAAGTAATTTATCGATTAAATTATCAAATTGTGACTATAAAACTATCAATAAGAAACCATTCTTTTTAACCGCTTGTTTAGTCTATGAACCACTCAACCAAAATTTCCGGATATTATTAATCTTTTTGTGATTTTGGCTGTCCAATTATCAGTATTATTAAATTTCTACATCGAGGAAAATGAGACGCATAATATTTTTTTCAATTATATCACTCCTTTTTTTAACGAGTGAAGGTCAAAGTCAACAAAAAAAACCCGTCAATACACCCGGTGGAGCCGATCCTTCAGGCGAAATTTCCGGTGTACTCGTTGATGCAAAAACAGGCAAACCTGTCGAATACGGTAATTTTGTAATCTATCGCAAAAAAGACAAAGCTCTTGTAAACGGTACCGTAACCGACATCGCAGGTGCATTTAAGATGTCACAAGTGCCATTTGGGTTTTATTCCGCTGAAATTTCCTTCATTGGATATGATAAACTGATTATTGATTCTATTCTGGTAACACCAAAAAGCCTTTCTGTCGATTTGGGCGTACTAAAGCTCCGACCCTCAGGAATGACCACTGATGAAGTGGTGGTTACCGGTGAAAAAGACGGTATTATTAACAATCTCGATAAACAGATTATCAATGTCGATAAAAACATTGCCTCTGCGGGTGGAAATGCTGCAGATGTACTTCGGAATGTCCCCTCTGTTCAAGTCGATATCGATGGAAACCTGACCCTTCGCGGGAATGGAAATGTTAAAATTTTGATAGATGGGCGACCTGCAAACACAGGCGGACAATCGATTGGCGATATCCTTGCTTCAATTCCGGCAGGTTCAATTGAATCTATCGAATTGGTTACCAACCCTTCTGCTAAATATGACGCCGAAGGAACTGCAGGAATTGTGAACATTAAATTGAAGAAAAAATCGAATCTCGGTATTAACGGTATGCTTTCTTCAAATGTTGGTACTAACGATAAATATAATTCATCCGTAAACCTTAACTACAAACTCGAACATATCAATATTTTTGGGAATTTCGACTTTAGAGTTAATAACTTTATGAATGATGGAAATTCTGTCAGAACCGCTTTTTATCCCGGTTCCACAAATATCCTGTCGCAGTCTTCCAATGGTAATTTTACCATGAATATGAGTAACTATAACCTTGGATTCGACTGGTACCTCGATGACTTTAATACCATTACACTTCAAGGTAATTACAGGAAATTTAACTTCGATAACGCATTTAAAACTCTGAATACCTCCACTTCAACAGGTACACCTGCAGAAGTTTATCAGAGATACAGCGAAGCCGGACGAGATTTCGAAAACCAGAATTATTCGCTGAACTACAAAAGAACCTTTACTGATAAAAACACCGAATTTAGTGCTGATGTAACTTTTTCGAGAAATGATGTTAACCTCAACAGCTTTTCAAATGTTGACAGATTTAACAACACTTCACTACTTAAAACCAGAAGTGACTCAAAAAATAAATTCGAATTTCTTGTCGGTTCTCTGAACTGGTCGATGCCTCTTTTTGAAAGTACTACAAAGCTTGAAACAGGTATCAAAACCACATTTAGAGATTTGAACTCGGGTGTCTCATACTTCAACAACGACCCCGTTTCTGATGCATGGGTGTTAAACACAAACCAAACGAATGTTTTTGAATATAAAGAACAGATTCATGCTGCTTTTGCAATATTTACGGGAAGTTTTGGCGACTTTAAATATCAGGCAGGGCTAAGGTCAGAGACCACCATAACTGACGGTAGCACCGACAGAACAAATGTGAAGGTTCAAAAAAATTACACTGACTTTTTCCCGTCATTTTACCTTACTTATTCTCCAAGCATGATCCAGGAGATTAGGGCTAACTATAGCCGTAGAGTTGACAGACCAAACCCGAGACAAGTGAATCCATTTGTCGATAATACAGATTCGTTAAATATCTCGTTTGGTAATCCGAATATCGATCCACAATTTACCGATTCGTATGAGTTGGGTTATTCGCTCTTCATGGGCAAACTTAACTTTATGACCACACTATTTTATCGCCAGACAAATGGAGCGATTAATCCGTTCACCCGGTTAGTTGGCAATGGGATCACCGAAACCACATGGGATAACATAGCTACACAAAAAAATATCGGATTTGAAGTAAGCACAGGTGGTGAAGTGTTGCCCGGAATAAGATTGATGCCAAGTTTCTCATACTTTAAGGTGCAACTCAATGGTCAATCAGGGTTGACAAAAATCGAACGCGACGACTACAGTTGGAATGCCAAACTTGTTTCATCCCTCAACCTTTTTGAAGGTGCAAGTATGCAGATACTCTTCAACTACAATGCCCCAAATGTGAATGCACAAGGCAGAACTGAAGAAATGTACTTCATGGATGTAGCTTACAAGCAGGATTTCTTCGATGGTAATCTCTCCCTTACAGTTAGAGTTTCCGATCTCTTTAATACTATGAAGTGGTCATATTCAACTGTCGGTACAAATTTTGATTTGTCAAATTACCGTAAAAACGATTCCAGAAATGTCTATGTAGGCTTAACCTACACCTTCAACAGCTTCAAAAAACAGCAGAAGAAGGGTGGAGAAGAAGGTCCCGGAGCTGATTCTTTCTAAGAAGCTACCAAAACCAAACAGTAATTGATTTTACTTTCACGATAACGACTACTTTAGTCTGTGATAAAGCTGCCTTGTGAGACCGGGGCAGCTTTTTTATATTTA
>CAYSJM010000096.1:5961-10096 GCA_964431385.1 uncultured Ignavibacteriaceae bacterium | reverse complement strand
GGAATACAGGTATTCCGAAACTAAAAGAGAGATGCAGACATTTTAGGGAATGGATTGAACAGCTGGAATCCCTCGGAACACCAGCAATTTAAAAATTCCGTCATGGGGGAATATCTTATTGATGAGTATGAGCCTCTGGAAAGTGGACGACAACGCTACAAAAGAGCTGATGATAAAGTTCATGGGTAACTATGCCACAAGTATCACTAAACCGGAAGCTCTTCGCCTCGCTCAACTCGAGCTTATGAGGGAGTATCCAAAACCTTATTACTGGGGGGCTTTTGTTTTAATCGGGAGATGAGGAATTGAAAAGTACTATGTCCATATAATATCCTGTAAATTCAGGGTCAGGTGGTTAAAATGTCATCCGGAGAATAAAGGGTTATGTTCCTTAAACGACTGAATGTGTTGTCAGCAGACACGAGCTTTGTAACTCCAAGGCGTTTCGTAACGGCAATTATCAGAGAATCGTTTGTCAGTAAACCGTATTGCCTTTGAATGTTAAGTGAATCAAGAAGGTCACTTTTTGTTACTTCGACAATGTTCAAACCGATATTGAGCAGGTCTTCGAATAAAATCTCATATTGAGAAAGTGATCTTACAATTCCGGGATTTTCACTCAGTTTTCTTGCCGGATTACCACTTGTGATCGAACCCAATTTTCTGGCTTCTTCGATCATCAGAACATGCATCACTTCTGCAAGCACATGAGTTGAAATAAAACAGTTGATCTCTCCGGATGATATACGGTTAATCAACTCAGTACACTGAAGAGATTTTTGCTGAATTGCATAGAGGATAATATTTGCATCAAGCATCAGATTATCGGATGCTTCAATCATCGTGAGGTTCATTGGTCGTAGTAGTCCTCTTCGATGTCTTGATTTAATTGCTCAATCGAGACACCGAATGGTGATGATATTAACCTCTTGGCTGCTTCGGCTCTTAGTTTTGCCCTAACCGGTTCAGTCCGGTTGTAGGAAATAACCGCTTCCTGAACCACATCGCTGATAGTCTTTCCTTCGCGATATGCTCTTTCCTTCAAAATCTTCACAACTTCCTCATCGAGAATCGTGCCGACTTTGATTCTCTTCCTTTTGCTCTCCTCTGAATTCGCCATGTATAAATCCTTTCAAATTATTCCGGATCGAAATATAAGGTTTTTCAGATTAATTGTCAAGAAACTTTCGAGAAAATAAGAAGGTTTCTTGAAATTACCTTCTTAAAGTACTCGTAACCATGTTGTCTAATCGCCCCCTACCTCCTGAAAAATATCTGCCTGGTTGCGGGTCTTCCGTCAATCATTACTGTGGAGGTATAGATTCCCATCGGTACTTTTTTGTCGAAACGGTCGCGGCCGTTCCAAATAATTCTGTTGTCGTAGTTCAGGTCTCTTACAGGGATTGAAACGATGTAGTTGCCTGCTATATCGTTAATCAAAATTTCGGTGGTTTTGGCACCGCTTTTGTATTTGGTGAAAATTCTTGGATTAACACCGGTGAATTTGGCAATTCTTTCTTTTGAGAAAGCCTTTATATCGATTTTTTCAGGGGTTGAAATGAAGACATTTTCATTCCCGGGGAGGATGTAATATTTTCTTCCTTTTGTCGGGAAGTTCACACCATCGGTTCTTTCACCGGCGTCGAATGTAAATTCCAGTGATTCCTTTTTCACGCTTGCGGGAAGTTTTACGGTATAATATCCACTGCTGACTTTATCCATTTTAAGCCGTTCGGATTTTTTGTAACCCGTTTTGTAAACCAAATAAACGCTTTTAGCTTTTGGCTCATCTTTGAATCTTTTATGCAGCTTCACATCACCGTTTTTAAGCACTTCAAGATTGGGATGTGTAGCCGCTTCGAGCGATGAAACAAGTCCGTAACCGTAGGTATTGTCTGGAAGCATTCTCTGGTCGGAAGTGTATCTGAGAATAAATCTCGCCTGTGTATTCTTCAAATGGGGGAAGAGTGAAAGGAGCTGCCCGCCGATTCCCGCAGCAATCGGTGTGGCTGCGGAGGTTCCGTTAGATCTTTCAAATTTGTTTTTGGATGATGCAAGTGCTCCAAAAACTGATACACCCGCCGCAGAAAAATCGGGTTTTATTCTGCCGTCAGCGGTTGGACCACCCGACGAAAAATCTGCAATTTCTCTGTTCTTGGTTACTGCACCGATGGCGAGGGCATTATATCCGTCACCCGGTGTTGAAACATAAAACCAGGCATCACCGGCTGAGTTACCTGCCGCCGTGAATGTGAGAATACCTTTTGAAAAGGCATAATTTATCGCTTTTGTGCAGATTGCGGTAGCACCTGTGAGGTCATCATATCTGTAGGTGGCGTCATCAAAAACGGTGTAACCGAGTGAACTTGTGGTTATATCAACCCCGATGCTGTCCATCCACTGAATAGCGGCTGCGTAGTTGTCTTCTTCAACCATTCTTTCAAATTCGGTGGTTTCTGTTTTTGCGAGAACAAATTCAGCTTCATGTGAGGGAGCTACAAGTTTTCCTTCAAGGAAGCCACCACAGGCGGAGAAACAAAAAGTGCCGTGACCGTGCTGCCCCGCGGGGTCACCCTCCTGGTTGGCGGTAACTTTATCTTTTTTAACAAAATCATACTCGGCAATCACTTTTCTGGTTTTCAGGGCGTCGTGTCTCTGCCAGTCGAAACCTGAATCGAGCACACCAATTCTTACCCCTTTTCCCTTTGCACCCATTCTGTTTACATCGGGTACATCGGAAATTTTATACTGGATGTATGAACCGCCGTAAAGCTTTGCATCTTCTTCAGAAATGTCGGAATTTTCACCCGGCAACAGGTTTGAAGATGCGATGAACGAAGAGGGGACTACACGGTTGCTGTTCATCGATGCGAGCATTTCGTCATCGAGTGGATTGACTGTGTTACGGAACTCGAGCGGTACCTTGATCTTAATAACGGGACGAACATTCTTAACAAAATCGAGTTTTTTTATCTTCTCAATGGTCTGTTTGTCGGCGGAAATTGAAACACAATCGAACCATTTTAGAATCCATCTTACCTTCGCTCCGGCGAATTCAAGCCTCGAAATGTAGCTGTTAGAAACGGGAATATCTTCTTCAGAGATAAATCCTGTTTCACCAAGATTTTTAATTCTCCTCCCTATGCTCTCGGTTGAAAGAGAAGAAACAGTTAAATCCCAAAGCTGTGAACCGGGAGAAAAACTGCCCGTGTAACCTTTGTTGTTCAGGAAAACCATGTAGTTTTCTTGTGCGGAAACAGGTACAATAAAAAATAGTGAAAAAAGAGAGAGAAGAAGAAGATTTTTCATGCCAAAAACCTTAGTTAACTGCTTTAAAGAATCTGTTAAATTTTAAGTCAGGGAAAAAATTGTCTGAAAAAGGGTCAACCGACCAATAAATGAAAGACACTTCACCAATAATATAGTCATACGGGACATAACCCCAGAACCTGCTGTCCAAGCTGTTGTCCCGATTGTCGCCCAATACAAAATAATAATCATTTTGTACAATATAACTATTTATTTCCTTCCCGTTTAAGAGGAATTTATGCCCCAAAACGGTAAGGGATGTGTCGCCGTGTTCCTTGCTGATCACTTCCTCCCACTGCAAATAGTTCTCTAAGTCGAGTGAGATGGTGTCTCCCTTTTTGGGGATGTAGAGGGGACCGTACCAGTCTTCATTCCAATCGTCGTAACCAGGGAAAAGCTGTGAATTGTTGTCGGTTTGCGATTTCACTTTTTTCTTTTTGAGGTGCCCGGGCACGGGTGATTTTTTCCCGTTCACAAAAACCGTTCCGGCTACAATTTTTACAGTATCGCCCGGAAGTGCAATCAATCTTTTAACATAGGCGGGATTGCTAAAATCATCCTTCCGACCCTCGGGAAACTTAAAAACGATGACAGAATTTTTTTCAGGTTTTGAAGAGCCTGTCCATTTAAAGAATGGGATTTCTATACTTGTCAACGGGATATTTAAAGGCTCCTGCCTCGAAAAGAGAAATTTGTTTACAACAATAAAATCTCCCGGCTCAAGCGAGGCTTCCATCGAATTGGTGGTAATTCTAAATGTCGAGATGAAAAAGAGACGAAGCGTCAAGATCATCACCAAAAACAGGAATAAAATTAAACCTATTTT
>CAYSJM010000096.1:0-5861 GCA_964431385.1 uncultured Ignavibacteriaceae bacterium | reverse complement strand
ACCTAATACCTAACACCTAATACCTAATACCTAATACCTAATACCTAATACCTAAAAAATCAATCTTCAATCTGTAGTACAGCAAGGAACGCTTCCTGTGGAATTTCGACATTTCCGACCTGTTTCATCCGTTTTTTACCCTCTTTTTGTTTTTCGAGGAGTTTTCGTTTACGGGAGATGTCGCCGCCGTAACATTTGGCGATAACATTTTTACGCATCGCTTTAACGGTTGAGCGGGAAATTACTTTTGTTCCGATGGCTGCCTGAATGGAGATTTCGAAGAGCTGCCTTGGTATAAGGTCTTTTAGTTTATCACAGACTTTCCTTCCCCAGTCGTACGATTTTGATCTGTGCACGATCATCGAAAGGGCATCCACGGGTTCGGCGTTTAAGAGGATATCCAATTTGATCAGCTCAGACTCCTGGTAACCGATCAATTCATAATCAAAAGAAGCGTAGCCTCTTGAAATCGATTTTAATTTATCGTAAAAATCGAAGATAATTTCGGAGAGAGGGAACTCAAAACTCAAGTCGGCTCTTGTGGGGTCGATATAAGTGGTGTTTTTGTAGATGCCTCTTTTATCCATCGCAAGTTTCATGATGCCCCCTACATATTCACTTGGAGTGACAATTTGGGCTTTCACATACGGCTCCTGAATCAAATCGATATCGCCGGCAGGGGGCATGTGGTCGGGGTTATCCACCACAATTTTGTCACCATTTCTTTTATAAACTATATATTCCACATTGGGAAGTGTAGTTATAATCGCCTGGTCGAACTCTCTGAAAAGCCTCTCCTGAACAATCTCCATGTGGAGCAGACCGAGGAATCCGCAGCGGAAGCCAAAACCCAGAGCAGCAGAGGTTTCGGGTTCATAAATCAATGATGAATCGTTCAGAATATATTTGTCGAGAGCATCTCTCAGGTCTTCAAAATCTTCTGTGTTCGTGGGATACAGACCGCTGTAAACCATCGGTTTTATTTCCTGATATCCGGGAAGTGGATCCGAGGCACCGCCTTTTGAATGCGTGATTGTATCACCCACCTTGGTATCTTTTACATCTTTGATGCCCGCAATAATGTAACCGACACTTCCCGCAGTAATGGAACCCGTCCTTATTTTCCCAAGGCGAAGTGTACCCACATCTTCAGCGATATACTCGTTGTCGTGGGCGAAAAATCGCATTTTGTCTTTTTCTTTTATGATGCCGTTTATCACCCTTACATAAGCGATGGCACCACGGTAGGGATCAAAAACAGAGTCGAAAATCAGTGCCTGCAATGGTTTGTTGGGATCCCCAATTGGAGGCGGTATCTTCTCGACAACTGCCTCGAGTATATCGACAATTCCGATTTTCGTTTTTGCACTTGCGTAAATTATCTCCTCTTTTTTGCAACCGAGCAGATCGATAACCTGCTGAGCTATTCTATCGGGTTCTGCACCCGGAAGGTCAATTTTATTCAGAACGGGGATAATCTCAAGTCCGGCACCGATAGCAAGGTAGAGATTCGAAATGGTCTGTGCTTCCACCCCCTGTGAGGCATCCACAATAAGGAGAGCCCCTTCACAAGCTGCCAGAGAACGGGAAACTTCATAGGTAAAATCCACATGCCCGGGGGTATCAATCAGATTAAGCACATAGGTTTCGCCATCTTTTGCCGTATATTCCATCTGAATTGCGTGCGATTTTATGGTAATGCCGCGTTCCCGTTCGAGGTCCATACTGTCGAGAATTTGTGCCTTTGCTTCCCGGTCACTTACGGTTCCGGTGGTCTCAAGCAGTCTGTCGGCGATGGTACTCTTACCATGGTCAATGTGTGCAATTATGCAGAAGTTTCTGATATGATTCATTTATCTCCGGTTCGGAATTTTAAATTTTTGTAACTACAAAGTTACGAAGAAATAAGGGAAGGTTTTTACCGGTTTATGGGGATTTTTATCTGCCCTCTTCCGGCTTTTCCATTGCTGAAGTGTAGCCGATTTCGATTAGCTCTATCCCGTTTCCTGTTGAATCCCGGAATTATTGATTGTGACTCTTAAACCTTTGTACGCTTTTTGATCTCAACCGCAGATGTTTTGTTTTTCTGCCGCCAACTCTTTCCCTCCACATCCTGAAACTTGAGGGTTTCATTTCGCGACGCATTATTGCCCGCACTTCATTTTCTTTCAGTCCAAACTGAATCTCAATCGCCTCAAATGGTGTGCGGTCTTCCCATGCCATCTCGATAATTCTTGAAATGTCGGGCTGTGAAATTTCCGGTGAGTTTTTAACGGTGTTCATTTTTTTCCAAATTTGTTTTCGAAATATGAAAAAAGAACAGAACCGGGGCTAAATTAATTCATTTCGTGGCGATTAAGAGCCCCAATTCCCCAAAAGGTTAAAAATAAATCATCTTTTACAACCCGCAAAAGTTTGTAAATTTACCACTTAATTAATCGAATTTAGAGTGCTTTATTCGAACGAAATAAGTTGGCATTCCAAAACCGGAAGAAAGTTGTTTGATGGAAATTCTTGGCAATGTATGGGAGATAGTAAATCATCTGGATGGCTATCTTAGTGTAATAATATCCGAATACGGCAATATAACATACCTTTTTCTCTTCGTCCTGATTTTGTTGGAAACGAATTTTGTTCTTACGCCACTTTTACCCGGAGTTACTATTCTTTTTGCTGCCGGCACTATAGCAGCAGCCGGGCAATTGAATCCGTATGCCCTGTATCTTCTTTTTACAATGGCTGTATTTATTGGAGATGTTTTTAATTATGGAATAGGCAGGCGACTCGGCGAGAGGGCATACAAAATGGATAACCGGTTTATAAAACCTTCATACCTTATTGCCACTGAAGGCTTCTTCAAGAAACACGGCAAAACCACCATGTTCCTTGCCCGATACTTTCCGATGGTCCGCACCTTTGCTCCATTCGTAGCCGGAATTGTTAAAATGAAGTTCTCAACCTTCATCATCTCTGGTTTCCTATCAGCAGCTATCTATATTCTGCTCTATGTAGGTGCCGGTTACTTCTTTGGACATATACCATTCGTCCAAAAAAATCTTACCCTCACACTCTTCATCGTGGCGTTCGCTTCACTGATTCCAATGGGCTACAAAGCCATCCACAACCGGATCATCCACAAGAGGTACATTAAGTAATCATTTATTGAACAGGATATTCAGGATTTAACAAGATCGACAGGATTCTGCTCTTTGATTTTGTGCCCTGCCTGTGGAAATTCGTACCACCGTAGCGGGGTTTAATGTTCGTAAACAAAATAATTCTTTTCCTTAAATACCCCCGTAGCGGGGTTTAATGTTCGTAGAGTGATTGTGTAACTTTTCACATGTTTTTGTTTCTCCACTTGATTAAAAACCGGTGTTTCACTAAGTAGGTATCCTCGTTTTGACAATTTATTAGGGAAGAGGATGATCCATGAAACCCCGTTGACGGGAATGAAGAGCGAAATAAAATTTGATCTTGCCCCGTTTGCAAAGAATGTGGAAGTGGCGAAAACAGTTGTTCAGGAAGCAGTAAAGCCACTGACCGAAGCTGAAAAATTACAGGAATCGCTGATGCAAAAATTCCTGCTTTCGATTACCTCCGCAAGAGCAAAAGCGGCATTGGAGGCAGTAAAACCTCCCGGACTGATAAACAACTCCGCCGGATTTTCGATCTACGCTAAAACGCTGAACACGATCGTCTCACGCGAGGGGAGCTTCAAAAGTACAATATTGAATGTGATTACGGCGGCACTTCTGAAGAAAGAGGGGGGAAGTGGGTATCATTTTCTCGGATTTTCTCTTGATCCGTCGGTAAGCAACATCCGCGTGCTGTTAATCGATACCGAGCAGGACGAAAACTACTCCGTCGTTAAACGAATCCAAACCATCACCCGGATGGCAGGGTATGAACTTTCAGCTATACCAAAAAACCTCGAAATACTCCCATTGGTTACTTATTCCCTTCAGGAAAAATTGGTCGGGCTTCGCACTATCATCCCCGAAATTCGCAAAACCGACACTTCAAACCACCTGATCGTAATAGTCGATATAATTACAGACTTCCTCAAGGACATTAACGACTCCAAAGACTCCCCCGAGATAACTGCCACCCTCAACAAACTGGCTAACGAGTACGACTGCACATTCCTCCTGACCATCCACGAAGCGAAAACCAGCAACGGTGCCCGCGGACACATCGGAAGTGAGCTAATCATCAAAAGCCGCTGCGTAATACGCATCACAGAGATGAAGGTGAAGCCCGCTGATGAGGGGGTTGTGAATCCAGTCTATAAACTGTCGGTTGTCAAAAACTCTTTCGGCCCGAAGGGGGGGCACTTCCATTTTTCGTTTGACAGCAGGACAAACCTCCTCAGATATGCCACCCCGCTCGAAAAGGAGAATGTTTTCGAACCCCGGTCTCACAAGAATAACATGGAACTGCTGATCGAAAAGTTCGGGATGTACAAGCCCTTTGCTGTCAAATCGCCCGGTGAAACACGCGTCCGCAAAGAGCTGGTTGATATCTTCGGTAAAGATAAAGACAATACCATCCGTTTGTACCTTTCCGATCTGAACCGGAAGTCACCTGTCATGCTTGAAGCTGATTCCAGACGCGTAAGTCTCCTTATCAGGAAGGGAAAACCACAGCACTACATCATAGTTGATTCATCTGACGATACCATAGAGGGATTCATTCGGCAATTGTGATTGTGAAAATCGTTAATATATATAGAAATCACAATCTTCACAATTAAACAGGAACATGTGATTCGTGACCCGCTAACATATATTAGGTCACGATCACACATCACGGATAAAAAGGGAATTATGAACTACAGATATAAACTTGATGACAGGCCCGGAAAAAGGAAGATAAACTGCCCAAATCCTGCCTGTCCCGACCATAAAAGAAGTGGTGCCAAAACCTTCACGCGCTACTACGATACCCAAACAGGTAATTTCATCTCGGATGAAGTCGGCCGCTGCGATCACGAAGTGAAGTGCAGGTATCACCTCACTCCCTCCGAATATTTCGACCGTTTTCCCATGCTCAAACCTGCCTTCAAGGGAACTGCCGCCCCTCAACCATCATCCTTCAGCCCTCAACCATTATTCTTCAGCCCTCAACCTTCATCTTTCCCATCCATATCTTTCGATATTTTCAGGAAGACCTTGAAAAACTACCTGAACAACAATCTTTACCTCCATTTGCGACTCCGTCTCACACAGGATGTTGCCGATGCGATAGTACGCCGTTATTATCTCGGCACTTCAAAATACCTCCCCGGCGCACCTGTTTTTTGGTATATCGACTCGCAACACAACATCACCACGGGAAAAATAATGTATTATCCCGATCCCGTGAAGGGGAAGCGGTACCGGGAATCAGACAGATATCGCGGCAAACCTGTCGTCAACTTTGTGCATGCTGTCTTAAAAATGCCTGACTTTAAGCGGAAACCCTGTTTTTTTGGTGAACACCTGTTAACTGCCGAGCCACACAAATCCATAATTGTGGTCGAAAGTGAAAAAACTGCCCTCATCGCAAGTGTTTTCCACCCCGATCATGTAGTCCTCGCAACCGGTGGAATGAACGGACTTATGAATCTGAACTGGTCGCTCACCCGAGGCAGGGAAGTGGTGCTCATTCCTGACACCTCAATCGCAGATGTCGCCACAAATAAATGGAAAGAGCAGGCAAAGGCTATTAATTCAATCTTCGGGCTGAGTGTGAAAATATCTGAGACGCTGGATACTTTGGCAACTGATGCTCAGAAGGCTGAGGGGTGGGATATTGCTGATTTTCTGCTCCGTTGTGAACACGATATTCAGCATTGAATTTTAATATTTAACCGCAGA
>CAYSJM010000095.1:0-10291 GCA_964431385.1 uncultured Ignavibacteriaceae bacterium | reverse complement strand
AGATCAAAAATATGGGTTATTCAGTTTTAAAATCTGAGGGTGAGGGGCAGAGGATCATTGGAATTGGTGGGGTGAAACCGGAAAGTGACATAAAAGAAATCAGTATGATTGAAGGGGTTGCAAGGGTTTTAAGTATCTCCGAACCTTATGTTTTTGCAGGAAGAGATTTTAAACCTGATAACACCATCATCAATGTTGGAAATGCGGCTGTTGGAAGTGATGAAGTTACGATTATCGCGGGTCCATGTGCGGTGGAGAATGAATTACAGATCCACACGGTAGCACAATATGTTGCAAAAGCAGGCGCAAAGATTTTAAGAGGTGGTGCTTACAAACCGAGAACATCCCCCTACTCTTTCCAGGGTCTCGGCGAAGACGGTCTCAAATTCATAAGAGACGCTGCCGATTCCAATGGATTAAAAGTGGTTACAGAAATAATCGATCTCACGCTCATCGATATGGTAGGGAAATACACCGATATTTTCCAGGTGGGTGCCCGTAACATGTACAACTATCCGTTGTTAAAAGAGCTTGGAAAACTTAACATCCCTGTACTTCTAAAAAGAGGTCTCTCTGCAACAATCGACGAACTTTTGATGTCATCCGAGTACATTCTGGCAGGTGGCAACAACAAAGTGATCTTATGCGAAAGAGGTATCCGGACATTTGAACCTTCCACCCGAAACACCTTTGATATCTCAGCCATCCCTGTTATACAGCAGAAAAGTCATCTTCCGGTAATCGCTGATCCTTCACACGCCACAGGATTCAGAGATATGGTAACGCCTGTTGCTAGAGCTGCTGTGGCTGCAGGAGCTGATGGATTGATAATCGAAGTTCACAACGATCCTAAAAAGGCTTTATCTGATGGTCCGCAGGCACTTTTGCCCGATCAATTCGAAAAACTGATCTCTGAAGTAAGATTGATAGCTTCAGCTATTGGCAGAAGTATTTAAAATAGCAGTTGCCACATTTTCCCCGTCAATAGCGGCGGAAACTATGCCACCTGCATACCCCGCTCCTTCACCACAAGGATAGAGTCCTTCAATTTGTGGGTGCATCAGAGTGGTACGATCCCGTGGGATTCTAACAGGTGAGGAAGTCCTCGACTCGACAGCCAACATTTGAGCTTCTTCGGAAATGTAGCCCTTCAACTTTTTATCAAACACTTTAAGAGCTTCTTTTAGTCTAAACGACACTTCTTTTGGTAAAATTCCATTCAGATCTAAAGAGATTGTCCCCGGTACATAGCTCGTTTTTGAAATCGCTGTTGATACTTTTCCTTTTATAAAATCGGTGACTTTTTGTGCCGGTGCAGTTTGAGTGCTTCCACCGGCTTTCCATACATCAATTTCAACCATTTTTTGATACTCAAGTGCTGCGAGGGCACCCTTTGAATCAAATTGGCTCCAGTCCTTCGGGGTGATCTCAACAACAAAACCCGAATTCGCGAAAGGGGAATCACGACGGGAAACAGACATCCCATTCAACACGAGTTCGCCGGGGGAGCTGGATGCAGGCACTATAATTCCCCCCGGGCACATACAAAAAGAATAAACGCCTCTCCCCGATGCCTGGCAAGTAAGTGTGTAACTTGCGGCAGGCAGATTGGGATCACGAACCTTGGAGTGGTATCTTGCCTCATCTATAAGAGCCTGAGGATGCTCAATTCTCACCCCAAGAGCAAATGGCTTCGCCTCCATCAAAATTTTTTCCCTGTCGAGAAGATAGAATACATCTCTCGCAGAGTGACCTGTAGCCAGAATAACAGCATCTCCGAGGAATTCTTCAGACTCATTTACAATTACCCCTGTTATTTTGTCATTATTTCTCAAAATCCCGGTTACTCTTGATGCAAAATGTATTTCACCACCGTTATCGAGAATAGTTTGTCGCATGGAAGCGATTATTTTTGGTAATTTATTAGAACCAATGTGAGGGTGAGCGTCAACAAGAATGTCGGGATCTGCCCCGTGCATCACCAAAATATTTAAGATCTTTAGCACATTTCCTCTTTTATCGGAACGGGTATAAAGTTTCCCATCACTGTATGTGCCGGCACCTCCTTCACCAAAACAATAGTTGGAATCGGGATTTACCTCATGAAATTGCATTATGGCACGGAGGTCTCTTCTTCTCGCCTGCACATCCTTTCCTCTTTCAAGGATAACCGGTTTTACACCATTTTCGAGCAGGCGAAGTGCTGCGAATAGTCCGGCTGGACCTGCACCAACGATTATGACCTTTGTGTTGCTGTTAGCATCTTTATAACGAGGGGAACTGACAGGGGTGGTCACCGGTTCATCGACAAATACCATAACCTTGAATCGGTAAACGGGGTTTTTGCTTCTTGCATCGATAGACCTTTTGGAAATGTAATAGCCGGTCATGCGAGAAGAAAAATCTTTTGCGGATTTTAGTATAAGCGAGCGGATTTTTTCGTTATCACCGGCGTCAGCCGGTTTCACGACTATTTCAAATTCTTTAATCATTTCAGAAATGGAGCCGGGTAGTAACTTTTTTTTGTGATCAAATAGAGAGACCTCTCGGAAGGGTGATAGTCACAATGGTGCCCATACCAAGTTCGCTCGAAATCGTCATCTTTCCGTGCATTTTATCCAACAATTCCTTACAGAGAGAGAGACCAAGCCCCGATCCTTTTTCATTATAGGTTCCGCGGGTTGAATGTGCTGTTGCAATGTCAAAAAGTTTGCAAAGGTTTTCGCTCTCAATTCCTCTACCATTATCAATTATTGAAACCTCCACAGTCTTTTCGGTGGATTTTTGGGTTACCCAGACTTGTGATCCCGAGTCACTGAATTTAACGGCATTCGATAAAAGATTTCGGACAACCGTTAGAAACATTTCAGTATCTGCTTGAACAAAAAGGTCTTCTTGTGGTGAATATTGTAACGCAATATTTTTACTGTGAAAAACAGGCGACATCTGGCTGATAGCTCTGTTAATCACAGTCGAAATCAGGAATCTTTCCGAATTAATACGAAGCTTTCCTTGCGTAGCCCTTGACCATTCAAGAATCGACTCAAGAAGTGCAAACTGTGTTTGGGCTATCTCGTAACTTGATTTTATAAACTGTCTTCTCTCTTCTTCAGTTAATTGATCATAATCACTGTTCAGAAGATCAAGAGAATTAAGCAGCGGGTGGAATGGACCTCTTAGGTCGTGGGCAAGAATAGAGATGAATTTATTTTTCCTCTCATTCAAATCTTTTAGCTCGTTGGAGAGAGTCTCAAGTTCAGTAATCGTGCTTCTTCTGTGTGTTATATCGTATCCAAAAACTGCAAATCTTACCACATCCCCCGATGAATTAAATACAGGGTAAACCGAGTTTAGAATATTGCTCCCGGTTCTAATATCTTCAAACTGTACGGCAGTTTTAGTTCTAATTACCTCATCTAATTTTTCCCTTCTGAAGGCAGCAGTCTTTTCATCGAGTAAATCGAACATATTAACACCCGTGAGATCTTCACCCGATCTTTTTAATCTCTCGGCGGTTATCGGGTTACAAATTACGACTGTACCGTCAAGTTCCATAAGAAATGCAGATTCTGTAATCGAATTGATTAATGATTTAAGAACTGCCTCACTTTCTGTTACGCTATTCTTAAGTTTAATATGATCAGTAATATCTCGTGCAACAGCATAATATTTATCACCACTAATCGCAGCTCTCCATTCAAGATAAACAGTCTCACCCGATTTAGTGAGATATCTGTTATCATAGGTAACTATGGTGCCCTCTTTTGTCGAATTTCGAGTGAAAGTCAGAGTGCTTTCGAGGTCATCGGGATGGAGCAAACCAACGAAAGATTTTCCTTGTAATTCATCAACTTTATAGCCTAAGGTTTTTTCCCAGGCTTTATTTACGCGAATTAAAATTCCGTGAAGTGTACCGATACAAAGCAGATCCGGTTGGATATCAAAAAAAGTGTCGAACTCAAATGTCCGATCTTTCTTATCAGTAATATCAGTGATAAAACCTTCCAGGAAGAGGAGCTCGCCATCGCTACCATATACTCCGGCTCCCTTTTCCCACACCCATTTTGAATTTCCGTCCTTTGTCCGAATTTTATATTCTATTGTATAAGGTCGGTTTTGTACCAGGGCAAACTGAATTTCATCCCAGACATATTGTCTAAAATCGGGATGAATTAACAAATCATAAGAGAGACTTTGATTAATAAAATCTTGAGGAGGGTACCCCGTCAGTTCCTCACTACCGGGGGAAACGATAAGCATTGTCCAGTTTGAATCATTATCACACCGATATGCCATACCCGGCAAATAACTGAACCAATGGTCAACTTCAACTCCTGAATTCCTGTCACTACTCCCACCAGAAATCATGGAATAACCTTTATTGAAAAATGATGCAAAACATTTTTATCTTCGATGGTTAATCTAAATTTAATTTTCATTAAAAGCAAATTGAAAATTAGGCTTGTATCATTTATCACGGTTCTTATTTAATCGAACTTTTGCTAAATTTGTAACTTTGAATTAAAAATTTTCCCACCGTGTTATTAGAGTAAGAAACGAACATCATAACTAAACAGGTTTTATATGACAGACGATAAAAATTTGCGTGAAATCCAGGAGCTGGAAAATCAGGAATGGTTATACTCACTGGATTATGTTTTGCAGAATGGCGGAAAAGAGAGAGTTGTGGAATTGTTACAACTGCTTCAGATAAGGGCACATAAAGCAGGTGTACAGATTCCTTTTACTGCAAATACACCATACATAAATACCATCCCAAGGGAAAAACAGGTTACTTTCCCCGGCGACAGAGAAATTGAAAGAAGAATTAAAAGCATAATCCGTTGGAATGCGATGGCGATGGTAGTCAGAGCAAACAAATTAGAAAATGGAATTGGTGGGCATATTTCAACTTATGCATCAGTTGCCACACTTCTTGAAATAGGATTTAATCACTTCTTCAGGGGAAGAAGTGAAAATCACCCCGGTGACATGATCTATTTCCAGGGACACGCATCCCCGGGTATCTACGCAAGAGCTTTCCTTGAAGGCAGACTCTCTGTAGAGCAATTGGAAAATTTTAGAAGAGAATTAAAACCAAACAGAGGTCTTTCCTCATATCCACACCCATGGTTAATGCCGGAATTTTGGCAATTCCCAACCGTTTCGATGGGTCTGGGACCACTTCAGGCAATTTATCAGGCACGCTTTAACAGATACCTCGAAGACCGGGGTCTCATTCCAAAGAGTGATGCAAAAGTAATCGCATACCTTGGAGATGGAGAAACAGATGAACCCGAATCACTTGGTGCAATAACTCTTGCTTCCCGCGAAAAACTTGACAACCTCATTTTTGTTATCAACTGTAACCTTCAGAGACTTGACGGTCCTGTAAGAGGAAACGGTAAGATTATTCAAGAACTTGAAGCTGCTTTCCGCGGTGCGGGTTGGAATGTAATTAAAGTTGTTTGGGGTTCCGACTGGGACCCATTGCTTGAGAAGGACGACAAGGGAATTCTTGTGCAGACTCTCGGTGATCTTGTTGACGGTGAATATCAGAAATTCTCGGTTGAGTCAGGTGCCTATGTAAGAGAAAAACTTTTTGGCAAACATCCTGAACTTGCAAAAATGGTTGAGGAAATGAGTGATGAACAACTCAGAAAAATGAGAAGAGGCGGGCACGATCCCGAAAAAGTATTCACTGCCTACAAAACCGCTTTTGAACATAAAGGTCAGCCCACTGTAATTCTTGCAAAAACAATTAAAGGTTACGGACTTGGCGAAAGTGGTGAAGGAAAGAATATCACCCACCAACAGAAAAAATTAAACGAAGATGAATTAAGAGAATTCAGAACCCGTTTTGGTATTCCGATTTCAGACGATGAAGTGGCAAAAGCTCCATTTTACAAACCTGCTGAAGACAGTCCGGAATTAACTTATCTAAAAGCAAAAAGAGAAGCACTTGGTGGTTCAGTTCCCAAGAGGATTGTGGACATCAGACCAATCAAAACTCCTCCCGAGGATATTATCTCCGAGTTTTATGATGGTACCGATGGAAGAGAAGTATCTACCACAATGGTGTTCGTAAAAATTCTTGCCAATCTGTTAAAAGACAGAGAACTTGGTAAACTGATTGTGCCGATAGTACCCGATGAAGCCAGAACCTTTGGTATGGAAGCACTTTTCCGTCAGGTGGGTATCTATTCGCATGTTGGTCAGCTTTATGAACCTGTTGACAGACAAAGCCTTCTCTATTACAAAGAGGCAATTGATGGTCAGATTCTTGAAGAAGGAATTACAGAAGCAGGCTCGATGGCATCATTCCTCGCAGCCGGTACATCGTATGCTAATCATGGACTGAACATGATTCCGTTCTTTATTTACTATTCAATGTTTGGCTTCCAGAGAATTGGTGATCTTGTTTGGGCAGGTGCTGATATGAGAACCAAAGGGTTCCTTATTGGTGGAACTGCAGGCAGAACTACACTTAACGGTGAAGGACTTCAACATCAGGATGGGCACTCGCATCACCTGGCTTACCCTGTACCAACACTTCTTACTTACGATCCTGCGTTTGCATTTGAACTTGCTGTTATCATCAGAGAAGGTATCCGCAGAATGTATGAAGAACAGGAATCGATTTTCTATTACATCACAGTAATGAACGAAAATTATGCAATGCCTCCGATGCCTGAGGGTGTAAAAGAAGGAATTGTTAAAGGATTATACAAATTCCGTTCCTCTGAGAAGAAAAAATTGAAACTTAAAGTTAATCTTCTCGGAAATGGCACCATTATGAATGAAGTGCTCAAGGCTCAAGAAATTCTCGAGGAAAATTATGGTGTTGCGGCTGATATTTACAGTGCAACCAGCTATAAAGAACTCAGAAGAGAAGCTCTTGAAGTTGAGAGATGGAATATGCTTAATCCTGGTGAACAAAAACAAACCTACATTTCAAAAGTATTTGAAGGTGCTTCAGGTGTCTTTGTTGCTTCGAGCGATTACATCAAAGCTATTCCGGACTCTATTGCGAAATGGGTGCCCGGCAGACTTCTCTCCCTCGGAACCGATGGATTTGGCAGAAGTGAAGGTAGAAAAGAGCTGAGAGACTTCTTCGAAGTTGACGCAAGATATGTTACAGTTGCCGCACTTTATGGATTGATGCTCGAGGGCAAAGTTAAACAAAGTGTTGTTGATAAAGCTATTGAAGAGCTTGATATCGACAAAAACAAACTTAACCCGATGATTTCGTAGGAAAGGCAGGCTTGAATAAAATGAGTAAAGAATTTAAACTGCCCGATCTGGGCGAAAGTATCGTCTCTGCAACAATAGTTAAAGTATTGATTGCTCCCGGAGATGTGGTTAAAGAAGATCAGACTGTACTTGAAATAGAAACCGATAAAGCAACCATTGAAGTGCCTTCAGAGATTTCCGGTAAGGTTACCGGTGTCTATGTAAAGGAAGGACAAAAAGTTGAAGTGGGTGCCGTGGTCTTTTCGGTCAGTGCGGAAGGTCAGGTTGCTGCTCCGGTTACCACCCCCGCCGCAGTTGTTAATGTGGTTGAACCTGCAAAAGTAGAGGCTGAAAAACCTGTAACTGTTGCAACGGCTCAAGAACCCTCAGTACAGACTTCTGCTCCTGTTTCCACTGAAATTATTTTACCTGATTTAGGTGATGGAATTTCCGAAGCAGTGGTTGTAAAAGTGACTGTGAAAGTCGGCGATGTGATTAAAGAGGATGATACCATCCTTGAAATTGAGACAGACAAAGCGACTGTTGAAGTGCCCTCACCTTCGGGTGGAACTGTTAGTGAAGTTTTTGTTAAAGAGGGTGAAAAAGCAAAAGTTGGTGCCGTAATCTTCAAACTTGAGACAAAATCAGCATCTGCTCCAGCCGTTGTAAAAACCCCAACAGAAGTTGCTCAGACTGTTAAGTCAGAAGTATCATCTCCTGCATTGTCGGCTCAGGAAATTGAAGAATTGAAAGAAGAATTAAGCAAACCTGAAGTAGCAGCTTCTCCACCAAAAGCATTGGTTGATTTACAGCCACCGATACTTCAGAATTCAGCTCCTGCAGCTCCTTCAGTAAGAAGACTTGCACGCGAAATTGGAGTTGACATCAATCAGGTTAAAGGTTCCGGTCCAAGAGGCAGAATCAATCTTGATGATGTGAAAGCATATTCAAAAGCATTACATGAGGGCAGGACATCACCCCCGACCCCTCTCCTAAGAGGAGAGGGGAGCTTTATTGCTCAAAAGCCGTTACCAGATTTTTCGAAGTTTGGTGATATTGAGAGAACGGGTATGAACAACATCCGTACAAAAACTGCCGAACATCTGAGCTATGCATGGGCTACAATTCCTCATGTAACACAGTTTGACAAAGCGGATATTACTGATCTTGAGCAATTGCGGAAGAAATTTGCTCCCGAAGTTGCAAAATCAGGCGGTAAACTTACCATGACTTCAATTCTGGTGAAGGTTGTTACTGCCGCTTTAAAACAGTTCCCGCAGTTTAACTCCTCGATTGACATGGAGAAAAAAGAGATAGTTTACAAAAATTATATCAATATTGGCATTGCTGTTGATACCGAGTTTGGTTTGATTGTTCCCAATATCAAGGGTGCCGACAAGCTGAACCTGACACAGATTTCCGCCGAAATGAATGTGATCTCCGAAAAAGCACGGAACAAAAAAATCGGACTCGATGATCTTCAGGGTGGATGTTTCACCATATCAAATCTTGGTGGAATTGGTGGTACATACTTCACTCCGATTGTAAATTCGCCCGAAGTTGCAATTCTCGGCGTTTCGAGAGGAAACTTTGAGCCTGTTTATAAGGATGGCAATTTTGTGCCAAGATTGATGCTGCCGCTCTCACTTTCCTACGATCACAGAGTGATTGATGGAGCCGATGCAATCCGCTTTTTAAGGTGGGTAATCGATACTCTTGAAAACCCCTTTAAACTTTTGATTGAAGGGTAGGGTATTTGATATGATTAAAACACAATTGTTGGTTATTGGTGCAGGTCCCGGTGGATATGCTGCCGCATTTGCTGCTGCTGACATGGGGATGGAAGTGGTGCTGTGCGATCTTGATAAAAATCCCGGTGGAGTATGCCTTTTTAGAGGATGTATCCCCTCCAAAGCTCTTCTTCATGTTGCAAAACTTATTAATGAAACGAAGGAAGCTAAACACTGGGGTGTCGATTTTGGTGAACCAAAGATTGATCTTGATCAGTTAAGAGCATTTAAGGACAAGGTTGTTGGTAAAATGACCGGTGGTCTTGGTCAGCTTGCAAAACAACGCAAAATCAATTTTGTGCAGGGAAGGGCTACATTTACATCCTCCCGCTCAGTCAAAGTTGATTTAAACGATGGTGGCAAAGATGAGATACATTTCGAAAAAGCTATAATTGCCATCGGTTCCGAGATTATCTCCATTCCTGCTTTTAACATAAAGAGTGACAGACTGCTTAATTCAACCTCTGCACTTGATCTACCTGCAATTCCTGAAAGAATGCTGGTTATAGGCGGCGGGTATATCGGTCTCGAACTCGGTTCGGTTTACTCGGCTCTCGGCACAAAAGTTTCCGTTGTTGAAATGACAAACGGACTGCTTCCCGGTGCCGATCGTGACATGGTAAATTTTCTTTCGCAAATGCTGAAAAAGAAATTTGATGCAATCATGCTCGAATCACGGGTTATGAAGCTTGAGCCTGTTGAAAATGGCATTAATGTTACCATTCAAGATAAAACAGGTGCAGACAGAGTAGAGTTTTACGATTATGTTCTCGCCTCAATCGGTAGGAGACCAAACACTGCCGGACTGGGTCTTGAGAATACAAAAGTTGAATTGACTCCAAAAGGTCACATCAAAGTTGACACTACTCTTAAAACAACCGATCAATATATTTATGCAATTGGTGATATTGCCGGTGATCCGATGCTGGCACACAAAGCTTCGCATGAAGCAAGGGTCGCAGTAGAAGCGATTGCAGGTCACAGGGTTGCTTTTGCTCCGGCAGCAATTCCCGCCGTGGTTTTTACAGATCCTGAAATAGCCTGGGCAGGTGTAACTGAAACTGAAGCTCGTGAAAAAGGAATCAAACACGAAGTTGCAAAATTCCCTTGGGCAGCATCAGGCAGAGCAACCACTTTGGACAGGTTCGATGGTGTCACAAAATTGATCATTGATCCCGATACCGAAAGAATTCTTGGAGTCGGAATTTGTGGTCCCGGTGCCGGAGAACTGATTGCCGAAGGTACACTCGCCATCGAAATGGGAGCTG
>CAYSJM010000094.1:0-10351 GCA_964431385.1 uncultured Ignavibacteriaceae bacterium | reverse complement strand
CATGGAAGCAGTCAGCCCGTCATTACGAAAAAATGTATGAACACGCTATTCAGAAAAGAAGAAGTTAGTTATGAGTTATGAGTTATGAGTTATGAAGTATGAAGTATGAAGTATGAAGCATGAGGTATGAAGTATGAGGTATGAAAATCTGAAGAGGAGCGACAATCGTGAAGTGATCTCTCTTTGCGTTCTTGGCGGTCTCTGCGGTTAATTTTAAAACCTTGATTTTACCCGGGAATGAATTCACGGCCTGTTGGTTTTCGAACCTCAAACTTCAAAAATTCAGCCATCATCCTTCGTTTTTCAGCCATCATCCTTCAGCCTTCAAAAAAAATTCTTGTTCAACTCATTAATTTTTCCTAATTTTCCGCATTGATTCATAAAGAAACTATGGAATTGTGAGAACAGGATATCACCGCCTGCTGAGCAGACCACTGATGCTAAAAAGGACACTACGAGTTGCAGAACTCTTCAATCAAATTGGGGATTGGGGTGAAGTGCGTCGCATTGTTTTTGAGCAGAATATCTTCCAGTGCGAGAATGAAAACACCATAAACGCCGACTATTCCGAAATAAAGCGGCGGCTTCTCACTCTTTCACCGGCAGCACTCCAACTGATCTCCCAAACCCCTTCAGAGACCGCAAAAATCATCAATCTTATCGCAATTTACAATGTTTATCCCCTGTTTCGGGAGTTCATGTCGGAATTCGTTTACGGCAGATTTCTTTCGGGTAACAGGGAACTGGTGCCCTCCCACTTCCTCCATTTTTTAGAAGAGATGAAATTCCGTCACGAGGAATTGCGGCACAAAGGAGAGATTACCGTTAAAAAAGGGGCGGGATTCATATTCCAGATTCTCCGCGAAACAGGTCTTATCAACGGTGAAACGGTCATTTCCCCGTTTCTTCCCTGGGAAGTTTCGTCCCTCCCCGAACTTGCCGATCCCGTAATCACAAAGGCACTTTTACAATGAACCACCACACTCAAGTACTCAAGTACTCAGGTACTCAGCCACTCAGGTAGCTTATGACAAACCTTGACAACCTTTTTACCCACATAAAATCCAATGATCTTCTTGCGTCAGCGAGGGCGGGGGGACACCTCCCGATCTACATTTATTCATATCCTCCCGCACAGGAGGATGAGATGATGAAATGTCTTGCCGGGTGCAGAAGCAATCTGATTGCAGAGGGGAAGACGGTGATTCACATCGATCTTTTTGATCTGGTGGTGAATGTTCTGAAAAAAGAGGGTGAACTGGAAAAACTTTTAGAGATAGAGTCACAGGTTGACAAGTGGGAAGTGGCGGATCACATCAACAGCGTGGCAGACTTTTCAGAAGTGGTGATTCCCGAAATTCTGAAAGAGACAGACGATCTTCCCCCTGCGGTTGTGTTTCTCTCCGGAATCGGGAAATGTTACCCCTTCTTAAGGACGGCAAAAATAATGAACGGACTCGAAACAGGTCTCTCGGACACTCCTGTAGTGCTCTTTTTCCCCGGCAACTACGACGGCTGGACTATGCTCCTTTTCGGCTCGGTACCCGAGCATACCTACAGGGGAATTAATTTAAGCGGACAGTTGAACAAAGAATAATTTTAACAATAAAACGGGCAGGTAACCTGTATGAAAATACATGAACTTTTTGAAGATGACATAACCCGCAGGATAGAGGGTGTTGTAAAAGTATCCGACGAATCGAATCTCCTGAACGAGGTGCAC
The DNA here is from genome assembly GCA_964431385.1 of uncultured Ignavibacteriaceae bacterium. Taxonomy (GTDB): domain Bacteria; phylum Bacteroidota; class Ignavibacteria; order Ignavibacteriales; family Ignavibacteriaceae; genus UTCHB3. Next base: position 8,628 of record CAYSJM010000094.1, on the reverse strand, counting down.
GAATTTGTAATAACAGAGGAAATCGGAAAGATTTTATCGGATCTGTTCGGGAAATACGCGATGTCAAAAACGGAGAATGCGGGAGTCTGGCTCTCGGGATTCTTTGGCACGGGGAAGTCTCACCTCCTGAAGATAATTTCTCTCGTCCTCTCCAACCGTGAGGTTAACGGTGTAAAGCTTGGCGAAAAATTCCTCGAAAAACTGAAGGATGATTTTGATCTCGAAGGTCTCGTCATGACGGCTATAAGAGAACCCGCACAAACCATCCTCTTCAATATTGACAGCATAGCCGATCAAAAACACCGGACCAACGACTCGAATATTTTCCTCCCGTTTAAAAAGATGTTCGACCGTGCCCTCGGTTTTGCTGATGATCCTGCGATTGCAAAGCTTGAAAGGGACCTCCTTTTTGCAGGCAAGCTCGAAGTCTTCAAGGAAGCTTTCAAACGGCACTCCGGAAAGGGCTGGGAGGAGAGCCGCAAAAGTCTTCTTACGATGAGGCAGGATCTCGATGCAGCATTTGCAGAGGCGACGGGTGACACATCTGTTTTCGACATACGGAAGCAATACCAGCAGAATACACCCCTTTCGGTCGAAAATTTCATCGATGACATAAGGGAGTATCTTGAGACAAAACCCAAGGGGTTCCGGCTCGTTTTTCTCGTGGATGAAGTGGGGCAGTATATCTCCCGTGACCCCAAGACGATGCTCAACCTCCAGACTCTTGTTGAAGATATCTCCGTCGCATTTAAAGGTAGCGTATGGGTGATGATTACTGCACAGGAAGAGGTAACTGAGATGGTTAAAACGATAAATGCCGTTCAGAAATCAGACTTTTCAAAAATCCTTGCAAGGTTCGAGGTAAAGCCAAAACTCACTTCCCAAAATGCACAGGAAGTGATAAAACGCCGCCTTCTGAGGAAAACCCCTGAGGCAAAGGAATCGCTCGACACCCTCTTCGATCAGCAGGGGCAGGTAATAAAATCGAAATTTACATTCCCCGACGACACAAACTACAACACGCACCTCCTGACTGTGGATTCGTTCACAGCGTTTTATCCAATACTGCCATATCAGGTCGGGCTTTATCAGAAATGTCTCATCTCCCTTTCCGATCATGGGGCTTTTGTTGGCAATTATGCATCAGTCGGAGCCCGTTCGATGCTCGGAGTTTTCCAGTCGGCACTCGAGAGGGTGAAGGATGCCGAGAAGGGGAGCTTTGTTCCGTTCGATCTCTTTTTCGAGGGAACCAGTGAATTGCTGAAGACACAGCCGTTGCATACGATAAAAACGCTCGTAGCAAACCATGAAGAACCTTTTAATGTCAGGATACTTAAAGTCCTCTACCTCCTGAAGTATCTTAATGATTTCCCTGCTACCGTGAGGAATCTCGCCGTCCTGATGACCGAAGAAAGTGACGGCAACCGTGAGGAGATGGAGAAAAAGATTCAGTCTTCTCTCGATCACATGGTGAGATACTCGTGGGTTCAGGAAGTGAACGGAATTTATGAATACCAGACCGACATACAACAGGATGTGTTGAACGGTATCAGGTCGGTCTCTCTTACTCCGGGTGAAATGAGAAATTTTGTCGCCGATGCAATTTTTACCGATAAACTCTCGAAAAACAATCTTCTAAAACTGAAACACAACCGCACGGGGCTAAACTTCCCCTACTCAAAGAAGATTGACGGACACGATCACGGAAGTCCCTTCGGTGAAGTGAAACTCCACTTCATCACGGGGACTGAAGACAACTACCCCACGGATACGGAGTTGTTTACTCTCTCGATGACGCCAAACGAGTTGCTGATAGTTCTTCCTCCCGACAGGAAATTGGTCGAGGATGTGGCTCTTTTCCTCCGCACAAACAGGTACATGCAACAGAACAGTTCGGGACAGTTGAGTGATGAGAAGGCGGCAGTAATTCAGGCAAAAAACCGTGAAAACGGCATCAGACGAAAAGGTACCGAAAGCCGGATCGATATGCTCCTAAGGGATGCAAGGTTTCTCTTCAACGGAAGGGAGATAACAAGCCAGTCTGCCGATTTCTTCACACGGTTGAACGAGGCTGCCCAACAGCTTATCGAGGGCTCCTACATCTACCTGAGCAAACTGACAAAAGTGCCCGTAAAAGGGGATATCACAAAGCTTTTGAGTGATTACACCTCCGGGCAGATGATTGCTGAAATGGGGGCATTCAACGATGTTGAGAACGAACTCTTCATGTTCATCGCCAACAAAGTGGACTCAGGTGTAAGGGTCGATCTCAATTCCCTGATCGATCGCTTCAAAAAAATTCCTTACGGCTACATCGACAACCTGATCATTCCGCACGCTCTCGCGAATCTTTTTGTAAACGGGAAGGTTACGATCTTTTATAATGTCACCGAAATGAATGCGGCTGACCTCATAAAAAGAATCGACAACAGCAAGGAATACAGCTCGATTATCATAAAGACGGTTGAGGATATTCCCGCTGAAACAGTGCAGGCTGCCCGCAAATTCGCTTTTGACTGGTTCGGCAAACCCCTCTCGGGGAATGACCCCAAGCTCATTTTCACGGAAATGAAGGATATTCTCGGAAGTGAGGCACAGGACCTTAAAAATCTCTCCTTCAGGGTGAAAGACTACCCCTTCCTCCAAAAGGCAGACACCGTACGGGAGAGGTTTGAAAGGGCTATTTCTTTCGACATGCGGAAGTTTTTTGAATACATTTCAGCTTCGGCTCCCGCAATTCTCTCGGACAAGGAGATGATCGACAGAATCCGAAACTTCATGAAGGGACCAAACAAGGTTCTCTATGACAGGATCACTTCCTTCCTCAGGGATCACCGTGCCGACCTCGAGCACCTCGATTCCGAATTGAAGGATACTCTGCAGAGCTACATCGACTCGGATGAACCGTATCTGAATCAGAATTACATGAGGCTTAACAACGCTCTCGAAGACCTGGGGAACCTCCTCACAAAAAGGATGAACGAACTCCGGAATGAAATGTCGGCTGCCGTCACTTCCATGAGGGCGTCACTTCCACAACTCGATGGATTCGACAAGGTACCGGAAGACAAAAGAGGGGAGATCGAAAAAATCATCAACAAGTTTGAGGGGATAATAAACTCCTCATCTTCCATCGCCTCCTTGCAGTTGCACAGGTTCAATTTCGAACTCAACATGAGAACCGAAGTGATGCAGAAGATTCATGATCTGCAACCCGCTCCACCTCCGCCACCGCCGACAATTCCTCCCGACGGGAATGGCAAAGATAAGGAACCAAAACCGACACTTCCCGCTAATCCTCCAAAGTCGGTAAAGATCATTCAGCTCGGGAATTTAAAGAGTGACTACGGGGGGCACCTCATTACCACCCCTGAGCAGGTGAACGAGTATCTCGAATCGCTTAAACGGAAAATGATCGAGGAGATCGAAAAGGGAAATCAGATAATTTTGTAACAAGGAGATTAACATGGACAAAGGGAAACTTAAAAATTTTGCAGCCGAAGCACGCAGACGCCTCATCAGTCATATCTCTGCGAGGATTGCTTTTGTGCTCACCAATGATACCGCCGAGTTCATCGAAAAGGCGACTCTGAAGGAGAAACTTCGGACTGCATGGGAGAAGGCACCCGACCGTGACGAGTTCATCGAAAGGCATGCCTACACCCTTTTCAACAGACTGATTGCCCTCAGGTTCATGGATGTGCGGGGGTATAACTTTGTTCCTGTGGTTACCCCAAGGGTTGCGGGGGGTGATCCCGGAATACTCGCAGACGCCAGAACGGGTATCTTTCAGGAAGGTCTCCCCGTTGACCAACAAAAAATTTCTGACCTCCTCACGGGTAAAATCCCCGTACACAACCCTTTCAACGAGTCGTATAAACTCCTCTTTGTTGCCGCCTGCGGATGGTACAACAAACTGCTCCCTTTCATGTTCGAACCCCTCAACTCATATACGGAACTGCTCCTTCCTGATGATCTGCTAAGTACAAATTCCATAATCAGTTTTGTAAATCAGAATCTCGGTACTGAAGAGTGTGAGAATGTGGAAGTGATCGGGTGGTTGTATCAGTTTTATATTGCCGAGAAGAAGGACAGGGTTTATGCAGACACAAAAAATGCTGCAAACCGCAAAAAAGATGAAATTGCTGCTATTACCCAGCTTTTTACTCCTGCATGGATTGTAAAATATCTTGTGGAAAACAGTCTCGGAAAACTTTGGACGCTCAACAATCCAAAATCACATCTGATCGATTCGATGAAATATTATATCCCTACAGAACTAAAGAAGGAGAACGGACCGCAGATAAATTTACCGGAAGAGATAAAAATCCTCGATCCTGCCGAGGGAAGCGGGCACATGCTCGTTTATGTGTTCGAACTCCTGATGAAAATTTATGAAGAGACGGGCTATTTCAAAAATGATATTCCCGCTCTCATTCTGAAAAATAATATTCGCGGACTCGAGATAGACAGCCGTGCGGCGGCACTCGCTTCTTTTGCTCTGATGATGAAAGCGATGGAGTACGACAGGGCTGTTTTGACCAAATCCGTTTTCCCGAAGATATATTCATTCGGAGACGAACGGGTAATAAGGGATTGGGACATTGAAGGTGTCCGGTTGGGCGATAAAGAGAGGTTAAAAGCTGATTACCTTGCGGCATTTTTTAAGGATGCGGATATTCTCGGCTCCCTGATCGATGTAAAATTTTCCGGCAAGGCTGTGCAGCTTGAAATGTTTGCAGACCTCTCCAAAAAGGAGGAGATGGAAAAATATTTTGACGAGGAAACAACAGTTATTTCTTCCGTACCTGAAAAACTTGCCTTCTCGGGAGAACTGTATGGTGTGCTTGCGGATAAATATCATGTTGTTGTAACAAACCCTCCTTATCTGCCGGGGAATGCGAATCCCGTATTAAAAAATTATCTTGAAAAACATTATCCCGATTCAAAAAGCGATCTCTTTGCTGCTTTCATCGAGAGGTGTCTCTCATTCAGCGGAAAGGGTTGTTTTACCGCAATGATAACCCAACACCAGTGGATGTTTCTTTCCAGTTTCGAGAAACTGAGGGAAAAACTTGTAAAAGATGATTTAATCGACAGTCTTGCCCATCTCGGTGCCAGAGCTTTTGAGGAGATTGGAGGAGAAGTCGTACAGTCGTCTGCTTTTGTGATGCTTGCATCAAAACCTGAAGATGAAAAAGGTGTTTTTGTACGGCTCGTCGATTACAAGGATGCGAAACTGAAGGAAGTTAAATTCCTTGAAGGAGACGACAGGTTTCTTGCTGCTCAATCCAACTTCTCAAAAATCCCCGGCTCTCCCATTGCTTATTGGGTAAGTGAGAGGGTGACAAAGATTTTTGAGGAAGCAACACTTTTAGGCGAATTAGCAGAACCAAGACAAGGTTTAGCAACTGCTGATAACGACAGATTCTTGCGGATGTGGTTCGAACCAACCATTAATAATATCGGGTTTGGTTTTGGTAATGCTTCAGATGCCGAAAAATCAGGCAAAAAGTGGTTTCCCTATAACAAAGGGGGAGAATACCGGAAATATTACGGCAATCAAGAATATGTAGTGAATTGGGCTGAGAATGGAAAAGAGATTAAAAGTTTTTGCTTTCCGAATGGAGCAAGAAGGTCTGTAATTAGAAGTGAAAACACCTATTTTAGATCATGTGTCTCTTGGTCAAAAATAAGTGCTGGTAATTTAGCTCTAAGATATTACCCAAATGGGTTTCTTTATGATGTCGCAGGTTGTTCCATTTTTGCAGAGGATGAAAAAGCTAAAGAATACTTCCTTGCGGTAATGAACGGGAACTTGGCTAAATCATTGTTTCGGATTATGTCACCGACAATGAATTTTGAAGTTGGTGCGATTTCGATGTTTCCGATACTAAACTTAGACAAGTTTTCTAATCATAATTATTCAATAATTAAATCCTGCATTTCCATCTCCCGTCTGGACTGGGACAGCCGCGAGACCAGTTGGGATTTCAAGACACCGCCATTGCTTCTTGATTACACAGCGGAAAACCCAAACCCCGAACAGGGACCGCCGCCACGGGTACCCGGTGCCGACCTTCTAATTTCGGAGCAATACAATGGATACAAAGTCTTTTGGACAGAGAAGTTTTTCCAACTCCACAGGAACGAAGAGGAGCTTAACAGGATATTCATAGAGATATACGGACTTCAGGAGGAGCTTACACCTGATGTCGAACTTAAGGATGTTACGATACTCCAGCCCGAGAAGATAATTACACCCGTGGGGGGACTTGAGTTCAAGACCTCCGAGGTAGTAAGGCAGTTCATCTCCTGGTCTGTCGGTTGCATGTTTGGCAGGTACTCCCCCAATAAACCCGGACTCATCCTTGCCAACCAGGGAGAAACCCTGAACGATTTCCTCGACCGTGTACCCGAACCCTCATTCCTCCCCGATGAAGACAACATCATTCCCGTACTCGATGACGAATACTTCTCCGATGACATAGTTGCACGGTTCAATAAATTCATCGAAACCATCTTCGGCAGGCAGCACTTCACCCAGAACATCCGGTTCATAGAGGAATCACTCGGTATGGACATCCGTAAATATTTTGTGAAGGAATTCCATAAAGACCACATGCAGCGGTACAAAAAGCGACCGGTCTACTGGCTCGTCACCTCCCCCGGTGGCAGTTTCAATGCACTCATCTACATGCACCGCTACAACAACCAGACGATGAGCAAAATTTTCAACGACTACCTGAAGGAGTTCCGAAGCAAAATCGCCTCCCGCATGAAAGACATTCAGGACGGCATCTACACCGGCAACAACCCCGTAAGGGAAGAGGAACGCCTCCGCAAACAACTGAAGGATGTGGAAGACTTCATCCTCACCATGACCCCCTTCGCCATGAATCCCGTCGATATCGACCTCGACGACGGTGTGAAGGTGAATATTCAGAAATTTGCAGGGGTGGTGAGGGAAGGCTGAAGGCTGAATAGGGAAGGCTGAATAGGGAAGGCTGAAGGCTGAATAGGGAAGGCTGAAGGCTGAATAGGGAAGGCTGAAGGCTGAATAGGGAAGGCTGAGGGCTGAATTTTTGAAGTCAGAAGTTTGAATTTTTATGGGACGCGGATTTGCCCCGGCAGACATGGTACACGCAGATTAATCAGATTTCTGCGGATGAGGGAAACCTGTCTGAATCAGGATTCACAGGATTAAAGGATTCACAGGATTATATGTGTAATATTTCTGCGGATACCATGGATTTCACACGGGTTCAACGGATTGGGGGATTCAAATGGTTCCACGGAAATCACGGATTGGGGAAACCTGCCTGGGCAGGTGGCATGTTCGTAGAAAACGGGAACAAAATATCGAGAATCTGGAAACCTGCCTGGGCAGGTGGCATGTTCGTAGAAAATCTGTGCCTTCTCTCCTACCGCCCCCCTGCCCCCCTCCTTATAAAGGCAATGCTGTCAACTTAAGGGAAAACGGGTTATAAGGCACGAAGAGGGAAAAAGAGTAGAAAAAAGAAAAAAAGTTGATTTTTGTGGAATTTAAAGCTTGTAAGGAGTGTTTTTCAAGGAAAAAGAGTTACATTTGAAAAAAAATATTCGCCGCAATCTTCCAAAAAATCACGAGTATCAGTTTTATGGAGTCATCCAGAGAGAATCCCTCTAACTTTACCAGAAAGCGAAAACTCGGTTTTCACGACCTGTTCCTGTTCATTCTAAGGGGAATTACAAAGAGTTTAACTGTGGAGTTGGCAGGATTTTTCTCCTCGAGGGGTAAAAGTGACGATACCATAAGCAAGCAGGCTTTTTCAAAGTCAAGAATGAATCTTCGACCTGAATCAATCATTGAGTTGAATGATACTCTATTAGAGGAGTACTACTCTATTGAACATAAACTGTATAAAGGCTACAGGTTACTTGCCGTTGATGGCTCAGTAATAGAACTCCCACAGGGTGAAGAGATCAGAAAAGTCTTCGGTTATAAGAACAATAACCCATCGTTCTCCAACTGTGGTAGGTCCATTTGTATTTATGATGTATTAAATGAGATTATTGTTGAGAGTAAACTTGCGAAATATGGTGAAGATGAAAGATCAATGTTGAAAGAGGGAGCGAGCAGACTCATAAAGGGTGGAAAGCAGAGGAACGACATAATTATTGCAGACAGGGGATTCCCTTCACTGGGCGTAATCTTTGAACTTGCACAAAATGGATTTGACTTTGTTATCCGTTACACCGGAGGTCACTTTCTTAGGGAGACTTTGGATTTTTACAATGGAGATGAGCGGGATGTTGAAATCGTAATAGACCTTAGGGAGATAAGAAAGAGAAACAAGTGGTCAAAGTATGGAGCTTTGTTTAGAGACGCCATAGAGAAGAAGGTTAAAGTACGCTTGGCAAAGATTGATTTGGGCGAGGGGAAAACGGAGTTTTTAATAACAACCCTGCTGAATAAAGAGTTAATAAGTCTTGAGGATTTGAAAATAATATATGGATTAAGGTGGAGGGGCGAGGAGGCATTCAAACTGCAGAAGGGAACAGCGGAACTGGAGAACATCAGTGGTCGAAGTGAGCGAACAATATATCAGGATTATTATGCAAAGATACTGATGATGAATCTTCATT
>CAYSJM010000093.1:0-10417 GCA_964431385.1 uncultured Ignavibacteriaceae bacterium | reverse complement strand
ATTGTATCTTCTTTGAATTTCATAAGTTACAAAAATAAACAAATAAAACCGCAAAGAAAAATACTCAAAAACAGCTCAATTTTGAACAGGGTAATTGCGGTTAAACAGAAAAGACTCTATGATAAATAAAATCGAACGAAAACGATTTAGTATCCACTTTTCTATCGATATACTCGGCTACCTGTTTCAGTCGTTTTGGGATTGCAAGGAGTTTTCCCTGGGCTTTTCTGCCGATCTCATTCAGACCGGTAAGAGACTCCACTTCCCAAAACTTCAAAACTTCTTCAACGATTTTTTTATAGTCCCATGGGCCATAAATATTTGATCTTCTCACCACATCAGCCATTTCCTTAAAATTAGGCATGCTTAATCCGGGCATTTCGATGGAAGGAAGGATATGCAGAGCTGATTCGAGGGCTCTGTTGGTATCGATTGACAGGAGCGATTTCATAACTTTACGATAAAAGGCGTAATGTCTTGCTTCATCGGCGGCAATAGAAGAGAGAATCCCTTCGAGGAGGGGTTCATATTTAGCGGCAGCTTTTCCTGTGTTTGAGTGAGTTACTTGAGTAGCTCTTTCCTGCAGTGAAGTGTAGGCAAAGACACGATACGGATCTTTATCCCATTCAGGTCTGAAACCTGCTTCCTGGTAGGCATACTGCATTATTTCGACGCATCTAAAGTTAAAAAGTCGTGAATCGCGTGCATAATCTCTAAGAATTCCACCGTGACGGTCCTCCTCCGCGGTCCAGATTGAATTCCATGTTTTCCAAACGCTTTCATCACCAAGATAAGTAGCAATCAGGCGGTGGAAGTGTGGCAACCCTTCTTCTGTTAACAGACCGAGAGCAACGGAAACCCTGACCGAGTCATCCATGCCTCTTGCTCGTTCTCTGAGAAGAGTGATATTGTTAATTTCGTCATCACTCATCTTTTCGTCGGAAGGAAGAAAATCGCTTGGAAACCACAACCGTCTTTTTTGCAGATGGTCATCCATCATTTCAGCAACTTCTGTTTCAAGAGATTGCAAAACTTCGGCTTTGCTTCTGCTATCAAACTCAGGATTAGGGCCTGAATTTACAATTATTTCCATGTTTTAAAACCTTTCGGGTATTAATACCTGATGGTAATTATTTACAAAAAGAATAAATACAATTAATTAAAAAAAACTAATCTTTAATATAACAAGAGAAAATTATAAATTGTGGTCAGAAACTGCTATAGAGGTTAAAGATGCAAGAATTGAGGGGAAATATTGCTAAATTTGTAGATTAAATTAAGGAAAAAAATGAACCCCGTTGAAATAATAGTAAAGAAGAGAGACGGTCTGGAACTGTCGGACAAAGAGATAGAATATTTTATCGATTCCTACACTCACGGTAAAATTCCTGACTATCAGGCAGCCGCACTTTTGATGGCAATATTCATCAGAGGATTTTCAGCCAGGGAGACAAATACACTTACGAAGACGATGCTTTACAGCGGTACGATCATCGATCTTTCTGATATTCCCGGTCAGAAGATTGGAAAGCACTCAACAGGTGGAGTGGGGGATAAAACAACATTTATCATTCTTCCTATTGTTGTCGCAGCCGGCATCAAATCACCACAGATATCGGGTAGGGGTCTCGGTCACACCGGTGGTACACTTGACAAGATGGAGGCAATTCCGGGACTAAACACCAGAATTGACATCAAACAATACCGTGAAATTATGAAAAATCAGGGGGGGCTGATAATTGGACAGACAGCAGAAATTGCCCCTGCCGACAAGCTGCTCTATGCCCTTAGAGATGTGACAGGAGCCGTGCCGACAATTCCACTCATCATTGCAAGCATCATGAGCAAAAAAATGGCTGAAGGAACTGACGGTCTCGTACTTGATGTAAAGACAGGATCAGGAGCTTTCATGAGAACGCTTGAAGAGTCGAAGAATCTTGCTTTGGGATTGCAAGGAGTTGCTAAGAGTTTTAACAAGAAGTGTATCGCAATGATCACAGAGATGAGCCAGCCCCTTGGATATAAAACAGGTAACTGGAACGAGATTCAGGAATCAGCTGATATCCTGAAAGGATTTTATGTGGAAGATTTGTGTGAAATCTCATTCGCTCTTTCGGGTGCCATGATAATGCTCGGCGGCAAAGCAGAGACAATAGAGGAAGGAATAGAGATTTCCAGGAAAATGGTAAGTACCGGAAAGGCATTCGACAAGTTTCTTGAGATCGTGGAAGCACAGGGTGGTGATATAAGTTATGTGGTTAATCCGGAAAAATATCCTGTTTCATCCATTCGTGAAAAATTATATGCTCCTTCAACGGGACATGTTTCGGCAGTGAACGGTTATGAAATAGGTATGTCGATGATCGAGCTTAAAGCCGGAAGAATGGCTAAAGAAGATGCGATAGATTTTAAATCAGGTTTACATCTTACAGCAAAAGTTGGTGAGCATTACTACAAAGGGCAGGAAATTGGATACCTCGAGGGAGAGGATGCCGAGAAAATTGAGTCAGTGAAAGAACGGGTTCTCAACTCAATCTCTTTCAGTGAAGAAAAGGTTGAGAAACTGCAACTAATCAAGGAAATAATCTACTAAGATTCAAAAAAATTTCTTAATTTTCAACTTGTCCTAATCTATATTAGGAGAGTTGTGTCTAATGATGCAATTTATTTTGAAAAGTTGAAAATTTGGAGTTTGAAGATGATTTTAAGGCTAAGAGAGATATATCCGGGTCGAGTTCTTGACAAGTCCGTTCGCTATTTCCATGTCTCTAAAGAAGCCAGAGGTAAATATCAGTTTGAGGAAGACCTTTTTTCTCAAACCGGCACCCTGATTGTTGCCAATTTTGCGGCATCGAGGAGACTTGCAGCCAGGATCAATCGTAAGAGGACTGAAGAGAAACTCATCAATGATCTTGTTACACCAGGTCAGATAAATGCACTGGGGTTGTTGCATGAACTCATTCATCTTGTATTGCGAAATTACGAACAGGTGCAAAATCCGGGAGTTTTCTCCCGTACCGTAAATCATCTATCGGAAATGCTCGGTGGCGACGACTTCACAAAAGTACTCGAAAGATATGTGGAGGTCTTCCCACCACTCTCTGTATATAAGGGCACTTCCACAGTTAAAGAATACCTCGCCGGCTACACAGACGAAAAAGCGAACAAAGAAATCATAATTGAAGAATTGATAATTCTTCACCTCGAAAACCTCAATCCAGCCTTTGACTCCTTAAAAGAAATGTTCAACAGTGCCCCTTTGGAAGTTGGGACCAAATACAAGGTTCTGATAAAAGAGGCAAAAACATTTTTTCAGAAAGAAGAACCCGCAGAATTTTTTGGCATATCCCTAATAGACGCCCTCGAATCAGTAATCCTTTCAAACCCTTATGAAATAGTTGAACAGTTAAAAAGCTTCAAAGTTTTTTGGCCCGAGGGTCTCGATTTTCCGTTGGAGGATCTTGTCCTTTTGGGTACCGATCTGCTAAAAGAAGATGCAAGATTGTTTCAGGGTGGAGGTGGCGGAAAAGGTACTCCTCCCGTTCCCAAATACGATTTTAACAAAGAGTACGCTTCAAAAATAAAAGAGGCGATAAAAAAAGGTCAATCTGCACCGATCGATTTTGATGATGTGGAGCTAAGCTTCATGGTGGAAGAAGAGAGATTCACAGAAGACATCGAGTGGATGCCTAATGTGGTGATGATTGCAAAAAACACTTTGGTATGGCTCGATCAGCTTTCGAGAAAATATGCACGAAAAATTGATACGCTCGATAAAATTCCGGATGAAGAACTTGACGCACTTCAAAAATGGAATTTTAATGCCTTGTGGCTAATCGGAGTTTGGGAAAGATCGACCGCTTCTGCAAAGATTAAACAATTTTGTGGTAATCCCGAAGCAGCATCTTCCGCTTACTCCCTTTTCGATTACGATATCGCAACCGAACTGGGTGGCGAAAGGGCATACGAAAATCTTCGTGACAGATGTGCTGCCCGCGGGATAAGACTTGCAAGCGACATGGTGCCAAACCACACGGGAATCTACTCCCGCTGGATAATAGACCATCCGGAATATTTTATTCAGGCTCAGGAACCGCCTTATCCAAATTACACATTTTCGGGACCAAATCTCTCCGACAAACCCGATATTGAACTTAGAATTGAAGATCGTTATTATACCCGTCAAGACGCCGCAGTTGTTTTCCAGCATATAGATAAAAGAAGCGGAAAAACCAGATATATATATCACGGTAATGACGGCACAAATATGCCGTGGAATGACACAGCCCAGCTTAATCTGCTCGATCCTGTAGTTCGTGAAGAATTGATTAGAACCATTCAAAAAGTGGCTTCTAAATTTTCCATTATCCGCTTCGATGCGGCGATGATCCTTAGTAAAAAACATTACCAAAGATTATGGTTTCCTGCTCCGGGTGCAGGTGGAGCCATCCCCTCCCGTTCCGATTACGCAATCTCGAAACAGACTTTCCATAAAATGATGCCGAAGGAATTTTGGCGGGAAGTGGTTGACAGATTTAATGAGGAGATGCCAAACACACTCCTGCTCGCCGAAGCTTTTTGGTTGATGGAGGGTTACTTCGTAAGAAGCCTTGGAATGCACAGGGTTTACAACTCTGCTTTCATGCACATGTTTATGAAAGAAGAAAACGACAAATACCGTAATCTTATCAGAAACACTATTGAATTTGATCCCGAAATATTAAAAAGGTATGTTAACTTCATGAGTAACCCCGATGAAGAAACAGCCATTAATCAGTTTGGTAAAGGTGATAAATATTTTGGTATCTGCGTTATGATGGCAACACTTCCCGGACTTCCGATGTTTGCTCACGGACAAATTGAAGGATTCACGGAAAAATATGGCATGGAATACCGCAAAGCATATTACAACGAATTTGTTGATGACCATCTCGTGGAACGGCATCGCAGAGAGATTTTTCCGCTTCTCAAAAAACGGTACCTCTTCTCACAGGTGAAGAATTTTGAACTTTTCGATTTCCACGACGACTATCGCCATGTAAACGAAAATGTGATTGCTTTTACCAACCGGGCGGGTGAAGAAAAAACCCTCGTCTTTTTTAACAATTCATTTTTCCGCACCTCAGGTTTAATTAAAAATTCTGCGGGTAAAAGGGTTAAACCACAATATATCGACTCAGCGGGTGCAGAAGACAACTGGGAAGCCTCCAATGTTGAAGATCAAAAGGTTTCTCCCAACGAACTTGAATATAAATCCCTCTCGGCGGCACTTCAACTGAAACGGTATGATGGCTATTATTACACCTTTAAAGATTTGATCTCCGGACTCGAGTACATCAAATCGGGCAGAGAATTTGACGATGATGGATTTGGCATGACCTTGGGTGGTTATGAATACCATGTTTATGTCGGTTTCCGGGAAGTTTTTGATACCGACGGCAGTTATCAGCGACTTAATCAGTTTTTGCACGGACAGGGGACTTCCTCCCTCGCTCTTACGCTGCTTGAGTTGAACCTCATAAATGTTCATCATGCAGTTATGGAGTTCTTTAACAAGGAAATGCTGCTTGAAATGAAAAAGTTCGCAGGACTTGTGCCCGATCCCCAGCCGATAAATGAATTCAGTGCTACCTTCGCAATGCGGTTTGCAAATGTTCTGAACAATATCTCTGAATACAAAAAAGTTCAGTTTAACAGTAACACCGTGATGTCTTCCCTTAAAAAAGAATTGCTCGTGCTCAAAGGCTACTCCAATTTTATTAACAGTCAGACTGAGACTGCCAAGGGTACTGCAAGAATAGATAATTACTGGTTACTCAGCAAAAAAGAAGAACACCAGATTTATACCGATATTCTGATTCTTTATTCCGTTGTGAAGAGGCTCCTCATTACCATTGAGGAAGCAACGGGTGAAAAACCGATCGAACTGTATGACTCACTTCTGTTGGAAAAACCGTTATGGCAATCGATAATAAGACTTGGAGACAAGTATCAGGAAGCCAAATACGAGTTTGATCTCCTTAGAATTCTCGAATCCAGCGAAAATGTTTATACCCGAAAAGGTATTTTTAATCCGGAAGGGAAACAGGAATCGCTCAATGAACAACTGCCCACCATCACTCTGCTTCAAACAAAGGAGGTGAAAGCATTTATCGGAGTAAATGAATTCCAGGGGATTAAATACTTCAGTAAAGAGCAGTTTGTTCAGTTGATGACCTGGATCTATACACTTAACGGATTAAGGCACGCGGAGCGGGTTGTCAGGAAAAACTCTGAGAAAACAAAAGATCCAGTAAGCATCTTTAAACTCTTTAAATCGAAAGATTTTACTCAGAGTATTAAAACGATGTCACAGTATGTAGATGGTCTCGTTGATCTTGCCATCCATTCAGGATACCGTCTTGAGCCATTCCTGCAGGCTATCCCAAAGCTTCATGATTCCATTTATCAGCCAAAAGCCGAGCCTGCAAAATCGACCAAACCTGTAAAACCGGTAAAGCCGAAAACGAAAAAAGTAAAAGCGGAAGCCAAGCCTAAAGAGAAAACGAAAAAATTAAAAAAACCGGAATCAAAGAAACCGGCTCAGCCAAAGATCAAAAAAGCAACTACAAGTAAAAAGAAGAACTGATTTTTTTAAGAACCTCAGAACTTCAGAACCTCAGGAGTACTTAAGTGACTTGAGTACCTGAGTGATGGGTTTGGATATTCATACTCAGATACTCAGGTACTCACTTCACAAAAAGCATCTTGTTCACCGAAACAAACTTGCCTGCCCGCAATTCACACAAGTAAATGCCACTTGACAAGCGTGACGCATCAAAAAGCAGTGAATGGTATCCCGCTTCCATCTGTTTGTTTAGAAGGATTTCGACTTTCTCGCCTGATGAATTGTAAACAACGAGTGAAACCATCTCCGAAACGGGTAAACTGAACCGTATAATTGTTGAGGGATTAAACGGATTGGGATAATTTTGATCGAGAGCGAATTTATCGGGGAGTGTCAAGTCGATATTTACCACTTCTGAAAAGGATACGGTTCCATCATTATCCATTTGTTTGAGGCGATACTGATATTTTCCTGCGGGAATTCCTTCATCTGTAAATGAATAATCGTTCCGTTCGGTTGTGGTTCCTTTTCCTTTTATAAAGCCGGCTTTCTCCCAAATTCCGTTCCCGTTGTTTCTTTCCACTTCAAATCCAAAATTGTTGGTTTCTGTAGCCGTAGCCCAGTTTAATTTTACCGTACCGCCTGAAACGCTTCCTGCGAAAGAAAGGAGTTCAACGGGTATTTCGGAAGAATTGATCATAGTAACTTTTACGGTGTCAACGGGCTTCAGGGGGTCATTTGATCTGATTACAAGGTCCATTGAGTATTGTCCAAGTGGAATTCCAATTGCGGACATTGCAAGTCTTACAGCGGAGGAGTTCCCGTTGTAGAGGATACCGGCGAGGTTTGTGGCAGTAATCCATTCGGGCTGGGCTTGAAACTGCACGGCAAGGTTGTTCTCAATGAAAGTTGAATTGTAGGCGGCACCAAGACCCACACTCCCGGTCTGATTTTCAATTCCAACAGAACTTGAGTTGAGAGTTCCGGTCATGTTTTGGTACTGAAACAGTATTTTGCCTGAATTAAAGAGAATGACCTGAAAGTTAAGGTTGGATGTGGAAATTGAGTAGTTTTTCCAGTTTTTATACTGAATAATCGTCTTGTCGGGGGAGTTTTTATAGAAAACCTGTCCACCGTCAGTTCCGTCGAGGTCATCCCAAAAAGGAGCCATAAGACCGTTAGGATTTGTTGAGTTTGGAATTGTAGCATTAGTAAAAGAGTTGACAGTTGGAGCTGCGAAACTTACAAATCCGTTCGAGCCTGCATAAACAGTAGAGGTGGTTTGTCCGTAATACTTAAAGTTAAACCCAAGGTTAACGGCAGCATAACCCTCATCCTTTGCATTATAAGTGCCTGTTTGAATCCAGTTGGTAAGTTCTGTTCCTGTTGTGGAGATATCTTCCCAGTTGAAGACAGGTCCGTTTGGTTCTCTGCTGTCGATCCATTTGTAACCTGCCGAATCAGGTCCCCCCATTCCCTCGATAGAGAAGCCAAAACCGGAATCCGGTTTGTTTTTATCTGCAAATTTTATTATTCGGTTAAAATCTTCTTTGTTTACACCCAATAATGAGATGAATAAACTCCCCTGGGGGAATGTGTTGTTGATCATTTCGACACTGTATGAGAGAGTGGAGGGATTTGGTGCAGAGTTTGTGACAATTATCGAATCAACAGCCGAGGTTCCCGATTGAACGGTCCTGATCAAATTTCTTGTAGAAACCAGAAGTGATGGTGCTTGCAGGGTTGTGCCTGAAGCGGGATTTGATAAAAGGGAAGTGTTGCCCCAGTTGTCCTGCGATTTTACAGCAAAATATTGAGTTGATGCGTAAGACAAGCCGGAGACAACAACTGCTTCCGGTTGACCGGATGGTTTTGGGTTTCCCTGAAAAGGCACGGGGGTTGCATTTTCAAAATCTGTCTGTGTAACTATGGGTGATGGTGATCTTTTGATTAAATATGAAACCACACCATTCCGCGAAGTATCCAAAGGGGCAGTCCATGTAAGTTTAAGACTTCCTGAAGTTGGTTCGGAAACCGCAAGATCAACAATGCGTGTTGGAGGTACGGTATCGGGTGGAGTGCCAACTGCGAGAACTGCATTAAACACATTTAATCTTCCACCTGTAACGGTCTGTCCCTGGAGAGCCGGAATCGGATCAGTGGCATCCAAAAGATACTGTTTAAAAAGGAGGGCTGTGGCTCCGGGGTTGTTTTTATATGACTGCAACAAGCCGGGGTTTGCGGCAGAAATCATAAGTGCAATTGCACCTGCAACCGTTGGGGTTGCCATCGAGGTTCCCGTTTTGGTTGAATAAGTTGAGGTCTGGTCAGTGGAGAGGACAGATGTTCCCGGAGCACCGAGATCGATGGTTGTCAGTCCGTACCCTGCACCTGAATTGCGGGTGTCTGTTCTTGTTGTGTTCGTTACACTTACAAGCCAGTTGCTCGGGCAAGCTGTTGGGATGTCTCCCTGAAGGTCAACATTTATACCAAGATTGGCAGTGGCACCGCAGCTAAGAATTCCGTATTTACCGAGGGAATCATACATTGCACACCAGATCGGGTAATTAACCGGCTGACCATAATCCACTCCAAAAGAGGAGTTTGTAGAGACCACAAAAGCACCCTTGGCTCCGTTGGTTTCATTGTAAGTTGCTCTGTGTTCCAGTGCAAAGGCGTAAGCTGCAACTACAGTTGCTTCAGATGATGAAGAGCCCGCGATAATCATCACCTTTGTTTTCCAGTTGACTCCCGCTACTCCAAGAGCATTATTACCTCGAGCGGCTACAATTCCCGAGACATGCGTACCGTGGCTGTCACCGCCGGGTGTTCCGTTGTTCGAGTAGGCATTCCAACCGAGGTAGTCATCAACATAACCGTTCTGATCATCGTCAATGTTGTTGTTTGGGATTTCAAAGCGGTTTACCCAAAAGTCGAGGTCGGGATGGTTCAGTTGTGCACCACCGTCAATCACTGCAACGACGATGGTATCTCCGAGGGCAGTTACACCACCTGTTGTGTAGTCCCACGCTTCAGGTGCATCAATATCGGCATCGGGGGTTCCGCCACTTTGCCCGGTGTTATTAAGTGCATACTGTTCATTGAACCTCGGATCATTCGGCATTGTGCTTCTTTCTTCCTTCTCTTCAAGTTTGTAATCATCCGGATTTCTTTCGGCAAAGTTTCGATCATCCCTCATATCCATGAAGTGGTTATACTGCACAATGCTTACCAAAGGGTGAGTCCTCAAAGAGAATAACACATCGTCGCCGTTGGCTTTTTGCGTATTGTAACTCATCAACCAGATGTTCATTCTTCGGGAGAGGAGTCTTTCCGTTTTCAGATCAAATGATTTAAAATCAGGGACCACAATTGATGCTTCTGTAGCAGGTTTTAGCTGAATTATTATTTCACCGGGAACAAGATCACCACCCCTCTGAGCAAAAGCGATCGTAAAAAGAGAAACAGAAACTACAACAGACAGAAAGAAGTTTTTTAACACAACATCACCAAATAAGTTAAGAGTAAAACCCAAAGATATGAAAAAACGGGAAGTTGTTGCTGTTTTACAAAAAAGGCTGCCCCGGAAGAGACAGCCTTTTTAATTAAATCTTCAGAAGTTCAAACATCAAACTTCAGGGATCATCCATCATTAATAGTCAGTTACTCACTTTAAAAAGACCATCTTCTTGATCGACGAGAAAACAGGTACCCCGTCTGATGATCTGATATCTATCTTGTAAAGGTATATGCCACTCGGTAAATCGTCACCGTTAAAAACTGTTTCATGATATCCTTCCGATAATACTC
>CAYSJM010000092.1:0-10551 GCA_964431385.1 uncultured Ignavibacteriaceae bacterium | reverse complement strand
TCACGGATGGATTTTTCTGACTTTTTCTCTGTGTTCTCGGTGTGCTCTGTGGTTTTAAAAAATCCTTTGCATTTAGGTGAATTCTCCCCTCGCCTTTTAGGAGAGGGGTCGGGGGTGAGGTACCTAAATCGGAAACCCCGGCATAGCCATCACTCTTTTAGCTTGGAGGATGTGTCGTTTCTCGTGATATGCGAGTACGATAAGCACTTCGCCGAGTGAAAATTTCATTAGAGAGGAGAATGGTGAAGTTATTTTATTTCCGTGTAGATCAAGCGTTTTGCTTTTTTCCACCAAGCTTGAAAGTGAGTTGTGGGCAGCGAGGAAATCGTCAAAAACTTTTCGAGTGAGTGTCCCTTGTGTGGGATTTGAGGCAGAAGGATTTGGCACCTTCACGGGTGAATCCGGGTGCATTGTTTTAATAAAAATTCCACCGGTAAGGGAAGTGCGGAACATCAGATGCCCTGTTGATGGTTTTGGATCGGCAAAAACGCGATCAAGCTCTTTACCATAGCTTTTATAGGAAATTGTAATATGGTCGAGACATTCGGCGATGCTCCACTTCTTTTTCTCGGGCTTCCAGTTAATCTGAGTTTCGCTTAATCCAATAAACTGTTCATTCACAATCTTAATCGAATCGTTCAACAATTCTTTTAGGTCATGGAATAAATCATCAATTTGAGTATTCATTTTGCCGTTCCCGGTGAGTGAGAAAAAAGCTAAATTGCTGTTCGATAACAAATAAATTAAAAAGTCAATGAAAAATATAAAAACTTTTGTTTTTTCCGCTATAATTCTACTCCCCGCAATCATTATTTTGCAGGATTTGAGTCCACGGTTCAAGAAAAATTATGATTTTAGACCATCCGAGTGGTTTCACAGCCAAAGATCTTATCCAAATGCAGATTTCCCTTTAGAGAAATATCACAAGGCATTACAAGTTAAGGAGAGTATGGAAGTGTCGTCTGACGCCATTTCTTCTGCTGCCTGGGAAGCAGTTGGTCCCTCCAATATCGGCGGCAGAATAACCGCTCTGGTGATCGATCCGGCAGATACCAACACCATAGTTCTGGGTGCTGCGGCTGGGGGAATTTTCAAAAGCACGGACGGGGGTGCAAGTTGGACTCCAAAAACCGACCAATGGAAATCACTATCCGTCGGTGCAATGGCGATGGACTACAACAACCCAAACATAATTTACTGTGGAACAGGAGAGGCGAACATCAGTACCGACTCCTACGCAGGTTTTGGCATGCTTAAATCCACAGACAAAGGTGAAACCTGGTTTATGTCGGGTCTCGAAAATTCCAGACACATTGGTGAAATCAAGGTGCATCCCTCCAATTCGAATCTTGTCTTTGCGGCAGTAAGTGGCGGGCTTTACTCAAAATCACCCGATAGAGGCATCTATCGTTCGACCAATGCAGGAGCAAGCTGGGAGAAAGTTCTTTATGTTTCCGACTCCACTTCCGCAATTGATGTGGAAGTTGACCCTGACGATGTCAACATAGTTTATGCAGCAATGTGGGAGAGATTAAGAAGTCCCACCTACAGAAAAGCAGCCGGAGCCTCTACAGCTTTTTACCGTTCGAGCGACGGAGGAACAACCTGGACGAAGAACATCACCGGTTTACCCGTTAATAACAACAGATTGGGGAGGATAAGCATAGCTGTAGCCCCATCTGATCCAAACATTGTTTATGCACTTTATAAATCGACTACAAATCCCAATGGAAACGATCACAACTTTTTTGGGTTTTATAAATCGACAGATAAAGGCGTAAGTTTCACTAAAATGCCTGACGGGATATTGCCAGGAGAATTTTCGAATTTTGGCTGGTATTTTGGGCAGCTTGATGTTTCACCGGCAGACCCCAACAAGGTATATCTCGGTGAAATTGATGTGCTCTACTCATCAAATGGCGGCACTTCCTGGCAAAATATTACCAATGCATACTCTGCTCCCACTTGGGATGCACAACACCCCGATCACCACACACTCTGGATAAATCCGTTTAACAGCAATAATATTATCGTTGGAAATGACGGCGGAGTATTCAAAACCTGGCAAGGGAGAGACAGCTGGTATAAACTGAAAGACTTGCCGATTTCGCAGTTTTATGCTATTGAAGTAGATAATCTTAATCCTGCAAGAGTTCTTGGAGGTACGCAGGACAACGGGACCATTATAACCAGAAGTGGCGGCATCGACAACTGGGAAGAGATTTATGGCGGCGATGGTTTCCATTGCAAAGTCGATCCAACTAACTCCATGGTGATTTATGCATGTTATCAAAATGGTGGGCTCGGAAGAAGCGATAATGGTGGTCTTTTCTTCTCTGGAATCACAAGCGGGCTCGATCTTAGCAGATCAAACTGGTCTTCCCCCTACATTCTCGATCCTGTGAATCCACAGACAGTCTATTTTGGAAGCTACAAACTTCACAAATCTACAAACAAGGGAGATTCCTGGACTACGATCAGTCCCGACCTTACAAAAGGTGCCAATGGTGTACTCGGGACGCTTACTGCAATCTCTGCAGCCCCTTATATCGGATCAAGGGTGCTAGTTACAGGTGCCAATGATGGAAAAGTCTCTGTTTCAACAAATGACGGTGGCTCATGGACTGACAGAACGGGTACACTCCCTAACAGATATGTAACTGATGTGGTGGTTGATAAAGCCCAACCTAACAGAATTTTTGTAACGCTTAGTGGCTACAATCGCGATTTGACCAACCCGCATGTTTTTATGTCTGTAAATTTTGGTGAAACCTGGACTGATATCTCGGGAAATCTTCCTGATGTGCCGGTCAATTCATTGATTCTCGATCAGCAGAGGGATTCTGTTCTGTTTATCGGAACCGATGTGGGAGTATTTTTTACAAAAAATCTTGGAGCCACCTGGTTCGTTGCGGGAACCGGTCTGCCCAATTCACCTGTTTTTGATATTGTGTATCATGCCCCAACACAAATGTTGTACGCCGGCACACATGGCAGATCGATTTTTGCGTTGGATGTATCCGTTCTCTCAGGAATTGAAGACAAGGAAACTGTTCCTGCAAATTTTGAGTTGAAGGGGAATTATCCAAATCCATTTAATCCTTCCACTAAAATTGAATTTTCAGTCGCAGCTCGGGGAGAATACAGATTGACAGTATTCAATGCGAATGGTGAAGAAGTGGCAACACTTCTAAATGGTGAATTTGAACCCGGAAAATATACAGCCCAATTTTCGGGGAATGGCTACACATCCGGAGTTTATTTTTATCGTTTGCAGGGGATGGGAAAAACAGCCACGGGCAAGTTGGTACTACTAAAGTAGGTTGAGTAAACCACAGAGCCCACAGAGAAATTAGTAGAGTAGGGAGAGAGAGTTCCACGGATTTCACAGTTTATTAGGACGCAGATACACGCAGAGAGTCCTCTGTTTTTTATCTCCTCTGTGGTCTCTGTGTGCTCTGTGGTTTTTAATTATCCTTTGCGTTCTTTGCGAACTTTGCGGTTTAACTCAAATCCCTCAGTGGTTAATAAAGAATTTAAGAAAGAAACAATTTGATAGATATAAAAGTTAAAAAGACTGAACGGGCGATTTTAGTTGGTGTCCGGGTTGGTCAAACGCCGAGAGAGACTGTTCAAGAGCATATAGATGAGCTTGAAGAACTTCTAACTACGGCTGGTGGTGAAACCATAATCAAAATCACTCAGGAACGGCAACGGCTCGATGTGGCATATTATGTCGGTAAAGGGAAAGCTTACGAAATACTTGAACTTATCGAACCAAATGAGATAGACCTTATAGTATTTGACGACGATCTATCTACCGTACAGGTGAGAAATCTGAGTAATCTGTTTAATAAAAAAGTTGTGGATAGAAGTGGACTAATCCTCGATATTTTTGCATCGAGAGCACGCACAAAAGAAGCAAAAACACAGGTGGAGCTCGCTCAGTTGAAATATATGCTCCCCAGGCTGACCCGAGCGTGGACTCACCTTTCAAAACAGTATGGTGGAATTGGTACAAAGGGACCGGGTGAAACACAGATCGAAACTGACCGCCGTATAATCCGTGACAGAATAGCTATGCTAACCGACAAGCTAAAAGAAATAGAATCAAATCGTGAAACCCAGACTAAAAACCGAAAGGAAATGGTCAAAGTTTCACTCGTTGGTTATACAAATGCGGGGAAATCAACTATTTTTAATCTTCTGACTGAATCTGATGTATTTGCTGAAGACAAATTGTTTGCAACGCTCGATTCTACAACCAGAGTTTTTCAGGTTGATAAAACACATACAACATTGTTGAGCGATACAGTAGGTTTTATTAGAAAATTGCCTGCACATCTTGTTGCTTCATTTAAAAGCACACTAAATGAAGTGCGGGATGCCGACATCTTGTTGCATATTATCGATATAAATCATCCCTTTTATGAAGATCATATAAGTGTGGTCAATCAGACACTTAAAGACCTGCACTTCGAAGACAAGATATTGATTCATGTCTTCAACAAAGTTGATATTCTTGAAGATCGCGATCGAATAGAGTATGTGAACCGTAAGTATGAGAACACCGTGATTGTCTCCGCAAAACGGGGATTTCAGATTGAGGAACTAAAATCGATGGTAAAAAATATTATCGAGGAAAAATTTGGCGATGATGAAATTGAACTCGATTATTCTCAGGCGGGGTTGGTTTCTTCAATTCACAATCTTGCAAAAGTGAACGACCTTAAGTATGAGGATGACAAGATTATTGTAAGGTACCGTGCAGATAAGGTAAATTCAGAAAAAATAAAGCGGCTTGTAGGGAGCGGATAAAAATTATAACAACATCATCAAATCAATAAAAGAGGAGTAGCTATGCAGAGAGTCAAATTGACACTTTTTGTGTTTATGCTATCATTTGTCGGCCTTGAAGCACAAACTTCAAAGGGAATAAAGAGTGAACCTGAAATGATCCCGGTAAAGGGGGGCACATACACCATTGGCTGCACAAGTGAGCAACGCGATTGTGACAGTGACGAATCGCCTGCGGTGGAAGTGACGGTAAAAGATTTCGAGATCGGAAAATATGAAGTAACACAAGCACTTTGGGAGCAGGTGATGGGAAATAACCCGTCGAAGTTTCAGGGTGCCAATCATCCCGTTGAAAGTATCAGCTGGTACGATGCAATAGAATTTTGCAACAAACTGAGTGAACTTTCAGGTCTTGAACCTGCCTATAAAATCGACAAATCCGTGGTTGATCCAAATAATCACAACTCGGATGATAAGTTGAAGTGGACAGTTGAGTTTAACAAGGATGCGAACGGGTACAGACTTCCACTTGAGAGCGAGTGGGAATTTGCTGCCAGAGGTGGCAGTAAAGCAAAAAAATCACAGTCGCTCTACAGTGGCAGCGATGATATCGGAGAAGTTGCATGGTATTATGAAAATTCAGACAAAAAATCGCATGAAGTTGGCTCGAAATCACCAAACGCATTGGGGATCTACGATTTGAGTGGAAATGTCTGGGAGTGGTGCTGGTCTTGGAAAGAAAACTACAACACAGGCAGCATTTCTGATCCTAACGGTCCAAAATCGGGTAAATATAGAGTTTACAGAGGTGGTGGCTGGTTCAGCGAATCAAAATACTCCCGTGTTTCTGCCAGAAGTGCCGAATTTCCCCAATACAAAGACAACAGTCTCGGGCTCCGCTTATTCAGAAATAAATAGCCTTTCTTAAAAACATAAAAAAGCTGCCGGCGTAATCGTTGGCAGCTTTTTTACAATAAAGGGAGCAACCGTTACTTAAACCTGTCAAAATAATTGAAGTATCTTTTCCCGTCATAAACTTTCATTACGGGGTAGATCATTTCATTATTCTCGTAGTAAGGAGATTTTCTGTAGAAGAAGTCGAGTCGTGCCGCAGGATCGTTTCTGAATTCTTCATCTTCTTCGAGGTTGAAGTAGAAATCTTCTCTTAAACGAGGGTCTTCTTCCATCATTTTAGCTGCGATTGGTTCAAAAACAAAATCTTCGATGTACTCTTTTTTCTCGAACAGAGCATTAAAATAGCCCCAGCTTGCTATCGAATCGGGAGCAAGAGGTTCAAGCAGATTCAGTACAACCCGGAGTGTTCTCTGATTAACAGGGACAAAGAAAGTTCCCGGTGGGACCGTAACAGTCTCTATAAAAGGAGTTACATCAAATGAAGCTCTGAATTTGCCTTCGTAGCAGGTCTCTGCAAACTTTACATTCGAAAATTTATATTTTTCGACTTCAAGTTCAAGACCTTTATCGAGATGTTTAAAAATAATCCCGTGAAGCTTAAGGATTCTCGGTAGCCATTTGTGTTCCGCAGGAATCAAATAAGCATCGGGGACCTTCACAGTTTTGGCAATTTCCATCTTATTGAAGTGCTGAATTTCGATATCAACCTTTTCATCCGTATAGGAAACTATTGTGCCTCCGGTGATTTCGCTTTCGCGTTCCTCGGTTTTGTAGCCTTTAAAGGTAAATGGCTCAGATTCTTCATTTCCTGCGAGGAGAATCGGATATCTTTTCTTTTCAATAAAGAATTTTTGAATCGTTCTTCTGTCCGCAAACCGGCTTAAATCTTTTAGCTCTTTATGGTTATTGTTGATGAATTCGAGAGACTCGAGAATTATCGTCTTGGTGGCAAAAACTCTCTCTTTATATGGTTTTAATGAGTGAGATTCCACAAGAAGTGCAAGTCTGTTTTGAAGTGCGGCATAACCGGTAGAGTATCTTGGTTCGTATGACCATGTTTTGATACCGTCTTCAATTTTGTCGGCGACAGTCTCTATATAAGGAGCAGTTACATATCCTTCTCTTTCAACTGCATCTATCACATTGGGCAGGAATACTTCATTGCCCCAAATCGAAAGTCTTCTTTCGAGGTTTTGATGTTTTTCCATTCCATAAGTGAGGTGATACTGATAGTCCATTCCATTGGTTACATGGGTGTCTATCAGAAGATCAGGAGCCCATGCAGCATATAGTCTGAGGAACGATTTAATTTCAGCACTGTCAGCCTTCATAAAATCGCGATTCAGATTAAGGTTCAGAGCGTTTGTTCTCCAGCCTTGTTGAATTGGACCGTTCTGATTGACTCTGTTGAAGTGGCTTATTCTTTCATGCCCGTCGGCATTAAGAACAGGAACAACGAGGAAGGTGATATTCTCCAAGAGATATTCCTTCTCCTGTGTGATGAGGATGTCCCTTAGGAGCATCATTGAGGCATCTTTGCCATCAATTTCACCCGGGTGCAAACCGTTGTTGATGAGAACTATCGATTTGGGACTTTTTCGAGTTCTCTTGGGAGTAAACTCTTTTGTTTCAGAAACCACCAGACAGATAAGATTTCTGTTTTGGTGAGAAACGCCAAAATTAAGGATTTTAGCGTAAGGGGATTTATCCGCCAACATGCGGAAATATTCAACCGTCTCGGCGTAGGACGGGGTAGCTGTAAAATCACTTTTTTCGAAGTGTGTCAGCCATTGTTCGCCAATGTTTTCATTATTATAGTGATGCATTCCACTTTTCTTTACTTTTTAAAGATCGATGTAAAAATATTATGGATTAAGTTTTCTAAATTAGAAATATAAATTTTTTTAAACAAGAGAAAAAAGAACTATTTAGTTTTTATATTTTTTTCTTCCATTTTGCCGAAATAGATGCACGATAAAAAAATAGCAATTTTAGGAGCCGGAATCTCCGGTTTAGCTACAGCCTGGTACCTGAAAAAGCAGGGTCATGATGTTACTGTTTATGAAAAAACAGACCGCCCCGGTGGTCAGTTGGAGTCTGAAATTAAGGGAGATTATCTTCTCGACAAAGGAACAATAGCGGGGATTGAGACAAACAAACTTATTCCTGAACTCGTAAAAGATTTGAAGTTGGAAAACTCCTTTTTTTATGCAGGAGAGAAGGGTAATTTAAAACAGGCATATATTGGAGGAGAGCTGCACGACCTCTCAATGAATCCAAATAATCTCTTAAAATTCCCTCTTTTCGGCTTCAAAACGAAAGTTAAGTTCTTTTTTGAGCCATTTGTCCCCCGCTCAAAAAGGGGGAGCAGAATGGCAGTTGCTCCATTCATAAGACGACGGCTGGGGGAGGAATTTTTGCAATTTGTAATGGACCCGTTCTCATCCGAGGTTTACGCCGGGGATACAGAGAAATTGAGTATCGAAGCCGCATATCCCAAACTGTTTGAACTCGAACAGAAATATGGAAGCATAATAAAAGGGTTCAAAAAAGCACCTTACGAAATAGATGAAAAAGAAGATTCAGGCGGAAGTGGCAGACTTTTTGGATTTGAAAAGGGAATGGGGCAGCTTGCTGATGCTCTTTCAAAATCACTCGGCATCAGAATAAATTATTTGCACGATATTTTAAAAATCCAAAAAATTGAAAATTCTTATAACCTTTTGATAAACAAAAAGGGAGATATAAGAAATCAGAAATATGATGTGGTGATAACGGCGCTGCCTGCATTTGCAGTTTCAGACTCATTGCGAGAACTTTCATCTCCACTCGCAGATCAACTTGATAAATTGGAATATGTACCACTCACACAAGTTTATATTGCATATTTAAAGCAGGATTTGGAGATGACCACCAAAGGCTACACAGTTCTTATTCCTGCGAGTGAAAAAAAATCGGTGTTATACATAACCCAGGTATCCGATCTCTTCCCGGGAAGATGTCCTGAGGAGAGAAGACTGTTTTCTGTGATGATGGGCGGAAGCAAGGGACGCGATATCGCAGACCTCGACCCCGTTGAAGTTAAGAAAAAAGCAATTGCGATGGTGGCAGAGATATTTAAAGCCAAAGACAAACCGGTTTTTGTATCGGCGAAGAGTTGGAAAAGGGCAGTACCCCAGTACAACACCGACCATCTCGACCTTGTTGCACGAATAAATGATTTTGAAGCGGAAAACAAGGGAGTTTTTATTTCAGGTAATATTACAGGTGGTGTTTCCATTGGCGACTCCATCCTTCATTCTTTCAAAATGGCTGAGCGGGTATCCCGCTTTTTGCAATAACCTCGAACAATACGGAATAAAATATGCGAATAG
The DNA here is from genome assembly GCA_964431385.1 of uncultured Ignavibacteriaceae bacterium. Lineage (GTDB taxonomy): Bacteria > Bacteroidota > Ignavibacteria > Ignavibacteriales > Ignavibacteriaceae > UTCHB3. The sequence continues at coordinate 1,465 of CAYSJM010000092.1, read as the reverse complement.
CGTTTGTTTCACCCGAAGTTTTTCCTTACGCAAAGGTTGGCGGTTTGGGTGATGTGTCGGGTGCACTTCCAAAGGCACTTCAAAAACTTGGTCACTCGGTTAAAGTATTTCTTCCCCGTTACTCTGCAATCAATTTTGAAGGAATTGACCTGGAGTACGCCGATCAGGTTGGTGAAATGTCGGTGAGGGTTGCAGGAAAAGTTTATACCACAAGGCTCTTCAAAACAACAATGGAAGATTCTCGCGTCGAAGTTTACTTCGTCGATTGTCCCTGGTTTTACGACAGAAAAAACAGTGCCGGCAAGCCGGTTATCTACACAGACCATCCCGATGAAGATGAAAGATTTATCCACTTCACTAAATCGGTTATCGAAGCTCTTCAAAGGATGCAGTGGGCTCCGGATGTGATAAATGTTAACGACTGGCCAACTGCACTTCTGCCACTTTTGGTAAAAGATAACTACAGTTGGGACAGATTTTACGATCGGGTTGCAACGGTTATTTCAATTCACAACATCGGATATCAAGGTCGATTTCCTAAAGAGACGATGCATAAAGCAGAATTAAGGAAAGACCTCTTTTTTGATAACAGTCCAATTGAAGTGTGGGGTGCGGTTTGTTTTTTGAAAGCAGGGTTGATGTATGCCGATGCGATTAATACCGTGAGTCCAACTTATGCGATGGAAATCACCACTTCTGAATATGGTGAAGGGTTGGAAGGGGTGTTGCACTACAGAATAAATGATTTTTGGGGGATACTCAACGGTGTCGATTATAGCGTTTGGAATCCCGAGAAGGATGAACTTATTCCTTATGAATACACAAAAGATGATCTTTCGGGGAAGTATGAGAACAAAAAATACCTGCTTTCGAAGCTCGGTCAGGAATATCATCCAAATGTTCCATTGATAGGAATAATCTCCCGACTCGTAAGTCAGAAGGGATTTGATCTGATTGCTGATTCAATAAACGAATTGATGTCGTTTAATGCACAATGGGTTGTGCTTGGTGCCGGAGAGTATCGTTACGAAGAATTATTCCGACATCTTGCAAATACATACCCACACAAATTTTCATTTTTGAATGCAAAAGATGAAAGGGCGGCACATCTTATAGAAGCGGCAAGCGATATCTTCCTGATGCCTTCAAAGTATGAACCCTGCGGTTTAAACCAGATTTACAGTCTGAAATATGGGACAGTACCTGTTGTGAGAAAAACGGGTGGACTCGCAGACACTGTTTTCGATTGGGACGAAAGCAGACATCACGGCTCATTTTCCGGAAACGGATTCAGTTTTTACGATTACACGGGTCAGGCTCTCGTCTCGAGTGTCGAGAGGGCATTGAAGTGTTACCACCAAAAATCTGTTTGGCAGCAGATTGTTCACAATGGCATGATCAGCAACTACTCATGGAAGCAGTCAGCCCGTCATTACGAAAAAATGTATGAACACGCTATTCAGAA
>CAYSJM010000091.1:0-10789 GCA_964431385.1 uncultured Ignavibacteriaceae bacterium | reverse complement strand
CACCGTTCTTTATTACAGTGGTATTTCCCATACTGTCTTTATGTTCAAGATCGCCTTCGAGAGGGATTGAAATAATTTCCATATTGTCGTGCGGATGAGTTCCAAATCCCATTCCGGCAGCCACAAAATCGTCATTTAGAACACGAAGTGTCCCAAAATTCATTCTCTCGGGATCATAGTAGTTTGCGAAGCTGAATGTATGGCGGCTAATAAGCCATCCATGATTTGCCAGGCCTCGCGACTCTGATTTATGTAAAATTGTGTTTGCCATGATTTTAATTCCGTGTTTTCAAAAATTAACTGTACAAACTTACAGAGATAGATAGCCCGGAAACGATGAACTGGATTATGAAATTCTCTTAATGTAGATTAAGTGTTTTTACCTTAAGTGGTTATCTTTTTTTATACGATTCATTCCTTACCTTACTCAAAAATTCTGGTGTAATTCCCAGATATTGTGCGATCTGTTTTTGGGGGAGGGTATTTACGAGAGTGGGATATACCTGACAGAATTTAAGGTAGCGGTCTTTTGCGGGGAGGGCAAGATTGTCCAGGAGCCGTCGGTGGCTATTTACGAGGGAGTTTTCGGTTATGATTCTGAAATAGCGTTCGAGGGCGGGGACTTCATCAAAGAGATTAAGTTGGTCACGACGGGTTAAAAGCAGTACCTCAGTGTCTTCAAGAGCATTAATGTTTAGATAACATTCTTTTTCAGATATGTAGCTATACATATCGGTAATCCACCAGTTTTGTGGAGCAAATTGAAGAATGTGCTCAAAACCATTCTCATCAATCGAGTAAGAACGGAGACAACCACTCAAAACAAAAGCTGCAGATTTGGCGATTTGACCTTCATGCAGATAATATTGTTTTTTTTTGATCGTTTTTCGTGTCAGTCGAGCAGCAATTTTTATCTGACATTCAGGACTGATTTCGGAATGCCGCTTAATGCCTTCAAAAAGTTTTTGGGATACTTCTAATATTTCTTCCAATCTCAACTCAAATAAGTGACACTTCAAAAATGCAAATAATTTATATACAAAACAGATAATTCCGACACAAAATTCACTGTACCACCAATTCAATTACTGCATTTCTGCCTTATTGGATTACTGCATTAAAAAAGAGGTTGCCCGTTTCCGAACAACCTCAAAAAAATTACTGCATCTCTGCCTTATTGGATTACTGCATTACTTGAGCAATTGCATTTTTCTTGTAGCAGTGAAATCACCTGAGTTAAGGCGATAGAAGTATGTGCCACTTGGGAGATTTGCTGCGTTGAAAGAAACATTGTGTGAACCGGCAGACATTTCTTTACTCAATAGTTGTCCGACCATTTCGCCCATGCTGTTGTAAACTGCGAGAGTAACAAATCCTGATACAGGAAGTGTAAATCTGATTGAAGTTGAAGGGTTAAATGGATTTGGGAAGTTCTGATCAAGGTTGAATGAAGATGGATATAAGTCAACTTCAACAGAATTTGAATACTCGAAGCTGCCGTTATAATCGATTTGTTTCAGTCTGTAGAAATATTTTCCGGGTTGAACTGCATCTGCATAACCATAGTTTGAAATCGAAGTAGAGGTTCCTTTACCTTCAACAAAAGCTACAGTGGCAAAATCGTTATTGTTTACACTTCTCTGAACTTCGAAACCTTTATTGTTGGTTTCGGAAGCGGTTGCCCAATTAAGGTCAACTGATGAGCCGTTTGAATTGGCTGTGAATGAAGTAAGTTCAACAGGAACAAAATCGACACCAAATCTTACATCATCAAAATAATAGGTTCTTTCACCGGCTGTTGCTCCATTAACTCCAAAATTGAAGAAGATGGAAGCTTTGTTGTAATATGCAGAAAGATCAAGTGCAGCGGTTCCGGAAGCCTGGTTTGCGAAATCGAAAACGAGTGTCTGCCATGAGTTTGCGATAGAAAGGGTTGCTTCGGTTTCGCAAGAAACTCCGCCATTTTGATAATTTTCAACTTTTAATCTTACCTGAATTGGAGCGTGTGGAGAGTAAACTCTTACATTCATTCTTTTTTCGTTGACAGTGAAGGGTACTTTAGCGGAGAATCCGGTCTGTGAACCGCCATTTACGGCTGTTACTGTTGTTCCGGCCCATGGCTGTGCAGTAGCAGATTTGATGGCTTTAACTATTTTGTTAGCCGCGTTGTTAGGATCAACAATGATACTTGATTGTTCAGCACCTTCAAAACCAACTACTCCATAGTCGATAGTAGGGTCATCCCAGGTAACAGGGAGATTCATTTGTGTAAGAGTTGGTCCGCCGCCACCTTGCACGAGTTTGATATCATCAAAATAATAAGTAAAATTTGCACCACCGGCACCAACTGTACCGAGATCAAAAATGAAAACCACTTTACGATAAGTGTTTGCCGTGTTGATTGTTGAGAAGTCGAAAGTGAGTTCTTCCCAGCCATTTTGAACTGTTCCTGTAACTTCTTTTTCAAAAGCGATTCCGGAGTTGTCGTTATTTTCAACTTTAAGAAGTAGTTTGGCACCAACTCTTGGCATGTAAACTTTTACTTTGAACATTTTATTTACAGAAAAGTCGATATCGCCAGCCATGGCAATATAAGATCCACCCCAGGGGTCACCGACATTTTTAATCATTTTGCCAACAAAAGCAGAGGTATTGATTCCACCCGATGCAGGATTAGCTACTCTGGTAGCCAGACCGCCGCCAAAATCGGTAAATGTGTAGTTGAGAGTGCCATTTTCAAAATCGAGAGGAAGGGTTGGCAAACCCTGTGCAAACAAAGTGCTTATTGAGAGCACTGTTATTGCAAAAAAATGGAGGAAATACTTTTTCATTGGAGCTCCAGTATTTTAAAGATAAAAAGGTTGCACATGGCAATATGCATCTTAAACATCAATAACTGTACCAATCTCAATAATAACCAGAAACGCCCGTAAACCAATAAAAGAAAAAGGTTTACGGGCATTTTTCGAAGAGAAAGTTATTAAAATGATAATCCGAAATTATCGAATTAATAAAAAAATAAGAGAATGGTTCAGCTACAATTCCAAAAGAGCTACATTTTCGATGTGATAAGTGTTTGGGAACATGTCAACTGCTCTCATTTTAATGAGTTTATAACCTGCTGCCAGCAATTCTTTAATATCTCTTGCCTGAGTAGTTGGATTGCAACTTACATAAACAATTTTTGGCGGTTTTATGGTTAATAAATCGGAGAGAGTATTTGGGTGCATTCCACTTCTCGGCGGATCAAGAATCACAACATCCGGTTTTGGGATGTTGTTTGCCGCCAAAACAGGGAGAAAACTTTTGTAGAGGTCTGCAAGAAAGAAATGCAGATGTGATGCGTTGTTCAGGCCTTTGTTTATCCCCGCATCCATAATCGCATCGGCAACGGCTTCAAAACCGTAAACTTCTTTGCAATGTTTTGCGAGGTAAATTGTAATTGTGCCGGCACCACAATAGAGATCGTAAACAATTTCAGAACCCTTGAGCCCTGCAAATTCGAGGGTGGTATCGTACAATTTTTCAGCTTGTGAAGTGTTGGTCTGAAAGAAAGAATTGGCACTCATTCCAAAAGTGTAACCACCTATTTTATCGGTAATTTTCCCTTCACCAAAAAGAACAATTTCGTATTCACCTTTCGCAACCTGTGCTTTTGAAGTGTTAATGTTGTTTATAATGGTAGTGACTTGAGGAAATTTTGTTTTCAGTGCCGAGGCATAGTTGTAAACAATAACTTTTTCTTCGCGGGCAGTTACAAGATTAACCATCAAATCAGGGGTATTAGCCGATTGTCTTATGACCAGATTTTTAAGGTACCCTGTATGGGTTTTGGTTGAGTAGGCTTCGAGACCTTGTTCGATAAAATAATCTCTTGTGAATGCCACGATTTCTTCTGAAACGGGTGACTGTAGCTTACACTCCTTCAAGTCGAGAACCTTGTCATACACTCCCGGTACATGAAGTCCGAGGAAAAGTCCAAGATTTGTTACTTCAGGATTGCCTGCTTCGTCGTTGGTAAGCCACCTTTTGCCGGCGAATGAGAATTCCATTTTATTCCGGTAATAAAATTGTTTTTCAGCTCCCAAAACAGGTTCCTGATTAATCTCTGTGATTCCACCGATATTCTTAAATATTTCGGCGACTTGCTGCTGTTTGTGCTTAATTTGCTCCGCATAAGCAAGGTCTTGTTGTTTACATCCACCACAGACGCCAAAATGAGAGCATTCAGGGGCAACCCGCAGAGGTGATTTTTGCAGCACTTCAACCACAACTGATTCAGCGTAATTTTTCTTCGTTTTTGTAAGTTTAGCGAGAACTTTTTCACCCGGGTAGGCACCCTGAACGAAGACCACAAATCCGCGTTCATTTTCGGGATTTTCTTCGTCGTTAAGGAATGCCACGCCCTTACCTTCAAAGGCATAGCTCTCGATTGTAAGTTCTATTATACTGTTTTTAACTAATTTCATGGTTTTTGGAGTATCATCGTTTTAAAGTTCATATATTTTAGTGCTCCTCCTTTAACGAGTGAGGTAATCTCGTGTTTTTCCTGGACAAAATCTTTCCGGAATTGAACCCTTTTGTCGGCAGGAAGCGATTTTAGACTCGATTCGAGAAGTTTGTACGATTTAATATAAAACTCATCAAGGTCGTTTGTGAAATCGGCGGAGTTTTTTATTTTGAAACTTCGTGAAGTGTAATAAGCCTCAAACTCGTCAGTGTAGAGCGGGTCTTGTCCAGATTCAGCCCAAATGTCGTTCAAAAATGTTGGTGCCGGCTTTTTGTTGCAGAGAATTTCGGAAGTTGTAAGGAAACCACCGGGTTTCAGGACTCTTCTAATCTCACGGATAAGTTTGTTCCTGCCGGCAAGAGTAAGAGTAGCCTGGCAAAAAACATGGTCGAACGACTCCTTGTCATAGTCGAGGGAGGCATAATCAACACATAAAGAGGGTATCTGTTTCTCTTTTGGTGTATTGGCTTTATACTCGAATATTTCGGTGTTTTCGTTTGAAGCTCCAATAATTGAAGAGAAGCCTGCATCGATGAAATATGAGACCAATTGAGGGAAACCATTCCCAAGAAGAAGAAGTGAACCATTTCGTTCGGGGAATTCATTTAGAAAGAATTTTACGGGTGAATCCCCTCCGGGAAGGAAGGGCGATTTATTTTCCGGCAATTTTAATCCATCTTTTAATATTTTTCAAGAAGCAAATTTAAAGATTATTTATTTGATTTCATCAGTCCGGAAGTATTAATGCGTTTTCTTCCCTTTTTTATTCTGTTTTCTACCATGATCTTCTCTCAAGGGAGCGAGCCTGTAAAGGGTGATACGACAAAAAATATCCCCTCAATTTCAGCCGATACAAATCGTGTACCCCGCTCACCCCGAGATAGTGTGGTGGTTGATACTCTTGTGCCCGTTTATCAAATCCCGCTGCAAGGTGCACTCTATGAGTATAACACAGAATATTTGAAGTATCTTAACTATAGAAATGGTGCCACACTTTTTTCACAATTTCCCGTTGCATTCGACCGTAGTATGGGGTTTTTAGGGCTTCCCTCAGAGATAACTTTCTACGGTGAAGGGCAGGGGAGAATAAGTTTCCTTGAAGATGGGATTGAAGTTAATAATCGAATAACAAATACTCTCTATTTTGATAATATTCAGGAAAGTTACATCCAAAAACTTTCACTTTACCCCTCTTATATGGGCTTTCTTTATGGAAATAAACCAAACCAGATGACACTCTCGATTACAGGGCGTGACTTCATTTCCGGTGCTCCATATTCACGAATTAAATATTTTGAAGGACCCGTGGGGGAGGGTTATATTGATGTTCAATTCAATCAGACAATTCGCAACAGATTTGTGATTTTTACAGAAATTACGAATCAAAAAGTGGATGATGGCTTCAGGAATAGTGATCTCTCCCTCTGGAAAGGGAAAATAAACCTGAAATACATCGCTTCTAAATACCTTAATTTATCTGCCGGATATAACTATTTGCAAAGTTCACTCGGTCTGAACGGCGGTGTGAATTATGACTCTGCAAAAACTCTTGCAGCCTCAATTCCCGGAAGGACTATAGATGATGTTTTGTACGACGACAGAGCTGCTCCCGTCAATTTTCTTAACAGATATGAAAAAAACACATCATCCCGACTCAATTTGAAGGCTTTTGGTTATTTTGCCGGAAAGGGATATTTTGAAGGGGCAATATATCATCAAACAAATACCAATGAATTTCGACAGAATGAAGATTCATCGGCTACAAATCCCAACAGATTGTTAATCGATAGAAAATTTTCGGTTACCGGAGCATCATTTCGAACCACATTTGATACAAAATATTTTGCAGCCGATGTTCACGCAAACTATGAATCGGTTACTGAAGAATCGTTTTGGTTCGACAGTTCAAGCGGGGTGTTTGTCCCCTCAGGAAATAGAGTAAAAAACTCCTTCTCAACAGGTGGAATTGTAACCGGAAAACTTGGTGGATTTGCTCTCTCTGGATTTGGAAAGCTGTTTATTTATCAAAATGAAGTTTATTCGGGATTTGGCGGTGAAGCAAAAGCCGAATTTGCAGACTATTTCCAATTTCGTGGCGGTGTTTCACACTTGAGCAGTTTTGAGCAGGACTACAATTATTTCAACGCAAAAACTTCGGTAACAAGGCTGGAAGGTGAGCTTGGATATGCAGATGGAGTCGTTTTTATCAAAATTCTTGGGTGGGCTGCAAATTCTGATAGAACACTAATCGGTACATTTATGCCACTGATCGATCCGGCGGCTACATATCTTAATTATACCATCACAGATGCGGAAAACTTCGCTTTTGGTGCGGTTCTGAACACTGATTATAAGATTGGTCCTTTTACTTTTTTTGCCGATCTCCGTTATAATCATAAAAAAATGAAGGAATGGGATAAATATATTTTGCCGATATTTAATTCCAAAGCCGGAATCACCTTTCGGAGTATCCTATTTGATGATGCACTCGATCTAAAAACAACACTTTCCTATTCTTACAGAACCACATCTGTTGCAACAGAATATAACTTTTTTACAAATCGCGTCCTTCTCACCCCCTTGTTGGATGATGTTCCTGCTTCGGGACAATTTGACTTTGCTGTTGCAGGTACAATTCAAAAAGTTGCAACACTCTACTTTTCGTGGGGAAATTTGCTCGGATCAAAATATTATCTTTCACCATATTACCCCGTTTTGCCGAGAAATATTAGATTTGGCATCTCCTGGGAATTCTTGAACTAAGAGGAATAATGGATTTTCTTTTTGAAATAGATAAAGCGATCTTCTGCTTTTTTAATCACACATTAAGTGTAAAGCCACTCGACAGGTTTTTCTCCCTCATCACAGATGTGAACAGTTGGTATATTACATATATCATCATGCTTGGTATTTTGGTAACAAAAGGGGGAAAAAGGGGCAGAATTGCGGCTGCCATGGTAATCTTGCTTATTGCAACAAGCGACCAGATAAGTTCAAGTTTCCTGAAGAATCTCTTTGACAGGGTTCGCCCCTGTAACTTTCTACCCGATGTAATTACACCAATAGGGCCAGAAGGGACACTCTCGTTTCCGTCAAGTCACGCAGTCAACAATTTTGCGGTAGCCATGTTCTTTTCGTTACTCTACCCAAATCTTAAATGGGTATTGTTTGTAACCGCTGCTCTTATTGCGATTTCACGACCGTATCTCGGTTTACACTATCCTTCCGATATTCTTGCCGGAGCACTCATCGGAAGCGGAATCGGCTATGGTTTTGCGAAATTGCAACTCTACATCGAGGAGAAAACAGCAAAGGGAGAATGACAGATTAAAGACTCGGACAACTTGCTGACTACCCGGCTTCGAACAAAACAGGCGTACAAGGAGTCTAATTTATTTGTGCAAAAAGATTTAGAAAAAATAAGAATGAAAATAAAAAGCAGTGAAATTAAATCGTTACTAAGATATGTCCTTAATATCTCATTGATCTTTGTTATGCTGATGGCGTCGGCAATTACGACTGAAGCCCAGAATAATCCAAAGAAAAAACCGGGATCGGGGAAGGTAAACAAGGATCCGGGTAAAAAGAAACCGGGGAAACCTGCACCCAAAAAGAATAAAAAGGGATCTGGAAACACACCTAAAAAATCCCCTCAAAAAACTGGAAACGGAAAAAAACCGGCTGTCACAAAGCCAAATCTGAATAACATGTATAACCTTATTCCAAAAGATACCAGTTCTGTTACCACTTTTGGACTAATCGAAAAGTATGCATCAGAATATAACGGGGAGGCAAATCAGATTTTGAACAGTTCCTCATTGGATCATATTTTCAGCAAAATGAGTCTTCTTCAAAACGGGAAACAGGGAAAAGTGAAGATACTTCACATTGGAGATTCTCATGTACAGCCCGATTATTTTGCTTCGTGGATCAGGACAGAACTGCAAAAAAAGTTTGGATGTGGCGGTTATGGTCTGTTTTATCCTTACGCTCTTTCAAATATTTATTCCCGAATGGGACTCTATTCATGGTCGGATGTTTCATGGACGAGCAAAAGGAATCTGACAAAAGATGGTGACCAAAAAACCGGGGTGTCGGGATATTCTATCAGAACTGCAAGCCCAAGCTGGCAGATCAACTGGGGTGTTCTACCATTTAATACATTTGATAACAGGTCGAATAAACTGACCGTTTTCCATACCGGTTCGGGAATCAAACTGGAAGTGTTGCCACTTCAACCCGTTAAGGGACAAGGGAACAGTGTAATCACCTCATACGATGAGACTGCGGGTGTTACACCTGTTCAATCAACGGGAGACACAACATTAAACGGGTGGACTGCAACTTCTTTCATCCTCCCCTATGCCACTAATAACTTTGCTCTTAAATCTTCTCCCGGTTCTGAAAAGGGGAGTGAGTTTACTTTTTATGGCGGCACAATGGAAGAGGACGGTGCAAACGGCATCATTTATCACGAAGCGGGAGTGGGTGCGAGTCAGCTTCCACTTTTTACAAAATCGACACATTTTTTCCAGCAGTTGGAATTCCTCGATCCTGATCTGGTTATCATCTCGCTTGGCACCAATGAAAGTTACTCACCCGAATATGATACGGTATGGTACGAGCAAAAAGTTACAGAGCTGATCCAAACGGTTAGAAACAAAAAGCCGGAAACTTCATTTATCTTTATGACTCCCCCCGATATCCTTTACGCAGGGAAATATCCTAAATACACCGAGCCGATAATACGAATTTACCATCGAGTCAGCGAAAAAGAAAATGTTGCCATTTGGGATTGGAACAAGATTATGGGGGGTAAAAACAGTATGAAGAAGTGGGTCTCTAATAAGCTTGCTCAAAAAGATAATATCCACTTTACTCCGGCTGGTTACAGACTTCTTGCAGCACTCTTTACGCGGAGCTTTTTAGATGCTTACGAGGGCTACAATTCCCCGAAAGAGTCGGATGAAAGCGTAAATTAATATTATTTTGTTGTGTCGGTAGTAACTCCTTCGGGTTTAACCGGGACTTCTTTCTTTTTATCTTTCTCTTCTTTCGATTTCTCCATGGTTTTGTCAGGCGAATGGTTCAGCTCTTTGTTAATGTCGAGCGGTGCCACACTCGTGAACATCATTCTAATCATCCGATCAGTAATAAATGGTGTTGCTGCTGAAAAGCTATTTGCCAGTACCAAAATATCAGTGATTTTGTAAGTTTTGATGAATTTGTCGATAGCAAAGGGGAAATAGCGGAAGTCTGCCACATAAATTTCAGAGAAATTTTCTATCAAAAATGGCAAAAATGCGTTCCCAAAGGACTCTTTGAAGACCAGAATTCTACGATTGTTTTTCACACCTGAGATAATTTTAATTGCGGGTGCATCTCCGCCCAAAAATGTCTGATAACTTGACCCACCCTTAAAACTTTCATTCCACAGGAACCCTTTTTGCCAGGCATCCATCACCCCTGAATAATTTACGAATAACTCGTTTTTAGTATCTGAAACGAAGTATTCAAGACTGTCGGGATTTGCCCCGACTCCCGGGTCTCTGGTGATTGCGTACAAACTGCCAATAAAATCGTAATTAACTTTTCTTGTGTATGAGCTGAGTGGTTTGGGTTTCATTCCGGCTGTTTTGCAAAAAGCAACATAAGCATGGTAGGCACCCCTTGCTGTCCAATGGTGATCTGTTCCAAAAAAGAGATATTCTCTTTTGTGTTTAGCCATCTCGCTGTACGCATCCACAGATTTTATTTTTGGGTCGAGGTAAGCATTCAGAGTATCAATAAAATCTTTTTCGTTTGCCGATAAATTGTCATATTTCCCCTTTACATAAAATTCTGCCGGGGATGGAAAAACGAGGGAATAGATCCTGACAGAGTCACCAAATGCCTTGTGAAGTTTGTTTAAGTTGTTCGAATAATATTTCCCGTAAGAGGGGGGTGCCCCAAAAAGTTGAAAAACTTTATTCTCATAAACGAACAAATTATTGTTCATCCTTCCCGTTGCATTTGGATCGAAGATATCGCTCTCATCCACTGCCTCCTCGCCCGATTTATTTTTCAAATCTTTCGATTTTTCGGGAGTCATGAGGATTATTTTTGGAGCTTCAGAAAGTAGCCACGGCGGATTCTTCAAAATAGCTGTCAACTCCAATAATTCATTTCTGAGCGGGAACTGATCGGAAACAAATCGGGAAAAATCTTTGCTGTAATTCCCTGTGATTATCTCGTCAAGAGTAAACTCAGGTATGGGTTTGAGATTTCTTTTCTCAATTT
>CAYSJM010000090.1:0-10885 GCA_964431385.1 uncultured Ignavibacteriaceae bacterium | reverse complement strand
ATAAAGATGCCTCTTCGTTTGGCATCTATTTCTCGACAAATACCGGGAATTTTGACAAAGCGATGAAGAATATTGAAAAAGAGCTCAACAAGTTCAGGGAAAGAGAAATCGATCCCCGTGAACTGAAAAGAGCAAAAGAGTATTTGAAAGGAAGCATCCTTCTTACACTCGAAAGCACTTCCAACAGAATGATCAGAATGGCCAATCTGTTACTGAATCACGGGAGAATAATCCCTGTTGAAGAGGTGATACAAAAAATTGATGCAGTAACGGCGGAAGAGATAAAAGTTCTCGCCGATGATCTGCTCAGATTCGAAAATTTTACAAAAGTGTTTATTAAACCGCAAACCAAACTGATAACTACCGCAGCATAGGAGAAGACCTGAATGGGAAAGTTTATTTTGGACGGACAGGAGATAGATTTTAAGCCGGGGCAAACCATCATTGAGGCTGCAAAAGAGGTTGGAGTTGATATTCCGCACTTTTGTTGGCACCCCTCACTGACTGTTTCCGGCAACTGTCGTGTTTGTTTAGTCGAAGTTGAAAGAATGCCAAAGCTTGCTATTGCATGTGCAACACAAGCAGCTGAAGGTATGGTTGTACATACAGAATCTACAAAAGCCCTCTCCGCCCGTCAGGCTGTTATGGAGTTCCTGCTTATAAATCACCCGCTTGACTGTCCAATCTGCGACGAAGCCGGTGAATGTAAATTACAGGACTATACCTACAGTCATAGCGTCGGTGAAAGCCGTTTCACTGAAGAAAAACAGCACAAAGATAAGAGAGTTCCATTGGGACCTCATGTGATGTTTGATGGTGACCGTTGTATCTCTTGCTCCCGTTGCATCAGATTTTGTGATGAAGTTGCGGGCGAAACCCAGTTGACCTTTGTGAACAGAGGTGACAGGGTTACAATTCAGACCTTCCCCGGAAAAGAGCTCGATAATCCATATTCTTTAAATGTGACTGATATTTGCCCTGTAGGTGCTTTAACCAACAGAGATTTCAGATTTAAAGCGAGAGTATGGGATATGTCGAACACTTCCTCGATTTGCCCAGGATGTTCCAGAGGCTGTAATGTAGATGTATGGGTTAGAAGTAATGAAGTGCTGCGACTTACTCCTCGTCAAAACGATGAAGTGAACAGCTACTGGATGTGCGACAACGGAAGGCTTAACACCTGGAAAAATGTAAATGCGGAAAACAGAGTTGACTGCTGCCATATTAAACGGGAAGCGGGTTTAAGTAAAGCAAGTTGGGATGAAGCTCTCTCGAAGGCGTCGTCTGATCTTCACAGTTACAAATCGAATGAAATTGCATTTATCGGTTCAGGTAGAGCTACCGTTGAAGATAATTTTATCCTTGCCAAAGTTGTTAATCATTTACATTGCAACAATCTTGACTTCCCAAGGCATGTTATTCCTGGAAGTGGTGACGACATTCTCATCAGAGATGAAAAATCTCCAAACGATTTTGGTGCATTAAAAGCCGGTGTAAAACCGGGTAAAGATGGACTTGATTTTGCCGGTATTTTACAAGGAATTGTCGATAAAAAGATAAAAGCACTTGTAGTAGTTGAAGAAGACTTGGCAGCTTTTGATCCCGCATGGGCAGAAGCATTAAGAAAACTGGAATTTTTAGTCGTTTTGGCTTCCAATTTTAACGCTACCACAGAATTGGCGGATGTTATTTTGCCGGCAGCAACCTGGACTGAAAAGAATGGTGTCTTCATTAACTTCCAAAAAAGAGTTCAAAGAATCCGTCCTGCGGTTACAACCGAACAGATGGATCGCAGTCTCGATGGTCTTGCAATGAGCAGACTCGATAAATTTGGGACTAAGTACGATCGTTGGGGCAACTACAAAAAATATGATGCCAAACCTTCGTGGAAGATACTTCTTGATCTTGGTCATCTACTTGGGCTTAAAGGGAAGTTCGAGATGGCTGAAGATGTCTGGGAAGAATTCTCGAAGCACCAACCGGAGTACCATGGAATCACTTACGATGAAATTGGTGAAACCGGCTTAACTATTCAAAAAGAATTACATAAAGTATAAAGAAGAGACAGATTAAATGGAATCTTGGATTATTGCCGGCATTGCATTGGTTAAGGTGTTAATCATTGCTAACATAATGCTGCTTACGGTTTCTTATTTGGTTTATTTTGAAAGAAAAATCTCCGCCTGGGCACAGAGTAGGGTTGGACCTAACAGAGTGGGTCCTGCCGGACTTTTGCAGCCATTTGCAGATGTTTTTAAGTTACTGTTAAAAGAGGACATAGTGCCGGATCAGGCGAACAAGCCGATTCACACTTTGGCACCATTTTTGGCACTGTTTGTTGCTTTTGCAACTTACGCTGTAATACCAATCGGACCGGATGTAGAGATGTTTGGAAGAACAATTAATCTTTCAGTAGTCTCTAACATCAATGCAGGAATATTGTATGTTTTGGCACTGACTTCAATTGGAGTTTATGCAATAACGATGTCAGGATGGTCCTCAGGCTCAAAATATTCACTAATTGGTGGAATTCGGTCGTCAGCTCAAATGATTTCTTATGAAATTTCGATGGGTTTTTCTATCGCAGGTGTTCTGATTTTTTCACAATCACTTCTACCCACTGCCATCGTTGAGTCACAATCCGGTTTAATGTGGAATGCCTTTATTCAGCCGATAGGATTTATCACATTTGTTACGGCGGCTTTTGCAGAGACAAACAGACTCCCGTTCGATTTACCCGAAGCAGAGCCTGAACTTGTTGGCGGATTCCATACTGAATATTCCAGTATGAAATTTGCCGCATTCTTCCTTGCCGAGTATGCAAACATGATAATAGCTTCTGCACTTATAGTTACCCTTTATCTTGGTGGCTGGCAGATTCCTTTCATCGAGAAATTAGGGCTCTCAGCCGGTGTGCAAGCATTACTTCAAGTAGGTGCATTCTTTGTGAAGATGGGCGCACTTCTCTTCTTCTTTATCTGGGTGAGATGGAGCCTTCCCCGTTTCCGTTACGATCAGTTGATGAATATTGGTTGGAAGGTGATGTTCCCGCTTTCACTTCTAAATGTTATTTGGGCAGCAGTTTTAGCAATGATTCTCAATTAGGATATCGATATGGCAGTTAAGAAACGAATGAAAGACCTTACGCTGATGGAGAAAATCTATCTCCCATCCATAGCGGCAGGATTGGCAATTACCCTAAAAAATATGTTCAAACCAAAATACACCATGGAGTATCCGGAGGTTAAATTCCTTCCTTCCGGTCACTACAGAGGTCGTCCTGTTCTCGTTCAAGAGGAAGATGGTGGCGAAAGATGTGTAGCCTGCGGACTTTGCTCACGCGTTTGCCCGGCACTCGCAATCGACATTCAGGCAGCCGAAACCGAAAGAGAAAAGGAAAGATATCCGGAGAGATTTGAGATCAATATGCTCCGTTGTATCTTCTGCGGTTTGTGCGAAGAAGTTTGTCCCGAAGAGGCAATTGTTATGAGTAAAGAGTATGAAATAGCCTTTACAAAGCGTGAAGACGCCATCTACGGCAAAGATAAACTCCTCACCCCAATCGCAGACCTTAAAGAACGAATTGAGTTCTTAAGAGGGAATAAGTAGTTTTTTTTAATTATTAGGTATTAGGTATCAGGTATTAATTGATGCACCGGAAATTGTGCATTAATACTTGAGTTTTTACTGCATTAGAATAAAAATAATTTGGATTCTAAAACAATTATCAGTAAATTTATACCTAATACCTAATACCTAATACCTAATACCTAATACCTAATACCTGTCAAAAAGTTATATTAGCTTTAATATAGATATTTCTACCCGGTTCACCTTTTATCAGACCACGGTTTGTAGCAAGATGATTCAGGTATGAGCGATCAAAAATGTTGTCAACACCGAGCGTAAATTTTATTTCTCCATAGGGAAGTTTTACCGGTTTGGAAGTAATATTTAGATTTAGCAGACCGTAACCGGCAGTTGTTTTTTCTGCGGGAGCGATTTTATTCTGATCAGCCACACCGACCACTTCGACTGCCACATCAGCAAAATCCACAGCTTTAACTCTTAAACCGAGTGTCCCGTTATCAGCCGGAATAAATGGAAGATTCTCTGTTTTTTTCGAATCTTCACCTCTGACAGCCGATGCCATTCCGTATAAAATCACCTCTTTTATCAGTTTCACTTCGAAAGCGAGATCGAAACCGAATATTTTGGCAGCCCCAAAGTTAACCATTTGTGTAGCGGGTCTTCCCTGGAAAGTATAACCGGGTGACTCAACCACCATATTTGTGAGGGTATTCAGGTAGATATTCATTTTGAACATTGCACCTGTTGAATAAAAACGGTAGCCAAGATCATAGAACCATCCCTCTTCAGGATCGAGGGCAGGGTTCCCAAGTTTTACAAGTCCACCGAGATCGAGGAACTGAAATCTTTCTTCGAGCGATGGTGAGCGGAATGACTTCCCAAAATTGAAACTTATCTGTTGTTGTGGTGTGATTTTGTAGAGCGACGCTATATTGAGGCTCCAGGAAAAATTATTTTCATCCCGGGCTTCCCACAAAATCTTTTTTGAAGGTGGATTGTTGTTAACAGCTCCGTTTACAGAGATATATTCAGGGTTGTAAGAAGCTTCACTTTTGATGTTGATTAAATCAAATCTTCCACCCACAGCAATATTCAGGTTTTGAGCGATGTTATCTATCTCGTTTTGGAAGAATAAACCACCACTCCTGAATTTTGAGATCGGTACAGGTCGTTCACCCGTTATTGTAGTTGTGTCTTTGGTGCGATTCTGAACTATTCGCTGTCTTCTACTGTCCATCTCTCTCTGCCAGGCATCGACACCGAGGACAAATCGATAATTATTGCTAATGAACCAGTTTGAAACGAGTTGTAGTCCGTCGTTATTGTGATCTGCGTAGGGGAGTAATCTTGCAGTCGGCAGCACCACTTCCGCATCTCGTACGATAAGCTGATGATAATATTTTATGCTGATATTCGAGAGAAGTGATGAGATTTCTGAAAATTTATATTCGGCTGAATACATCTCTCTTTTAGCCGTGGGGTAGCGGGCAATAGCTGCGGCTGCGAATGCAGAACCTCCGGGGAGTCCGATATCAGCGCCACGATAAAGTTGATAATTTAATTCAAACTCGTGATTTTCTTTCGGCTTGAACCCGACCGAGGCACTTAAACTGTTGTCATGATAATGACTGTTTGCTATTGGACCATCGGGAGTTTCGGTGGCAGAGGCTGCTCTAAAAGAACCGCGAATTTTTGCGTACCACGAATTTGCACCCGCATTAAATGAAATGCTCGTACCCGAACCTTTGTTCACACTATTAAAAAAACCACCGACAGAACCTGTGTAATAAAAGTCGTTTCTGAATTTCCTGTTTTGTGTAATAACATTTACTATTCCACCAAGTGCTCCAGTTCCATACATTGAAGAGGCGGCACCTTTGATTATTTCAACTCGTTCGATATCAAATTGATCGATCATCGACATTCTCGCACTTAATTCAGTGGCAGTTTCCAATCTGTTACCGTCAACCATTAGCACGATACCTGTGCCTCTAATCCCTCTAACTGAAATGTCTGTAGCCCAGATTCCATCGCGAGTCATGGCAACACCGGGTTCGTCTTTAAGATATTCAGCTAAGCTCAATTTACTGTTGTTGTCAAGGTCACTTTTTTGAATGATACCAAGGGGGTATGGTGACTCCTGAAGTGAAGAGACATATCTTGGACTTGTAACCGTCACTTCGCCAAGATATATTTCAACAGGTGTCATCTGAATATCAGCCGTCACAGTGGTCGATTTATCAATTGAGAGATCCATATTCAAGGGGGAATAACCGGCAATCAAAAAGCGGAGTTCTGCCCGGTCTGTTGGGGGTATGGTTATTTCGAAATAACCCGTTTTGTTGGAGTAAGTACTTTTCTGAGTGCTGACTGAATAGACGAGAACATTTTCCAATGGAGTTAAAGTTTTTTCGTCAGTTATCTTTCCTGAGATTTTAATATTCTGTGCAAAAATCGAGATAGAAAGGGTCAATAATATTACAATTAGTTTCATCTTAAGGTTACCAAATAAATCAAAAATAGTTATGATATATATCAAAAGCAGGAATGAAAAACAACTGTGAAGCGGACAAAAGCACACATTATTTAAAAAAAAGACATAATTATGAACTTTGCCGATCAGAAACAGAAACAAAGAGATAAAATAGTTTCGAAATTTTAAAAAAAATAGCTAAATTCGCTCTTTAACCCTGATTATTTATTCAGACTAAAAGACTCATCAATTAGGTGTTTTAACCGGGTATGGAAAGATGAATTGTTTAATTGTAGATGACGAAGAAATTTCAAGAAAAATACTTGAAAGATTTGTTGCCCAAACAGAAAATCTGGAACTTATTGGCTCCTGTGCCAATGCTATAGAAGCTGTAAAGGCACTTAAAGATCACGAAATTGATCTCGTTTTTCTTGATATTGAGATGCCTGAAATGACAGGAATTGAGCTAATAGAGACCCTCAAAGAGAGTCCACAGATAATTTTTGTTACGGCAAAAGAAGATTATGCGGTTGAGGCATTTGAACATAATGTTACCGATTATCTCCTCAAACCCATAAGTTATGCGAGATTTCTGAAGTCGGTTGACAAGGCGATTGAGATATTCAACAAGTATGCAGAGGGCTTAGCCCCCGGGTATATTTTTGTGAAGGTTGACTCAAGACTGTTAAGGTTAAACCTGGCAGAAGTAAATTATGTGGAGGCGAAAGGTGACTATATTCAGATTCACACTGCCACGGGCAAACACCTTATATATTCGACTATGAAACATATCGAGGCTAAACTTCCGAAGAAAGAGTTCGCCCGAGTACACCGCTCATTTATTGTTAGAATTGACAGAATCGCGGATATCACTGAAAACAACCTGATGATTGATAAAAATATCATCCCGATTGGGGCGATGTATAAAAATGATCTTTTGAAGAAACTTAACATATTATAAAAGGAAATGAAGAGAATGAAAAGAGAAATTAGAGGATGGTGGAGCCCGCGACTTGAGAAGAACATGGAAATTGTTGTATATGGACATTGGGGCATCCCACTTCTTATGTTTCCCACGGCGGGAGCAGACTTTTTGGAGTATGAAAGGTTTCAACTTATAGACGCAATTTCCCCATTTATTGAATCGGGGAAAATTAAAGTTTTCTCCATAAACAGTATCAATAACGAGAGCTGGCTAAATAATTCAATGATGCCACACCACAAAGCTCTCCGTCACATGACATATAACTACTATGTTACGGATGAAGTGGTACCATTTATACATTCGAATTGTGGAGGTCTGCAACCAATAATGCTTACCGGGGCATCTCTCGGAGCTTTACATGCTGCGAATATCTTCTTCAGACGCCCCGATCTTTTTGCGGGTACAATTCCCATGAGTGGATACTACGATCTAAAATCGTACACCAAGGGCTATTACGATGAAAATGTTTACTTCAATTCTCCGACTGATTATCTCGTAAATTTGAATGATGAAAATCTGTTGAATCAGATGCGTCATAACAAGAGGATAATAATTGCCACGGGTCAGGGAGAGTATGAAGCTCCACAAGGATCGATTAACCTTTCGAACATCCTTCGTTCCAAAGGGATTCCTCACGAACTGGAGATTTGGGGACACGACATGCCGCATGATTGGCCAACATGGCGTAAAATGCTCCCATATTTTATTGGAAAGCTTTAGGCGGGTTTCAGAACTCTATAAATTTGTTTAGGAACAAATTCCCCGCTTGTCCTGAAAAAGCAGGATTGAAGACCAACCCCAAATAATTCCCCTTTTTTATTGCAGCCGGTATCTCATTGTTTTCAGTGAGAACCGCTGCATTAAATTCGTTAGATGAAGGGATAAACAACTTTTCGAAATAGAGTCCTTCCAAAACAGATGCATCCAAAAAGATTACATTATCACGAACTTCTGCACTCATTTTTGCAGGAAGTGGTGGCAACACGGGAGGAACTGTGAGAGATACAGGGAAGAACCCCAAACCGGGTTTATCTATTTCGTGGGTATTTTCGCACATTATTGAACAACCATTCCCAATTCCGAGTACCGGTTTTTTAATCATTCGCAGCATTGAAAAAAGATTAAGAAGATGGAGCCTTTTGAGGGCTTTTTTCAGGTCGTGACAATCGGGAAGGATAATTTTGTCGGCGGCAAGAATTTCACTTTCCACAGAGGTGAACTTGAGTGGCACACCAAGTTTTTCGAGTTGATAGAGGAGGTATTCCGGTCTCTCGCCGTAATCAATAATTGCAGTCATCGGTGCGTGTAAAAGTAAAAAAATAAGGGACGCGGAAACACGCAGAATAGAGTGATTAACGCAGAATTTAAGTTATTCTTCTTCTGCATCACTCTGTTCTACCTGAGTGTGTCCGCGTCCCGTTAATGAAATATTACTATTTCAAAAGTTGCATCTTCTTTGTTTCTTTATACAATTTACCATCAACAGATGTTGCAGTGATGGTATAGATATAACTTCCACTTGCAAGATTAGCAGCGTTAAAATTCAACTGGTGTGAACCGGCAGCGAAATCTTTATCTGCAATTTTGGTTACTTCCGATCCCATCATGTCATACACTGTGATATTAACTTTTGCGGCTGTAGGAAGTGAAAATTTAATTGTAGTGGATGGATTGAATGGATTAGGGAAGTTCTGTTGCAATGAGAAAGTATTAGCCGTTGCAATATCAACTTCTACTGAGTTTGAGTAAGCAAACTCACCATTGAGATCAATCTGACGGAGTCTGTAATAGATTGTTCCTGTTGGAGCGGAGTTATCTACAAATTTGTAAGCCTGTTTGTCGGTTGTAGAACCGGCACCTTTTACAAAGCCAATTTTGTTGAAAGAAAGACCATCAGTGGATCTCTCAACTTCGAAACCGAGGTTATTTGTTTCGGTAGCTGTTGTCCAATCGAGAACCACAGTTTCGCCACTCTGAAGAGCAGTAAATGATGTAAGTTCGACAGGAAGTGAAATCGAAGCTTCGTGAGCACCTTTGTAAGGGAACATGGTATTTCTTGGATTGCCATCGATATCAAATTTTATTGAAGCTATTGGCATTCCTCTTAAATCCCAGTCACCGTTTGAAGCACCCGTAAGGTGTAGATCGGTATTGGAAACAAAATTAACCATTTTGTAGTTTGAGTTGGCATCCTGGCTAATAGCAGTTTTCCAATCGTTCAAAGTGGCAACTGCAGCACTTCCATAAAATCCGAAAGATGATCCGATACCTGCAAGATAATAATTGTTCCAGTCGAAATTTAAGATATTTGTAGCACTAACCGTCATAGGGAAGTGTATCAAGTAACTGCTTGGGGTGCTGTTACCCTGGTGGAAAATGTTGTTGGCAACATTCATCGTAGCATCGGAGTTAAGATTATATCCGATACAGGCATTGATTCCTGTTGTTGCCGGAGCATCAATTCTGAATGTATTGTGGGCGATATTGATAATTCCGTTCCAGGTGGCTGAACCAAACGCAACGCCAAAATATTTGTTAGCGGTTGCAGTTCCAAGGTTGTTGAAGTTTGGAGCAATAAAGTTGTTAACCACATTAATTACACCGGTGTTGCCATAAACTACAATTGCACCTGCAAATTTGTTGGTGGTTGTGTTTACATCAATTTTTGTGAACTTGTTTCCGGCAATCACTGTGGTATCATTCACAACACTACCTGTAAGGTAAATGCCTGAATAGAAAGTCATGTCAACTCTTGGATCAACAACAGAGATTCTGTTATTGATATATTTGTTGTTTGCTATGAAGAAGGTAGTGATAACTCTTCTTGCTCCGTAGAGGTCACAATCGATGATTGTTCCGGTAACAGGTGAAGTCGGGTCATTTCCCCACATACCAACTGCAGTTTCAAATGCCACGGTAGGAGTACCCACCTGACAGTTGCTGATGAGGATATCGTTAGGTGCAACACCTGCTGTTCCAATAGAGCCGTCAACTGCGATACCCGCTGCCTGAGCTGTTCTTGAGGTGTTGATGCTGATAACCTTTAAGTTTTGGATGGTGATAAAATCGGAATTGTCCTGCACTTCAATTGCCCATCTTCCTGTCGGAAAATCGAATGCGAAGGTCATATCGCGACTGCCATCACCGGCATTTCCATTTGATCCATCAAGGGTGACATAGCTCGAATTAACGATGTAGAAAAAGTGATTTGCTGCGTCAACAGCAGTGAAAGTAACTGTTGGTTGCTTTGTCGGGGCAGGTTTAATCACTAATCTGTTTGAAGCTGTAAAAGTGGCGTTGTTAATAATTGATGGTGCAGTTTCAGTCAGGTTACCATCGATAATGAAAGTAACCACACCATTTGCACCGTTGGCGGTGATGGCGTCACACGCTGCTGCAAGTGAGGCATAACCTTGAGGGTTTGCACCCTGGGGGATATAATAAGTCCCCGATAGAGCCTGGGCATTAATAACTCCAAGCCCGAGGATGAATAAAAGAGACAATTTTGTGATGATGTGTTTCATGTTTTTCTCCGTTATAGGTGGTATCCATTGTTTAGATATACAGCCCCTAAAATTAACAATTAGATGGGAGACTACAAAATATTATAAATGATTGAAAGTGAAAATGGGATAGATGAAACGAGAAAAAGAAAGCGGAGGTTGAATTGTGAATCAACACTCCGCATTCAAAGTTTGGGGGGGCTATTCAGGTTTTTCTAAAACTCTATTTTACAAGGAAAGAGAGTACTTTATTGTTTGCAGGAATTTTCTCTGCGAACAGTGATGAAACGGAATATTTACCGCCACCTGTGAAAAAGAGTGTGCCAAATATCG
>CAYSJM010000089.1:0-10970 GCA_964431385.1 uncultured Ignavibacteriaceae bacterium | reverse complement strand
GGATCCGCACCCCCCAACCGGTGAAATGAAAACTGAGAAGCTTTTACGCCGATATATTCAAGATCAAATGCCGATTTGGAAGGCTTCTTGACATCTACCCCCAGTGCAAGCCTGGTGGCAAGTTCAATCAAATTTACTTTCAGCACCTTTGACACAAAAGGGAAAGATCGCGATGCTCTCAGATTGCACTCGATTACTTTGATGTAGTTGTCCCGGGCAATAAACTGAATGTTGAAGGGACCGGTAATTTTTAATTCTCTCGCAATTTTATGAGCAGTTTTTTTGATTAATCTGCTCGTCTCTACATAGATTTTTTGGGGAGGGAAAATGATTGTGGAATCACCCGAATGCACTCCGGCAAATTCGACATGTTCAGAGACTGTGTAAGCGAAAATCTCCCCTTCTTTCGCTACTGCATCAAACTCTATTTCCTTGGCATTTTCTATAAACTCCGAGACAACAACGGGATATTGTTTGGAAACAGTTGCAGCTTCGTTAAGGAAATATTCCAGGTCTTCCCTGTTGGAAACCACACTCATTGCAGAACCTGAAAGGACATAAGAAGGTCTGATGAGAAGCGGAAAACCAACTTCATCAGCAAATTGATTTATGTCTTCAATTGAAGTCAGCTCCTTCCACCGTGGCTGGTCTATTCCAAGATCATCGAGCATCTGAGAAAATTTATGTCTGTTTTCCGACCTGTCAATAGATTCCGCACTCGTTCCGAGCAAAGGTACACGCTGGTCGTGCAGTCGGGTGGCGAGTCCATTTGGAATTTGTCCGCCTGAATTTACAATCACTCCAAACGGAGTTTCAAGATCAATAATGTCCATCACCCTCTCAAAGCTGAGTTCATCGAAATAGAGCCTGTCGCATATATCATAGTCAGTGCTTACAGTTTCGGGATTATAGTTGATCATCACCGCCCTGTAGCCCTCAGAGCGTGATGCCTGAAGTGCGGATACACTGCACCAGTCAAATTCGACAGAACTGCCGATTCGATAAGCACCCGAACCGAGAACAATCACAGTTTTTTTATCATTTTCGTAAACAACATCATGCTCATCCCCTGAATATGTGAGATAGAGATAATTAGTTTGGGCGGGATATTCGGCAGCCAGAGTATCAATCTGCTTGACGGCGGGCATGATTCCCCTCCGTTTCCTTTCGTATCGCACCCTTAGAAGGTCCTTTTCAATTTCCCGGTCGCTGCTTTTAAGGACAAATCTTGCAATCTGAAAATCGCTAAACCCGAGTCTTTTGGCTTTTTTGAGGAGCTCATCACTAATTTCACTAAGCTGATTAAACACCGACAGATCATTTTTTAGCTCAAAAATATTTTTTAGTTTACTTAAAAACCATCTGTCAATCTTAGTGCGGGAATAAATATCTTCGACACCATATCCCCTTTCAAATGCCTCTGCAAGGAAAAAAATTCTTCTGTCCGTGGGTTCGAGCAACATTTCTTCCAGATCCTCGACCGATTCCCGGGTGCCGACAAATCCATGCCGAGCCTGCCTGATCATACGGAGACCTTTCTGAATTGCCTCCTCAAATGTCCTTCCGATAGCCATCACTTCCCCGACGCTTTTCATGCTGCTGCCGATTTTTTTGGAGACTCCCGAAAATTTATCGAGATCCCATCTCGGTATTTTTACCACCACATAATCGAGTGCCGGCTCAAAAAGTGCCGAAGTAACTTTAGTGACAGAGTTTTTTAACTCATGCAGACCATACCCCAGAGCAAGTTTTGCGGCTACAAAAGCGAGCGGGTAGCCTGTAGCCTTTGAAGCGAGTGCAGATGAACGGCTTAACCTTGCGTTCACCTCAATCACACGATAGTCTTGTGAGTGTGGATCGAGAGCAAACTGCACATTACATTCGCCGACAATTCCGACATGTCTTATAAGTTTTATAGAAATGTTGCGGAGAAGTTGATAATCGTCATTTGAAAGGGTTTGTGAGGGTGCAACAACTATACTCTCACCGGTGTGTATGCCGAGAGGATCAAAATTCTCCATGTTACAAACTGTGATACAGTTATCGTAACGGTCTCGCACCACTTCATATTCAACCTCTTTCCAGCCCTTTAACGATTCTTCCACCAAAATTTGATCGGAGTAAGAGAAGGCTTTATCCGCCATTTCCCGAAGTGAGGATATATCATCGCAAAAGCCACTTCCCTGTCCTCCGAGTGTGTAAGCGGCTCTAATAATCAATGGAAATCCGATGGTTTCTGCTGCCTTAATTGCATCATCCACAGTTGTTACTGCAAAACTTTTAGGTGTTTTTATATCGATCGTTGCAAGTTTGTTCGCAAAAAGTTCTCTGTCTTCTGTCTCTATTATCGAAGAAACAGGAGTGCCGAGCACCTGAACCCCGTATTTTTCGAGGATTCCGTTCCGGTACAATTCCACGCCACAGTTCAATGCAGTCTGACCGCCGAACGATAGAAGTATGCCCTGTGGTTTCTCCTTCTTTATTACCTCCTCTACAAACCAGGGGGTAACAGGCAGGAAGTAAATTTTGTCAGCGAGGTCTTCCGAGGTCTGAACTGTAGCAATGTTTGGATTCAGAAGTACGGTTTTTACCCCTTCTTCTTTTAGAGCCTTAAGGGCTTGAGACCCGCTATAGTCGAACTCACCCGCTTCACCAATCTTCAAAGCCCCCGAGCCGATGATAAGAACTTTTTCAGGTCTGTTTTTTAGCTTTTCCATCAGTTTTTCCCTCTTTTCACCATTTCCATAAATTCATCGAAAAGAAATTCAGTGTCGGTTGGTCCGCTTGAAGCTTCGGGGTGAAACTGCACAGAGATGTAGGGAAGTGCCTTATGCTTCAGTCCCTCATTTGTACCATCGTTCAGATTGATAAAATAGTTTTCCCATTCATCGGGTAAAGTTGCATTATCAACGACATATCCGTGATTTTGCGAGGTAATAAAAGCTCTGTCAGAGTTATTGAGAATCACTGGCTGGTTGTGACTTCTGTGTCCGTATTTCATTTTATATGTATCGGCACCCGTAGCTAAAGACATTAGTTGATGACCGAGACAAATTCCCATTATCGGTTTCTCTTTTTGAAATGCTTTTTTTAGATTTTCGATCACCACTCCTGCCCTTTTAGGATTTCCGGGTCCGTTCGAGATGAAGAGACCGTCATATTCTTCTGATGAAAAATCATAATTCCACGGCACTCTGATTACGGTGGCATCTCTGGAGAGGAGACAACGGATGATATTTGTTTTGCTTCCGCAGTCAACCAAAATTATTTTATACTTCCCGTTACCTGTTTCATCAACTTTTTCCACCGAAACTTTATCCAACAAATCATGTTTGTCGGGATCAAAAAATGGAATATCTTCATCGATTACTATTTTGCCAAGAAGTGAGCCTTTTTCCCTTATTTTTTTAGTCAGGGCACGGGTATCAATATCTGTTAACCCAGGGACTCCAAACTCTTCAAGCCAGTCGGAGAGGCTTCGCTCTGCATTCCAGTGACTGAATTCGGGTGAATAATTGTTGACGATAAGTCCTGCAGCCTGCACTTTGTCCGATTCAAAATATTTCGCAATATTGTCATTTCTCACTTTACCCGGAATACCATAGTTTCCGATAAGAGGAAATGTGAGAGTGAGAATTTGTCCAGAGTAGGACGGATCAGAGAGACTTTCAGTATAGCCTGTAACCGCGGTACTGAACACAGTCTCTCCGGCAGATGAACAGTGTGCACCAAATACGGTACCCGTAAATTCGCTGCCGTCTTCAAGAATTAGTTTTCCGAGCATTTTGTGTGGGGTTGTTTGTGATTTTAAGGATTTTAGAAAGATTGGAACCAAATATAACTATTCTTTTACCACTTTTGAATGAGTGACAAGATTTAAATGCTTATTTTTGTATCTATATTTTAACTTGCATCAAAAACTTAACGGAGAAATTTTATGCGATTTTATACCCTGATACTCGTTATTGTTATTGCTTTTTCAGCTAAGCCACAAGAAAAACCCGATTCCATGCTCTATAAATGGAATCCTTCCCTTACCGCAGGCCTGAATTTTTCGCAGGTAAGTTTTTCCGATTGGGCAAAAGGTGGTGAAAATGCTGTTTCGTGGAACACTTTTGCAAACTTCGGGCTGGAATATAAAACTGAACACTGGCTTTTTAAGAATCAGCTGCGAGTGATATACGGAAGAACACAAGCAGGTGATCAGCCAAACAAACAGAGTGAAAATGAAATATTCATGGAAAATGTTCTCGCCCGCGACCTCGGGTGGATTTTTAAATTCGCCGCTTCCAACACATTCCTTACCCAGATAACCACAGGATACAACTACAAGGTTGATCCGGCGGTCGAAATCTCAAATTTCTTTGATCCTGCCTATATCACTCAGGGTATCGGACTGCTTTACGACAAATCAGAGTTTGTTCAGTCCCGTCTTGATATTGCTGCAAGAGAGATAATCTCGAATAAATTTTTCCAGGAAGCCGATGACCCTTTAACACCGGAAGTTGAAAAATTCAAGTTTGATCTTGGTTTGAACAGCGTCACCGATCTCAAAATACCTGTGGCACAGAATGTCCTTTATGTAAGCAAGCTTTCGTTGTTCTCACCATTCAAGAAATTGGATATTTGGGATGTGAGATGGGAGAATCTGATAACGGCTCAGATAAACAAGTGGCTTGCCACCAACCTTAACTGGGTAGTGGTTTATGATGAAGATCAGATTAAACGCACTCAGGTTAGACAGGCATTTCAGCTCGGATTGGTATTTTCGATTTTGTAATTTTGGAGTCACAGAGTCACGGAGTCTCAGTTGCGACTCCGTGACTTCGTAATTTATTTCATGATCACTAATTTGATTGAGCGACTCTGTCCGTTTTGTGTTAACCTGCAGAAGTATGAACCCGAAGGTAAACCCGCCACATCAAAAACCAACTCGTGCCGACCGGAAGACATTTCCTCATCAATCAGTACTGCAACTTGAGTACCTGTAACATCATACAATTTTAATGATGTGTGACCGGAAGTGGGCAATTCGAATTGAATAATTGTACTCGGATTAAAGGGATTAGGGAAATTCTGATCGAGGACAAGTTCAGCCGGAAGCAACCCGTTTACATCGACGGTATTTGAATATGAAGCTGTACCGTCAAAATCAATTTGTTTCAGGCGATAGGAGGCTCCCCCGGTAGCGGCTTTGTCGATATACGAATAATTTTGAATTTTAGTGGTTGTACCCGAACCGGCAACACTTCCAATTTCTGCGAAGCCTGAACCATTGTTTCGCTCAATAATGAAGATATGGTTGTTGCTTTCAGTAGCGGTTGTCCACTCGAGTTTTACTCCGTCAACCATTGCTGAGGCAGTAAAAGAAAGAAGCTCCACGGGGCTAAGCGGAATTGGAATATCAACCCGTGAGTGGTAAATCACGCTTGGCATCGATCCATACACTCCACCATTGGGGAAATGTCCTTCATAGCCGGCAGGATAATTGAAGATAATATCGGCGTTAAAACTGAAGGAACCATTAGCAAAATTTATCATGCTCGCCATGTGGTGGTTATTTTCATTTTTTCCGGGAGTGTTTGTCAAGTTCATTACAGGCATAAAATACATTCCGTCAAGCCGGGACGAGAACCAGATGTCGCAGAGTGTATCGGCAGGGTTATTACCTGTCGGGTGAACCCACGAAACTGCGTAAACTCCCATCACGGGGGATGTGGCAATGTTCACGCCATAACCCATCTGCCCAACGGCAGGACCTTCAAGCATTGAGTATGAAATATCATTTAACTTGTCAGCTGCGATGAATCCTGCCCAGTAAGTCCCCTCCTGACAGAGGTCAACGATGGCGTTTCTGCCTTGCTGTACAGTCAGGTTGGTGTCTTGTAAACCAAGGGCGAAGTGTACTTTCCCGTTGTAACTAACCGCCATATCGGCTGAATAGTTAAGCAACTGGTTAGTGGGATTCCAGTCCCACAACTGGTCGAACCGTGAAAGTCCCAGCGACTGTCTAAAATCAGCCCATTGAACAGGTGACCAGGTTTCACCGTTATCTGTCGATGTAACAAATGCCGGAAGATATGTCTGACTTAAGTTACCCAATGGTGATCTCGCAAGGAAACCGAAGTAGAGCTTCCCTTTGTGACTGATACCCCTGACGGGAATTATTACTCCACCGAGGGCAGGTGCGTTAAACATAGGGAATGACTGAACTGTACCCAGATCTGTTGTCCGTTTTAAGAGGATATCACCCGAGCCGGAACTCATTCCGATCCAAAAGAAATAATTATTTATATCACTTGCCCAACAGAGAGTGGTTGATGAGATGCCGGACATGCTGTTGAAAACAACTGAAGTAGAAGTGGCGTTTAATACATCTGATATCAACGCTGCTCCATGGTCGATCTCGGGGATAACGGAATTTTGTCCAAAAAGTGAGAATGCCTTTGCTGTAGAGGGTGCGGCACCTGAGTCGATTCTAAGTGCCAGGGTTGGATATCGGGCTCCGTAGTCAACCTGACTGTTAACAGGCGGGAGTTTTCTGCTCCAGGTCATTCCATTATCAGTGGAGATGTTATAAACAAGTGCCCCCGATGAAGGAGCGTAAGTGGTGTTTGCCCTGTGGATCACCATCAGAAGATTTGAGAAAGGTGCTGATGCGAGGGGTTTAAGTCCGGGCCAGGCGGTAGAAAATGTGTTCGCCATTGTGTCAACTGACTTCCAGGTAGTGAACTGAGAGTGCACTCCTGATGTTAAAAATAAAAGCAGAAATAAAACCGACAGTACGAGCCGGCTCGTGTTTTTCATTTTGCCTCCAAAAAAATGCGAAGTGGAGAAATAAATTACACTTTTTTTTGCAATTTACTAATATTTCATAAAATTTTTCCGGCAATGAATCTTTTTTTATATCTGTACATCATATCTTAAAAGAAAAACAAAATTTCAGAATATGGAGAAATAATGACAACCCATTTAACAAAAGATACCTTCCTGAAAAAGGTCTTTAATTATGAGCAGAATCAGGAGTGGAAATTTGAAGGCGATAAGCCTTGTTTGATCGATTTTTATGCTGACTGGTGTGGTCCCTGCAAAATGGTAGCCCCCGTGCTCGAAGAACTTTCTGACGAGTATAAAGATCAGGTTGATATCTATAAAATTGATACCGAAGCAGAGCAGGAACTTGCAGCAGCATTTGGAATCAGAAGCATCCCGTCACTTCTTTTTGTCCCAATGAACGGACAACCAAGAATGGCACAAGGTGCACTCCCGAAACCTGCCCTTGTTGATATTATCGACAAGCTCCTCATAAAGGAAGAAGAAGTAAGTTAGAGTGCATTAAAAAAAGCCGTTCACCCGTAAGAGAGAACGGCTTTTTACAATAAGATTAACTGCTGTCAGCTTTCGGAGTCGAAACTTGAAATGACCCCATCAACGATTTGAGAGCGGGCCTGAACTTCATTAAGTTTCTGGATGATTTTCAGCATCTCGGATCTTCTTGACTCGATAATGCCTGACAGGAATTCCGAAATTTCAGGTGAGTTACACTCGTCCATCATGTTTTCGTAGAAAGTAACGGTTGCCGTTTCTTTTCTAAGAGCTTCCTGAAGCGAAGCACAGGAGTTCTTACATATTTTGTTGCAGTTGAATTCTTTTTGGGTCATTTTAGTTACCTGCCTTGCTGATTAAACGGGTTCTTTTAAGTACTCTGCAATTATCTCTTTTCCCTTAAGCAAGGCTTGCTCGTTAACGGGGATAAGATGATGATGCCTTTCGGGTAAAACTTTTTTAAGGGCAGCGAGGATTGAATCGAAATTCAGAATAGGCTTCACTTCGAGAAAAGCTCCAAGCATAACCATATTCGCCACCTGTTTTTTGTTTAACCGTTCAGCTTCTCTGAGAGCACTGATCCTGTAAATGTTGATGTCTGTCCTCATTGGAGGTTGAATTATTGTTGATTCCTCATAAAAAAGTGAACCGCCCGGTTTTACAGCTTTCTCAAACTTTTCCATTGATGGCTGGTTAAGAATTATAGCTGTATCAAACTTTGTAACGAGTGGAGAGCTGATTCTGGTCTCTGAAACAATTACCACACAGTTAGCCGTGCCACCGCGCATTTCAGGTCCGTATGAAGGCATCCAACTTGTTTCTTTATTATCTATCATCGCAGAATAAGCGAGCATCTGTCCCATTGAAAGGACACCCTGACCGCCAAATCCCGCTATAATTATCTCTTCTGTTTTCATTTCTGTATCCTAAAACTTAGTTATTTTTAACCATAACGGGTTCACCTGTCTTTGGATCAGGCACTTTTATATCGCCAAGCGGATAAAGCGGCAACATGTTTTTTTCGATCCAATCGATAGACTGTACAGGACTCATCTTCCATCCCGACGGGCAGTTTGAAACCACTTCAATAAAGCAGGTTCCTTTTTTCTGCTTCTGATATTCAAAAGCATTTTTGAAGGCTTTAGTGAGTTTTCTTACTGCATTTGGAGTATGTACAGCGTGTCTTGCCACATAATAAGCACCGGGGAGTTGTGCAATAAGCTCCGTAATTTTTAAGGGGTTACCCATTGATGCGGCATCTCTACCATAAGGTGAAGTGGAGGTTTTCATTCCGATTAATGAAGTGGGAGCCATCTGACCGCCTGTCATTCCATAGATCGCATTGTTCACAAAAACCATCAATATGTTTTCGCCTCTGTTAACGGTATGCATTGTTTCGGCTGTTCCAATTGCAGCAAGGTCACCATCGCCCTGGTAAGAGAAGACATATTTTTCAGGTCTCACTCTTTTAATACCGGTGGCTACGGCACTTGCTCTTCCGTGGGCAGCTTCCTGCATATCCACATTCATATAGTGATAAGCGAACACGGAGCATCCAACAGGGGCAACACCAATAACCTCTTCCTGAATGCCAAGGTCTCTAACCACTTCCATTAATATTTTATGAATTACACCGTGACCGCAACCGGGGCAATAATGAAATGGTTCACCGGTAAGAGTAACGGGATGATTGTCATATACCATGCAATCGGGGTTAATCAAAAATTGTTCCATAGTCTCTTCTCCCGTTATTTCATCATTGATTCAAGTTTTTCAAGAATTTCCTCGGGAGTGGGGATCATGCCGCCCATTCTTCCGTAGAACTGCACATCAGCTTTTCCGTTTATGGAGAGTCTGACATCTTCAACCATCTGACCTGCGTTCAT
The DNA here is from genome assembly GCA_964431385.1 of uncultured Ignavibacteriaceae bacterium. Taxonomy (GTDB): domain Bacteria; phylum Bacteroidota; class Ignavibacteria; order Ignavibacteriales; family Ignavibacteriaceae; genus UTCHB3. The sequence goes on along the minus strand of CAYSJM010000089.1, from coordinate 1,758 downwards.
CTCGACCACGAGGAATTTTTTTACACCGTCAGCTACATCACTTAACACTTTAGTCGGGAACGGGAAGAGGGTAATTGGTCTGATCACACCAACTTTTATCCCTTTTTCTTTTGCAAGTTCAGCGGCTTTCATGCAAATTCTTGCGACGAGACCAAAAGCAACCAGCACCACATCAGCACCATCTGTGTTGATTGACTCTGATTTAACTTCAACTTCCATTGCTTTGTATTTTGCCTGGAGAGTATGATTAATCTCTTCCATTTTTTCGGGCTGAATAAAAAGTGAAGTGATAACATTCTGTTTCCGTCCCTCTTTTTTACCTGTGGTTGCCCAGTCGGGTATTTCATGGGGGAATGAACCTTCCGCAGGAAGTTCAACTTTTTCCATCATCTGACCGAGAGCTCCATCAGCGAGTATCATGGCAGGGGTACGGTATTTTTCAGCCATTTTAAAGCCTTCAAATACAAAATCGACCATCTCCTGAACTGAAGAAGGTGCAAGAACGAACATTTTGTAATCGCCATGTCCACCGCCTTTTACTGCCTGGAAATAGTCACCCTGTGAGGGCTGTATCGTTCCCAAACCGGGACCGCCACGCATAACATTTACGAGCAGGCATGGAAGTTGTGCACTTGCGATATATGAAATTCCTTCCTGCATCAAACTCATACCGGGACTGGACGATGATGTCATAACCCTGGCACCGGCACCGGCTGCACCATATACCATATTGATTGAAGCAACTTCACTTTCAGCCTGGAGCACGAGACCGCGTCTGACTGGTATCTGTTCTGTTAAATATTCCATCACTTCCGACTGCGGAGTGATAGGGTATCCAAAATAAGCATCAAGCCCGGCTCTGATAGCAGCTTCAGCCATGGCTTCGTTGCCTTTCATTAAGCGGACTTCTTTTCCTTTTAATTCTTTTGTCTGCATCTTGTTCTCTTTCCTTATTCCGCTTTAGCTTTCTTTTCACGATAAACTGTTATTGCAGAATCGGGACAAACAAGTGCACAATTCACGCAACCTGTACAATTGTCCATGTACAATTCCACAACGCGGTAACCTTTTAAGTTGATTTTGTCGGAAAGGACTAATCCTTTCTGGGGGCAAGCCAAAACGCAAAGCTCGCAACCTTTGCAGAGCTCTGTGTCGATTATTATTGTGCCTTTAATAGCCATTCTTGTGATCTTTCCGTTTTTTTCCTGTAACCATTTTACATTCAAATACTGTGCCAAACTTTTTTATGCCAAAAAACGGTGTTTTAACCTCTTTTTAAATTCTCTTTTGCCAAATTATAGAATCTCTTCATTTTTTCTTTCCAATATTTGAGAAGTGTTTCCCTTTTTGATTACGGGTTGACCTGCGGAAATAGAAATGCAAACAAAAAAAGCTGCCCGATGATTACAACCGGGCAGCCTTAAATTTATGATGCTACTTTGATACTTCGCTACTCTGCTACTTTAATAGTTGAAGTTTCACCCTCTCCGATTTCACCTCTGAACCTGATTTCAGAGTAATCTCAGCAAAATAGATCCCCGATGCAGCGTTTTTCGAGCCGAGGTTTATCTCTTCTTCATAGCTGCCGGTTGACATCTCTCCGAGTTCGCGTTTTTCGATTAGTTCTCCTGAAACATTGTATATAGAAAGATTTACTATACCAGGAGCTGAAATCGTGTATTTAATCTTTGTGGTTGGATTAAACGGGTTGGGGTAAGCCTCCAACTTTAAAGATGAAGGAACTGAAGAGGGATTATT
>CAYSJM010000088.1:0-11002 GCA_964431385.1 uncultured Ignavibacteriaceae bacterium | reverse complement strand
CTGCTTTTCGGACTTCGGGTTTTTCTTCAATTGTTGCTTTATTATATTTACCAATCTTTATCTGCTTTCCAAGAAACTGTTCATAGGCACTTCCAAGTATTTCAACAGAAAGTACCGAAAATTCGTACGGACATTCAGGGTAATAGAGTTGTTCAACTATCGATTTTATAACTTTTTTATCAATCAGCAGATTTTTGCTGATTTGATCCTTTTTAAGATCAAAAAGTCCCGAGTTATATTTTTCATCTGCGTCTTTAAAAATTTGATACAAATTTGGGAAATACTCACCTTGTCTTACAGCAAATGCGAGATTACCGTATGGTTCAATATTTCTGTCCTCTGCGTAAATCCGCCCAATCTGCGTGTATCTGCGTCCCCTCTCTCTTTAGATACCAAGAACTCACAACTGTGTATTGAATACCATCAATTTAATTTTTGCAAACTCTTCCAGGGATTCCGGATTGGCAAGAGCTTCTTTGTTTTCCGGTACAATATCTGAAAAAATACCTGAGACGGCAATTTCAACCTTTTTGCCTGAAATGGTTCTTGGGATATCGTTCACAGGGAAAATTCTATGGGGTACATGCCGTGGTGAAGCTTTGGATTTGAGTGATTTTTTAATTTTAATCACCAACTCAGGGGTGAGTTCAAGCCCTTTCGTGAGGACAATAAAGAGAAATATTTCAATTTCACCGGCGATATCAACACCGCAAACCAATGAATCGTTTACCTCTTCCAGCTCTTCGACTATTCTGTAAATCTCCGCTGTACCAATCCTTACTCCTCCGGGATTAAGAGTGGCATCACTTCTGCCGTGAACGACTATGCCACCTTTTTCATTCAGCGTTATAAAATCTCCATGACGCCAAACTCCCGGAAAGTGTGCAAAATATGAATCTTTGTATCGCCTGTTTTCTGCATCATTCCAAAATGCGACAGGCATACTTGGAAATGGGGCTGTGCAAACAAGCTCACCTTTTCCTCCGATGAGATTCTTTCCTTCAGAATCAAAAACTTCAACCTTCATGCCCAGTCCACGGCACTGAATTTCACCGGAAAAAACCGGCAGTAATGGTGAACCCAACATAAAACAGGAAACGATATCTGTTCCACCTGAAATTGATGAAAGTTGCAAATCACTTTTTACATTATTATAGACCCACTCAAAATTGTTTTCAGTGAGTGGTGAACCCGTTGAAAGGATCGCCTTTAACTTATTGTAATGGAATAGATTAGCCGGATTTACATTATTTTTCTCACTAATGCTAAGAAACTTTGGACTTGTCCCAAATATTTCAATTTCTACCTTTGAAACAAATTCCCAAACAACCTTTTCATCCGGATAGATCACCGAACCATCATAAAGCACCACTTCGGCACCTGTAAGCAGACCACTCACAAGCCAATTCCACATCATCCAACCCGTCGTTGTATAATAAAATAATTTTTCAGAAGGTTTTAGATCTGTGTGAAGAGAAAGTTCTTTGAAGTGTTGAAGCATTGTTCCACCGGTACCATGGACAATACATTTTGGTTTCCCGGTCGTACCTGAAGAATAGAGGATGTATAAGGGATGTGCGAATTCAACCTGAGTAAATTCTTCTATTTCCTGACAATCTGCTATAAAATCGTCAAAATAGATAAAATTGGTTGGAAGTTCCTGATATAGATGTAAGATTTCATCTTTAAAATTTTGAAATGCAGGCAGCACTATCACTTTCTCGATGGAAGGTACACCAGCTACAATTTCTTCAATTTTTTTAATACAGTCAAATCTTTTGCCGTTATACTCATACGATTCAGTTGCAAAAAGAATTTTAGGTTCAATTTGTCCAAATCGGTCGATAACTGCATTAGTCCCAAAATCGGGAGAACAGGAACTCCAGATGGCACCAAGAGAAGAGGTCGCAAGTAACCCCATCACAGCTTCCGGAATGTTTGCAGAAAAAGCAGCTATTCTGTCCCCTTTTTTAACACCTGACTGTTTCAAAGCAGATGCGAGCTTAAGTGCAGTGCTTTTTAGAACATCCGTTTTAATCCTGAATGTGCCGTATCCCTCTCTGTAAGAAGTAATTGCGTATTCACCTTGAAGCTTGTTAAACACATTTTCAGCGTAGTTTAAGGAAATACCCTCGAACCACCTGGTACCGAACATTTCCTCTCCTTGCACCACCGACTCATATTTCCCCGAATAGAGGATTTCAGAAAAATTGAGGATATCTTCCCAAAAGAATTCTATTTGAGAAATGGAGTATTTATACAACCCGGGATAATCAACTATTTTAAGATTATGCTGTTCATTAACATATTCGATAAATCTTTTAAGATTTGAATTGTTAATTCGTTCTTCTGTTGGAGACCACAACAATTTTTGAGTCATAAGCACCCTAAATGAGCTTCTCGACCTCAAGAGCAAGTGCCCACGCGAGATCTAATCTTTTAAGATTTAAAGCAACTTTTGAAGTACGCTCGAGAAATTTTATTCTTTTTGTGGCTGAAGACTGTTTAATCTCACTATTTGTGAAGAGAACTTTTACAGCTTTTTCCAACTCCTGCCTATCTATATATCTGTTCAAAGCTTGAGGACTGTTGTCAAAACTCGAAAATTCTTTACTCGTTATGCTTAAAATTAATTGTTTATTGTCGGAATTATGAGGGATGAATTCTGAATTGGCGAAAGCCCCCAATTCGTTTCCGGAATAACTTTCGGAATTAAGAATGAACGCCGGTAAACGATCGAATCCGATACATTTCTTTCCCACCGGTTTTTCCACTTCAAAAATTGCATCACCCGAAGCACGACAATAAAAGTTGCCGGACATCCTTGCTACAAGATCAATCTTTTGTGGATGAATAATTCCTTCCAAAAAAATATCTTCTGCTGCGTGAAATCTGATTACCCGGCAAATTGCTATGTTTGCTGCCGCTCCACCATCACCAATACTCACCATCTGCATCAGTTCACATTCCATCCTGAAGGGAGACTCTGCGACACCAAATGGTTTTACGGATGTGGAATTTACTTTTGTTAGTCCTGATTTTATGAATTCATCTGTTTCACTGTCAAATTCTACAGAGGCTAAACTGATTTGTTGGACGATATCATAGGTGACAGCATTAATTACGCACTCATTCGTTGCCATAATGTTTTTATAAGTGTCTTTTAAGCTTGCATCTCTCCCCTTTCGTGAGGCTGAGAATGCAACGACGGGGGGATTGGCACCAAATACATTAAAAAATGAAAATGGGGAGAGATTTGGAATCCCATCCTCTGATACAGTTGATACCAGTGCTATCGGTCTGGGACCAACACCACCTTGAAGCAGACGCTGCACTTCCATTAACGGCATATTTGTCGGATCAAAAGTTAACATTATTGTTCCTCCTCGAACTCGGTTTCTTCATCGTAATCTTTAAAATATTTCTTAATTGCTGCAAAAGAATAACCTTTGGAGAGCAGATACGCAGTCAACTTTTGTTGAAGTTCTCTGTTTTCCAGATTACGCCTCTGCAACGAAGAGCGTTTTTTGTCCGCAACAATTTTTACATTTTCATCTTCGATATCATCATTCATCATCTGAGATACAACTTCAGAAATAATCTCTTTTGATATACCCTTTTCAATCAATCGGGCTTTTACTTTCTGGAGACCGTCATGTCGGAGATTTACCGACTCATTAACGAGTAGCTCAGCATACTTTTTGTCGTCTAAGTAATTCAGCCCTTTCATTTTTATGATAAGTTGCTCAATCACCTTTTTCGAAAACTTCTTTTGCATCAGTTTACGGCGTAATTCCATTGTGGAATGGAGCCGCTTTGCAAGATAAACCAGGGCTTTTTGTTCACAGGAATAAAGTTCATTCTCAAATAGGAGCGATTCAAACATCTCCTCTGTAAGTGTGTCTCCTTTCCTTAAACCGAGTTCATAGACTAAAAGTTTGGTTACAGTAAGTGGATGAGTGTTATCGAATTCGATAATCACATAATTTTCAGTTTTTAGTCTGATATTTAATATGGTATTCATAAAAATAAAAAGGGCATCACAGCAGATGCCCTCAAAATTATTTTTCTTCCTCGGTTACTTCTATCAACCCGATTTTCACTTTTACATCGTATGCCAATCGACTGAACAGGTCAGGCAATTCGAGCAGTTTTTGACGAAATTGCTCTCTTCCCTGGAATCTGTCTTCACCATAAGTAAACCAGCTTCCACCTTTTTTGATGATTCCTGTATCAACACCAAGATCGATCAGATCACCTGATTTACTGATCCCTTCGTTGTAGAGGATATCAAATTCAACTTCTTTAAATGGAGCTGCCACTTTACTTTTCACAATTTTGATTTTGGTCCTGTTTCCTACAACTTCATTTCCATCTTTTATCTGAGCAACTCTTCTGATATCAATTCGAAGTGAAGCATAAAATTTTAATGCGTTTCCGCCCGTGGTTGTCTCAGGATTTCCAAACATTACACCAATTTTACTTCTCAACTGATTTGTGAAGATAACGGCGGTTTTAGATCTTGAAATTGCACCCGTTAGTTTTCTTAAAGCCTGGGACATCAATCTGGCTTGTACAGCCATGTGGGAGTCGCCCATCTCACCTTCAATTTCAGCACGCGGTACAAGTGCCGCAACCGAATCGATAACGATAACATCAAGAGCGTTGCTTCTTACGAGAGTATCTGCTATTTCAAGAGCTTGTTCACCAAAATCGGGCTGGGAAAGGAGAAGATTTGAAACATCAACTCCAAGCCTTTTTGCATAGTTTATATCGAGAGCGTGTTCAGCATCTATAAAGGCAGCAATTCCGCCTGTTTTTTGTGCTTCCGCTATCACATGGAGGCATATTGTTGTTTTACCACTCGATTCAGGACCGTATATTTCTGTTATTCTGCCACGAGGAATACCACCAATTCCAAGAACTCTGTCTAATGAAAGTGCACCCGTTGGAATGGATTCAACTTTATTTATTACTCCGTCTCCGAGGCGCATAATTGCACCTTTTCCAAACGATTTTTCAATATTCGAAATAGTCTCTTCAATTATTTTGTTTTTAACTTCTCGATTTTCACTCATGCCGATCTCCTAAAAATGTTTAAAACAGTTTTTTATCCCTTTTTGTTGGAAAATTCCTCGATTAAGGGTTTTGCCTATAATAGTATAAATATATTATTCAATTGGAATACCAAGAACAAATCTTCTCACCATTTCAAGAGCTGCTTGAGATGCTCTCACTTTATTTTCAATTCTCGTGCCGCCAAAATTGAATTTTCTAACTACCGATCGATCGTGGGAAGCAACCCCGATATAAACCAGTCCAACCGGTTTTGTCGGAGTAGCACCTTTTGGCCCCAAAATTCCGGTAATTGATAAACCAAGATCTGTACCTGAAATTGACCTGACACCTTTGCACATTTCCAAAGCAACTTCTTCAGAAACAGAACCTTTTTCACTAATCAGGTCTTCGTCAACATTCAGGATCTCCACCTTGGAAGCATTACTGTAGGCAACAATTCCTCGTTCATAATATTCGCTACTTCCGGAGTGGTCTGTCAAGAGGTTTGAAATGTTGCCTCCGGTACATGATTCGGCAATTGCTAGTGTTAACTGCCTTTCTCGTAAAAGATTTCCAATAACCTTACTGAGGTCGTCATCTCCTTCACAGTAGATATATCTTCCGGCTCGCAATCTTAACTGCTGTTGAGCTGCCATCACAATTTCAGTTGCCGTCTCCATAGTGTCAGCCTCAGCAGAAAGCCTGATTTTTACACCGTTTAGATTTGGCAAAAATGCAACTTTTACATCGGGAAAAACTTCATCAATGGGGCTAAGTTTGTCATATAGCGTAGATTCTGCAATTCCGGTGGTGAGAATGTTAAGACGGGCAATTTTTTTAAGTCTGTCGTTATATCGCGTTTTAAGGTTAGGTAGCACAAAATTCTCTACCATCGCCTTCATCTCGCGAGGAACACCCGGCATTACTACTACTACTTTATCATCTTTTTCGATCCAGTATCCCGGGGCAGTGCCGTTAAAATTTCGAATTGCCTGGCAACAATCGGGTACCATACATTGATCTTCGTTCGTAGGAGTTAATTCTCTTCCGAATCTGGCGAATCTTTCTTTGATATCGTTATAAACATCTTCGTCTCTTCTTAAAGAGGTATTGAAGTATTTACAGATGGCTTCGCGAGTCAGGTCATCGTGAGTTGGTCCCAGTCCACCTGTTACGAGCACCACATCTGAATTTTTTAGTGCTGCAGCGATTTCATGAATTATATTGTCCATTTCATCAGAAGTGGTAACCACACGCGATACAATTAGACCTGTTTCCGTTAATTTTGCTCCAATATAGGAAGCATTTGTATTTATTGTTTGCCCGATAAGAAGTTCGTCACCAATCGAGATCACATTTGCTTTCATTTCAAAACCTTATTTAAACAATGCTATTATTACCTGCATTACAACTAAAGTGTAAATCCCGCTCATGATGTCATCAGCCATCACACCCAATCCTCCCTCTATTTTTTCAAAATTTCTTGCCGGAGGTGGTTTTATTATATCAAATATTCGCCAAAGAAAAAAAGCTATCACCAAATATACAGGTTCTTTTGGAACGAGAATTAGAGAAATCCACATCCCCGCAAACTCATCTATCGTAGCTTCTTTTGGGTCTTTTCCGTAAAGAGTTTCAAATTTTCCACAAACCCAAATACCATAAATCGAAGTGATGAGAATCAATGGCAACAAAATTGCCATATTTTCAACACCCGGAATCAGGTAAATCGCAAGAGCAACTGCACTTCCGTAAGTGCCTGTCGGTCCTTTTAAATATCCTGTAAGAAATCCGCTTCCCAGAAATTTGTGAACTATATTAAGGCTACTCACCTTTTAGAATGTCCTTGAATAAATGAAAATTATCTTTAACATAAATATACGCAGAGTGAACAGTAATAAAGGCAACAATGATCAGGCCCCAAAATATAACAGATTCAACATGGATCACAGCGAAAAAATTCCTTATATCGTCGGGTAAGATTTCAGAATTTTTAATGAGATAGCTAAGCAGCACATAATTTAAATAAACCATTTCGATAAAAGTCTTCACTTTAGCATACCTGCTCGTAGGGAATGGCTTATGTTTGTGTTCGGCGTATGATCTAAATCCTGTCATAAAAATATCTCTTAAGATTATAATTATCACAGGAATCAGGTGTAATACATCAAGATAAACGAGAGAAAGCATTGTTCCGGCTGTTAAAATCTTGTCAGCTATCGGATCCCATATCTTCCCCCAATTTGTGAAATAATTAAATTTTTTCGCAAGCCAACCGTCATACCAGTCTGTGAGAGCTGCAATAACATAAATCACAATAGCAATTTCTTCGTAATATTTACCATCGCCGAGGAGGAAAAACACGACAAAAGGGGTAAGAATAATCCGTAAAACAGTTAACTGATTTGGAAGTATCATTTAAGCGAGTTCTCGACCGGTTATTTTACTGAAAGCCTCAAGATATTTTTCAGAAGTTTTGAAAATTACCTCTTCCGGCAAGGCTGGCGGAGGTGGTTGTTTGTTAAAATTGATGGAAAGGAGATAATCTCTTACAAATTGTTTATCGTAACTCATCTGGGCACCACCCGGTGAGTATAGATCAAAGTCCCAAAATCTGGAAGAATCAGGTGTCAACAACTCATCTGCAAGCATAAGTTCTCCCGAAGAATCAAGTGCAAATTCCATCTTCGTATCGGCTATAATTATTCCTTTTGAGAGAGCATAATCGGAACATTTTTTGTAGATGGCAATCGCCTTTTCTCTAACTTCTTCCATCAGTTCTCCCCCGGCAATTCTGCATGCATCGTCAAAAGAGATGTTTTCGTCATGCTCGCCAATTACAGCTTTAGTTGATGGAGTAAAGATCGGTTCATCCAATTTTTCTGATTCTTTTAAGCCGGCTTTTATTGGAATACCTGAAATATTGCCTGTATTTTTATAATCGTTCCAGCCCGTCCCACTAACATAACCTCTCACAATACATTCGATAGGAATAATTTTCCCTCTACGAACCAACATGGATCTTCCCTCGAGCGATTCGCAATACTCATGCATCACAGAAGGGTAATTTTTTGTATCCATAGTTATGAAGTGGTTCTGTATTATCTCTTTCGTGAAGTTAAACCAGAACGCAGATATTGAGTTCAACACTCTTCCCTTAAACGGTATTCCTTGCGACATGATAACATCAAAAGCGGATAATCGATCTGTGGAAACAAATAGAAGGTCTTCAACGGCACTGTATATTTCCCTCACTTTGCCTGAGGCAATTTTTGTCAGCTTAGGAAATTCTGGTTTCAGTATTATTTCTGGCATTCACTATCTTTTAAAAAATATGGATAACAAATTTAGGAAATTACAAAAAATATTCACTTCTCATTTTCAAATATTAAATTTTCTTAGTAACTTTATATTACGACATATCTTAATTAATCTCATCATCAAACGGAGTCACGATGACAACATCGATACGACCAAAAGTTGCGGCTTTTTTTATTCTCGCAGGCTTTTTCGTTAGTTCATTTGCACAGGGAAATCCTGATGCAATTTTTGACAGGTTCCCTAAAGATCTGGATAAAACTTCTCCCCCTTTTATCTCCATCGAGTCAGTTCCTGTAACTATTGGAGACTACGATAACTTCTTCTTTGGTACCGAACAGGCTGAACCCCACTTCTCGATGGATCCAACAAATCCAAAAAGAATGTTTGCTGCATACAATATTAATGCGGCATATTATACTGCTGATGGTTGGAGTTGGACAAGAATTGTTCCCTCATTCGGTGTTGCTGTTCAAGGCGATCCACTCACTGCTTGGGGTAGAGACGGAATACTTCACTACCAGAGTATGTTCGGGAATATAACAGGTTCTAAAAACATCAGATCATCTGATGGTGGACAGACCTGGACTTCCGCTGTTACGGGCGTGGATGGTGTTGACAAAAACTGGATGGCTATCGACCAAACCACCGGACCATATTCAAACTACATCTATAATGTAATGACTGGTGGCTCAGGAGTTGGATACATTCACAGAAGTACTGATGGTGGCCAAACTTTTGCGAGAGTTACACAACTTTCCACACAAGCACTTCCCGGAATGATGTCTGCAGTTGGACCATATTTCAACGGTTCTTCATGGGTTGAAGGTGGTTCAGTATTTGTGGTTACACATTCAGGAACAAATGCAGCAGGTATCTATAGCTTCTATCACTCAACTGATGGTGGTGCCACTTTTACCCTAAAGTCGCAGCAAACATTTTCTAATGTGATCGGAACTGAAATTTCCGGAAGATCGACAGTCCAAAATATGCGTACCAGACCATATCCGATGATTGCGGCAGATAACAGCAATGGAACATACAAAGGCAGACTTTATTTAGTTTATGCTTCTAACAATCCAACCGGAAGTGGTAATAAATCTGATGTTTTTTCGCGTTACTCAACCGATTATGGTGCAACCTGGTCAGCAGCAAAAGTTGTGAACGATGATGCAAATCCACAAAATAATCATAGCTTTTTCCCGGCAATCTGGTGTGATATCTCTTCAGGTCGGTTATATGTAAAATTCTATGATACCCGTCTCGTTCCAACCGCCGACAGTATGGATGTTTATGCATCATACACAGATGATGGTGGACAAACATTCGCACCAAATTATAGAATCACCAATAAAACCTTTAAAATTAAACAATCTACCGGAACAGGAGCCAATTATCAGGGTGATTACGATGCGATTCAGTCGGTCGGAAATCAGTCGTTTATGGCATACACTGACTTCAGAAGCAACAGTTTTGCAGCTTATGGTTCTTATTTCCCTGATTATGGAATGAGAGTTTTGCCCGCGAATGTTTCGGTCGGCAATGATCTCGATAGCACATTTATTTATGTTTCTGTGCCATCTGTTAAGGCATATACGAAGGCAGTTAAGTTTTCGGCTACAATCTCACCTACCCCAACGAGTGGGACATTTACACTTCGATTTGAAGGTAAAGATTCTCTAAACAGTTACCCCGATAGTCTCAAGCTTTGGGTGCGTACTTCAGGTGGTGTTCCTGAAGCTTCTTATACAGTTACCGTTACAGGTGAGGGTGCCGGTGGTACACCTGTTCATAAAAGAAGTGCAACTGTTACCGTAACTGCTGCCGTACCTGTCGAATTGACTTCTTTTGCTGTTAACTCTGATGGTTATAATGTAAAACTCGATTGGTCAACTGCTACTGAAACAAACAACAAAGGCTTTGAAATTGAGAGAGCTGAAGATCTGCCAACAGGACTAAATTTCTCAAGAATCGCTTTTGTTGAAGGAAAAGGCACCACTTCTGAAGAAAACAACTATGCTTTTACTGACAGAAGTGTAACCAAACCGGGTAGATATATGTACAGACTCCGTCAGATTGATTTCGACGGCAGATATGAATTCTCAAAAGCCGTAGAAGCTATTATTACTACACCGGCAACTTTTGAACTTCATCAAAATTATCCAAATCCTTTTAATCCTTCAACCATGGTTACATTCTCCCTTCCTGTTGAAAGCAGAGTAAAACTTAGTTTTTATGATGCTGCCGGTAATCTTGTTGAAAGTTTTGATAAGGGTACCCTCGCTCCCGGACTTTATAACCACACCCAGGTTATGAATTCTGTCGCATCTGGTGCATATTTTTACTCGATAGACGCAGTTTCTGCCGATGGTAAATCTATTTATAGAGCAAATAAAAAGATGATGTTAATAAAATAAAGACCAAGTAAATCAGGTTTTTTAAGAGGGGCGATCGATGATCGCTCCTCTTTTTTTTGATTTCTCTTCATTTTTTTAATTTTTTTTGATTCAGGTCTTGCTCAATATTTAGATTTTCCTTAAATTTACAGTCTAAATATTTATTTAGTGTTTAGAGGGCAGGTAGCTCAGTCGGTAGAGCAAAGGACTGAAAATCCTTGTGTCGGCGG
>CAYSJM010000087.1:0-11036 GCA_964431385.1 uncultured Ignavibacteriaceae bacterium | reverse complement strand
GAACCACAGAACTTCGGAACTGCTAAACTTCTATTATTTCGCTTTCGCGTTTGTTGTGGAACATAACGAGATAACTTTTCAAATTTACAAGGTGTTGCACCTGGGGAGATGACTTGTATTTTTGAAGTTGTGCGATGCCCTCGTTTTTTTTCTTTTCGTAATCGGGTTCGTCCTGAATTTTAAGATATTTAAATTCAATGAGGAATTGATATTTGGAATCGTAAGGAGCAAATTTGGTCAGCAGCAGATCAACTCTACCGTCTGTCACTTCCATTTCACTGTGAATGATGAAAATTTTATTGAGGGAGAGAAGTGAAATGACAATCATTTTGAGATTGCTCTCACGGAAATTCTGATAATCATTACTCGTCAGCGGTTCCATTATTTTGGCTGTTTCTTCAACAAGGGCGTTTATTTTTCCGTCGCGTGCCATTTCCTTGAATATGTGTCCCATATCGGTGAGATTGAGCGACAGTTTGTGTCTTTCTTCATAAACAATGCGCAAGTATTCCCAAAAGATGGTTTTGATTACATAATTGGGGATCACATATTTTATAATGCCGTACTCTTCTTTTTCAATCGTAAGTAAACCGTTATAGAAGAGGAGTGAGATTGCATCAGAGAATCGGTAAGGTGTCTCAGGATTAAATTGAGTCGAAATACCTCCTTCGATCGATTCATTTATGTAAACCTGCTCAATTATATCGTCACTTTCCGGTTGAGAGAGCAGACCAAGAATGTTACTGATCTTTTTCCAGTCACTGGTTACATTATTATCTGTTATAATTTTAGGATATGAAAAATTCTCTTTGAAGTTGGATAGAAAACTGAGAACCAGTTGCGGGTTATAAAGTTTTTCGCCGCCATCGGGAGAAAACCGGCTTCCGTTAAACCAGGTTCGCATATCCTTAAGCAACTGCTCCAAATCGAATTTCCCCTCTTCATAGAATGTTCCTTCGATGAGTCTTTTGAGCTCGGCTTCGGTGAAACCTGCCATGTTGTGGTATTTTACATCAAGCGTTAAATTCGTGGCAACATTAAATCCGCTTGTCATGCTGTCCAAAGTTACAGGAGTGACACCTGTCGCGAAAAATCGGTCGATTACACCTTCACCCATATAGATTTTAATAGTCTCGTAAAATTTACGAACCCATCCGTTTCGCGAGACAATTTCCTTAAAGTTATTTTGATTGAAGGAGAATAAATCATTAGTGAAATGGTCATATTCATCGATCATGAGATAAATTTTCCCATCAAATCCTTTTTGCTTCAATTTTGAAACAAATCCCGACAAGATACCCATAGCCACTCTATCACTAAATATCTCATCAAGGTCTTGAATTGACAAAATTCCATATTCCTTGGTGAATTGGGAAATACCGTCTATGAGCCTGGATATGAAGGAGGGGATAATCAGTTCACTCTTTTGGGTTTCAATTCCGCTAAAATTAAATTTCAGAATATAGTAACTGTTCTTGAGCGGAGTGGTATTTTCGGGTTGTCCAATAAAAAACTGCCCGAATAATTCATCAAAGCGATCTTTATATTGGATGCCGTAGTAGTGCTCGAGCATGGAGAGAGTAAGAGATTTGCCAAATCTTCTGGGACGAAGGAAGAAAATATTGGGATTGGAACTCCCCTCAAGTAAACGGATAAAAGGGGTCTTATCGACAAAATATCCGTTTTTGGCAATTAAAGCCTCATAATCCGATGTTAAATAGATTTGCTTGTTCATTTTCGTTTCAACAAATTTCTTTTTAATCTCTTTCTAAATATAGCAATTTGGTAGGAACTTCGGAACCTCAGAATCTCAGAACCTCAGAATCTCAGAATCTCAGAACCTCAGAATCTCAGAACCTCAGAATCTCAGAACCTCTGAATCTCGGAAGTCTGAAGTTCTGAAGTACAGGAGTTCTGAAGTACAGGAGTTCTGAAGTACAGGAGTTCTGAAGTACCGAAGTTCCCTAAAGAGTTCTTGCTATAAAGTCTTTGATGACTTCGTCTTCAGATGCGAGAAGTTCTTCGGGTGAGCCGGTGAAGTAGATTTTGCCTTCGTGTGCCATTGCGACTCGTTCGGCTACAATTCTTACACTAATCATATCGTGAGTAACTACGATTGATGTAACATTAAGTTTTGTACTGAGATCTTTTATCAGATTGTCGATTGATTCGCTCATTATGGGGTCGAGACCGGTGGTTGGTTCGTCATAGAGGATGTATTCGGGGGTGGTGATTAGTGCACGGGCGAGCCCGACTCTTTTACGCATTCCTCCTGAAAGTTCTGCCGGTTTTTTACTTTCGATACCGGGCAGTCCTACCAGTTCAAGTTTTTCCGCAACGAGGTCGTTGATCTGATTTCGTGTATATTTTTGATTTCCTTCAATAAGAGGGAGTGAGATATTCTCACCAACGGTCATTGAATCAAAAAGTGCTGCACCTTGAAAGAGAAACCCAAATTTTTTGCGGAGCTCGTAAAGGTCTCTTTCCTTAATTTTATTTACATCATATCCTTCAACCGTCACAGTTCCCGAATCTGGTTTCAGAAGAGCTATGATGTGTTTAAGCAAAACCGATTTTCCACATCCGGAGCGACCGATGATCGCAAGAGCTTCGCCCTTGTTGATCGTAAGGTTTAAACCTCGTAAAACCTGATTTTCTGAAAAGCTTTTATGTAAATTATCAATACTGATCATTATCGCTCGTCAGGTTCTTACAAAATTTTTGCCGGGCAGTTGTCTTATTAATCCTTTAAATTCGAGTTGCAGGAGGTTGATCAAACATTCTGAGACATTTAGTCCTGTAAGAGAAGCAATTTCATCGATGTGGAGTGGTTGAAACTCGATTGAACTGTAGAGTTTTTCTTCGAACATCGATAACTCTTCCAAAATTGGCTCACTTTTTGGTTTTGAATCAGCATTCAGAGGTTTGATATTAAATTCTTCAAGAATGTCGTTGGCATCGATAACAAGTTTGGCTT
This sequence comes from uncultured Ignavibacteriaceae bacterium, assembly GCA_964431385.1. GTDB lineage: Bacteria > Bacteroidota > Ignavibacteria > Ignavibacteriales > Ignavibacteriaceae > UTCHB3. Next base: position 8,059 of record CAYSJM010000087.1, on the reverse strand, counting down.
CACCTCTTTGAATGAGACGGTTAGTGCCTCCAGACTTGTTCGAATTGATATTACCGGGGATGGCAAATACCGCCTTTCCCTGATCTATAGCAAAAGCTGCAGTGTGAAGTGCACCCCCTTTTTCGGCTGCCTCAACCACCAGAGTACCGAGAGAAAATCCGCTAATTATCCTGTTACGGGCGGGGAAATTTATCGCGTCGGGTTTGGTATCGGGCGAATATTCAGTGATTACCGCTCCTGAAGCAATGATCTCTTTCGCAAGCTTTTTGTTCTCCGGGGGATAGATGTGTCGGAACCCGCTCCCGAGAACCGCGATTGTGCGTCCTCCTGCAGAAAGTGCTGATTTGTGAGAAGTGGTGTCGATACCACGAGCGAGACCGCTAACTACAGTAAACCCCTCTTCAACAATTTCCTTTGCAATATCTGATGCAGTTTTGGTGCCATAAGGAGATGGTGTACGAGTACCTACAATTCCGAGCGATTTTTTGTCTTGCTCGAGGAGGTCACCAATACCGTAAATAAGAATTGGAGAGTCGTAGATATTCATCAACTGTGGAGGGTATGAATCAGAGCCGTAAGAGGCGATCCAACCACCAAAAGAGGCTATAAATTCGTAGTCTTTTTTGTAATCTGCGTCGAAATCGCTACACTTCATTCCTTCGGAAAGACCTTTATAAGCCGATTCTGTCAGTTTAACATTTGCTGCGATCTCTTTTGAGGGGGTATCAATTATTTTCACACCCGAAGAGTAAACATCGAGCATCATTTTGAGAGTTACAATCCCGATTTGTTTACTGTTAAGCAACCTTCGAAGAGCAATAAATTCTTCTAACGGAATCGAATTCATTAGTCAATCAGGCAGTAACTGCTATTTTATCGACGACACCAACAATTATGGTGTGGACCGGGGACTTTTTATTCTTGATAATTTGCTGGACTGCATCGCCTTCTTGTGTTACCATTACTATATCACCGGGGCCGGCAGAAACATAATCGATTGCTATAATATCTTTGTTATCCATAAAATTGCCGTCAAGGTCGATTTTACGAACGAGCAACAGTTTTTCTCCGGTCAGCTCTTTGTTTTTAACAGAAGAGACCACATTACCGTGGACTTTGGCGAGAAACATTTAAGCGTTATCGTTTACTTCCTTAGCGGGTTTGCTTTTTGTGCGAAAAAGGATAGCAACAGGAAGTATTACAACATAAGCAGCAACCAAAACGAGTGGAGCTGTTACGAGCGATGCCGGATTGTCCCATGGTTTTTGAGAAAGGAGAACAAATCCAATAATGAGAGCTACAATTCCTGAAGCAAGGAGGAGATAATTAACGGTATCGAAATAGATGTTAAATGGTGATGGGCTTTTCCAGAGAGGAACCTGCCTTGAAGAAGATCTGCCAGAGGTTGGCTTACCTTGAATTTTTTTTGCCATGTCTGATTCCTAAAATTATAAAAAGCCCGGCAAGGGGGATCGCCGGGCAACTTAACTGGTTCACCAATCAGGGGAAGAACTGGTGAACAAATCTGTTATATAAATAATTTCAATTGCCCCGGAAATATATGGAAGTGGGGCTAAATATCCAAACTATTTAATTACAGCTATTTGCTTATCTGATAAACTATTTTGCGGATCGTATCGAACTGGAGGTATGGATACTCTTCGCGGATAGTATCGATAGCATCACCAGCCGAGATTTTACCGGCTCTAAGCTGTTTGAATTTTTTTCTTATCTGATAATCGCGAACCGATTTTTCGTCGATAAGGCTATGACTCGAAAGAAGTTCATAGATTTCGTCTGAAATAAGATCAGATAACGGGTTTTCGATTTTTGCAACTACGCTTTTCATCGCTACTCCAATGAATTAGTGAATAAATATTAATAAAGGCAAAATGTAACAATCAACGCCTTGTGTGGCAGTCCTGTCGTTATTAATTAAAGGTGTAGCTAAGAAATTATAAAGGCTCCAAATTTTTCTCTTGCAAAATACGGCTTTTTTTCGTTTTACCAAAATATTGGGCGAAAAAAAGAAGTTGTAACACATAAGTGTTAACTGTATCACACTAACCATAAGGTTCGTAATATATTAGACCAAATAACGGGTGAAAAAGTTCCCGAAAAATCAGGGAGATATAAATCAGGGTAAAAATCTATTGGCTGAACTCGATGAGGAAGAGGGAATCGAGGTCGAGATCCGATTTTTTAGTGAGGGCTTTTGTGGCAAGTTTATCCACATACTCATTCCATTTTATTCCTGAGTGAGCTTTCACTTTATTCCAGTTCACAGTAACTTTGAGTTTATTGAGAGACTGGAGATAAAACTGTGAGACGGGAGCTTTGGCGTTGTATCTTCCTGTGGCGATTTTCCCAATCAGATCAAGATCGTAATGAAGTGTAACTTGTTGAATTTTAAGTGTGTCACATTTAGCAAGAGCATTAATTACAGCTGTAAATTCGCCGATTATCTGCCATGAGGATGAGTGTTCTTCATTTGTTACAAGACCTGCAGCCTCAAATTTTTTCTCTCCATTCTCCAGAATTACAAAAGCCCATGCAGCGGAAGTACCGTTAAAAGCGCCATCGGTGAAGATATGCCAGCCTGTCAAATCGAGTTCTTCATTCTCTGAAGAGGAGGTCTCTGAAACAATTTTATAGAGTTGATTGGCATCCGGGTCTGAAGTCGGGTCGTTAGTTATCTTAAAAGAACTTTTTTTAGGGCTAAACCAGATATTAATACGACCGATTCTTGTTCCGTCTTTTTCAAGATCAAGGAAAGCGTGATAAATATTTTTTGGGTTTAGTCCGTTTGAAATAGTGATTGGGGGACCAGGTTCTTCGATCTCGAAGGCAAGAAGAGTCGCCAACTCGTCACATTTGTTGAGTAGAATTACTTCGTAAGGGTTCATGCTGTTAAAAAGAGAGTCCGATGTCGAGAATTAATTGAGCTTTACCATTTTCATCAAAAGCCACCTCTGCCCGGGCAATGTTGTAAGGAAGTACTGCGAGAGTGATTCCAAAGCCATAACCTCGTTGCATGGTGTCAAACTGATATCCACCATTCACAGGTCTTGATACCCCGGCATCGACAAAAAACTGAAATCCAAAACTTACTCGGTAGCGTGTAAGACTTTTTGGAATAACAGGAAGCTTAAATTCGATCGGGATATCTTCAAATATATTAAAAAAAGTTTCAAAAGAGCCGGTTATTAGTCCGTTTCCCTCGATGTTGTTGTTATAATGCCCTCTGACTCTATCATCCACACCAAGGATCGAGATATCGTAGTACGGAATATTTTGTCCTATGGTTTCACGCATAGCGAGCCGCCACTTCCCAAAGAAAATACCGCTAATCCGAGTGTAATTTCTTAAGTCGAAGGATAGTACACCATAGTTTATTTCGTTGTTGCCAATTCCTTTGTGGGTGTATTCCGTGTTGAAAAATAATCCGCTTGTCGGTGCAATGTTGAGGTTACGAGTGTCGTAACTGTAGCGTAAACTGATATAACCGAAGCGGTCGATATTTGAATTGGAGGCATTTACACCCGGAATATAGCGAGGGGATTCGATATAGTTAAAGCCCAAAGAGAGTGAGACTCTATTGAAGAGTGAGAATCTTTTGCCGAGTGTGACGGCTGCCCTTAGTACCCGTTGTTTAAATGCTTCACCATATAAACGCTCGGCAAAGTCACTTTTATTTTTTCGATTTGTGTAACTTACATCGGTCTGGAACGAAATTTGTTCCTTCCTGAAAAAGTAGGGGATATTGTAAAACAGTGAATAGCCGGGGTCGTAGCCAAGTTTTCCTCTCGCCGAGAGAAGTTCATTTCTACCACGGAAGTTGAATATCTTCACATCAAGTCCGAAGGAGAGCTTGGTCCAGTCCTTGTCGTTTCTGTCTATAAAAGGGATCGGGTAGATATACCAACTTTCTTTCACAGCAATAGTAAGAAGATTGAGGGAATCCTTTTTTGAGAGGATCATGTCAACTGAGGTGAAAAGCTGGAGGCTGTAGATCCGTTTCCGGTTAAATTCGAGAATCAGCGAATCAATTTTATCACCAGGTGCAAATCCAAGTTCAGCCAGGATAATATCATCATCCGTTATATCGTTCCCGGATATGGATATTGAATCCACTTTAAAAATTCCGGGAGTTATCGTATCCTGGCAGAAGAGAAGATTAGACGGTAAAAATAAGAAAAAACAGAAAAAGAATATTAACCGTCGATTAATCAACCAATCGTACCAAAAGTTTGAACAGTTTTTTGTGAGCTTTTGCAAAATCGATATTCAATAGCGATACACTGATCCTGGATCGTGAAGATACCGGCCTCTTCTGCAACAGCTGCCACTTCGTCATTCCTGATACCGAGTTGGAGCCAGAGAGCTTTTGGTTTTACTGCCAGCACATCGTCAATAATCTCAGGAATTCGTTTGGAATTCATAAAAACATCAACAATATCGATGTCGCCGGGTACATCATTGAGGGATGGATATACTTTAATTCCACCCATCTCTTTAAGATTTGGATGAACGCCGGAAACGAGATACCCCTCATTTTTTAACATGAGAGCTATTCTACCACTGTCTCTTCCCGGTTTGTCGGAGATACCGACCACACAAATGTGTTTTGATGTCTTTAAAAGATTACAGATATCCATTTGATTTCCCATTAATTAAAATCCAAATATAATAATTGTAGTGAATTAAAATTGTATAAATAGTTGTTTGTAGGAACAGGATACTTTTAAATCGGAGAGAAGGCCGCCCCTTTTGAGACAGCCTTCATAATTGCAGTATAAAGATTACATATACTCTTCAATTGGAGTGCAGGTACAGATCAGATTTCTGTCACCGAGAGCTGAATTCACTCTTTTAACTGTAGGCCAAAACTTACCATATCTTAGAGATTGGATTGGGAAAGCGGCTTTTTCTCTGCTGTAAGAGTGTTTCCATTCATCAGCCATCAACTCCAATTGGGTGTGAGGTGAATTTTTGAGTACATTATCATTCATATCAGCAACACCCTGTTCAATTTCGGCAATCTCTTCCCGGATTGCAATCATTGCATTGATGAACCTGTCGAGTTCATATAAAGATTCACTTTCGGTTGGTTCAACCATAAGGGTGCCGGCAACAGGGAAGGAAACCGTTGGTGCGTGGAAGCTGTAGTCCATTAATCGTTTTGCCATATCTTCCACCTCGACATGAGCAGTGTGTTTAAACTCACGCATATCGAGAATCATTTCGTGAGCCACTCTTCCGTTTTTACCGGAATAAAGTGTCTTATAATGACCATCAAGTTTCGATTTGATGTAATTGGCGTTCAAAATCGCCATTTTTGTGGCATTTGTCACACCTTCGGAACCGAGCATTTTGATGTAGCCGAGTGAGATTACGAGGATCAAGGCACTTCCAAAAGGGGCTGCCGAGATTGCCGTTACGCCATTTTCGCCACCTGTTTTAACAACAGAGTGGGATGGGAGGAAAGGCTTCAGTTGTTCTGCACAGCAAATAGGACCTACACCGGGACCACCGCCACCGTGAGGAATTGCAAAGGTTTTATGGAGATTCAAATGGCATACATCGGCGCCAATGGTTGCCGGTGAGGTTAGACCCACCTGAGCATTCATGTTTGCACCGTCCATGTAAACCTGACCACCGTACCGGTGAATCACCTCGCAAATTTCGATTATCGATTCCTCAAACACGCCATGTGTGGAGGGATAGGTGACCATAAGAGCTGCCAGCACATCTTTATGTTGTTCAGCTTTGGCTTTAAGGTCATCCAGTTCAATGTTTCCGTGATCGTCGCAATTGACAACCACAACATTCATTCCTGCCATAACCGCACTTGCCGGATTTGTCCCGTGAGCGGAGGAAGGAATTAACACCACAGTTCTCTGTGCGTCGCCTCTGCTAAGGTGATATTCTCTGATGACCATTAGACCTGCGTATTCGCCCTGGGCACCTGAATTTGGTTGAAGTGAAACACCCGGAAAACCGGTAATATCAGCAAGGTGGGCTGAAAGATCCTCAATAATTTTTTCGTAACCCTTAACCTGATATGCCGGAGCAAAAGGATGGATTGATGCAAATTCAGGAAGTGTAATTCCAATCATTTCTGTCGTTGCATTCAGTTTCATGGTACATGAACCGAGAGGAATCATAGAGTGTGCAAGAGAGAGGTCTTTGTTTTCCAATTTTTTCACATAACGGAGGAATTCGGTTTCCGAATGATATTTTTTGAAAACAGGGTGAGTGAGATATTCGGATTTTCTAGCGAACGGTGCGTTGTATTCTTCCGGTACGAGTTCTTTCAACTCAGAAAGGTTCAATTTAAAGTCATTCATCTCGAAAGCTGTAGTGAAAGCTGAGATGATCTCAATCAAGTCCATTATTTTTGTGGTCTGATGAAGAGAGATACCTACATTTCCATTTTCAAAGTATCGGAAATTTAAGTTAAGGCTTTCGGCTTCTTTCCTGAGTCTGGTGGCATCTTCCGGAGTCATTTCGATATGAAGTGTATCGAAATAATTAAGATTGGTCTGTTTGAAACCAAGATCTTTTAGAGCAAGATCGAGCAAAGATGTAAAGCTGTGTATTCTTGAGGCAATCTGGTAAATGCCTTTAGCACCATGATAAACCGCATACATAGAAGCAATAATTGCGAGCAGAACCTGAGCGGTACAGATGTTACTCGTTGCCTTTTCTCTTCTGATGTGTTGTTCTCTGGTTTGGAGTGCCATTCTGAATGCGAGGTTACCTGCTGAATCAGTGGAGGCTCCGATAATTCTTCCGGGGATTACTCTCTTATACTTGTCTGAACAGGCAAAGAAAGCTGCATGCGGTCCGCCAAATCCCATAGGAACACCAAATCTTTGTGATGAACCGACTGCAATATCAGCTCCGAACTCACCGGGAGGGGTTAGAAGGGTGAGTGACATCAGGTCAGTGGCCACGACTGATGATATATTCACAGCTTTCGCACTTGCGATGAAATTACTGTAATCTTTCACTTCACCTTTTCCTGACGGATACTGAAGTATCAGTCCAAAATATGTGTCATCAAGAGAAATGGAGGCAAAATCACCCGTTACAAGTTCTATATTCTTTGGTACCGCACGGGTTTTCAGCACTTCAAAAGTCTGTGGAAAAATATCCTGATCGACAAAAAACTTAGTGGCGTTTTTATTAGTTTTATTCGCAAAAAGCATCAACATTGCTTCAGATGCTGCTGTCCCTTCATCCAAAAGTGAGGCGTTGGCAATTGGCAGTGCAGTAAGGTCGGATACCATTGTCTGAAAATTCATCAAGGCTTCAAGACGACCTTGAGCAATTTCAGCCTGATAGGGGGTATATTGGGTGTACCAACCCGGATTTTCGAGGATATTTCTTAAAATTACAGCGGGAGTAACCGTCGGGTAATATCCCATACCGATATAGGATTTTGCAATCGTGTTCTTTTTACCGGCTTCCCTAAGATACTCCAGATAACCGTTTTCAGTAAGGGCATCAAAGTGGGGAAGTGGTTCCTTTAGTCTGATGTGTGCAGGTATGGTTTCATCAATCAGTTGGTCAACAGAAGTGACTCCTGTTTCATCCAGCATTAAACTTATTTCATGTTCATCAGGACCGATGTGTCGCTTTTCAAATTTATCGAAAATATCAAATGTCTTCATTTTGGCTGTGCCTGTTTTAAGTAGAATTTAAAAAATATCAACGACAAAATTAACGAAAAGAAATGAGATAATTGGGTGAAGAAGAATGAACTGCAAAGATGGCTTTACGGCAGATGCCATGTAAATTCACTCTTCCCCTTAGCGAGCAACTTCGAAATCAGGGTTCACGGTCCACCTGAAAATTTATTAGCACCCAAGTCGGTCAAGAAATTGGATGCTTTTTCACGGACTGTACTACTTTTTACCCCAAAATAACCAGTTTTTAACTTTTTCACTATTTTTTCCTATAGGTCTTCAAAATCGTTTTTTTTCAAAGATGTTCTTTAACCTCTTGACATTAATCAAAAAAAAATGTAAGTTAATTCCCGGATATAATTAAA
>CAYSJM010000086.1:0-11048 GCA_964431385.1 uncultured Ignavibacteriaceae bacterium | reverse complement strand
AAAGCGAAAAATCTGTTGTTGATTTTCATTGTGATACCTTTGTTGTTGGTGATTGTTTGTTGTAAACTGAACTAAAAAATTATCGTTATGTGTCTTTAACTTCGAACCAAAAACCTTTGTTCCAACGATATTCACTTCTTCCGCATCCGTGTGATGTAGCTAACATGGCTACTTAAACACGATTGCGTTTACAATTTCGATCACCAAATCATCGAGTTTGTTCTTATTTCCCGATTTTGTTATCGATTTAATGGTATTTTTATCTTTTATAATCTTAAACGACACCTCAACTTTATCACCTTTCACGGTATAAGTTCCCGTCAGCTTCATGGCACCCGGATAACTTTTAACATTCCAAAAAAGAAGTGTAGCCGCAGTTCCCGACTCGGAAATGAGAGAAAGCCGCTCATCAATTTTCTCGGAAAGTGAAAGAACATCTATCAGTTCATTTGCATCGAGGAAAACCGAATTCACAAAAACAGGCTTCTCCTGTGCGAGGGGAATAAGAGCTTTTTCTTTATCGTCGAGGATACCGATATCAAAACTTTCAGCCCCTTTTGGTGAGAAAATTCTGGGTTCCTGAATGCCACCAATTCCCTGTGCAAGCTTCGGCACCATCTCGCGGGCATGTTGCATAAGCAGACTGATATCAATCGATCTGTTATCCTTCAGAGCGAGCCCCCGCATTCCCGAAAGTATGCTGTATGTCAGCAAACCCTGTCCATATTTACTCGCCTCGTAACTTACTGCATCGGCGGCACTTCCTGTAATGATGTGTAACCTCGTCCGGTCTTTCATCCGTTCCATCGCCTTTACAATCGAGCTTGAGATATCTCTCTTGTCGGCGAGATTATCCACAAGTTTGCCCGAAGCACATGCATCGATGATAAGAACTTGCTTCAGGGCAGCAACATTTTTCAAGAGATCGATTATTTCACCGCCCGAAATGGTGGTCGATTTCCTCACCGATTCATCTTTATACACTTCAGGATTTGGAGAAAAAGCATCCTGAGTCAGATAATAAAGGTCACTTTCCTCACCACCAAGGTTTATACCGTGTCCCGCAAGATAAACCACAATTACATCCTCCGAATTCGCCTTTTTCCCGATTTCGGTAAAAGTTTTGAGGATATTTGCCTTGGTGGGCAGAACCCCGTTTTTATCATCGGTAGAAAGGAGGTATTTATGCGTTCTCTCCTTTGTAAAGAGATGCTCAGCTCCCAGGGAAGTGGCAGTCATAAAATCTTTTGCATCTTTTCCGGCGTATTTCAAATCAAGTTTGTCACCTGCATAGTCGCCGACACCAACCGCAACAATATAGATGGAAGGGGCAAGTTTTGTCTTTTCATGAATGAACTCCGCCACATCTCCCGAAGATGAGAGGGTGCCCGCTTCATTCCAGGTAATCACTTCAAGTTTATTCTCGCCATCCACCAGATAAGGATGATTTTTGATGTCAACAGTGATGGTTGCTGTCTTCTGTTTTGGATCAATTTTCCCATCCCGTGCGTCGGCAGTCATCTCTTTCCCGTTCAGGAAAATCTGAAGTTTTCCTATTCCACCCCCTTTGTTCTCCACTGAAACCGTCACTTTTTCGTAGTTTTCCTTAAATTCAAACTCCGACACTTCCGGCCATAACTTCAGTTCCTTATCGATCGCATCAACCGAGCGGAGTTGTTCGTCATTCATCATTTTGGCAAATAAACCGGGTTCCCAATATTTATCTTTCAACTGGCTGAATGCTATCACTTCGAGACCCTGTACATAATACATATTTTCCATCGCTCCGGGGGATGCATCAAAAAGCCCTCCGGGATGAAGTACAACCCAGTCATTCTCGCCAAACGAAGCAAATGAAAAGAGCTCAACCGCCGAGGCAAGGTCGTAAAAAGTGAGTAAACTGTTTTTATGCGAGATCAACATCCCTCTTTTGAATGAAAGATCCATCGCCATGCCTGTTATCGAAAACCGGTTCAGCTCTTCACCCGTAACCACACTGTAAACTATCGCAGTTTTATCTTCACTAAATGTAATAATTTGTTTCCCGTCGGGACTAAATGCCACCAAATGGACTATAGCAGTATGCCCGCCGAGAGTCAGTAATTCTTTTCCCGATTTTACATCCCAAACTTTTACTGTCTGGTCGAGTGAACCGGAAACAATTTTTTTACCATCCGCAGAAAACGCCACCGACATCACAAATGAATGATGCCCGACAAATGATTTTATCTTTTTTCCCGTCATCGGATCAATCAGTAACACAAGACTGTCCCTCATCGCCGCTGCAATGGTTTTACCATCGGGACTAAACGAAAAGGTCTGCATATCACCATACTGCCAACGGTATTTGGTTACCTGTTCCCCCGTGTTTGCATCAAAAACCACGCCTGAAGAATCATCCGTTATCGCTACAATTTTTTTACCGTCGGGTGTGTATGCAGCCCTGTAGATAAATCCACCGGGCAACGGGTAATTTTTTACAATTTTATTCTGAAGTGGGTCCCACTCGAAAATGTTATCATTCCACCCCGTAGTGAGCACTTTTTCACCTTCGGGATTAAAAGATGCGAACCATCCACCAGGTATTCCATCACCGAGGCTACCCGTTATTTTACCTGAAAAAGCATCCCATACTCTTATCACTTCACCTTCGGAAAGCACTACAATTTTCTTCCCGTCGTCACTAAACTCTGCACTTCTTACCGAGGCTGTACCCCCCTTAAATTCTCTGATTAATGCCCCTTTTTCGAGGTCATACGAGATAACTCTCCCGTTGTAATCACCAAAAGCCGCCATTTTACCATCTTTGCTTATGCCTGTTGCACCCACAAGTGATGACATTGCATCCACAAAATATGCCATTCCAAGTGTGCTCATATCCCACACCACCGGGTTCGCATGAAGGTAGGATACTACAAGTTTGCTCCCGTCGGGTGTAAAGGCGAGGTTGCATATATTCCCGGGATCCTCGAGGAAATAAGTTATTTCATTCTTCTTCTTTCCCGATGCAGTTTCCCAAATCTCGACCGTATCTCCCTGATTAAATGTTACAAGATATTTTGAATCGGGACTAAAAACCGCCATATTTTCTGATTCAGGTTTCCCCCTTATGTTCTGAATCAATTTCCCCGTTTTTGTCTCCCAAAGTTTCACTGAGCCGTTCATCGCAGTAGTGAAAAAATATTTTGAATTGCCGCTGAACCCCGTTTTTAGTGGCCAGTCTGCTTCATTTGGAACTGTAACCAGCAAATTGCCGGTTGATGCATCCCAAATTTTTGCCGTCCTGTCCCAAGAAAGGGTTACTATCAATTTCCCGTCAGGGCTAAACTTCCCGCATTCTATCGTTCCATACTGCCCCTTTAACGGGAAGACAACCGTTCCCTTGTTTGCATCCCAGACATTAATTATCCCTTCATACCCCGTTACCAAAACCAGCTTGCCATCAGGACTAAATTCAGCTCCCGATATCGAAACGGTATCTATAAATAAATCGTGCAACAATTTACCCGATGAAGTTTCCCAAATCTTAACTGAATGATCCCATCCGTAAGTTAAAAATTTTGTTCCGTCTTTGTTAAAATATGCACCATTCAGTTGCTTTTTGTGACCTGCTATGTTCCGTAGAAGCTTGCCCGATTTTGTATCCCAAAGCTTGGCTGTGTTGTCCCAGCTTGAAGTCAGAAGGAGATTTCCATCGGGACTAAAATCCGCAGACTTGACATTATCTTTATGTCCAACCGGCAATATCAGTTCCGGTTTGTTCTGTGCAAAGAGGGTGAGGGTTGCAAAGGTCAGGAGAAAAAACACTCGCATCGGAGTACTTTCAAATTATTATTGATCATTTTTGCTTTTATAAGACTAAAAATAATCAAACCGCAACAGAGAACAAAAGAATTTGAAAAAAAATCAGTAGGTTGTGATTCAGGATATAGATATTATCGCTCAAAAGGGTTAGTTTATCCCTCGAAGGTTTCATTCTTGGTGCGTAAAAAGTATTTTACACCCATTTAACCGGTGGTAAAAATGAGAATTTTCTATTATATCTTTTGTTTTGGTCTCACATTTTTAATTCAATTCCCCGTGAATGCACAAATTCACCCCGGCAAGAAGTGTCTTATTGTTGCAATCGGTGAATATAAATTCCTGAAACCAATCTCCTCTCAAAACGACATCCCACTTATTACTTCAGCACTCGAAAAACAAGGGTTTAAAGATTTTAGAGTCCTTAAAAACGAACAGGCTACCAAAAAGAACATAGTTTCTGAACTTCAAAAACTCGCCAATGATGCAAAACCCGGCGATATTGTCGTGATTCATTTTTCGGCTCACGGACAGGGGATTCCCGACGATAATGGTGATGAAGCAGATGGCATAGATGAAAGCATCTGCTGTTATGGTGCCGAGGACTATCTCTCCGATACATACAACGGCGAAGAACACCTCAAAGATGATCTATTGGGGGAAAAACTTGATAAAATCAGGGAGAAAACAGGTCCTAACGGTCAGGTGCTGGTTTTGTTGGATGCCTGTTTTTCAGGGAGTGGTACAAGGGGTGAGGGTGCAGTCTCCCGCGGTGTGGGCAATCTGCTCGTTAAAAAAAATGAAATTGTGAACCGAAGCATAAAAGACGGACTGCCTTTTGGAGAAAAAAACGAAATTACCGTAAGTGGAAAACTTTCACCTCTGACGGTTTTTTCTGCCTCCAGAGCAGATGAACTAAACTATGAATATGAGGGGCAGGGCTCACTCTCCTTTGCATTTAACAAGGCGATGAGGAACGGTGCCGGAAATGATATCTCATACAGAGCCCTTTTTGCGGGTATTGTCTCCACCATGTCAACTATTGTGCCGTATCAAAATCCCGTTGCCGAAGGTGAAGGGATCGATCTTGTAGTTTTTGGTGAGGGATTAAAAGCACCTCCGGGATTTGTAGCCGTTATGGAATTTGAACGAACCGAAAATCTTGTTACCATAGCCGCAGGAGTCATTGCCGGAATTTATCCTTCCTCAATCATTTCCTTTTACAAAGCGGGTGAATCGGATACCACAGGGAAAATGCCTCTTTTCACCGGGGAGGTGGTGTCATCGGGTTCTCTCACCTCTGTGGTAAAGGTTAAAAATCTTCCCGCAGAAACCACTCCGCAGAGTGTATGGGCTTGGCTTAAAGTGGCTGCACTTCCCGTTGATACTGTAAAAATCGCCATAAAAGCCGATATCTATCCAACTCTGCCCAAAGGGTTCCTTGAGGATGTGAAGAAGTTTAAACTTGCTAAAATTGTAGCTAACAGAGCCATTGCCGATTTATCGATTGAACCCGCCGAAGGTCCGGGTTTGTTTAAGGTGGTCGCCGTTGCCACCGACATGGTGCTGCTCGATGAGACGGAAGACAACAGCAAAATGAAAAGAACCATCAAAAATTTCACAAAGGCACGACTTTTTGAGTCGATGAACTTCGTAAATAGTGAAATGGTGCCACAACTTCAGCTCATCCCCGTGAAGTTCGACAAGGTAAAAAGGAAAATAACCGACACCCTCGCCATTGAAAACAATTTTAGGGATGGTGTGTTTACGGTCGGAGATGATGACTATTTTATGATAAAAATAAAGAACCAAGGGGACAAAAAAGCATTTTTTAATATCATCAGCATCGAGGAGAACTCAAAAGTTATGCTCCTGATTCCGTGGCTGAAAAAGAATGAGAATCCCGCAAACTATTTTATCGAACCGGGAGCTGAGTCTATTATTCCAAATTTCCTCTATCATTTTAAGAATAAATCTCCATTCTTTTATTCCACCGAAATGCTTAAGATAATTTTCACCCGTGAACCTCTCGATCTAAGATATGCTTTTATGCGTTCAGCAGGTGACGATCCGGGGGCTTTTCAGGGAAGTAACTCAATTCTTGAAGAGATAATGAAAATGGATGATGAACTTATGGACAGGGGACTCTCTGATGTCCGTCAGGATGAAAAAATATCAACTTTTTCGTTCACCATCCGTAAAAAACGATAGTAAAAAAGATATAAATCTTCGGAAATACCATGAAACTCAGATTATTCTATTTGTTTCTTTTTCTCCTCTCAGTTCCACTTTTTTCTCAATCAGCAACTGAATATTACAACGAGGCTTACTCAAAATATAATGCCGGTGACTACAAAAATGCCATAGTTGCGGCTGAAAAAGCGATTGCAGAATTTGAGGATGAAGAAGAGTTTGAAGCTGAGTATTTTTACTCGATTCTGGTGGCTGCTTTTTCATATAACGCCACTTCAAATCCCAAAAAAGCCCTTCCTCTCTTGGAAAAAGGGAAAGACAAATATGAAGAAGGGGAGGATGCCACATATCTAACTCTTGTGAGCACTCTCGCCACGGTTCACCAAAATCTGGGGAACTATGAAAAAGCTGAAGTTTTGTTTCTTGATGCGATAAGGATTTGTGAGGCGATTCACGGTGATTCAAGTGCGGAGTATGCAAAGGAGGTTACCAACCTGGCAACCTTGTATTTTGTAACAAGTCAATTTGACAAAGTTGAATTGTATCTCCTGAAAGCCCGCGATATCTATCTAACGGTTTACGGCGAAGAAAATCCATATTATGGTTGGTCTCTCTCAAATCTTGCCACTTTCTACAGAGAGAAGGGTGAGTTTACAAAGGCTGAACCACTCTATAAAAAGGTGCTGGAAATTTATAAAAAGGCTCTTGGTGAGGATGATCTGAACTATGCAGGGGCACTAAACGGAATGGGGATGCTCTCATTTTACCTCGGTGATTTTACCAAAGCTGAATACTGCCTCTCACATGCCATGCGAATAATGAAAAAACTTGTCGGGGAAGAAAACGCTGATTATGCCTCGATAATTATGAATCTTGGTGTCCTTTCTAAAGATATGGGGAATTTTGTAAAAGCTGAACCCCTCTTGCTTCGAGCGAATGAGATTTTTAAAAAGGTCGTGGGTACTTCCAGTCCACAATACGCACAAAGCCTCAACAATCTTGCAGCTTTTTACTACACTACAAAAAAAGTTGAGAAGATAGAACCACTTCTTCTTGAAGTACTGGAAGTTTATAAAAAGGTATATGGTGAAAAAAATCTGAAAATCGCCCTGACCATCCAAAACCTCGCACAATTTTACGCCATGAAAGGTGACTATGCCAAAGCGGAACCACTTCTGAAGGAATCGCTGGCATATTACAAGGAGAAAATTGGCGAGGAAAGTGCTGAATATATAACGGTTTACAGCAATCTTGGCGTGCTTTATTATCTCACGGGCGAATATACAAAAGCAGAACCAATCTTGAAGGAAACTCTGCGACTGAGGAAAAAAGTTCTCGGTGAAGGGCACCCCGACTCGTTCAACTCCGCCTTTATTCTTGGTGGTCTCTACTTCTACTCAGGGAAGATAAATGAAGTGACGCCCTTATTGGTCGAAGCCCTTTCACTCAATCAGAAGTGGGTCAAATCTGCATTCACGGGGCTGAGCGAAGTGGAAAAATCGTATCTCGCAAAACAGTTTGATCTCTTCTACAATTTTGCTCTAAACGCAGTTTCTGCAAATCCTGAAGCGGAAAAAAAATCGATTTACGAAAAACTTATCTTCAGAAAAGGGCTCGTAATCAACTCATCCGTTAACACAAAAGCATTTATCGGGAACACAAAGGATGAAGGCATCAAATCCCTCTACAATAAAATGCTCGAGATCAAAAAACAGATATCAGACCTCTATTCAAGAACTGAAAAGGAGCGGATAAATTCCGGCTACAACCTCGATTCACTCGAAGAAAAAGCGAATGCAATCGAAAAAGAGTTGATGAAAAAATCTTCTGTTTATAAAGATTTTGTTATGATTCCCGATGTTAAATGGGAAGATATCAGGAAAAATCTGAAACCCGATGAAGCAATTGTTGATTTTGTCAAGTTTCCTTTTTTTGATAAAAAATGGACAGAACTGGCAGAGTTTAATCAGAACAAATATGCCGTTTTTATCACTAAAAACGATTCTTCTAAAGAACCTGCATATCTCGAATTAAAGGATGGAAACAGACTTGATACCCTCACCATTCCGGCATTAAACAGAGCAAATCAGGAAGGATCCAGGGAGTCTGCTGTGGATAACGACGACGACAAGGTGATTGATCTTACAGCAAAACCCGACGACATCCCCGATTTTTATGCCGAACTGTTCGCCCCTCTCGCTAAACACTTGAAAGGGATAAAACGGATCTATTTTAGTCTCGACGGCGAGTTCTACAAGGTTAATTTTTCCACTATTAAAAATCCTTTAACAGGGAAGTATCTTATCGAGGAGTATGAGGTTGTTTATATTTCTACTCCGATTGAGATGGCAAAAAACAACGGAAAACAGACGCCAAACAAAACCGCAGTAATGGTCGGTTATCCAAATTACAACCTAGCTTTGGACAGTCTTAAAACCGTTCAGACTGCAGGCGAAACAAGAGATGTTTTTGTGAACACGGGCACAATGAAAAAATATGATCTGCAACTCTTGCCCGGTACAAAAGAAGAAGCTTTAACCACATCTGAAATACTCAAAAAGAACGGCTGGGATGTTGAGTCGCTGTTGTTCGAAAAAGCTACTGAATCGAATGTTAAAAATGTAAAAGCCCCCGGTGTCCTCTCAATTTCCACGCACGGTTATTTTGCCTCTTCACCAAAAGCCGACTATAAAGAGAGCTTTTTTATGGGTACAGAAACCAAAAAAGCTTCAGAAAATCCTATGCTTAGAAGTGGACTTTTCCTTACGGGTGCTGAAACCTTCCTCAATTCGGGAGATGATGCAAGGTCGCAATTCCCCGAAAACGGAATCCTCACTGCTTTTGAGGCCTCACAACTCAATTTAATCGGAACCGATATAGTGATTCTCTCAGCGTGCGAAACGGGCTTGGGCGAGGTAAACAATGGTGAAGGTGTTTTTGGACTTCAGAGGGGCTTCCTCGGGGCTGGTGCAGGCTCTGTTTTGATGAGCCTCTGGAAAGTGGACGACAACGCCACAAAAGAGCTGATGATAAAGTTCATGGGTAAGTATGCCACAGGTATCACCAAACCCGAAGCTCTTCGCCTCGCTCAACTCGAGCTTATGAGGGAATATCCAAAACCTTATTACTGGGGGGCTTTTGTGCTGATTGGAAGGTAAGAAATTAATTTGCCTCCATTCTCTGAAGAATCACATCTGTTAACATCTATTTCATTAATAATGCTCATTTAGCTATATTTACGGATTGAATTCAGATTCGGAGTTATACAAAAATGAGCCAAAAGTTTTCACTGCAAAGCATCGAGATAAAAGGTTTTAAATCCTTTAATTCCGAAGGTCAAAAACTTGTACTTGGAGACCTGACTGTACTAATCGGTGCAAACGGTGCAGGAAAAAGTAATCTCATCTCTTTTTTTAAAATGATTACTTCGATAACCAATAGCTCTCTTCAGAATTTTATCGGTGTTAACGGTGGAGCGAACGCATTCCTCCATTTTGGGGCAAAGCATACCAAACAAATGGAATCTCAACTTAAATTCAAAGCATTCGACCACGAAGATTTATACCGGTTTGTTTTGTCTCATGCAGTGGGAGAAAGCCTGATTTTTTCAGACGAGGAAGTTCAGCGATTTAAAAATGGTAAACCCAACCAAAATAATCCGGTAATTAAAACAGGACAGGGTGAATCAGTGTTGATACAGAAGAATGATTTTAATGATGCTGGGACTTTCCCTTCATTATTATCTCGTCTTCAAGTGTATCAATTTCATGATACTTCAAAAGAGTCTCCACTCAAAAGAAGTGTTTATTTGGAGGATAATAAATACCTGAGAAGTGATGGTGGAAATTTAGCAGCAATTTTGTACGCATTGAAGAACTCCGACAAATGGAATAAATATTACTCCAGAATTGTAACATATATAAGATATGCCTTACCCGAATTTGATGATTTTGATTTAGAACCCGATGTTTACAACGGAAGAAACATCATGTTAAACTGGCGTGCTAAATATTCAGATCATCTATTCGGACCTCACCAGCTCTCCGATGGTTCATTACGATTTATGGCTCTAATGACTCTATTACTAAGACCGAAGGAACTACTCCCTCCAATCGTTATTATTGATGAACCTGAGCTTGGACTCCACCCGTCAGCAATCTCAATCCTGGCAAATGTAATAAATATGGTCAAATCTGAAACTCAGATTATAATCGCCACCCAATCCACTAATATGGTAGATCAATTTGACCCGTCAGAAATTGTTGTTGTTGAAAAGGATCGAAAAGATAATTGCACAAAACTAAAACGGTTGGACTTGAATTCACTTCAAGAGTGGCTGGAAGAATATAGTCTCAGTGAATTATGGGAGAAGAATGTCTTTGGGGGCAAACCTTGAGTGCTTTCAAGCGACTAAACATAATTGCTGAGGGGCAAACCGAAGAGAGATTTGTAAATGATACACTCTCCCGTTATCTCTCTCATTTTTCAATTGACACCAGGGTTCGATGTGTCGAAACTGGTAGAAAAAACGGGAAAAAATTTAGTGGTGGTCTGGATGGTTATGAAAAAGCCAAAAATGATATTGAACGATGGATCCGGGAAGATCGGAACAATGATGTATATTTCACTACAATGTTTGACTTATACGCGTTACCTGCGGAATTTCCGGGCTGGTCCGACGCGATCAAAATGCGTGACCCTTACGAAAAGGTCGCTCACCTCGAGGCGGAATTGAAGAAGGATATAGGAGACCAAAGATTCATCCCATACATCCAATTACACGAGTTTGAAGCATTGATTTTTGTTGATCCCGCAAAACTGACAGATATTTTTTTTGAGGCACAAAATTCTATTACTACATTTGAACAGATTACAGAAAAGTTTAATGGAAACCCTGAATTAATTAATGAAGGTCCGGAAACTGCTCCTTCAAAGCGAATAATTAAAGTAATACCAGCATATAAATCCCAAAAACCAACGGCAGGTGCCGGGGCTGTGGGGAATACAGGTATTCCGAAACTAAAAGAGAGATGCAGACATTTTAGGGAATGGAT
>CAYSJM010000085.1:0-11246 GCA_964431385.1 uncultured Ignavibacteriaceae bacterium | reverse complement strand
AGCGATTTCGTTAACTTTATTTGCAATGTCCTCTGCTGTCAACTGTGCAGGCAGAAATTCCATAATAATCTTGAGTTCGCTCTCTTCTTTTTCGCAAAGTTCGGGTCTGTTCGCGGTACGATAAATGTCAGCAGCCTCTTTTCGCTTTTTTGCAATAGAGTTGAGCATATTTATCTCTTCGACCTCGTTATTTAGCTCGCCTTTGCCGCTTTTTTCGTATTCGAGGATGACAGCTCTGATCGATCTTATAGTTTCGAGGCGAAGTTTATCGCCACTTTTCATAGCTGATTTTAATTCTTCATTAATTTTTTCTTTTAAATTCATCTCTAATCCTGTGGTTTTTGTGATGAAATATAATTAACTCTTAAACATTTAGCTTTTCTGAGCTCTAATTGAACTTCTTCAACCAGGCTCATCGGAATATTCTTATCGACTCGTAACTGCACAACTACATTATTCATTCGAGATCTGATTATTTCCATCTTCTCTTTAATCTGATCTCGTGCAATTATGACATCATTCAACTGAATTTTTCCATCCCGCCCGATAAATAAATATGCGGTTAATCTCCTGTTATCAAATTTTTCAGAAGTGGTGGCTTCCGGAAGATCGTATTGAACCCGCACATCAATTTCCTTTAGCACAGTGGAAACCATAAAGAAAAGGAGAAGAATAAAGATAATATCAGGCATCGAAGCAAGTGGAATGCCGGGCTCTGACTTTTTCCTTTTTAATTTGCCGGGTGGTTTAATCATTTATTTTTTAATTCTCCGACCGTAATATAAACAGGGACCAGCTTTAAGATGATATTTTTTTCATCCTCAGTCAAACTGCGAAAAGATTTGCCATATTTTTCGCGTGCAGACTCTTCTTGAACATTTTTGTAAGCTCTTTTTACATTATCAAGTACATCAATATAACGCTGGTAATAGGTTTCTGAACTGTAGCGAATTAGTGCTACCGGTTTTTCTTCATCGGGTACTTCCCTGCTCTTCCTCACCCTGTCATTCATTTGAATGAACAATTTAGGAAGTGTAGAAGGTTCACCATTTATTAGAAGTGTATCCTTTAATATCCGTATATCGACAACGCGGTTCTTTTCAACTTGTGAAGGTGCTTCATCAGGTTTGTATTCCGGGAGTGAGAGAGAAATTCCTGTATCAATATCAATAGTGGCAGCAACAATAAAAAAAATAAGGAGCAGAAATGCAATATCCGACATGGAGGCAAGTGGAACTACAGGGAGTGTCCTTTTTCTGCGCCGTATAAGGCTCATTTTTTTGCGGAGTTTTGTTTCAGAGCATAAAGAGTATCTATCAGTTGCACTGAACTTTCTTCCATATCAGAGACAAGCGAATCGATTCTCGCGATAAAAAAATTGTAGAAGACTTGAAGTATCATCGCAACAACAAGTCCAAAAAGTGTGGTAATAAGAGCCTTGGCAATTCCTCCGGCAACAATCGCAGGTGAAATTTGATTTGCTTCCTTGATTGCCTCAAAAGCCTCTATCATACCTTGTACTGTTCCTGTGAAACCTAACATCGGTGCAAGAGCGACAAAAAGTGATATCCAAACCAAACCTTTTTCTAAAAATCCTGTCTCAATTCCACCATAAGTTGAAATAGCTTTTTCAACTGAATCTAATCCTTCATCAAATCTTTGTAAACCTGCATGAATAACTGTGGAGACAGACCCGGGGTTTTTTTCACAAACCAATTTTGCTTCTTCCACACCCTTGGTTTCAATTGCTTTTTTAACCTGCTCAACAAATGATTTGGTATTTAATTTTGATTTACGAAGTGTATATAATCGCTCAAAGCTAAAGACGAGCCCTAAAATGAAGACAATCAGAATGGGGTGCATAAATTCACCACCGTCTATATACATCGAAGTTAAAGAGTTCATCTGATTTCTCGCGAATTATGAATGAGAATTGGTTATTAGTGGGAAACGGTATCTTAATTTGATAATATTTCCTGAAACAAAGTGAAAATTCTGAAATATTGCCACGAGTAGATCACCAACTTCTTCAGGCTTTATCAGGGTGTCAAAATCGGTATCAGTCATCCAACTTCTGTTGGCTGGTGTATCGAGAATGAAAGGAGCAATTGCGTTAACACTTAAATTAATATTGCGACCTTCTTCTGCACCTGTTTCCACAAGATGTGAAAGGGCACTTTTTGAAGCTCCGTAAACTGATTTCCCAAACTCACCTGCAAAGGCAGTGAATGCTGAAGTAAATACAGCAGACCCTCCCCTGCTTGATGTTACCAACTTTTTAAATTCCTTCAGGATATTAAAATTTGCAGTAAAATTCATCGCAAACATCTTTTGCAAATCTTCATCTGTGGTCTCTTCTATTCTTTTGCCACCAACAAAACCACCGACTGTACTAAATAAGAAAAGAAGCTTGTCTTCTGCAGGTTTTACAAAAGAAAATGCTTTTTCGACATTGGATGAATTAGAAAGGTCTTCCACTATTACTTTTGTAACACCGGGGAGAGTTTCATCTGACATCTTAAAGTCGAACAGGTACAAATGATCAAATCTTTTGGTTAAAAGTGTTTTGACAACACCTGAACCAAGGGCACCGGAACTACCGAAGATTAAAGCTTCTTTTCTCATAATTTTACCTAAAGGTTAGGGTTTGACTCATCTTTTTCACCCGAACCGGCTAACAACACATTACCATCTTTGATATGTTTATATAACATGTCATTTTCGATGATGTAGTGAAATCTTCTGGTAAATTCATCGAGTGATATACCGCAGGTTGCAGCAAATTTTGCTAGTTCATGTGGATCTTCAAAATCAGAACTTGTTAAGCGTAACATATATCTTCTTGCGATCAAAAATGATTCATTGGAAGGATCCACCATTCTAATTTTGGTTTTCTTAGTCTTCGGGTCAAGAATATCTTTGAAGAATAACGGCACAAACTTGCCACCTTGAATCGATACCATAGCAGCATTTCCACCATTCAAGATAAATTGAGCTGCGGAATATCCGAGATCACGGGTATATTCCATGTCAAAAGGAATTGGGTCTGCACATCTAAGTTCATAACCGATATTTTTGGCTACGACTGTTACTTTGTGACCAAATTCTTTTAGTCTTTCCTGTACTTTCGATTTAAGAATTTCACCAAGATTTACTTCTGCAATTCTAATGTTGTCATGAGCATCGCGTTCCACTTCACCCAATGCAATCAAATCGTTTGGATCGAGGTGTTCTACAAGACCTTCAGCTAATATGGCTACACCGTCCATTTTGCCATAGCTTATTCTCTTGATTATCGCACCCACAAGAAGATCGATTACATGGTCCAGTTTGATCATGGTTGAAGGAAATTCTTCAGGGATGAGGGTTAGAGTTGCACCGGCAGCTTTCCCTATTCCGAGTGCGAGGTGACCGGCTTTACGACCCATGGTAACCACAAAATACCATCTTGAAGTAGTCTGTGCATCAACCATAAGGTTTTTTACAATTTCCACTCCGATGTGTCTGGCAGTTTGGAAACCAAAAGTTGGGATTCCATGTGGTAAATCCAGATCATTATCAATTGTCTTTGGCACATGAACCACTCTGATTCGTCCGGCAGCCATCTCTTCCACTTTCATGGCTGAATAAGCGGTATCGTCACCACCGATGGTGATGAGTTTATCTACATTTAATCTAAGAAGTGAAGTGACTGCATTTTCTAAATGTTTTTTATTTTTGGTCGGGTTAGCCCTCGAAATACCAATGAAGGATCCACCTCTGAAGTGTATTCTACTTACATCATCGATTGAAAGAGGCTGACAGTGCCCTATCTCACCCTCCATTATCCATTGAAAACCGTCTTTAATTCCTATTACATCTATTCCTTCGACTGCAGCTCTGATGGTTGCACTACTTATCACACTGTTGATTCCGGGAGCCGGTCCACCACCAACGAGTATGGCTAATTTTTTAGGAGCTATCATTATTCTGTCCTTGATTGGTTAGAACTTCTATTTGTTTAAGATGATCTTGATCGTTTCGTAGTATCCGGCTTGCCTGATTCTAACAAAATAAACACCGCTCGGAAGTTCGTTCGCAGCGAAGTTTATTTCGTTATAACCTTGTTTTACATCTATTATATTGTTTGTTAAAATCAACTGACCCAATGTGTTAAAAAGCGTCAGTTCAACGGGTGTTTCATCTTTAAGATCAAACGCCACCTTGAATGCACCATTAAATGGATTGGGGTAACTCCTTATCTGGAATGAATTAATGGACTTTTTTTTTAAGTCAAATCCTTCAGATTCTACAGAATTAACAACCGATGGTGATAACCTCCGATTGAGTGATATCATTACCGCATCGGCACTTAAAAGTTTTCCCGTTGTTAATCCCGTGTTGCTTAAGGTAATACAATTTCGGTTGCCTGCCTTTAAAAAATAATCTCCAAGTTTAACCCATCTGCGAAGATTTACATCATTCTGGTTTACGAGAATGGTTGTTGAGTTTCCTGATGAGTCAGTTACGGCATATTTCGCAGAATCAGTTCTGTTAACTGAAGTTACATTGTAAGCATAAACTTCATAAAATCCATCGGCAGGAACATTAAAATAATAATTAACTGCGGCAGGATTTGAATTATCTGTGTAAAATGAAGGACCGTTGTATCCAAATGTATTACTCTGAGTCCAGGTACCGGTTCTTACTGCATTTACCTGGTCGCTGATTTCAACAATTTTGTAAAATGATCTCCATGTAGGCGTAGAATGTGGTGGATAATTTGGGGTCTGATACAAATTCTGTTTAATGTATGAAAATACAGAACCAAGATCTCCAAAATACCAGATTGCATTCCCTTTAAAACCTTTTGTTCGAGTTACATTCACAAAATTGGAAATTTCCTGATTTGTTACTTGAACCCCGTTTGGTGAGATTGCAAACGCCGGATAAACCTTGTTTATATCAGGGACTAACTGCATGATGTAATTAAGGATTGAGGAAAATGCGGATGAACTCCCCACATACGATTGAACCTGCACATTATCAACGGAACCGTCAACCAACCAGCCAACCCAATCCTGGCAATAGCTGTTATATGAAGTGTAACTTCCGGAGGCATAAAGAGAGGGAGCATTTGAAATATTTATATGTGGATTTATTGTCTTAATAGAATCCTTTGTCCGCACCATAAACTGATTCAAGTTGTTAGCTCTCCACCTTACCCACGAAGTATCTGAGATAGCGGTTGGTGGTGGATTACCGTTATTCTGTGCTCTATAGAGGCTGTCAGTATAAGGGTCGTAACCATAAGCAAGACTGGAATATCTGATTCGATCGAGTTCGATACCGTCAACATCATAATTTCTGGCAATTTCTGTGCACATGGCAATCAAGAAATTCTGCACCTCAGGTTTTGTATGAATCATCCAGTAAAAATTTGAACCATCCACTTCACCGCCGTCATTTCTTCTGGCTACCCAATCGGGATGATTCTGAAAGATTGGACCTTTGCCACCCGGGGGCTGATTACCAGTCCAACCGCCAACAAATCCATATTCAAACCATGCTTCAACATGCAAACCTCTTTTGTGCCCTTCAGCGATGGCTTCGGCAAGGATGTCTCTTCCCTGGTAAGTTGGATCGATGTAAGTGCCGGTCTCTCTAAAGAAGACTTCACTTTTCCACATCGGATATCCCCTGCTCCAAACATTCACAAATACTGTGTTAAAGTTGTTTGCAGCAAGGCTATCCATCGCTTTAGCCAACACTTCTTTACTTGAAAGACTGTTCCGTGCCAACCATGTACCTCTAAACTCTTGAGCTTCGATGTTCAAGAAGAATGCGATTAAAATGAAAGAGGCTAAAAACAGTCTTCGCATCAATTTTGTACCTTTAATTTTGCAAATTTTAACATCAATTGTTTCATATTGTTTCCGTCGAAAACCACGGTAACCTTCTGGTTGTCACCGGTGCCAATAACAGAAATAACTTTCCCCAATCCAAACTGTTCGTGGAAAACACGACTTCCTTGCTTTATCAGGGATTTTTGGTGCTCCCAATCAACATAACCGATAGATTGGAATTTCTGAATAATTTTTTCTTTCTTGGTCTTGCGGCCTTTTCTGTTCTGGCTTGCATCCTCTTCTTTAAGAAGTGTAGAGGCAATCTCATTTATGAACATTGACCTGTTTTCATAAGCAACCTCACCAAATCTGTATCTTGCGCGAGCATGTGAAAGATAAACTTTCGTTTTTGCTCTCGAAACCGCAACATAAAAGAGTCTTCTCTCTTCTTCGACTGTTGCTTCGGGCGAGAATTTAGTCGAAAGCGGGAAAAGCTGCTCTTCAAGTCCCGAAACAAATACAACCGGGAATTCCATTCCTTTGGAGCTGTGAACGGTCATCAATTTTATTGCATTTTCTGACTCATCGATTCCGTCCAGATCGGTCATTAAGTTAACTCTTCTGAGATATTCTTCAATTGAAGACTCAGGATGTTTTTTCGAAAACTCCGAAATTGACTGAAGGAATTCGTTCAGATTATCAATTTTTTCAAGTGACTCATGAGTCGTCTCCTCATTAAATAATCTTTGAAGTTCAAGTTCCGCAACAAGTGCATGAGTCAACTCACCGACAGAAAATTTATCACGAAGTACTATATATTTATCGAGTAGAATCTTAAAGTTCTTTACATTCTTCTGAATTCTCTCTTTAATATCTATTACTTCGAATACTCTTCCCATTGTCTCAAAAAGGGTGACTTCGTGCTTTTTAGAGAAGTTAATCATCCTTTTTATGGTGGTCATACCAATCCCTCTTTGAGGGAAATTCATTATTCTTAAGAGACTTTCTTCATCCTTTGGATTGATAATCACTTTTAAGTAAGCGATTAAATCCTTAATTTCTCTTCTCTTGTAATATTCGATTCCACCAAAAATCTTGTAAGGAATACCTTCTTCAACAAATACATCCTCAAATGCACGGCACTGATTGTTTGTTCTGTAAAGAATAGAGAAATCGCAATATGAATATTTGTTATCGGCTATTTCATCTTTTATGAATTTAGCCAATTGGTAAGCTTCATCTTTTTCATCCGAGCACTTAATAAGTGAAAGATGCTCACCATCTTCAAGTTCGGTGAAGAGTTTTTTAGGAACAAAACTTTCATTCTTCGAGATGATCTCTTCGGCAGCCTTTAGAATTTGAGTTGTAGATCTGTAATTCTTGTCAAGTTGAAAAACTTTTGTCCGTGAAAAATCTTCTTTAAAGTTCAAAATATTTAAAGGCTTGGCACCTCTCCAGCTGTAAATACTCTGTGAATCATCACCAACTGCACAAATCTTGCCGGCTTTTGAACAAAGTAATTTTATAATTTCATATTGAGCAGCGTTTATTTCCTGAAACTCATCAAAAATGAAATATTCAAATTTCTTCTTGTATTTATTGAAAGCTTTTTTGTTGTTTTGCAGCAATTCCAATGGTTTGAGAATCAAATCTTCAAGGTCCATGGAATCATTCTCAAGAATCTTTCTTTGGTATTCCTGATATACCCTGATGAATTTCTCTTCGGCAGATGATCTACTCTCTTTTTTGAGAAGGTCGGCTGGAAATGTCATCACATTTTTGAGGTAGCTAATTTTCCGTGTAACATCTCGTGGAACAAGTGCTTCACTACTGATATTAAAATCATCTATGATATTGGTTACAAGTGACTCGGAATCTTCTGTGTCATAGATTGAGAAACTTGTTGAATAACCGACTAATTTGGCCTCAACACGCAATATTTTTGCCATAACAGAATGGAATGTACCAACCCAGGGAAATTCAAGCTCTTTTTTGCCGAGAAGTTCTCTGACTTTGTTTTTCAAATCTGTTGCTGCTTTGTTGGTAAAGGTAACGCATAGGATTGTCTCCGGATCAATTCCTTGATCTATTAGAGAGGCTAATTTGTATGTTACGACCTTCGTTTTACCGGTTCCTGGTCCCGCAATTACGACATGTGGACCATTATTATATTCAACTATTGCTTTTTGTTGCACATTAAGAGTATCGAGTAAAGCCATACCACCTTTTGATTTTTTTGAGTTACAAATATACGAAATTATTTGCTTTTTTTGGCAGTGAAAGGGAATGACCGGTGATGAATTCAGGTGGGAATAAGGTGAAAAAAAGAGGCTGCCGGTGCACAGCAGCCTCAAATTCTACAACAGTATTAAGAGTAACTTCGTAGTGAAGTCAGAATTTTATACTCAAAGATTATACTTCTTTGAACTCTGCATCCTCTACATTTTTCTCTTTGCCGCCGGTTTCTCCTCCGGGTTGTTGAGCTCCCTGGTTAAAGTTTGCTCCCATATCCGGATTTGCGGGACCTTGCTGGGCATAAAGTGACTGTGAAATTTCACCCCAGGTTTTCTGGAATTGGTCCAAAGCCGATTTAATCGTTTCAGTGTTGTCAGTCTTCACGGCATCTTCCAATCTGGTGATCTCCGCTTCAAGACGACTTTTCTGATCAGGGGTAATCTTGTCTTTTAACTCATCCATCTGCTTTTTGGTCTGGAAGATCATGTTCTCAGCGAGGTTTTTCGACTCGATAAGTTCCTTCTTCTTCTTGTCTTCAGCAGCGTGTTCCTGAGCAATTTTCTTCATTTTTTCGATTTCGTCCTGGCTCAAACCACCCGAACCGGTGATTTTAATCGATTGCTCTTTTCCTGTTCCTTTGTCTTTTGCGGAGACATGCAGAATTCCGTTTGCATCGATATCGAAGCTCACTTCAATCTGTGGAACTCCTCTTGGAGCAGGTGGAATGCCATCCAAATTAAATCTACCAAGCGATCTGTTATCTGAAGCCATTGGTCTTTCACCCTGGAGAACATGAATCTCTACGGATGGTTGACTGTCAGAGGCAGTTGAAAACACTTCTGTCTTTTTTGTTGGAATTGTAGTGTTTGACTGAATCATTGTAGTCATAACCCCACCAAGAGTTTCTATTCCCAATGAAAGTGGTGTAACATCGAGAAGCAATACATCCTTAACATCACCACTCAGCACACCGCCTTGAATCGAAGCACCAATCGCCACAACTTCATCGGGATTCACGCCTTTGTGTGGCTCTTTTCCAAACAACGATTTTACCAATTCCTGAACTGCAGGTACACGAGTCGAACCACCAACCAGAATTACTTCATCGATTTCACTTTTTGAAACTCCGGCATCTTTTATTGCCTGTTCGCAAGGAAGTTTTGTGCGTTCAATCAGATCACCTACGAGATTCTCAAATTTTGCCCGAGTAATGGTGTGAACAAGGTGTTTAGGACCGTCTTGTGTAGCGGTAATAAACGGAAGGTTCACATCAGTGGAAACAGAGGATGACAATTCAATTTTTGCTTTTTCTGCTGCTTCTTTTAATCTCTGAAGTGCCATCGCATCATTTCTGAGATCCAAGCCTTCTTCTTTTTTGAACTCATCTGCCAAATAATCAATCAATCTTTGGTCAAAGTCATCACCACCAAGGTGAGTATCACCATTGGTTGATTTCACTTCAAAAACTCCATCGCCGATTGTGAGGATGGAAACATCAAATGTACCTCCACCAAGATCATATACTGCAACGGTTTCTTCTTTACCTTTTTTGTCGAGCCCGTAAGCGAGAGCTGCAGCAGTCGGTTCGTTGATGATTCTGCGAACTTTTAGTCCGGCAATTTCACCTGCGTCTTTAGTAGCTTGTCTCTGGGCATCGTTGAAGTATGCAGGAACAGTGATAACTGCTTCTGTAACTTCCTGACCGAGGTAATCTTCTGCGGTTTTTTTCATTTTTTGAAGTATCATCGCACTGATTTCCTGTGGCGAGTAAAGTTTCTCATCGATATTTACTCTTGCAGTTCTGTCATCACCCGGTACTATTGGGTATGGTACTTTGTGAGATTCATCTGTTACTTCATCAACTCTTCTTCCCATAAATCGTTTGATCGAGAAGATTGTCTTTTTAGGGTTTGTGATAGCCTGTCTTTTGGCTGCCTGCCCTACTAATCTGTCTCCTGTCTTTGAAAAAGCTACAACTGATGGCGTTGTTCTTGTTCCTTCTGCGTTTGGTATTACAACAGGCTCATTGCCTTCCATTACCGATACGCAGGAATTTGTGGTACCTAAATCAATTCCTATGATTTTTCCCATTTTTATTCTCCTTTTCGTAAATTGTTTTTCAAATTCGTTTTTTTCTTAACTGATTATATACAGCAAAAAGCGTACCAACCTTTATTTTAGGCTTTTTTAAGCCTTTATTTTAATTTATTTCATACAACTGTCATATAGATTGTCATTATGCATGACATATTGACGCACAAAGGATGAACATGTTTGCCTTCGAAGAGTTTGATATCAAATTAGAAACCGATCTTATCGGAAGAAATTTTATATACCTGGATGAAACTGAATCGACTAATAGATTTGTACTCGATAACAAAAATAAAGTTACCCAAGACGGTTCTGTTGTTATGGCGGAATTTCAAACTGCCGGGCGTGGCAGACTTGACAGGAAATGGGTCTCAAGTAAAGATCAAAATTTGACTTTTACAATTCTTCTCGATCTAAAAGAACGGGAAATTAAAAACCCGCAATTACTTAATTTTGTTGCCTCACTGGTGGTAGCCCGTTCTATCGAAAATCTTCACATGCTTAAAACCAATCTGAAGTGGCCTAACGATGTTCTCATTGGTCAGCGTAAAGTCGCCGGTATATTATGTGAATCGGTCTCGAACGGAAGTAAGATTTCAAAAGTGGCTGTGGGTATCGGAATCAATGTAAACCAGGCTAATTTTGCCTCAGGTTACTTGATTGAGCCAACATCGGTTAGAATGGAAGTTAAACAAGTGGTTTCGCGTGAAAGGTTGTTGGCAGAAATTCTAAATAATTTTGAATATACTTTTGCCCGCCTCGAATCCGAATCAAAACAAATCGTTTCAGAATGGAAGCAATTTTGCAAAATGCTCGGAGATAAAGTAACCGTAAAAGCCGGTGAAAAGGAATATATCGGACTCTTCTCTGATGTAACAGATGAAGGGCACATGATTCTGTTCGATCACCTCGAAGATAAACATATAATCACTTTTGGTGATGTGTCGGCGATATGAAAGTTGTAACTGTCGATATAGGTAATTCGAGAATTAAGACCGGTGAATTTTATAATTCTGAGTTGATCAGAACAATGGTGATGAGTGACCCGATTGAGATTAAACCATTAATCTATGGCAGTCAAATCGATGTGGTTAT
>CAYSJM010000084.1:0-11447 GCA_964431385.1 uncultured Ignavibacteriaceae bacterium | reverse complement strand
TTTTTCCTGCAGAGCGGTCGGAAGCTCCAAGCTCACACAGTTCAAAAAAAGGATGATTTTCCAAAAGTTGAATAAATTTTTGTCCCACACTTCCCGTGGCACCGAGGACGGCAACTTTAATTTTGGGCATATACACTTTAGGCTTGTTATTAAATCGAAGTAAATAATTAAAAATTGGATCGGCAAAGATATAAAATATGAGTTGTTGTGGAAAGGGGGAAGGGTATGTGTCAAAAATATAGAAGAATAGTTGTGTGATCTCTTGACTTTTTGTCAAAAATATGCTATATTTGACAATTAGTTGTTTGAAAACCCGGAGACTGACATGGAAAAAATTGGTAAAAGATTAAAAGAACTGAGAAAACTATACAAGTTTACCCTGAAAGAGGTGGGAGAAAAACTTGGAGTTGATATTTCTTTGGTATCAAGATGGGAAAATGACGAAAGGTCACCAAACCAGCAACAATTGGTTGATTTGGCTAAAATCTTCGAGGTTTCGTATAACTTTTTAGTTTTGGGTGAAGAGTTAAAACCAATAAATTTTAGAACTCACTTGCCAAAAGAAACGGAAGAATACAAAGCTCTTGTCCGGGTTTATCTCCAGGCAAATGAGAATGCTGTGAATATTCGTAAACTGATAAAAAAGACAAAATCAAAAATCTCCTCAATCCATCCCTCTTACAAATTAGACTCATTCGAGGATATTCCAGAGGTTGTAAAAGAAGTTCGAGATTTCTTCAAATTGAACAAAATACTTTCTTTTGAGGAGCTCAAAGACGCTCTCAAAGAAAAGGATGTGTTTGTTTTTGAGTGGCATCTGCCCAATAAAATATCGGGTTTTACTATTATCCAAGACATTAAAGTAATCTATCTAAATCGGGCACACACACTCGAGCGTAAACTGTTCACACTGGCGCACGAATTTGCTCACATTCTATTACATGGCGATTCTGAAACTTCATCTTTTGAAACAAATCTTGTCAGAAGATCAAAAACTGAAAAAGAAGCGAATGCTTTTGCTTCAGAATTAATTTTGTCAGAAAAAAAACTTCGGAAACTGGTAGCAACCTACGGGGAAAGATTTAAGAATCCATCGTTTTTAAGATCAGCAGCAAGGGTTTACAATGTATCGCCGGATTCCATGTTTTATCGGTTACAGAAGATTGGATTCTTCAAACCTTGGGAAAAGGCAGAATATATAAAGCCATTTAAACCATCTGAAGACATAAATGAATACCGTGTAACCGATATAGCGTCACAGGTTGATTCCGGTTATTTTGCGAGACTCTATACCGAATATATTGATGACGAGGTCTCTTTTGGCAAGTTTCGGGATTTGCTTTTTACCGATGATATTTCTTTAATAAATTATCTGGAAAAGATTGATTCTTTGATCGAGGCTACCTCAGGTGAGGGGGAATATTGAGTCAGACCGAAGGATGCTTTGAGAGAACGCAGCTAACGGAAAAGTCTAATCTGAATCGTCATTGCTGTCAGTCCATGTCTTTTTCCGCCAATATTCAGGACATTCCAACAAAAAACCATCACTCTTGATGACAACAAGAGGCAACAGACTCTTCTGAAGAGTTTGTTTTCGTATATTAATTGTTGCTGTTGAAACTGTTCTTAACTCTTTTGAGACCCTTAAAGGAGGGAAAGCAGTTATTACTCTTTTATTTGGGAAGAGAGTAAGTACTTTACTTATCGCACCACTCAAATCAGAATCACCCGAAATAACAATTGCAGTGTCGTATTTGTCCAAATAAGCATCTACCAAAAGTTCAATTGCCAAATTAACATCGGTTTTCTTTTCACTAAACTCGTAATAATAAGAGCCACAGTTACGACAAGTTTTTTTTGTTGATAAATAATTGCCATAGAATATCTCAATTTTAGCTAACTCTTCCATTGCCTCAATAAAAGCACCTTGTCTTTTTACCTTGTCCGGTGGATAGCTGATTCTGGAAGTAAAATATTTAACTCCAACCAGGGTTTGGTCGTGCTTGAGTAAATTTTGACCAAGCTTTACCAGGTCCAACCAATACAGATCTTTTCTTTTGATCGCTTTTAAACCGAAATATAGATTAAAACCATCTATAAAAACAAACACTTTATTCATTTTTCACTTGCATATTGTTTTATAAAAATGTAAATTTGCATTCAGATTTACCCCCCCTAAGATAGCATCTTAGGCCCAACGCCCCTTAACCGGGGCGTTTCTTATTTTAAATGGGATTTTTTGAATAATTTTATTTGAATCCTTCATAAAAATTTAAAATATTTTTACAGCTTTTCACAAAAACTCTACTTAGACAATCAACTTTATATGAGAGTCTAACTAATTTGCTTCCCCACTCATTCCGTTTAACTCCTGCACTTTGTTACTGAATTGAATATAACCTTTCGTAATAAAAATATTACAGATGGGAATAAGAATGTCACTCTTCAAGGAAATTTTAAGAACATCAATAAGTGCAATCATTTTAACAGCATCATAAAAAGAGTGACGCGAGTCAGATTGCAAAGCAATTTTTAATAATTCTGCAGTCTCCTGAGGGTTACTTGTTGCAATTGTAATCAGGTGGTTCAAAAAAGTAGTCGTTTTATGCTGAAAATGAAGATATCTTGCTATAGTTTTAAACTTTACGAATGTCTCATTATCCAAACTATGGAATAGAATAATCCATCCACCTAATAATCCAAAATGTTTTTTCTTTAATTCATCATCTTCGTAAGATTCAACTTTCTGAATTAGACTTAAAAACAATTCTCTAAAATCGTCAAAATGTTCTTCAACCAGATATAAATTTTGTTTGCGTCCAACGAATTTAATAACTTCTTCAAAATAACGACTTTTATTCGAATCCAAAATGTATTTCATTAAAGAATCATCACAAATTAAAGGTTCCCTCCCTTCTAGAAAAACCAAACATATATGAGCAATTTTTCTGTTCTCGACAGTATCATCGCTAAACAGTTGGTCAAGTGCTTTTATATATAATCCATTTGTTTTTAAGAGAGTATAAGTTCCGGAATACAATTCATTTCCAAAATATAAATAACCTTCCATAAATTTGATCCATCTTGCATTACTCTGGCAGTTAATCTTTACAATTAAATTCTTGACAAACTCAGGCTCCTTAGAAAAGAAGAAAGGTAAAAATCTACCAAAGCTGAAGACAAATGCATCGGGATTCGCACAGTTTTCAAAATACTCTTCTATTTCAGTTTTGACAGTCTCTTTCTCCACATGCTCACTAAATAAATTGAGATGGTGGGCTTTTAAAAACCACAAAAACCAAACGGAGAACAGTTTAAAATCTATTGAATTATACATTGAGATGATGTGATCATTTATTTCTAGCACAGAAAAGCGTCTGTTGGGTTGAAGAAATCTGGAGAGTATGTCATTGACTGAATGGAATAATTCAGCGGACACATTTCGAGAATTTAATAATAACTCAACCATATTTAATGAAGCACTTAATACACTTTCGAAGTTCCTAAATTCATTTTTTGAAACAGATTCTTTATCCAATTTACACAACAGAATATCTATGTAGTTTAATGCTTCATTCCATGGGAAGTCATCGCGGTTTTGAGCAACTCCATATAACCCAATCAGAAGTGAGTATTGAAAATTGGGATTCAATCCTATCAAAACTTTTAAATCATTCAAATACTTTTCAGGATTGGCGGAAACATCTTCTCGAATTAAAAATGAGAAATCAAGTTCATTAAACCTTTCATGAATTTCCCCTGAATCAATAATTGTATTCGATTTTTCAAGAATCTCAGAAATATTCAGAGCTTTTAAGTTTAAGTCATCCCTGTTGGTAAAGACTGATGGATCTTTATCCATCCAGAAAGTGTACCCTGGATTGGTTGGTATTGTTTGGTCTATCTCGTAATACTTGTCAGATAACTTAGCTATTTCCGGGTCATCAGTTTCTGTTAGTGCAAAAAGCCATTCTTTTGAAATATTTATTTTATACTTATCTAACTCAGTAGCGTCGAGATCGCTTCCCTTGAGATATTCAAAATTCTGATTCCCTATCCACTCTACCATCCGTTGGATGTGAGATTCCCTAAGTAGCGAAGAATTCAGTTTTAATAATTCAAAAGTCTCATATTTAATTGAGTAATTATCTAGCGGGTTTTCTCCTGCGTTGAAAAACAATTCACCAAATTCATCAAATCGTTTCCCAATGATAAAAACTGCCACTCGTTGAAAAATTTGATGACCACTTTTGAGATAAAGTTTTAATTTGTCTCTAACTAAATTAGTCGGAGATATCAACAGGCATTGAGACCAAAAAGACACTAAAAGTTGTTCAAGTTCAAAATAATGGTTGGTTGAGTAGGTAAGCGTTATTTGAGGGATTAAATAAACACTGAAGGTAGTAGGATCAGAATTGATTATTTCATTAATTAGGGTTTCGCAAATTTCTACGCCTTCTTCTTTTAATACCTCTGAAAGTTGTTCTGCGTATTTCTGAAAGAATTGTTCAAGTGCGTAGCTCTCCATTCTGGAGCAATGACTGGAATAATTATCATCATCGTTTCTTTGGGAGGGTTGAAGTAAAAGCATTGTCATTTTGGAGAGAAAGGTTTTCGCATTCTGGTTTTCTGAAAGTAGAATTTTTTCGAGGCCTTGTGTCAACTTATACGAAAGGAGGGTGCTGTCGCCTTTTGTGTTCATACTATAATCTATATAAGCTGTCCAATCACATTTTATCTTTGAAAATGGTAAATTGAAAATCAATTCTACCATTGCAAAGTCGGTCTTATAATTCTCCAAGTGGTTATCTGTGATATGATTAATAGCCTCATCGGTAATTTGGACAATTCTCTCCCAATAACCCTTTTCGTTTAGTATTTTGTTTTTAAGTGTGCAATTGATGAGAAATCCTAACACTTCCCACTGTTCGAATATAGTGTCGCCCTCATTATTTGTTGAAGGTACCGGCATATGCTTTGGATCAAAGTAGCCTCGTTTTTCTAATTCGTCAAACCAGTCAAAGGGATTTTCTGCTCGTGAAAGCTTGCTAAAAAAAACTTTTCGTGTTGTCTCATCAACTTTGATTGTCTGAAAAACATTAGCATAATCAGGTTTCTTTGTCATATTACTTCTCTAGAAATTAATTCGATCGAATCTGACAAGAAGGTGCTGTTGTATCGCATCTGCTGAACCCATTCACTTATTACAATTCCTAACTGTTCATATCCTATGGAGTCCAGGCGATATGGGATTACTTTTATATTCATAGAATCATAATAAGTTTGTTCCAGTCTGAAATAATCCAATTCAGATGAATAATAACCACTCAACAAATACAATGGCTCAATAGATTTCCCAATACTTTTTTCCAGTAAAAATTCTAAAATTTCCAATTCAGTCATGCCATATCCCAAAAATAGCACAGTATTGCCGCTAAAAATTTTCTTTAAAGTATTTTTAAACTCAAGATTAGAATATTTTTCAAAATAGCTCGGAAGATCAAAAACAAGGGTTTTAGGTTCCATGAATGAACCATGTATATGCAGTAATTCTCGTTCTCTCATCTCCCGATTGTTGATCAGTCTCGGATCCCGAGTCACATTTATCTCCTCAAATAATCTGCTAAATTTATTATCAGCATTAGTTGTGACATATTTAGCTTGCAATGAAAATAGATTCTCATAAATCAAATTGCTTTTACCTGATTCATCATTAACATCCAGCGCTTTTTCCAAAACTTCAAAAAAGGCATCCACTTTTCCCACTTTCTCGAGTAACTTTTTGCAGATGGTGATGGTTTTCCTGTGATCGCTAATATTTGACAATTTAGATTTTATGTTGAAGTTGATCAAACTTTCATTTATCTCGTTTTGAGTATTATAGCACTTTTCAATGAGATCTCGAGCCAGTTCGTCCCATCCTTTGCAACCAACCAGTCGAGATACACCTGCCCCAATAAATATCACGAGTCTCTTTTTATTGTAGGCTTCAATTATTTGAGAAGGAATTTCGGGATACTCAACAATAGGCAAAACTTTTTTTTGTTCCGAATCAATATCTGGTATCACTCTCTTCCCCCTATGATTTTAACTTCGTTAAGTTCTTCAACCTTATCTATCATATTTATGATTTCATGAGATGATTGCAAAATCTGATTGTATAATTTAACTGCTTGCTCCGTTTTTTCCTCTGCTGTTGAATCGTCGTTAAAAGAGGGAAAAGCGGAAACATATTTAAGTACCTCGATATCAGCATTTGTGAAAGATTCTGGAAAATAAACTTGATATACAGCAGAATCAATCAGTTTGTCAAAAAAATGAAAGGCACTAATGTTTTCTTCTCCAGTGCAACTCGTAATGTAAAGTGTCAATTGTTTTATTGCCAGTTGATTTTCCCTCGATGTTATTTTTACGGGAAGTTTCTTAATATCATCGGGGTAGAAACCTAACTGACTTCGACGATTACGATTCAAGAAATACCTGGCAACAGATGAGTTTAGAACAGCAAGCAGATAATGCAGAATAAAGTTCTGAGATTGAAGTTCAAGTTCCTCGCGGAAAATCTGCAGGTTTGCCTTACTTCCCGGTACTTTAAAGTCTTTCCTTATGCTGTTGTTTATACTTAGATTTGTCGTCTCTGCTAAATCTTTCCATAGTACCGAGATAAGACAACTGTCATTACACAAAAGTCCTTGTGAGTCAAGTATTGCATCATTCATCCTTCCCCGAAGTATCTTTGTACATTCATATAACTCAGGGAATGTGGCTCTCCTTATTTTACTGGGGACTCGATCAGAACCCCACTCCAGAAATTTGGTTTTCTCAAGATTAAATCTTTTAATCCACTTGGCTTCAACATACTCTTTTGGGTGGAGTTTATCTCTTTGATCCGAGATTAAATCCTCTTTAACAAATTCCCCTTTATACAATTTTTCTTCACTTTGGAGTACAAGTCCTACACTAACATAGCAGATGTTTTCCCAATTGATTGATTCAGCAAAAGCGATTTCATCGGATGCAGTTTTATCTAAAGTAAAACATTTTACACCCAATTCAGATTGTTTTACTGTTTGTAATTCGGAATAGTTTTCAAATGTATCTACCCGGATAATTCTTTTAGGGGAAGAATCGGGATTAATCAGTCGACTAAACAAAATAATTATATTTCGAACCTCCGCATCAAAAATCTTTACCTTTGAACAAAAATCAATTCGCTCTATTACAGAATTTTTAAGAAAAAATTGATGAGATTTAAGAGCATATTTTGATGCCATATATGCATCAGGGATGATGAAAGAGAGTTTACCTTTTCGATTTAAGAGCTGGTATCCCCGTTCAAGAAATGCCACATAAATATCCCATTTTTCCCACAATGAGTGATAGTCCTTCGAAGAGAGGATTACCCTTCTCAGTTCTGCTATTTCGGGATTATCTGCTCGAATGTAGGGTGGATTACCTATTACAACATCAAACCCGTTTTTAACACCAAGCATCAGCTCCGAATCAAACCATTCAGCAGAAGCCATTTGATCAAAAAGATCAAATTCAACCATTTTTTGTGCGGCTTGACTTCCCCAACCCGATTCAATCATTAAGTCAGAAATCTCTTTTTGTATCTTCTTGTATTGAAATTGTGCCCACATTTTTTGTTTGTAAGTTTTGGGTCTGAAGTAAACCTTTCTGATAGAATCTAGTTCGCTTTCCAGAGTGTCTAATTTTGGATGGCGAATATCGGAAGACTCCGGCTTTTGTAATCTTAATAATGTATTCGCAGCCACAAACTTTGTTTCCAAGTTAGGAAGTGCCCGAATCCCTCTGTTTTCCAATTTGGGGTTTTCTATCTGATCAACCAACAGAGAAATAAAGAACCGGAGTTTGCTTATTTGAACCGCAATTGGTTGGATATCAACGCCGTAAATACAATTCTCAATCAGGTAAAGTTTCCTCCCAAAATCGCTCGCGTTATTCTCAAATGCCTCGTTTATTTCTTGAAGTCGCTGTTCACGCTCAATCTGTTCAGTCAAATCATACGCAGAATCAGTCTCTTTTAGGGCTTTTTGTTTTTGAAGTTCTCGCCACTTTATGTTTTCAGGATCGATCTTCCCAAGAATATATACTAACTTATGCAAAATACCCATTGGGAATGCACCTGACCCACAAGCGGGATCAAGCACTTTAATCCCGTCAATACAATGAATTATATACCAAATCTCATCGTCCGTAAACGCATGTGGAATAGCACTATAACTGACCAGAACTCTTAGATTGTTCTCAAGTTCTTGTTCTTTTGACTGCCAAATTGGAGAGCTCCCTTCAGGGGTGTACTGCATTAATTTCGTTTTAAGATAAGCTATCAGACTTTCATCAACCATATAGTTTACAATCTCGCGAGGAGTATAAAAACTTCCGGTACTTTTCCTGACGGTGGTTGCAGTTTCAGGGTTGTAAAAAGCGAGGAGATTTTCGAAGACTTTACCGAGCAGTTCCGGATCCAGAGCAATTTCTTCCTCTATTGGCGTGTTTTCTTCAATTGTAAATTTATAACCTGAGAAAATCTTAAGTAACCCTCTACATTTGCGGCTTTTCCTCTCACTTCCGTAGAACTCTGTCAAATCAGCGTTATCATCTTGACCCCAAAATAGTATGTCGGGGACTTTAGCTGATTTCTCAGGTTTCCGGGTAAATCCATCTGTATAAAAGATTTTCCCTGAATCATCTGCAGGTTTATCGAGACAGTCAAAAAGTCCACCGTTCAGGAAAGGGATATCTTGAAACAGTGATAATACATAGTCCCGGTCTTTGGTAAATAAATTTGCGTGCCTGAATAGTGTTTTTACACCATACTCTTTTTTATTTGCTTCAAAATCTCCCTCAGACGCAAATTTCCTCTCAGTCATTTTTTGGTTCAGAGTTGCAAAAAAGAGATTTTGCAGAATTGCGTTGTAATACACAGATGATTTAGACGAATCAGGGTTAAAACCCTTCAGCAGATTTTTTACAGTAGTTTGATCAAACAGGGTTTCCGGGACAAGTCTTTTCTCTTTTAGAAACCAGACAAAGATCATTCGTGTAACAAGTCGAATAAGACTAATTTGGATGTTACTCTTGGTTTCAAGATTTCTATCATTTGGAAATGTAACTTTGTTGTGAGCCCAAAAGAACCAGTCAGCCAGTTCATCAAAAAACTTTTTGCTAAGTGTCTTAATATCAAGTGTTTTTTGCCAGGATTCATGCAGTTTAACAAAACTTGTGAACTGATATTTTTTATAAAGCTCCTGAAAAGAGAGATCATAAAGAATCTCTATATGGGCTCGATGGGGTGCCTGAATATCTATATCTTTAATCAGGGTTACCTTCTCAAGGACATCCCGATCCGAATTGATTTTATTGATTCTCCTGTCTATAATAGAAAGAGTAAGGAAGTTGTCATATTTAAACAACACCATCACCGGCATTGGGAAAATTCTGTTTATTTCACGGGTAATCTCAGAAAGCTCGGTACGGGTATATTTTTTTTCTTTCAGACCAACAGTTATAAAAAGGTATGATTCAATTAGAGTATTGTTCACCTTTATGTTGTCAAATAGTGATATGGTATCACCAATTTCGTCATTTGTTATTTGAAAAAGGAGATCAACATAATCCCATTCATCTGTTTTGGCGCATTCCGGGATGAATCGTGTATCGTTCCCCAGGAAAGCTTCGGAAAATGCACTGTAATCAGGTGTGGGAAGGGGTGCATTTCGAGATGTATTATATCCCAAAGTTTCAAATAATTTAATTGAAGCATCCGATTGCCCGGATGAATAAAAGTTTTTTAATGCGTTTTCTATCTGATGTTTATCCATAATACTACTTTATTACCAGCCATGTAATTAATTCGAGATTATCAAGACTTCGAACTTGCTTTTCAAGGGGTACCATTACTCCACTTCGTCCGGTAAGCAAACCATCAAAAGATTTCTTCTTTACCTTTAGTGCTATATCCTGAGCCGCTTTTTTCATCAACGATGTGTATTTATCCATTTTTCTGCCATTTTCGGTTTCCTCGTTGAATAATTCGCACAACGGCACCCATGGATTTTGTACTCCCTGGCATAACGACCTGAAAATTTCCAGTATTTGCTTTGAAGAAGTGTAATTGTATCTTATTGTTCCATCTTCTCGCAAGTAAAAAAGATAAAAGGGGTTTAACGGGTTGATTACTTCGTTCCCTGTCGAATCATCAACTTGTTTAAAACAGAAGATCACTCCTGGTTTAATTATATCTTTTTCAATTTGAGAAAAACTATCGATCTCAATCAGGTGTCCGTTTATATCGCCGGGAGATGGGACAACTGAATATAACCCCAAAGGAGCGTTTTGTAGTTTTTCTCTGTTTTTGTCAAGGAAATTGACCAGATCGATTCTAAAATCATCCAGAGTGAAGTCTGTCAAAGAGACACCGTCATTAATATCCTCCAAATCGAGAATTTCATCTTTCAACTTTAACAACTGTTTAAGTCTGTAATTTTCTTCGGTGGTGTCCACAGATTCAACATCGTTTTTTTGATCAAATAGATTATCGTCTGCTGTTGCGGTCAGGTCAACCATTGTCATTCTGGCTTCAACTCTTGATTTTAGAATAATATACTTGTCAAGATCCTTCGTGGGCCAAAAATTTACCATTTTGATGATTTTGTTTGTACTTCCGAGTCTGTCAATTCTACCAAATCTTTGAATAATTCGGACCGGGTTCCAGTGGATATCGTAATTGATTAAAAAGTCACAGTCCTGCAGATTTTGTCCCTCACTGATACAATCTGTCGCAATAAGTATATCAATTTCGTCATTTTGAGGCATACCCTGCATTTTTAATCTGTTTTTAGATTTGGGTGAAAAGTTGGTCAGGATAGAACTAAAATCGTTTGAGCCAAAGGAAGTTTTTGTATAACTTCCTGCAACGAGAGCAATATTGAGCCCAAGGTCTTTTCTGCACCAATGCTCAAGATTTGTATGAAGATATTGTGCGGTATCTGCGAAAGCCGTAAAAACTATTACTTTTTTGTTCTCAGGGTTGATGAGGTTGGTCTGTTTTTCGTAGATGACCGCTTTTAATATTGAAAGCTTTTCATCCCTGTCAGGTGTGACGACTTTAGCATTATTAAGTAATGATAGAATATTGTCTTTATCAACTTTTAAGGCTTTAATAAAAGAGTCCAGATCTAAATGACCAAGGTTGTATTTTAGTTTGCCTCCAATTTCATCATCAAACTCCTGATCATCAAACTCCTCATTCTCGTATCCTGAAAACACTTCTTCTGTATCATCCAAAAGGAATATGGCATTCCTTTCCTTAAAATTCTCAATTTTCTGAATCAGTCGGTTAATTTTATCAATTGTCCGTTGCATGGTAATCTCAAACGATTCAACAGAACTTTCCAACCGTTTCAAGAAATTTACTTTCA
>CAYSJM010000083.1:0-12212 GCA_964431385.1 uncultured Ignavibacteriaceae bacterium | reverse complement strand
CGCCCGATACCACGGAAAGCGGCAGGGGTGGACTTTGACATTTTCGATTATGAGTTTTTGTTTAAGGATGCAAAGACTGTTGACATTATAAAAAGGGGGAGGACGATAGGGTGTTTTTACATCGAATCGCCGGGAATGCGGTCACTTCTGACACGGTTGGATGTGGATACATTTGAAATGTTGACTGCGGCAAGCTCGATTATTCGTCCGGGTGTGGCAGAAAGTGGTATGATGCAGGAGTTTATTGCCCGGCACAAAGACCCCAGAAGGCGGAAGTACCTTATTCCTGAAATGGAGAAGATACTTGGCGAAACCTACGGAGTTATGATCTATCAGGAGGATGTGATAAAGGTGGCACATCACATAGCGGGGCTCTCGCTTGAGGAGGCTGATCTTCTCCGCCGTGCCATGAGTGGGAAGCTCAGGAGTAAAACCGCAATGGAACGGATAGAGGGGCGGTTCTTCGAGTCGTGTGAAATGAGGGGGCTGAAGCCTCATGTTGCCCGTGAGTTGTGGCGACAGATAAAATCGTTTGCCGGCTATTCATTTTGTAAGGCTCACAGTGCGTCATTTGCTCTACTTTCGTATCAGGTGGCATACCTTAAAGTCCATTATCCTGCGGAGTTTATGGCGGGTGTCTTAAGTAACGGTGGAGGCTACTATTCCGCTGCTGTTTACATTCAGGAGGCACGCAGGCTGGGGCTGAAAATACTTCTGCCATGTATAAACAAAAGTTTTTATTCATATATGGGGAAGGGGAGCGATCTCCGAATCGGGCTGCAGGCGATAAAAAATCTTAAAAAAAGCACCGCCGAAAATCTGATTAGTGAGCGAAAAGAAAACGGCGACTACACTTCACTTAAAGATTTTTTGGTCAGAACCCGCTCCGGATTTGAAGATACAGTTCACCTGATAAAGTGTGGGGCAATGGATTGCCTCGGAATGGCAAGACCCGACCTTCTTAAGCAACTTGATGTTTACATGAAACACCGACGGATACTCGACACACTTCAGGAGAGCCTTTTCGCCGAAGAGGAAATGGAATTGGAAAGGAAAGTGATAACAGGGGATGATTATTCCATTGAAGAGAAGTGTCTTGCCGAGATGGAGGCGTTCGACTATATGGTCACACGACATCCTCTGCAATTTTACGGCGGGTGGATCAATGATCCCACAGTCACAAAAGCCATCGATATCCCCAAAATGCACGGCAAAACCGTTAAGATGGTCGGCTGGTTTATGACCGCAAAGCGGATAAGGACAAAAGACGGCAAGGCAATGAAGTTTCTGTCGCTTGAAGATTTGACCGATACCTTTGAAGCTGTGCTTTTCCCCGAAACATACGCCAAATATGCCGAAAAAACGATGTCGTTTGGTCCATATCTCGTCGAGGGAAAGGTTGATGCCCTGAATGGTAACAATCTGATAGTTAACAAACTTGAAATCATCGGCGGTGAACTTGACATGGAACTGCTCCAGGGAGCAACATATTCCGAAAGCAACTACAGCGGCGAAAACGAAAAGGTGTACGAAGAGGAAACGCAAATCACCCTCAATCTCGACAAGGAGAAACTGATAAAAGCCTATGCGGGATAGGTATC
This sequence comes from uncultured Ignavibacteriaceae bacterium, assembly GCA_964431385.1. Lineage (GTDB taxonomy): Bacteria > Bacteroidota > Ignavibacteria > Ignavibacteriales > Ignavibacteriaceae > UTCHB3. Next base: position 10,611 of record CAYSJM010000083.1, on the reverse strand, counting down.
AGGTATCAGGTATTAGGTATTAGGTATTAGGTATTAGGTATCAGGTATTAATTGTCTTGCCTACAATGATACTTCGATTATTTCTCCTTTCCGTTTTTCACGGAAAATTATAAGATAAGTCTTAAGGTTTTCGAGAGATTTTATACTATCAGATGCCAAATATTTTTTAAGCTGTGCAATTCCCTCACGCTTAACCAATTCGTATTTGGTTTCTGTTTTTCCATTTTCAGTTTTAAATTTAAGCTTTTCATCCATCATCTTAATGTACTTAAACTCAAGTAAAAACTGATATTGTGAATCGTAGGGGTCATATTTTGTAAGTAAAAGGTCAACTCTACCCGTAGAGACTTCTCTTTCGCTGTCAATAATAAAAATCTTGTTCAATGAGAGGATGGAGATGACAATCATCTTCAGGTTGCTTTCACTGAAGTTCCGGTAGTCATAACTTCTGAGCGGTTCCATTATTTTACTGACTTCTTCCACCAAAAGAGATATCTTTCCTTCACTTGCCATTTGTACGAAGATTCCACCCATCTCAGTCAGGTCGAGCGAAAGTTTATGTTCCTGCTCATACGAAATCCTCAAATACTCCCAAAAAATGTTTTTTATCACATAATTGGGAATAACATAATGCATTATGCCGTACTCTTCTTTATCTATGGTCAACAAACCGTTATAAAATAAAATTGAAATGGCATCTGTTCGCCGGTAGGGGGTTTCCAAATTAAATTGTGTGGCAAGGCTGCCCTCAATTTTTTCGTTGATGTAAACTTCCTCAATGATGGAATCTCTTTCCTTTTGAGGCAACTTCATCAAAATATTGCTTATCTTTTTCCAATCGCTGGTCACATTATTATCGGTAATCTCACGGGGGTATTCCATATTTGATTTGAATAGAGACAAAAATGACAGAACCAACTGCGGATTATACAGTTTATCCTGTGCTCTACTCGAAAACTTGCTTCCATTAAACCAGGCTCTCATATCAGCCAGCAATTTTTCAAGATCAACTTTGCCTTCCTCATATATTGTACCGAGAATTAATTCTTTTAACTCCGACTCAGTAAAACCTGCCATATTATTAAATTCTGAATCGAGAGTAATATTTCTGGAAATATTAAAACCGCTTGTCATACTGTCAAGAGTAACCGGGGTAACTCCGGTGGCGAAAAAACGATCAATGAGACCTGTGCCGGTAAACTGCTTTATTACCTCATAAAACTTCCTGACCCAACCATTTCGGGATACGACTTCTTGAAAATGTTCAGTATCAAAGGAAAAGAGTTCATTGGTGAAATGATCATATTCATCGACAAGTATATAAATTTTATGTTTTTGCTCAGAAATGCTTAGTTTGTAAAAAAGTTTTCTAATTATAGCGATTGCATCATCAATTGATAACACATCTTCAATATCTGCATCGGAAAGAAGATTATACCTCCTGAGAAATGACTCCACGGCACCTCTCACTGCGATGGTGAAATGAACAAATATCTCACCTTTCTCTTCGGATTTTATTCCGCTAAAATTGAAGTCAAGAATATAATAACTATTTCTAAGTGGAGTTATATTCCCCGGTTGCCCGATATAATAATTACCAAATAATGATTTGAACTTATTTTTGTGTTGAACACCGTAGTAATATTCCAGTAATGAGAGGAAAAGAGATTTTCCAAATCTCCTGGGTCGTAGAAAAAAAACATATTTATCGCTGATTCGTTCAAGCACTTCGATATAATGCGTTTTATCTACATAAAAGCTGTTCTCGTTAATCAGATCGGCATAATTCGCTGTTTTAGATGGGATTCGTTTTTTCATATATCGGATTTAAATTTTTTCAGGATACAAATATATAAAATAGGTATCAGGTATCAGGTATTAGGTATTAATTGTCTTGCCTGGCTGATATTTTGATCCCTTTTTTGGTTTTGGAAGTGAAGAAAACCGTGACTGTATCTTCTTTGAACCCACCCAACAAAAGTTTTTGTAAATTTGTAAACGAATTTAAAAGAAACTTTATTATGAAAAATCTTACAGACACACACGCACACCTCTTTTATCCTGACTATGAAGAAGAGCTGGATCAAGTAATTGACCGGGCTAAAGAGGCGGGAGTTGAATCGATACTTGTTCCAGCAACCGATTTGGCAAGTTCAGCACAAGTTGTAAAACTGACTAAAAAATATGATATAATTTACGGATCTGTCGGGGTACATCCTCTCGACAGCAAAGAATGGCAAAAAGAATGGATTCCACTTCTCGAGCAGACAGTTTTGACTAACAGAGAAAAAATCGTTGCGATAGGGGAGATTGGACTCGATTACTATTACGATTATTCACCAAAACAGAAACAAATTGAAGCTTTTAGGGATCAACTTGAACTGGCTATAAAGCTTGATCTTCCCGTGATTGTTCACAACAGAGATTCTGATGATGATATGATGGAAATTATAAGGGAATTTTCCTTAAAAGGACTTCGGGCACAATTTCATTGTTTTAATGCACCGATTGAGCACGCTCTCGAATATGTCAGAATGGGACACATGATTTCATTCACGGGTAACATCACTTTCAAAAAAGCTGAAGATCTTAGAAAAATTGCCGCAAAAGTTCATCCGGAACATCTGTTACTTGAAACCGATTCACCATTTATGACTCCTGTTCCTTTCAGAGGGAAAAGGAATGAGCCCGCCCATGTTCTATATGTAGCTCAAGAATTAGCGAAACTTCATCATCTAACCGTTGATGATATTACTCGAATTACTGCATACAATGCATGGCGTTTCTTCAAAATAGGGAAAGCACCCGAAACTTCGATTGTGTATCAAATTGGGGATGCTTTATATGTAAATGTAACTAACCGATGTAATGCCGACTGTGTATTCTGCGGAAGGAAAGATTCTCCGTTTCTGGCAGGATATAATCTCGGAATGGATAAAAACAATGAACCTGGTATTCAGCAATATATCGATGCCATCGGGGCTCCGACGAAATATTCCGAAATAGTTTTTTGCGGATATGGTGAGCCTACAATCAGGTGGGATTTGGTTAAGGTGGTTGCAGGATTTGTAAAGGAGAACGGCGGAAAAACTCGCATTAACACTAACGGGCATGGAAATGTAATAAATCACAGAGACATAACCCCCGAAATGAAAGGATTAATCGATACAGTATCTGTTAGCCTGAATGCAACTGATGCTCAAAAGTATGCTGAACTGATGCGAGTGGATGAGAGTATGTATGCTGAAATGTTGGATTTTACGAAAAAGGTCAAGTCGTATGTTCCGAATGTGGTACTATCAGTAGTTGGAATTCCTGATGTGGACATAGAAAAAGCCCGCTCCATAGCAGTTCACGAGACAGGTGTCAACTTCAGGGAACGGACTTATTTTTAAGGATTCAAATTCCTGTTTATTTAGGCATCACAAAGATTTTATCATCAACTTTTGAGTCGAATTCATTCGTATCGAGTGCCATTGAGTAGATCGTTTGACCTTCAGCTTTTACTTCAATAGCGAAGGCTATCTTTATACCATTAATGTCTTTGTAATTTGATGGATAAATCTCCATCTCGACCGGCTGCCCACCCATTACGGTTTTGGAAGTTTGTTTGAGGATCATGAATGACTGAGTGTCGATCAGGATTTTGAAGTCGTCTCCTGTTGAGTCTTTCAGACTAATTGAGTAACATTCAACGCCCTCAATTTTTTCGTTTGGCAACAATTCGGCTGTGTATCCTTTATCCTTGTAGTTCCATAGGGCTCCATCCATATCAGCCTGAACTTTCAGATTTTTAAGTTGATCAGCGGGTATTTCGGCAGGTTCACCATCTCCCATGAAAGGATTTGTAGCCCATCCTTTAACACCATCAAAAGCCTGAATCATGGTTAATCCCTGGAAAGTAACTTCAAATCTGAATTTGAGTGGTCTCGCATAGATCATTTTGAAGGGAAGATTTTGTCCCATTTGGGCAAGTTTACCTTTTGAGATCATTGTGTTTACTTTGACCAGGTTTTCTTGTCCAATAGCGTTAAAATGTTTGGACAGCACTTCTTCGAGTGACTGAGAAAAGCCAACTGCAGAGAAAATGATAAAGAGGGACAGTATGAGAATATTTTTCATCGGGTTCTCCGAATTTATTAGTAATCGTTTTAGAAAAATTTCATTTTCAACCTGCAAAATAGCATTTTTCACAGAATCAGTTTTAGTGGATGAATTTTCGTGGAAATGAGAGCAAGATCATTTTTTATGATCTCTGAACTCATTATCTTTGTTATCATCAAAAATTTTTTTTAACTACAAGACACAACTAACAAAAGGTATTTCATGTTCAAATTCAAGTTTTTCATAGCAACGACATTCTTAATGATGATTTCCTCCCTTAACGCTCAGATATTCGAAGGCAAAATTTCGATGTCGATTTTCGATCAAAAATCTTCGAGTCTAAAAGAAGTGGAGTATTTCACAAATGGTAAAGAATCCGCATTTTTAGCCGAAGAGGATGGGATGAAAGTCACCATCATGATGAAAGAAAACAAGATTCTAATGTTGATGCACAGTCAAAAACTTTATATGGATATTCCACTTGACGGTGAAAATAAGGCACAAGATACCGGGAAAAGTCTTAATGAGACTCTTGTGAACACAGGTGAGACAAAAGTTATTAATGGCTTAAATTGTACAAAATATAGCATCAAGACAGATGATTTAATCGAGGGAACTGCCTGGTTTACAAAGGACCTTGGTGGATTTTTTCTTTTCAAATTGAATCCCGGCGAAGAAGCGAAAGGTGGAGTGATGGGTCAGCTCGCAGGAATGGCTGATTTGTTCCCGGTGCTCGTTTTGGATGTAAAGGATGGCAAAGAAGTGAAGATGCTTGAAGTTTCAAAAGTAGAGGTTATGCCTGTTCCTGCATCGGTCTTTGAAGTACCAAAAGATTATAAGTCACTCATCGAACAAATGATGCAGCAGAAGTAAAAATCTGGCTTAGAAACGGAGAATTTTAATGTTGGATATAAAAAAGGACCCCATCTGGAAAATGATGGGGTTGTTGTTCAAACCCCACCCTTGGCATGGTATTCCCATTGGCGATAATGCCCCTGACAAGGTGACTGTTTTCATCGAGATTGTTCCTACAGACACTGTTAAGTATGAAATTGACAAGACCACCGGGTATTTGAAGGTTGACCGTCCGCAACGATTTTCGAATGTTAGTCCTTCGATGTACGGACTTATTCCACAGACTTTTTGTGCTGAAAATGTAGCAGCTTATTGCGACGAAAAAACGGGAAGAAAAGGAATTGTTGGTGATGGTGATCCTCTCGATATCTGTGTACTTGCAGAAAAAACAATCACTATGGGGGGGATTACCCTTGAAGCGATTCCGATCGGTGGTTTAAGAATGCTCGACGGTGATGAGGCGGATGACAAGATAATAGCTGTGATGAAAGGTGATGCAATTTACGGCAATATGAGGGATATTCATGAATGTCCTCCATCGTTGATAGAAAGACTTCGTCACTATTTTCTTACATATAAGGATATTCCCGGTTCTTCAAAAGCGAGAACGGAAATCACCCATATCTACGGACGGGAAGAAGCTCATGAGGTAATAAGGAGGAGTCAACTCGACTATGAAAGTCGCTTTGGTGGAATCGAAGAGATGTTAACCGACATCCTGCGCGGATAAAATATTACATTTTGTAAATATCGAATGACATGCAAGTGCCCTCACCCGGGGCACTTTCTATTTTTAAAGAGGTACCGTTCAGCTTTAGAAACTTTTTACTGATAATTAGTCCTATCCCCGTACCTTTTTCGTTATTTGTACCTGGAATTGATTTGATTGAGTCTTCGGAAAGGATTCTGTCGATCTCCCCCTGCGTCATCCCCATACCTGTATCACAAATCTTTAATACAACTCTATCGTCGTTTGATCGATCCAGAGTGATAGTGATTTTGCCTTTTTCGGGCGTATATTTAATCGAATTGGAGACAATATTACGAACGATAGTATCAAGCATAAACTTATCAAAAAAGACAGGGGGCAAATTGGGTAAAATGTCATTTTCAATCGAAATCTCTTTCGCTTCTGCAAGGGGAGAGACAGTCATAATAATGCTTTCTACAATTTTATTCAAATCGAGTGGTTCTTTCACCACCGAGAGAGATTTACTTTGGGTTCTTGCCCAACTCAGCAGATTCTCAAGAATTTGATGTGTAGCTATTGCAGTTCTTTGTGAGTCTTTCAACAATTTGAATTTCTCCTGTTCCGTCATATCATAGTATTCGTCTATCAGGATATCTGCAATATTAATGAGTAAAATAAATGGGTTTCGAAGATCATGACCCAGGATTGAGATCAATTGGTCTTTGTTTTCATTCGATTTAATTAATTCTTCTTCCGAGATTTTAATTTTATGGAGATACTTCTTGATCGTATTCTCAGCATTTTTCAAATCCGTAATGTTGGCAGCGTACAAAACGATCTTTTCGACTTCATTTCCTTTGCCGAGTGAGGGGTAAAAATTCAAATTAAAGTGAAAAACTTCGCCATTTTCTGCTTTGTATTCAGCCTCCTCAATGAAGAATTTTTTCTCATCTTTAATTCTGCGAATTCGCTCAGGCGTCAGTATTGTGCCAATGTCTTTCCCTTTAAAGAGGTTGGTGATTTCAGAATTGTTTCGAATAAGAACATCGTTATTTGATGCATTAATTAGTACAAAAGGATCGGTTACGGCGTTTATCATATCCTGAACCAGTTTCAGGGATGCTCTCTTCTGATAGTAGATAACGAGAATTGCGATAAGTAAACTGGCGAGACAAAAGAGAACAATCAAGACGATCATGAAATTTCGATTGTTCTGTAGATTTTGAAGTTGTTCCCGTTCTGAAAGGCTCTTGATTTCCTGATCTTTCAGCTTAATTTCATAGTCGATACTCTTCAGCAGAAGATTATTGTACGACGATTGAGTAAAAAGACTGTCTTTTTGTCCAATTAATATTTCAGCATATTTGAGGGCTGAAACCGGATCATCGTTGTTTTTTGCCAGATTAAAAAGTGCAACATAACAATTGGTGAGGATAATCTTAAAATCGTACTTTTTGGCTGTGGAAACAACTTCCTCAAGTTTAGCGATTGCTTCTTTCACTTGATTGTTCTTTTGTAAATATTCTGCCAGTTCAAGAGATATCTCACATTTGCCACGGGGATCATTCAATTTTACGAAGATGTTGGAGGCTTTATTTGTGTATTCGATGGCTTTTGCATATTCACCCTGATCAGCATAGTTCCTCGCATAACCCTTAAAAACCAACCCTTTGCCACCTTCATAGTTATACTTTACACTTAACTCATAAGTGGTATCAAGGTATGCGAAAGAGAGTTTGTAGTCTTTCTTTTTTCTGTAGATTGAAGCAAGGTTTGAATAAGTGCGGACAAGAGAATTAAAATCACCCACTTTTTTCTTTGTCTCCAAAGATAAAAATGTATATTTCTCAGAATTTACGAGATCACCATCCATTGAATACGCAATGGAAAGATTATTGTAAAGCTTTGATAATTTATCGATGTTCTTATCTTTTACTCTAAATTCAAGAGCCATCTCGTAAAAACGAATTGCCTGTTTGCTGTTTCCGAGGAAGTAAAAAGCGAGACCGATATAGTTTTGTGAATCAGCAATCAGGGAGGGAATATTATGCTCTTCACCGATGGTTCTGGCTTTCATCGCGTATGTTACGACAGAGTCATAGTGACCAAGATTAATATAATTCACTGCCATGGCAGTATAAGCTCCACCTTCAGAGGCAAAATCACTAATACCAATTGCAAATTGGGCAGCTTCAAGTCCGAGGCGGACACCTCTCTCGGGATCTATATCTTTATATTGAAATGAAAGTTGAACGAGAGTCGCAGCTTTTGTTGGACCGGACTGTTTAGAGGCGGCAGAGATTAGGGAATCAATAGAAATTGCAAAACCGGAGGTTGAAAGAAGTAATACGAGCAGAATTGGTGAACAAATATTGAATTTCATAGTCCGGGTAATTTTGTCATTTTTGAAGTGGTAAAATAAAGATTTTTTTTCTTGAAATGATGAAAAATGTTAAAAAGAAATTTTTTTAAAGTCAAATCGGGGAAATGGGAAACAACTCTTTTCATTCTCGTAGTGTGTCAATTTTTTGCGATGGGAGGAATGAGTGCTCTGATACCATTTCTGCCACTTTTTATAAGAGATCTGGGGATTTCATCTACCGAACAAATAGCAATTTGGAGCGGGCTTGTTTTTGCCGGTCCATTCGTTACTGCCCTGATAGCCCAACCAATATGGGGTGCATTGGGAGACAAACGGGGCAGAAAGCCGATGGTTGTGAGGGCATTGATGGGATTAGCCGTTGCACAGATTTTAATATTTTTTGTACCCGATGTTTATTGGTTGTTCGGTATAAGACTTTTACAAGGCACGCTAAGTGGTTACAATGTTGCTGCGATGTCTCTTATTACTTCGATATCCCCGAAGGAAAAACAGGGATATTCGATTAGTCTTTTACAGTCGGCGAGTAATGGTGGAGTCGTTGTAGGACCAATCATCGGCGGAATATTATCTGAAGTTCTCGGTTTCCGTGGAGTTTTTCTATTTGTTGGTCTTGCAATTGGTTTGCTATCAATGGTTGTGATATTTTTTGTTGAGAGCGACAAGGAAGTAGCAAAAGTTCGTGAGATAGTAACAGTTAAGGACAACCTCAAAACGATGATATCAGACAGGGTTTTATTCGGCACATCCGTCTTGATTTTTATTACTTCACTTGGAATTTCCTCCCTAAGACCAATATTTGTTTTGTACATTGAAAGTTTTGATCTTCCCTCGGGTTATTCACTTGCTTTTATGGCGGGTGCTCTTTACAGCATTCTTGGGATTTTCTCCACTATGAGTTCGGCATTTTTTGGGAAGATAGTTGATAAAGTGAGTTTACGCAAGGTTTTAGGTTTTTCTTCTCTTGGAACAGGATTGATGTATGTTTTACATCCTTTCATCACCAATATTTATTTATTGATTCCTGCGAGAATAATTTTGGGATTAAGTTACGGAGTAATTGCACCTGTTTTGTTCACTAAAATATCATCGCATGCGTCGGGTAAAAATAAAGGTGGAATTCTTGCACTTGGAATGAGTTCTCAGACTCTGGGAGTGATATTCGGTTCAATACTTTCAGGGAATCTGGTTCATTGGTTGGGCGTTAGGTATCCATTTTTAGTTGCTGGCATCTTTTTCCTTTTGATATTTTCGATTACACCCCTGTTAAAAAATGATTAAAACGATTTAAGTGTGTTCCACTTGCCTTTGTGAAACTTCAAAAACATCACTATCAAATATATTGTGGTATAAATTATCAATGCCGACCATGCACCCGGTAAGCCATATCCTAAATAAATCCCAATAAAATATGACATAGGCACCAAAATAAACAGGTTAGTTACCACTTCAACCATCATTACAAAATAAGTTTTTCCTGTCGCTTGCAATCCATAAGCGAAGACAATTCCTGCACCAAAAAATATTTGTGCTACACCGGCAAACATAATCGCGGGAATTGCGGCATTTATTACCGAATCTTTCTCAGTAGCAATGTGCATAAGGACTTGCGGGAAGAAAAGGAACAAAGTCGAAAGCAAGAGCGTGTAGATTGTTGCCAATTTTGCAGTTTCATACCCTAAAGTTTTTGCCTCGGTGATGTTATTTTTCCCCAATTCATTCCCAACAAGAGTCTGAGCTGCAATTCCAAATCCATTGGATGGTAGAAATGACAAAAAGAGAGTTGAAATAATTGCTTGCGTGGCTGCCTGTTGGTTAATTCCAAGAAGTCCTGTGATGGCTACAAACGATAAAAACCCGATCAGGATAAAAACATTTTGAAATGAAACAGGAACCGATAATTTAAGTACCCTTTTGATTATCTCCGGAACAATTTTTAGACTTTTACCAAAATGATATTTTTCCCTGTAGCTTCTAAAACCGAGAAAAACTATAAAGTAATAAATTGCATCAAATACGGTTGCAAGAGATGAGCCGAGAGATGCACCGGCAATTCCCATTTCAGGTGCCCCCAGTTTCCCGTAAATGAACATGTAATTGAAAAGAATATTTAAAAAATTAATCATTATGGCAGAGAACATGAAAATCTTTGTATTTCCAGTTCCGAAGAAGAATCCCCTGAATGATACTGTTATCATGAAAAAGGGGAGTCCAAGATATCTCCAAATCATGTATTGTGCTGCATAATCAGCAACTTTATCATCTTGTGAAAGAAAACCGGAAATCCAGTCGGCGGTCACCCATCCGATGATAGCCATCAGTGTACCAATCGTTACGGTCAGAATTAGTGAATTAAAAAGTACAGCACTAATTCCTGTATAGTTTTTTTCTCCATAACGACGGGCAACAAGGATGTGGGTTCCGGTTGAGAGAGAGGAACAGATGCTTACGACCGCCCAAGTAGCGAGCAATCCTAATCCCATAGCTGCGAGTGTATATTCAGGATCCGGGAGCCTTCCTACCATTGCTGTATCAACAAGTGAGAGTATCATCTGTGTTGAAAGTCCTGCGATTACCGGCA
>CAYSJM010000082.1:0-12387 GCA_964431385.1 uncultured Ignavibacteriaceae bacterium | reverse complement strand
CTTGAAGTGGCTGAAAACCCCAATTTCACCAACTCAACTCTGTTCGAAAATCTGACAAACACTAACCAGTCACTTTCTGGTTTGTCACCGAACAAATCCTATTTCTGGAGAGTAAGAACCAAAAATAGTGATGGTGAATACTCATATTATTCAGGACTTGGAAAGTTCAAAGTGATGGACGGTGCCACAGATGTTAAAGAATTGGCGGCAACTCCTGCTGAATTTAACCTCGGTCAGAATTACCCGAATCCATTTAATCCATCTACTACGATTAAATTTGCCCTTCCTGCCGATATGAATGTAAAACTTGATGTTTACAACACTCTCGGCGAGAAAGTGGCAGAACTTGTTAATGGACAGATGAGTGCGGGAACTTACTCGATTGCATTCGACGCATCTTCACTTCCTTCAGGTATCTATTTCTACAGAATTGAAGCCGGCAGCAATGTTGCTGTTCGGAAGATGATTTTGATGAAGTAAGCTATTGAAGGCTGAAGGATGAATTTCGAAGGATGAAAATTCATACTTGATGCTGATAATTAAAAAGCCGCTCTGAAAATGGGCGGCTTTCTTTTTTTAAATAGTGTTGGGGGGAAATTACTTTTTGAAGGGTAACTTAATCTTGGTTGATGAGTAAACAAGAATGCCGATGACGAGTGCTTCAACGGGAAATTTGAATCGGCTGGCATCGTTGATTGTATTAAAGATTACATTCGTTAAAAGAAGTGAATGGATAATTAAGATCAGGCTGAAAGCCAGGAAATCTGTTTCCTTATTAAGCGACATTCTTGCTTTAAACAAGAGGTAGAGGCTCACAATTACAAATCCAACCATAACACATAACCAATAGAGTTTGTGGAGGGTTATAAGGAACCCCGGTAAAACATTAAAATTGATCTCCCCCTTTTCGGGTGCATTCTGAAGGCTTGAAGATACCCACAACGAATAGACAAATGAGACAATTCTTATGTAGTTTACTTTTCCTGAAGTCTGCTTATAAATTTCGTCGTAAAATCCTCCAAGCTTTTCGTTTAACAGAGCTTCATTGGCGGAATTTATATTGTAGTAATTAAAAAGTTTTACTGTGGCTTCTTTGTAAATTTTATAACCAATAAATGAGCTCGCAAGAGTCTGTTTTTTTTCTTCTCCAAGAATGTTCATCCAACTGTTTGCATCAATCCGGTTTTTGGCTTGAATTTTTTCTCTCGCCTCAAGAAATATTTGTAACACTTCCGAATTTTCCTCGCCTACCTTTATTGTGCTGTCGATTGTTGCTATCAGTGCATTTCTACCAACATAAAACGGAACCCCTGTTCCCTTCTTCGCTCCTTCTGACACACCCGCTCCGGGGAAAAGGCCAAAATTACCGTTTACGCTTAAATTCACAAAACTCCAGCAAAGAAGAACACAAAGAAGTGGCAAACCATAAACAGCAGGTTTCAGGAAAATCTCTTTTACAAATTTTGTGCCGGGCTCTCTTCGATTGATAAAAAGCCTTGCCGCAATAATAATAAAAAAGAGGGGCAGAAGAGGAATAAGGTTATACCGGGAGAGGATTGTAATCCCTGTTGAAATACCCGCTAATGCGTAAAATTTATTTTCACCCGAAACGATTGCCTTTAGTAAAAGATATATGGAAAGGGTAAACAAAAACCACGAAAGCACTTCGGTTATAAACATAAATGAATAATAAAGTGCCGAGAGATTAAAAAATGTGAGATAGAGTATCAGGTTTAGTTTTTTTTCAGTCAGTGCGACCAATGAAAATGTTTTTTTTACGAGCAAGCTTGTGCAGTAAAGAAGAACCAGCTGTATTGCAAGCACCAGATTTGGCAGGGCTTCATATCCAAAAACTTTTATCAGTCCCGCAAGAATCAGAGGATAAAGTGGAGAACGATAAGGAAACAGGATGGAATTGAGACCGAGAAATTTTTCGGCGTAACGGAGATAGTCGCCACAATCTCCCTCATCGAGTATGGGGGTAAAGTAGAAAAACAATATTATTGTTACAAATGCCAGAGAATATTCCGGTTTGTGCTTCGAAATATTTCCCCTGATTCGTTCAACAATCATTACGGAAATAGTTACCTCTGCTCTGTTATTATCTGAAGTATGGAGGGATCATACTCGAATTTTTTCGATATTGACTGATAGATAAAAGAGGCAGCTCTCTGATTGCTTTCCTTAACCTCGGGTAGCTGGTAACCAACCTTGTAATAAACCTCTGTCTGAACAATTTCGGGATAAAGATTGGTGTTATCTATCACTTCTGTAATTATGCCGGGTTTTGGTATTTCATAATAGATGCCTGAGAAAGCCGGTTTATCGAGGAGGGGCTCTTCAAATTCTCCCATTGCCACCTGGATTGTCCCCTTTAGGAAATCATAACCCGTCGAGAGTCGAACAAGATGTGAGCCAATATAATCACCCCCCATTCTTGCTCCTGTCTCAACTATATAAACTTCATTCTCTTTTGTAACCAGTACCTCGGTGTGTGAAGCACCGTTGGTTACCTCGAGGGCATACAATGCAGAAGTTACAGTAGCAATAATCTTGTTTTTAACTGCCTCAGAAAGAGATGCCGGTTGGTGTTGCCCGCTCTCCACAAAATACGGGGCACCTGTAGTCTCTTTTTCCGTAATTTGCAGGAAGTGGTGCTCACCCCTGAAAGAGATCATCTCAACGCTGTATTCTTTTCCTGTGACAAACTCTTCAATTACACATTCACCACAAAATGATTCCGTCAGGGCTCGTGCAACGGCATCAGGCATCTCAAACATGGTTTTTATTTTGGTAACTCCCCTGCTTCCCGACCTGTCAACAGGTTTAATAATCAGTGGATACCGGAGGTGGTTGGCATCTGTGCTGCCCGTTCCTGAGGTATGCCTTACAAATCCTGGGCAGCTAATCCCTCTTTCAGATAGTCTTTCACGCATTAAAAATTTATTGGTGGTAAGCTCGGAGCATCTCATTGAATTACCGGGCAGACCAAGTTCTTCAGCGAGATAATTTACGGTAATGGAGGCAAGATCAGAACCGATGGATACAACTGCGACGGGGTTTATCTCACGGGCAATCGAAAGAATTTTCTCTTTCTCCATAATCGAGATTGGATAAAAATGATCACAATAATCTCTTCCAACAGCTCCTTCTTCCCAGGCAAAAACGAATGTCTCGAGCCCCATTTCCCCGGCTTTTTTAATCAGGGGAACCTGAAAATTATTTGCACCAATAATCACAATTTTATTCATCGATTACCACTATTTAAGAAGGATTGATACTGAGCGAAACGGATTTCCAACACCCTGGGTGTCGTCAGGAATGCTTTTTGTAATTACAGAACCAACTCCAATCTTGCAATAAGACCCGATTGAAAGGCTGTTAGCTGTCGCGGTTCCCGACCCGATAAATGTACATTCACCTATCCGGACCATCCCCGAAATTATCACTCCCGCACCGAAGTAGCTTGAGTTCCCGATGAGGGTATCGTGTGAAACGACAGATGAATTATTTAACAAAACACCATCCTCAATTACACATCCTTCATCAACATTACAGAGGGGGTAAATGGCTACACCATCCCCTATTTTAGCACTTTTGCTAATATATGCAGTTGAGTGGATGAGAGAATAAAGTTTCCTTCCCGATCCTTTTAACTCGGCGATTATTTCGCGTTTCAACTTTAAATGATGGTAACCGAGACAAACAATGTACTCAACTTCCGGGTCGTCATTCTCTCTGTAACCATAAAATGGTGAGACAGATTCGGGCGACAATTCATGTTTTTTATCGTCAAAAAAAAGAAATTTCACTTCCTCCTTGCTGTCACCAATAATCATCTTTTGGAACTGCACACCAAGATCACCATATCCGATTAATCCGATGGTTCTAATGTTTTTCATTTCTCATTCCGGTTGATCAGGTTTGATGCAAATTTTATTGAACCCGAAAATTGAATCATTTTAGTTCTTTCCTCACGAGGAAGTTGGGTCTTTTTGTGGATTTCATATTTATTCTGTGGATATATTCGCCAATTATTCCCAATCCCATAAGAATGCTTCCAATTCCAAAACCTAAAATGATGGCGAAAGTCGCGAATCCGGAGACAAAATCGTTGTAGATCAGTTTCCGGAGAATCACATAAATTGTGTAGATGATTGAGAGGCTAAAAATGCCAAATGATGATACCGTTAAAAACCTGACGGGCAGATCAGAAAAAGTAACGAAAACATTAATTGAGTGATTAATCAGTTTCATGAGAGTGTAGGAACTGCTGCCGGCTTCACTTTGTGAGTGGCTCACACTTACACTTGATACATTCGATGTGATCCACGAAAGGTAACCATCCAGAAAAGTATAAGAATTGCTCATCTCTGTTGTGTGTTTAGCTATTTCACGCTTAATGATTCTGAAGGAAGTGTAGTCAGGATGCAACTCGGGAATGCCAACTGCCAGGGCTTTTTTCATGATCTTTGAAGTGATGTTCCGAAAGAAGTTGTGTTCCCGTTCTGAATAGTTGCCATAAACCAGATCGTAGTCCCCTTCTTTTTGCTTCACTATCAGCTTTTCAATATCTTTTGCAGAATGCTGAAGGTCTTCATCCATGGTAATAATAAATTCACCATTTGCAGAGTCTATTCCTGCAATAATCGCATTATGCTGTCCAAAATTTCGTGTGAGAGAAACTCCCCTGACAATTCCGGGATATTCTTTGCACAAATCCTGAATCACGCTCCATGAATTATCTCTGCCACAGTCCCAGACAAAAATAACTTCAAAAGAATGATGAAGTCGTTCCATCTCATTTTTGATGTCAGAAAAAAGTTTACCGATAGTTTTTTCACCCCTGTAAACAGGGACAACAAAGGAATAATTAAGCATTTAGAAATTTCAATTTACAAGTTCAAAAGAGTAAAATAGTTTATAGGAACTTAAAAATAAACCAATTACAAAGTTAAGACTCATCAGTTGATATGCAAAGAGCAATATTGAATAAAAAAAGCCGCCCCATTTCTGAGCGGCTTTTAATTATTGGTATCAAGGACGAATTTTAAGTCCTAATACTTAATACTTATACTTAAAATCATTTCATCAAAATCATCTTGCGGACTGCAACATTGCTGCCTGCTTCAATTCTATAGAAATAGATACCTGAAGGAAGTGAAGATGCTTCAAAAGCAATAGAGTAGCTACCGGCGGACATTGGTCCGTTAACCAGTTCCGCTACTTTCTCTCCGAGAGTGTTGTAAACATCAAGCTTTACATTCATATCCGTTGGTATAGCAAACCTGATACTTGTTGAAGGATTAAACGGATTTGGATAGTTCTGAGAAAGATTAAATTCTCTTGGAACCTCAGCAACTTCTTTAATGTCAGTCGCACCGTCCATCACCTTGAACTTGCCCAAAGCTGAGTAGTAGGAATAACTTCCATCACTTGTTTTGGTTCTTACTCTCCAGAAGTAGCTCTTATTGGCTGTTAAACCTTGAAGCAACTTGCTGTTTGCATTTATGTTCTCGATCAAAGTTGAATTTGTGAATTGCGGGTTATCAGCAACTTCGAGTTCGAACCTGGTACCGGCTGGTAGAGCGGCGGGAAGAGCCCACGAGATAACAGGTGAAGTTGTCCCGATTAGCACATTATTTGGTCCACCTACAATCGGAGTTACAGGAGCAAATGAACCCGGATTAACTGTGAAAGATTCAACTGCGGAGAAAGGACCGTAAGAGAGACCTCCAAAGTGGGCTCTTACTTTCCACCAGTATGTGGCTCCTTCAACCAATCCTGTCACATTAAGGGAAGTGGAGGTTGAATAGGCTGTTGTGGTGGCTCCGTTCGCAAATACATCGGAATAGCTATAAACAACCTGATATCCGACAATTCCTGATGTGGAACCATTAACCCACCAGTTCAACTGTGGATCCACAGTATAAATGAGTGCGTTACCCGAGGGCCATGATATAACGGGAGCTCCCGGAGTTGTTCCACTGTAAATGGTGAAATAATCACTCGCCCATGCAGAGAGCGATGAACCGTCAGAGGCGGCAACTGCCCAGTAAATAACCTGACCTTCAGCGAATGGCACAGAGAACGAATAAGAAGTGTTATACACACCTGTAACTGTGGTTGTACCCGTATAATCACTGTTCCAGTTGCTTGAGTTTGAGCCAACTTTCCATCTAACCACATAACCAACAATTCCCATTGGTGATCCCTCAAGATACCATGAAAGAGTTGGAAGTGTAGTGTAAACAGTCGGATTTCCAGCCGGCCAGTTGATCACGGTGTAACCATTTGCTACACCTCCGGCAACTGAAAATGACTGAATTGCAGAGAACGCAGATGTACCCGAACCATTATTGGAGCGAACCTGCCAGTAATAGGTTGCACCGGGGACAAGGTTTGACAGTTGGTGGAAGAGATTGGTTACTCCCGATACAGATGAATAGACAGCGAGTGTTGGATCGGTTCCATATCTGATGTCGTAAGTCAATCCTGTTCCGTCCTGTCCAAGCCACCAGTAGAGATATGGAGAAGTGGTGTAAACCAAAAGGTTACCAACAGGGTATGAAGGATTGGGCACTACGAGTGTTCCGGCACCCCATGTTGTGAAAGTGTTGTCAGAACTCCATGTGGAAACCTGTTCATCAGCGGTTCCTCTCTTGTAAACACTTCTCACCTGCCAGTAATATTGTGTACCGGGGAGAAGGTTTAATGATAACTGATGAAAAATGTTGGTGATATTGGTTGCGGAGTAAACCGGGACTCCCAGTGGTAATAATTTTACCTGCACATCAAATGTGATGTCGGGGCTGTAACCTGCTGTGTACCAGTAAAGTTGAGGAGCGTTAGTATATACCCGTGGATTTCCAACAGGCCACGAAGGATATGGGACTGTTGCTCCACCGCTCGTATTAAAATAGCTGGTGGGCGAATAACCCATTACCTGATTCGAACTGTTCAGAAGAACAACTCTCCAGTAATATTTCAATCCGCCCAGCAGGTTTACTGTCTGGAAGAGATTGGTGGATGTGCCTGTAAAATTGGATGTTAACCAGTCAGTCTTAACCGGTGGAACAGGTGCAGATTTAACCTGCAACTTAAATTTTAAACCGTTTGTAGCCTGGTTAATTCCGTAGGTGAACATTGCGTCATTCAAATAAACAGTATCACCAACTGCGGGGTTGTACTGGCTGACAGTAACCGCAGGATATGTAGTGAAATGCCAAATTGGTGACTTAATGCTTACACTTCCATCTTTAGCTACAAGTTGCCAATAGTATTTGGTATTCGGTGATAACGGAAATACGAATTGAGAACCCGGACCTTCATTCAGTGTGTTCTCATCGTAGATCGCCGAAGTAGTGTTGGCTGGGATCGCAAGGTCGGTAAAAATAACACCTGCGTTGAAATCGTTTTGGGTTCCACCCGCAGTCGAAATTCTCAATTCATACTCTGTCTCAAACGCAACATCTGTCCAGGCAAAAGTTGGCTCAAGAGTATGCCCGGTAACTCCATTGATTGGAGTTGTCAGTACATCGAGAGGGGTGTAGAAAGTTCTTTCGGGAGTTGCAAGCTTGAACTCAAGATTGTTCGCTGCTGCTCCATCAAAAACTTCTGCCCCAACAGTCCACCAGTACTTTGTTGCTACTGCAAGACCAACAGGATTGAGTGTAAGTGTGCCGGGGTTTACACCTGATACCACATTTGTGTTGACAGGGTCAACAAGTCCCGGGGATGTGCCAACTAAAAGTTTGTAGCGGACATTTGACTTGTTGTTTGCAATACTCCAGCTTAAATCAGGTGACATCACGAGTGATTCAAACTCGGTTGCGGGTGAAGTGAGCAAAGGAGTATCGAGAAGTGTGGTAAAAGTTATTACAGCTGAATTATTTGTAACATTTGCACCATCGGTAACAACTATTCGCCACCAGTATCTTCTATTGAATTCCAATATTGAGGGAGGTACCATATAAGAGAGGGCTCCTCCGACATTAGCAGTATGAACCAGAGTATTTAACCCTGGATCGCTGTAAATCTGGACAGTGGTAGTAAAACCTGGTATTCCACCGGTGATGGTCCACTCCAGAGTTGGAGTGAGAGGTAAAAATGCCTGATTTACATTTGGACTTGTTAAAGTGACAGCCGGTGCCACATATCCGAATGCTGTGTACATTCCCAAAGAGTTTTGACCAGTTACGGTAAAAGTGTTGGAGACTGTATTATGTGTACCCGTAAGTAGAGTCCAGGTAGTGCCGTTATCTGTTGATTTAAAGAACTTCAAATTCGCTTCAGGATTTCCATTAAGTTCCGAGTCGTCGTATCTTAAAACCAAAGAAGCGTTCAAACCGGTATTGGTTGTCGGGGCGAATGAATAAGTTCTTTTAATTCCGGTCGCTGCACCAAACGAGAGTGCTGTATGGGCCCTCCTAACCAAAGTGGCACCCAAATTGGCTACACTTGTGAGAGTTGCACCAAATCCCGCGACATTCTCATTTGAAGGTGAATTGATTGTCCTGCTGGAAAGCAGTTCACCATTTGAGAAAAGATTTGAGCCTGTCTCTATGAGATTTCCGAACATGCCAATAGAAACCATATTTCCACCAACATCGAGTGGAGATGCAAGTCCAAGGTTACCCAGAATTCCAAGACTTCCTCCCAAAGTTGTACCTGTTGCCGTAAATGAAGCATTTCTGAACACAGAGGTTGACATGATATTTGCAGGAGGGGTAAGTAAACTTGAGATATCAAATCCGACATTGTCATTGTTGGAAGGAGTAAGTCCGGTGCTCCAGTTCCCGGAATTTGTCGTTTGATTATCTACACTCCCAATCCAGGTATGAAATGCCGTGGAGGTTACAAAATCAGAATTTGATTCGATGTTTATCAAATCGAGATGGTAAAGATCCATGGCTGTATTCAGTAATCTGTTTTGTGTGTTGTGAGGGACCTGGTCACATCTGAAGTATGCAGACAAATCGTTTTCATCACCAACCAGAGAGCGATTCATATTGGCAACGATCTGCTGTTGAGTCCTGACACTTTGCCAAATCCTTATTTCATCCACCAAGCCGTTAAAAAAGTCAGTACTTCCGGTGACAGAACCCAAAACAATATTACCCCCGGTTGAAAAAGATGTTGCTGCGGTATCGATTGCAACAAGTTTTCCGTTTCTGTAGAGACTTCTCTCCCCCGTAGAATTGTTATATGTTGCAGCATAATGGTTCCACTCTGCATCTGTTGCACCAAGGGAGGCAGCTAATCTGTCCGAACCAAAATCCATAAAAAATCCATTCGGATTATCCGGATCACCCGGAGAAAGGAAACCAATAACAATGGAATTTGGACCCGATCCGTGTGAAAATACTACCTGACGGGATCCTGTGCCCATAGATTTTGCCCAAAACTCTATTGACATATTTGTATTGATCGAATAAGGCGAGAATGAAAGCGCATATTCATCCACTCCATCAAGAGAGAGGGCATAACGAGGACCCGCAGTAGAACCTGAGACTGTCCAGGTCGGGTCGGTTGATTCAACTGTGGCATCCATTCCGAGATATACATTGTTTACCGGTGCAAGCCCGCCATCAAAAGTTATTTGTCCGGTTCCTTCGTCAAGCTTTAGATAAAGTGGTAAATTTGCAGTAGTTGAAGTTTCCGGTCGGTACATATCAAATTTTATCAGTGTATTCGAGCGTGCAATATTCCAAATCTTTATCTCATCGATTTTCCCATTAAAGGGAGCAGTACCGGCACCATCAGCACCAAAATAGATATTGCCAATGGAAGAAGATGCCCCAAGTTGGGTGATGGGAATTGTGGCAGAATTGTAGAGAATACCGTCAACAAAAATCTGGAATGCATTGGCGGTCTTAACTAATGTCACATAGTACCACTTTGACTGAGTTATTACCGGTGTTACTCCGGTCATAAAGAAATTACCCCCGGCAGAGAATCGGTCAATCCTGGCGGTCAGGACACCGGCATTCAGCCATAACGAGTACTGAACAGTACCCGAAAAATTGTGGTGTTTGTGGAATAATGTCTGGTCGCCCGGTGCATTGGGATTGTTGGGGTAAACCCACATGGAAACAGTAAAAATGCTTGCGCCACCAAAGTTAAGTCCGCTTCCCGCTCCTGCATCAACCTTGATGAAATCATCGACTCCATCAAAAGAGAGTGCGTTAACTCCGTTCTGAGCAAAAACTCCAAACGGAATAAGGGCGAAGATTAAAACATGCGGAAAGTATCTTAAATACCTCATCTGCGTGTTCCTTTATTAATTGAGGTGATTAAAATTATTATGGTCCAATAGGAAAAACCTAACCATTAAAGAGGTTGTATGATCGATTAAAAAATATACTTTAACAGTATAATTTAAACATAGTATTATTAACAATCAACACAAAAAATAAATTTAAATCAAAATAATTATTTTATAATTCTAAAGTATTTTAGGCTTATAGCCATAAAAAAAGCCGCCCCACTTTTGAGACGGCTCAATCAAAACCTAAAGTTTTGGTAATTTGTGAATGAATTACATTACAAGTGCCATTATTGCCTTCTGAACATGAAGTCTGTTTTCAGCCTCATCAAAAACGATGGAATTGGCTGAATCAACAACTTCGTTTGTAACTTCTTCTTCGCGGTGAGCAGGCAGACAATGCATGAAGAGGAAATCGCCTTTAGCATTGGAAACGAGGTTTTTGTTAACCTGGAAACCTGTAAATCTCTGATTTCTCTCTGCCGCCTCTTTTTCCTGACCCATGCTTGCCCACACATCAGTATAGATGATATCGGCATCTTTGCAAGCTTCAACAGGATCATTGGTTATAACAACCTTTGAACCCATATAATTGGCGTTCCTCTTCGCATTATCAACTATCCAACCGAGTGGTTCATAACCCTTCGGTGAAGCAACTGAAATATCCATCCCAACTTTTGAACAACCGTTAAGCAGGGAGTGTGCCATGTTGTTGCCGTCGCCGATGTATGCGAGTTTTAAGCCCTGGAATTTTCTTCTCTTTTCGAGTATTGTGAAAAGATCGGTCATTACCTGGCATGGATGCAAAAGATCTGTCAGTCCGTTGATTACAGGAATTGAACCATATTTTGCGAGCCCTTCAACATCTTCATGCTTAAAAGTTCTGATCATAATACCGTCAAGATATCTCGAAAGCACTTTAGCGGTATCGCTGATAGTCTCGCCTCTGTTCAGTTGTAGATCGTTTGGTCCAAAATACATTCCAATTCCACCAAGTTGATAGATACCAACTTCAAATGAAATTCTTGTTCTTGTTGAAGGTTTTGCGAAGATCATTCCGAGGGTTTTCCCTTTAAGAAGATGATGTTCTTCACCGGTATATACTTTTTCTTTTAGAGTTCTGCTCAAATCAAAAATCTGCCACATCTCTTCGAGAGTCAGATCGTTTATGGAAAGAAAGCTCTTTCCTTTCATATTTACTGCCATAATTGTAGTCCGTTAATTAGCTATTATTCTTGTTCCCGGATTAGCTTTACCCAGCTCGCCGGCTTCTGTTATTACTGCTCTTCTTCCGCCATTTTTGATAAAGTTTACCGCTGCCTGAACCTTGGGTCCCATGCTACCGGCTGCAAACTCACCATTTTTGATGTGCAGCTCTGCCTCGGCTACTGTCATTTCTCCGAGAGCCACTTCATTTTCTTTTTGAAAATTCAGATATGCCTGCGGGACATCTGTGAGAATGACTAATTCATCGGCACCAATCTGGTTAGCCAGAACTGAAGAAGCAAGGTCTTTATCGATAACAGCTTCAACACCTTTTATGGTACCGTAACCGTTTTGAACGACAGGGATTCCCCCGCCACCAACGCAAATAACTATATGTCCTTCATCGGTAAGTTTTTTTACGATATGTGCTGAACGGACATGGGTGGGCACGGGCGAGGCAACAACCCGTCTGAATCCCCGTTTTCTCGGGTCTTCACGGAATTGCCAGCCGTTGGCTTTTGCGAGTAGATCAGCTTCCTCCTTAAGGAAAAACTGACCAACAGGTTTTGTTGGATTTTGAAAAGCAGGATCATTGGCGTCCACTTCAACATGTGTTACCATGGAAATGACTTCTTTTTGTATGTTGTGCTGAAGGAGGAGTTTCTCCATCTGCACCGCGATAATATGGGCAATTTGCCCTTGTGACTCGGCAACGCATACATCAAGAGGCATTTTAGGGAGCAAAAATTTCTCGTAACCTGCTTCATTTTTAAGTATCAGATTACCCACTTGAGGACCATTTCCATGCGTGATAACTACAGTATATCCGCGAAGGATGAGGTCAACGAGACTCTTGCACGTATTGAAAGCATTTTGTTCCTGCTCCCTTATAGTGCCTGATTGATTTCCTCTAA
>CAYSJM010000081.1:0-14321 GCA_964431385.1 uncultured Ignavibacteriaceae bacterium | reverse complement strand
TGCAAGTTCTTCCACTATCGCTTTTCCTATTCCGCGGGAGCCTCCCGTTACGAGTGCTCTTTTATCTTTTAAATCTGTCATATTCAATCTGAAAATATATTAAATATTAGTTAATAATGAATATATGGCTACAAATATTTTTCTATATCTGCAAATTTATCTATTCCGGAGGTCGGAACCGAGGGGTCAATCCTCTTTACGAGTCCTTGTAATACTCTTCCGGGCCCCACTTCAACAAACTCATCAAAGCCGTCTGCAATCATATTTCGAATTGTATCCTCCCATAGAACGGGTGCTGTAACCTGACGAAACAGATTATTTTTAATCTCATCTTTATCCGTTGTCGGTTTTGCCGTAACATTTGCATACACAGGATACTTGGCATCATAAAAAGGGACAGACTCAAGCTTTACGCCGAGTTGATCTTTAGCAGATTGCATCAATGGTGAGTGAAATGCTCCAGAAACTGGAAGTTGGGTGACGAGTCTCGCCTTGGCACCTTTTGCAAGCTCCATCCCTTTTAACACACCCTCAACACTGCCTGATATCACAATTTGACCGGGTGAGTTAAAATTTGCACACTGCACTATTCCGGTTTTAGACGCCTCAAGACAAATTTCTTCGAGAACGGGTCTTTCAAGACCGATAACGGCAGCCATTGTACCCGGGAAATCGGTTCCTGCCTGCTGCATCGCCTGTCCTCTGAACCTGACTAATTTAACAGCTTCATAAAATTGAACCGCGTTACATGCAACCAAAGCGGAATATTCACCGAGTGAATGTCCGGCGGCACCTTCAAAATCGAGTCTTCTCAAAAGTGATGCGAGAACAACGCTGTGTAAAAATATTGCGGGCTGGGTATATTCGGTCTGTTTAAGATCGGTTTCAGGACCGTTGAACATAA
Organism: uncultured Ignavibacteriaceae bacterium; assembly: GCA_964431385.1. GTDB lineage: Bacteria > Bacteroidota > Ignavibacteria > Ignavibacteriales > Ignavibacteriaceae > UTCHB3. The sequence goes on along the minus strand of CAYSJM010000081.1, from coordinate 13,417 downwards.
TAAAGGAAAGGGGAACTCCGAGAGCATCATCAGCGGTCTTAATCATCTCTTTGGCTTCAACAGAATTGTCGAACAGGTCTTTTGCCATTCCGACATACTGCGAACCCTGTCCCGGGAAAAGAAGAGCCCTTTTCGCCATCTTAGTCCATGCTCCAGGTCAGGTAAATTGAACCCCAAGTGAACCCTGCACCAAAAGCTGCAAGAACCACATTGTCGCCTTTTTTAATTTTCCCGGCTCTGTAGTATTCTGCAAGGCAGGTTGGAATTGTACCCGAAGTGGTATTTCCATACTTTTCAATATTCAACATTACTTTGTCCATGCCGATTCCCATCCTGTTTGCGGTAGAATCGATGATACGAAGATTTGCCTGATGTGGGGCGAGCCAGGCAACATCTTCAGCTTTTAATCCGTTTTTCTCCATAATTTCAGCCGACACTTCAGCCATTCCGAGAACTGCTCTTTTATAAACAGCCTTTCCTTCCTGGTAGAGGTAGTGCATCTTGTTGTCAACCGTCTCGTGTGAAGGTGGATTCAGACTTCCGCCACCCTTCATGTGCAGGTAGTCAGCTCCTGATCCGTCCACATGAAGAATTGAATCTTTTATTCCGAGTGATTTGTCTTCGGTTGGTTCAAGAAGTATCGCTCCTGCGGCATCTCCAAAAAGGATACAGTTATTCCTGTCAGAGTAATCTACAATGGAACTCATCTTGTCAGCACCAATTACAACAACTTTTTTATAGGCTCCCGATGCTACAAGACTTGCACCCGTCTGAACAGCAAAAAGAAATCCGGAGCAAGCTGCTGAAAGGTCGAAACCCCACGCTTTTTTAGCTCCAATTCTTTCCTGAACCAGACAAGCTGTCGCAGGGAAAAGCATATCGGGGGTAACCGTTGCTACAATTATTGCGTCTATTTCTTCAGGATTTAGGTTCGAAGTTTCGATCAAATCCTTTAAAGCACCGTAAGCGAGGTCGCTCGTGGCACCATTTCTTAAAATTCTTCTCTCTTTAATACCGGTTCTTGAAACTATCCATTCGTCATTGGTGTCAAGGTAGCTTGAAAAATAATCGTTATCAAGCACTTCATCAGGCACATACATGCCTACAGCGGTAATCGTAGCATTTATTTTGGAATTATTGGTCATTCAGGGTTTCCTTCGTTGTGATCGATATTACGGGAATCGATTGCCCCGGCGAGCTTGGCAAGCAAGTCTTTCCGGTGGGCTTCCGCAGCTTTGTGAATCATATTCTTGATGGCGAGGGGTGAACTGGAGCCGTGTCCAATAATAGTTATTCCGTTTACGCCAAGAAGTGGTACACCACCGTAATTTTCATAGTTGAGCTTCGAAAAGATCGACTTCAGTGAACTTTTGAACAAGCCCACTTTAATTTTATTAAAAATGCCCTGATCAGCATACTCCTTAAAGAGATACTTCAGCAGGTACGACATGCCCTCGGCAAATTTTAAAAGAATATTTCCTGTAAAACCGTCACAAACAGCCACATCAACATTTCCTTTAAAAATATCTTTCCCCTCTATATTCCCAATAAAATTGAGACCGAGAGGTTTTATCATCTGCAGGGCTTTTTTAGATACTTCGTTGCCTTTCGACTCCTCTTCACCCACGCTCACCACACCAACCCTTGGATTTGGTTTTCCGAGCATCTCTTCTGCATAAATAGAGCCGAGCACAGCAAATTCCGCCAGGTGATGGGCTTTTGAGTCCACACTCGCTCCGGCGTCGAATATTGTACAAAAACCGCCGATACATGGCATGAGTGTGCCAATGGTAGGGCGGTCAATTCCTTTAATTTTCCGGTAGATCAATGTTGAGAACAACATAACCGCACCGGTGTTTCCGGCACTCACAAATGCATCAGCATTTCCGTCTTTTACAAAACGCAATCCAATTGCTAATGAAGAGTTCTGTTTTTCCTTGTACGCCTGTGATGGCTGATCACTCATCGCCACTACCTGTGAGGCATCAACGATACGGTTTTTGTCGAATTGAAGATTATTCTCAGAAAGCACCTTCTCTATCCGTTTTTTATCTCCGGAGAGCCACACTTCCAGATCTTTATCTTCCTTCTCCGCATCGATAGCCCCTTTTATCTCGTTCAGGGGGGCAAAATCCCCACCCATCGCATCAAGCACAACTCTACACTTGCCGGACAATTTTCCGGGGCTTTGCATATTATTCGCCGGTCAGACTATTTCTTAGGAAGAAACATCGATCTTCCTGCATAATATCCGCAGGAAGGGCATGCATGGTGATTCATCTTCACTTCACCACAATTTGGACATGAACCTACTGAAGGAGCAACAGCTTTGTAGTGTGTTCTTCTTTTGTCTCTTCTGGTTCTCGACATTTTTCTTTTAGGATTTGGCATCGCTAATTTCCGTCAATTTAAGTTATTAATTAATCTTCTTTAAAATCATCTTTAAGTTTTTCAAGATCCGCCCAAATCGGGTTTATCGGGTCTTTGTCGCATTTACAATCTTTTTTATTCAGGTCCGTTCCACAACGGGGGCACAACCCTTTGCACTCTTCACTGCACAACTTTTTAAATGGTATATCAAGATATGCATAATCGTACAACTCGGTTGTAATATCTATTTTATCCGCTTCCCTCGACAGATAATTTACATCGGGATCATCCGTCTCTTTACTTCTTTCATCAAAAAGATACAGAAGTGTAAAGCTTATATCCCGCTTCGATTCAAAATCAACAGTGCACCTGTCACACTCAAACTTCGCATTTACAAGCAAATTCACATCCACCAACAGCTGCTGATGTGTCTTGTCAATCGATACAAAAAGTTCGTATTTACCGTAAAAAGGAGCTTCCAGACCAAGTTCTTCCACATTTCCTGTGTAATCCAACTCGTTCCTCCCAAACTCCAAAGCCGATATCTTTATTTTCAACGCAATTGTCCAAAAAATCGAACTACAAATATAAGAACTGGAGACCGTTATTACAAATTATTTGTTGAGTGACTCGAGCACTTGAGGTGAAATTTGAATTGAAGTATGATGTATGATGTGTGAAGTATGATTTACAAATTCTAATAATCTGAAAAGGAGCGACAATCGTCCTCGATTGTCCTGCCGATAAACTTAAAAAAACCCTTGTGGCGACATGTGAGCAGGGGACGCAGATTCACGCGGATTTTACGGATTAACGCAGAGATAAATTAAAACCAATAGCCTGGGGGTTTCAACCCCGGGACCTGCCGCAACATGTGGACATAAAACTAATACCTAATACCTAACACCTAATACCTAACACCTAATACCTAACACCTAACACCTAATACCTAACACCTAACACCTAATACCTAACACCTAATACCTAACACCTAATACCTAACTCCTTCCCCAGCCACCTCCCAAGAAAAACATCATACACAAAATATTTTTCATCTTCCTCGTAAATCAGTTCTCTCAAGAGGAGAGCATGCATCGCCGTTCTAACTGAGCTGGTGCTTGCAAGGTGATGTTTCTGGATAAAACTGTTTGAATAAATTCCCGTTGCACCGTCGGGTTCGTTTCCGATGGCGGCGAGGAGGTCCCACTGGGTTTTGGTGAGGAGGCGATAATATGTGTAGTAAGCCGGTTCATTTTCTTCGAGGATTGTTCGTTTTATTTCGGTTACATCCCTCTCTTCAATCTTTTTATCGGTGGCATTGAACAGTTTGTTGAATGTATATTGCACATAAAAAGTGTGGTCGCGGCACCAGTCGAGAACGGCACAAACGGTTTCTCTATCGATTTTTTTGCCATGTTTATCAAGTATGCCGGTAATAAAATTGACATACTCTTCCCTCTCAATTTTCTCTAATTTCATCAGCTCTGCACTTCCATAAAAAGGATGTGTAGCCGAATTGAACATCGAGACCAACAGATGTGAACTGCTCCCCGAAAAAATGAATTTCACATTCCCGCAACCCGAAATTAAAGAGCGGAGAAGTGCCTCAACATTTTTCTCAGGGTAGTGACTGATCTGCTGGAATTCGTCTATCGCAACAACAATTTCCTGTTTCTGCCCGGTAAGATACCCAAAAAGTTGTGTAAGAGTGGTTTCCGCCTCCCTCGCATCGCGAAGATCAAACTGAATTGAAGGCTGTCCCGTAAATGCATCATAACTTAACGAAAGTCTTAAATTAGATATTACCTTGGCTGCCACTTCTAAAATAGATGAAGAATTTTTGCTGATCGCCGAGAAGATCGCATCACCAAAGGCTTGTGTAAATTCCTTCAAATTTCGGGTGTGCAAGATATCGAGATAAATTACTGTGCAGTCTTTTTCATTTTTTAGAAAGTGAAAGGAGTGTTTTATCAACTGTGTTTTTCCAAGCCTGCGAAGTGAAAAAATCACAAGATTCCTTCCGTTCGTCACGGCATCAATAGTCCGGCGGGTCTCCTTTTTTCTGTCACAGAAATATTCAGGGGAAATGTAGCTGGTTAATACAAACGGGTTTTTTGGTTTCATAACAGTCATCAAATAATTGCGTAAAATGCGTTGCGTAAATTACGCAATTACAAACGGGATGTCAAGTTATTTTTTTGACTTTTCTCTTTCCAGTTCCTCGTTTAATCTGAAAGCGACAATTCTTTTTATCAGTTCCTCCGGAAGAGGCTCACCGAGTGGAAATTGAATTGTAGCTTTAGAGCATTTCCAGGGTTTCAGCTCCTCTGCAAAAGCCGCAACTCCCGAAGGTGCCGGGAAAAGACTAACATGATTTTTGAACGCTGCAAAATAGACCACCACTCTCCTCAACCGGAATGCGGGCATACCATAACTTATGCATTCAGTTGTACCCGGTGCCGCTTCAGCAATAATTCCTCTCATCTGTTGGAGTATCCCTCTTACTTTTTCGTCAGCCTCAGATATATATTCATCTATTGTAGAAAGGTTTAGTCGCATGCTTTATTTCTCCATTTCGATTATAAAAATTCCGTGCCACAAATTACATAAGTGACGGGAGAAAATGAAATGTTTGCCGCCAGGGATAAATCTTGATGATGTGATTTTTTTTTTGGGGGGGGGTGATAAAGTCCTTTAAGTGACTTTCGCAGTTATTCGAAATTGAACAGTATTGTATTTATTTTGTAGTAATATTGTAGTAATATTGTATAAATTGATTGATTTGCTTAATATGTAATCTTGTTTTTCCAATTTCCATAATGATTTTTAGCTGTTTATAATTTAAGTTACAGCAGCTACATATTTTGAAATCAATACGGAAAATTAAATAAAAGATTCTTCATTTTTTAGTCTCAATGCCTAAAATCAATAAAGCCGGCAGCAAATGAAAAATATCAGTCTATCAAATTTTGGTCCCATCAAAGAAGCAAACATCAAATTTGGTGATCTTACAATATTAATTGGTCCGCAGGCGAGTGGGAAAAGTGTTCTGCTACAACTTGCAAAACTCCTTAAAGACAAACGACAGATCAGAAACACCCTGAATCAGTATGCTTTCACTTGGGGGAATTCAAAAGAAGAGATATTTGAACGGTATTTTGGTGAAGGGATGTCAACTTTACTTAACAATGAGACCTCTGTAAATTTTAATGGAAAACCTTTTGATCTCGATAAATTAAAACCTCAAAGAGGTGAACCGTTGGATATCAAGGCAATGGAATCAGTCTTTTATATCCCGGCACACAGAGTACTGTGTGTTCAAAAAGGGTGGCCAAATTATTTCAGTGACTACGAAAGTTCTGATCCATTTGTCTTACGGAATTTTAGTGAGACATTGCGACTCTCATTTAATGTTGATTTGAAGGAAGAACAGTATTTTCCGCAACAAAACCGGCTGAAAAAAGTACTCCGGGATGCCATCGATCAAGAAATTTTTCATGGAAGTACAATTGGGATCAAAAAAACTGAGAGACTTAAATTTATTCTAAATGTGAATGAAAGCTCCCTGGGCTTCGGGCAATGGAGCACAGGTCAGAAGGAGTTTTTACCCCTTTTGATGAGTTTTTATTGGTTATCCCCACCCGCAAAAGTCGCCAGGAGAAATAAAATTGAAACTGTCGTTATCGAGGAACCTGAAATGGGTTTACACCCGAACGCGATAAAGACGGTAATTTTGCAGGTTATGGAATTGCTTTCCCGGGGATATAAAGTGGTAATCTCCACTCACTCGAATGTGTTATTAGATTTCGTCTGGGCATTTAATTTGATCAAAGAGAACAGGGGCAGCATGAACGACATACTTGCTCTATTCGATATCAAAAACGCAAATTTTGCCGAAGCTTTAGCGGATGTATTATCGAAAAAGATAAAAACATACTATTTCAGACACTCTTCAGAGGGAGTGAAAGTTAAGGACATTTCAAGCCTGGATGCCTTCAGTGACGATAAAGATATTGCCGAGTGGGGAGGTATTTCCTCATTTAGCTCGAACGCTTCAGAGATTGTAGCACGATTGGTTAGCACGAATGGAAAAAACTAATCTGCCAAACTCTGCTTTTAAGGATGCAGTTTCAAATACACCGGATATTTCTGAAGGTTTTAAGGTTGGACTCACAGCACTCGGGAAAAATTCGTCAAAAGTTGTCGTAACAAAAACTGTTACAGTCGAGGGAAGTGTTGATATTGATTCGACGACCGTTACTCTTTACCCACGGGATAACAGGTGGGACTATGCGATAGGATTTAATGGTAAGGTTATTTTTGTGGAAGTTCATTCCGCGAACACGAGTGAAGTTGATGTTGTCCTGAAGAAATTAAGTTGGCTCAAAGCCTGGTTGAATTCCAGGGCTCCTGAACTCGCAAAACTAAGAGCCCCGGAACCTTATTTTTGGGTACAGTCTAAAAACTTTCAAATATTAAAACATTCTCCGCAGTACTGAAGAGCTGTTCAGATGGGGATACTCCCCATTTCGAAGATTAAGCTTGAGGGGTGAGACTATCCAAGCAGGTAGCCAAAAATGCTAATTTCTGTAATAGCGAAGACTGTATTTTACTCCTCAATATTCATTTAACTGAATGTTAGTAAATAACAGCAAAAAGGGAGTTAAAATAGTTGAAAGCACTTTATCTATTTTGCGCTGGAAAATACGCGCTTTGATAACTGAATCAAGCTACTAGTAATTCCATTTTTCCGTGATCAATTACATCTTGAGGTGACCGATGTTAGATCAAAAAATAAGTGTTGCAATAGAAGAATACAAAACTCTGCGTCAAGAAAGTCTTGAATCAATGAAAGGCCAGCAATCAACAGTTCGCATGGGAATGGCTACTGTGGGTGTCGTGATTGCGGCTGGGTTTAATGTTTGGGATAAAACTCCATTATCGGACTTAGTATTTCTTGCATTTAATCCCATCATTTGTTATCTAACTTTGATAATATGGATTGGGGAGGTAACCAGAATGATGAGAGTAGGAAATTATTTATCCTTAATCGAGAAAAAACTAAACGGATATTTCAAAGAAGAGGACCCTATTATTTATTGGGAAAACTGGTTAAGAACTAAAAATGCCAAAGATCAAACTCCTCAGCTTAAGGATAATTACAAAGCCATTATTAGCTTATTTTTAGGCACGGCGATATCATCTACTGCTATTGGATTCTACAGAATATGGGATAAAGTACAAATTTTGACATTAATATGCGGATTTATCATTGAGTTATTGCTGTTTGTGAGTACATTTGAATATATGCGAAGAACCAGCAATAAATTGCAACAATTCGCTGGAGTACTTAAAAAATAGAAATTAATTTGAAATATTCTGGACAGTCTCCCACAGATGCTAGTAAAGAGACTTTTGAACTCTACAGGCGTAATCTGTACAATCCGGAAATTATAACATTTGATGAGCTACTTGAAAGAGCACGATTTATCGTTGCATCAGATGTAAACCCAACCGAATCAGTATTAGAAGAGCAGAACGATATAACATTTTAGGGGGTTAAAATGCAATCTCATGATGACATTATTAAAGGCTATTGGAAACGAAAAGAGGCAGAAGAAATAGAGGTACTGGCTAATAATTCCAATCTTATTAACGAATTCAAGCAGTATTGTAAATCAAAAGGATTGGATTTGCATGACCTTAAGATCCACCATATTCGGACAATAGGTCTTGTTGCCCAATATCCTAGAATTGCTTTAATTCTTTCCCCTGAAATGGAGACAGATAAAGAGGGTCTTACTAATTTGGAACACTTACTCAAAGGAATTAAGGACAATCCTTATCGCGTAGGAGTAATTCATAGAAGTAATTTCATGTTACTTGCTAGTCATTTCTTTCGGCGTGGTTATGATGAAGAAACCAACTTTAATCCAAATTTTATCCCATTATTTTGGAATCGTGGAAATAAGAACTTCAATCGAAGCATTTTGTTGGATATGAATCGGGTTCGAATTGATGTTGATGGGCCGATATATTTTGAGCGAGAAACTTGGTATGGTGCCAAATTTAACGAAAACATTAGCAATATCCCCGATGGCAATGTTAAGTTAAGGCCGCCGGGTTATCTTGCACAGGATTTTATATCAAACTATTTTGAATCAGCATACTCATTAGATATTAAATGGACAACAAAAGATGGCATTAAGTCATTTCAACTTGAAGAATTCAAAACTGAAAAAATAAAGGTTATTAGGGATAAAAAATCCGTGCATCCTGTGCGTTATGTACATGCGGAATTTGATATGAGTACTGATGCTTTTAGACATTTTGATGGTGCGCTTCACTTTTACAGTCCAGATGAATACATTGCAAGGAAAGACTCCGATTTTAATTATAATGCAAAAAACGAATACCAAATAAAAACAGATTCCATCAAGCTATTTAAGATAAACGGGCAGATACCAGTTGAAACATGGGTGGAATTGACCTCACATTTTCTACACGGAAATCCTTTAATCTTAGAATATTTTGAAGGTAAATATCCGGAATATATAACAAATATGATGACATTATTGAAATAGAAACCTGACCGACATCATGTTATAAAACAAAAGTATCATTGATAATGTGTTGGTCATTGTTAAAATTCATAAGAAAATGAATCCCATAAATTTGCTTAAATTTTTGGGTATTCCAAGAATGTCAAATTTAACCACAAATATAGACGAACAGCTACCAAATTTGATCTCGCAATCTTCGCTTTCCCAGAATAGAAAAATTTTTTTTGGGTTGTCCCATTGGAAAGTGGGGCAGCCTGTTGATTGCAGGAAAGTTAGATAATCGGTTTGATTACCTGAGTCCGGTCATTAAATTATTATCAAACATAAATTAGTAAATCCTCAACTTCAAAGTTGACTTCTTTAAGAAAGAATTTGGTTATTTTCTTTTAATTTTTTGATGTTTATTATCAATTAATAATCTTTTTAACATCAGAACTCCAATTTTTTGTATGTATTATTCTAGCCTTTTGGTAATTATTGTCTAAAATTTCTGCTTTTGTCAGTTTAGAAAAATCTTCCCACTGATTTTCAAAAACATAGGTGGCATTGTCAGAATAGATACTCTCGCATATATAGATATTCTTTTTTGGGAACCCAAATATCACATACCCATAAAATCCTGCATGTCCGATAGCATGAAAATCCGGATTAAAATTATTCAATGTCTTGAACCGATAAAGAATTATCCCTCTATTACCCTGAGGAGCTTTATTTAGAATTGGTTGAAGTAACTTCTTCAGGTTACTCCAAGGCATCTGACCTTTCGGTAAAACATTCCAATTCAACCTTTTCAGTGGTGTGGTGAAGATACTGTTAAGATTTTCATCAAATATTTCCGCTTCACCAAGTATTTCGAGGAACAAATTAACCGTATGAATTATTTTTTCATAGTCAGTCTGACATTTTTTTAGCTTATCACAAACAACCAACTTGTTCAAAGAAGTATCTTGTCCAATAACCAATTCAATGCTGAACGGAGGAATAAATGTCCTAGGATACCTTTCGTACGGGACATCTACAATTTTCGATTTTTCAACTCTTTCATTCCCATGCCACTCTGTCCAATGCCATATTTTGGTTCGGTATGCCGTCTCCTTCGGTAGATTTTTATTGGGGACATACTTTCCTTCCGCATTAAATCTACTGATTGGACCAAAATAATCACTTGGTAAGATGCGTTCACCAATTTCTAGAGTTGGGGTAAATCCAGCAGTTGTTAGTTGCCTAGTAAATCTTGAAATATCAGTTACACCCACAACAAAATAATCATTATCTTTTATTGAAGACAGAAAGTTTTCTATTTTTCTTATCCGTTTTTTAGTTATTAACATTGAATCCTCCTATGTTCGATTGCGTGAAATTGAGTTATCAATACAATTTATTTTCAGTGGTTTAAATCGACTATCACAAAATCAAGTTATCCAACTGCAATAATTGCATCATTAATTTTTAAAATTCTGAGTAAATCAAATTCCCTCATTTCAACACGACTTAAGTATTATCATTATCGCTTTCTGTCCGTCGCAACTCTTTTGGTAACATAATATCGATTTCTTTATCACTGAAAGTAAGTTCTTCATTCTGTTTCAAAGCCTCTTGAGCTTTAGAATATGCTTTGTTAATCGTTCTAGGTGCTCCTTTATAAATATCATTCAATTTTTCTTGTAATGCATCTCGTCTAGGAATAATTTCATCTATACTGAGAAGATCTGCTTTGATTTCTGTTAAGAGAGATAAGTAGGATTCTCGAATACCCCACAAATCAACAGCACAGCTTGAATGTTTTTGCATTATTGAATCCAAATCGTAACCCTTCAAATAAGCATTAAGAACCATTAATATCACGGACACAATTGCACCCAATACTAATGCGATGTCTACTCCACTTAGCTTCCAGTCTCCAAATATTTTTGAGATTAAACTTGCAGTTGTTATGGCTGATAAAACTATCTGCCAAACTTTCATACAATCACTCTTGTGTTTTATTATATCAGCACATTTTTCTTGAGTTTTATGCGAGTACACCACTCTCCCATAACACTCTCTTATCTGCGACTCAAGGATCACTTTTGGGTCAGTATGGGAATTTCGGTCCAAAGATTTGTCTCCATTTTGATTTTGCTATATATTCATATTCTTCGACTTCAATTGCTTCTAATGAAATATTATATGCCCTTTTAGCCTTATATCTGAAATTTTCAGAATTATAAACAAATCTTCCACTTCCGGGGGCTCTCCACCATTCCTGATCCGGATTTTGTTCTTCGCAAAACTTGAAAAAATCCCTACAAATCCAATCATAGTATAGATATGATTTATCCTTCCATTTCCAATTATCTATGAATTGATAAGCGAGTGTATCAATCAATATGCCTTTGATTGGGACATCCATATTGTCTTTCCAAGCCCTCATCATTTTGCATAACCTTTTCAAGTTCCAATTACATAGCATATTCCTATTAGAAATCGCAGCTATTTCAGACTTTGGGTCTGTTACTTTCCAGGAACCATAATTGTTCGAATCCGCATAGGTATATGTTCTCCCATCGCTATTGATGAATGCTGGAAGCACTTCGAAATTGATATCATCAGAAAAGCTAACCTTGATGATTTGTCCGTCGCCCTTTAATTCAGTTAATGAGTAAGTTCTTCTTAGTGAGTTTTTCACAGCCTGAAGAAGTGCAGATTGTCCGTTACTCTGATACATATTATATCTAGCATACACCTGAGAAGGAAGGCAAAATAACATATCTATATCACTAGCAAAGATTTCTGTGTCTCTCCCATATGAACCAACATAAAAACTATGTTCTGTATCAGATGAGGAATTCCAGAAATCTAAGTTTAATCTTCTAGTGATAACATGATATCTAAAAGAAATCTTACTCACTGTATCATCAGTCATTCTAATATTTGAGCAAAAAGTTTCGAACCAGGTAGCTAAACCCATACTTTTCTCAATAATTAAGTGAAAAAAATTATTTAATTAATTGAAAGGCACCATTACTTAAATTTAAATTTTTGAAGAAATACTACTTCCGTTATTTTCAATTACATCTCTTTAAAATCAACTTGTTGACAGGAATGAACTGGCCCACTAAGATTTCGATTAATAAATTCCGAACTAAGATATGATTGCGAAAACATCTCTCTGTGATCATAATAGTCGGAATTAAGTCAAATTATTTTCCCTTAATTTGAAACGATTCTAATAAAATCTATGCCGCATCACTAAAACTCTCTTCTCCCTTAAACGCCCTCTGAAGCTCCACCTGAAAATTACTTACCAGCTCTCTAAGTTGGGTTTGCATTTTTTGTTTTAATGATTGCATGTCATGATAAATCTTTTTATAGAGCTCTTGAGTTTCTACAGAGGGGATGAGTATTCTCATTTTTTGAAGTTCTTTAGCATTGATGTTCGCCATGCCAACAATGCTTTTGCACATATGCATAAGCGTTGTTTTACCATGCTTTGAGTTTAAGTATCCAGAAATGTACTCTGGGATTGCTTTTTTGTTTGTTCTCACTCTTATCAAATAACCAGCAAATGCCATTGAAGTTTCAAAATTAACTACCGCTGTTTTACCTACAAGTTCTTTACTATTTGTTCTGTTGAATAATAAATCACCTTTTGCGACTGTGTATTTGTCTATATCTGATTCGGCTAAATCGATATACTTAAGATCACATAAATTAAATTCTCCGTTGTAGGTAATATTGTTCATTCGCAAGTAAGGAAATTTACCAATCGAACCTGCCTTCGCACTTGTTCCATAATTTATTTCAGAGACTAAATCCCCAATCTTTCCAACCTCCCACCCCTTCGGATTACTCACCGGATCCCCAAACATATCCAGGAAAACTGCTTTTATATAATCATCCAAATACGCAATTGCCTGTTTTCGTTTTTCAATGAGCGATTGTGCCAAATCAAGAATTCTTACAATGCGGTGTTGTTCTTCAATCTCCGGTACATGGAAAATAGAATTTTTCAGTACCTTAAAATGGCGTGAATATCCCAATGATTGAATATTGAGATTTATAATCGCATAGTACAGGAATTTACCAATTATTACATCAGTATTTGGTTTTAGTATCTGAGTACCGTCAGCCCCGACACAAAACGGAAAATCCAAATATTTGACGGATAATGTATGATCTCCAAAAATAACTACAGGTAAAGTATCTTTGTACAAAGCATTTTCATTATCCGAATAACCGGCAATAAATTTATTCCCTTGATCGATAACGGGATATCTTCCCTCGGATTTGTATTCATTAGTTGGGATTCCTCTTATATTCGGTGTCTTCGATACTAATTCATGGAATCCAAGCTGCTTAAACTTCATAACCCCTTCAACTCACTAATCCCCAAAACAATCTCATTTTCAAGAGCCTCAATCTTTGCCAATATTTCCTTCGGGTCTTGATAAACAACCTCTTTGTATTCTGTCACTTTGTACCGGTTGATACTCAAATCAAGA